>NZ_BLYI01000001.1 GCF_016586355.1 Anaerostipes butyraticus
AACTGAATGTGAGCTTCCTCATTTGAACCACCATCTGTCCAGCCGCACCGCGGCAGAAGGACGTACAGTAAAATATCAAAAGACAGGAAGCTATGCCGTAAATTCTATCCATGGAGGTAGCATTATGGAAAAAGTTTACGACAAATGTTGTGGTATTGATGTGCACAAAAAACTTATCATCGCTTGTTTCAAAAAAGGCAACCAACAAGAGATCCGTGAGTTCGGTGCAACAACCAGAGAACTCCTTGAAATGGCTGACTGGCTGAAAGATGGCGGCTGTGAAATGGCTGCCATGGAAAGCACAGCCTCCTATTGGAAACCCTTATATAATATCCTTGAATCTTCCGGTCTGAATGCTATCGTGGTGAATGCCCGCCATATGAGGGCAGTTCCAGGACGTAAGACAGATGTAAAGGATGCGGAATGGATCGCTGATCTTCTTATGCATGGCCTGCTCCGGGCAAGCTATATTCCGGACAAAGACCAGCGAGAACTGCGGGAACTCGTTCGTTACCGCAAGAGCCTTGTCAGGGAACGTAACCGCGAACTGAACAGACTCCAAAAGATGCTGGAAGGCGCCAATATCAAAATATCCGGTACGATCACAGATATCAATGGCAAAAGTGCCAGAAATATCCTGGAGTACATCCTTTCCGGGAAACAGATCGGCTCTGCTGAATATGACATCCTCTATGAAAAGAAAGTCATCGCACACAACCTGAAAGCATCAAAGGAACAGATCATTGACGACCTGAACGGGATCATGTCTGACATCCAGCGAAAAATGCTGCGGCTTCTTCTCAAACACCTGGATGAACTCAATGCCATCATCAACGAACTTGATGATGATATTGATAACTTCATGAAACCGCAGGAAAAACAAGCCGCAAAAGCGATCCAGGATATCCCCGGCATTGGAAATACCAGCGCACAGGCGATCATTTCGGTCCTTGGCACGGACATGGAGCGGTTTCCCAGCGATGGGCACTTGGCCTCATGGGCTGGATTATGTCCGGGCGATAACGAGAGTGCGAAAAAGCGAAAGTCAGGCAAGACCCGAAAAGGAAACGCTTTACTGCGGGAGACGCTTGTTGTCAGTGCACACAGTGCGGTAAAGAATAAAAGATCCTACTTCTATG
>NZ_BLYI01000002.1 GCF_016586355.1 Anaerostipes butyraticus
TATTCTATCATCTCGAAGTTTGTTTGTCAAGAACTTTTTTCAAGATTTTTTCTATCGTTCTGATCAATCTCTGTCAGCAACTTTTATAGAATATCATGTCTCAGTGACTTTGTCAAGCACTTTTTTGTTCTTTTTTATCTTTTCGATGATTTGTTTCCGTCTCTCTCAGAGACAGCTTAGTTATAATAGCACGCCAGATTCTTTGTGTCAACTACTTTTTTCAATTTTTTCATCTTTTTCTCAATTTTATTTCTTTCCTGTTACATATTGTATTATCCATACAAAAAACCGCACGTTTCAAAAACAAAACGTGCGGTTTGCCTGACTATTATGAAATATTGATTCCTGTACTGTTTTCAAGCATCTGTGTAAATGGATTGTTCTCTACAAAAATCTCCATAATGCTTCCCGGTCTTACTATCTGGGAATACTGCGTATTCAATCCAACCACCGGCATTAAGGAAATAAAGAAACATACAAACATAATAACCAGAGATCCTTTTGCAAATCCCAGGATGCCTCCTGCTGCCTTGTTGATGAATCCGATCCCCGGCAGATTGTTGATCTTATTGATAAATCGAATTATAAAAGAAAAAATAATCCGAACCACAATCGTTACCAGCACGAACGCAATAACATAGGCAATCTGATTCGTCAGAAAATTCTGAGGCTGTCTTACAATGTATTGAGAAACCGGATCCCTGAAATAATCCGCCAGGTAATATGCTATTGCGAAGGTTAAAATCCATGCAGCTAATCCAAGCGCCGCATTCAGAAATCCTTTTCGATATCCACTGACCACCTGAATCAATAAGTACAACAATAAAATAATTAAAATAATTTCTCCCATATGTAACTCTCCATTTCTACCGCAGACTGATCAGTTCCATTCCGCTTTCATAAGAAACCAAATACCTGCGGGCTTTTCCTGTTGGTGATATATCTAAAACTCTCTTATCAAAATCATGGCGAAACATCTCGTGACCGGCGAAATTCAGAATGGAACAATGATAACTTCCTATTAGAAGCAATTCTCCATCTCCCAGTGACGCTTTGTTAAATTCATAAGAGAAACCATGTGACATAATCTGCCGTCCGGCCCTGTTATATACTCTTGCCTCATACTGTTCTTCTGATTCCTTTGCCTCCACGATCAACGCTGCATAATCTTCATTAACCGCAATGCTTTTAATCGATTCATTGATCTCTATCTCTTTTTTCATTGACGGTTTACTTCCCGCCTTAAAAATCACCAGTTCATTATCTCCTATGGCACTGACTCTGGAATTTCCCATATAGCTTACTTTCGGTATCACAGTGTCTTTAAAATCAAATCCGGCAACCAGACGGTCTTCTTTTTCTTTTCCCTCATTTCCAAAATTGTAAAAAGCAATCCTGCTCTTCGTCTCAATTCCATCAACAACAAGATAGCTGACCACCAGATTCTGTCCATCCGATGATACATCAATATCCATCGGATAACCATTCTGCGTTGGAGTCGTTTTAATGCTGACCAGCTTTTCCTGTGCTGCATCATAAAGCTCAATATAGTTTCCGTCATCTCCCTGAAGCATCAGCGCGATCACTCCCTGTTCAGCAACCTCTGCATCAATAATAGGATAAGATACCGTCAGACTCTTCATATTTCCTGTATCATCCAGAAGTTTTACTTCATTTCCGCTTTTCGATGCAACCACAATATAATCTCCACAGTAAGAGCTAATTGGATTTCTGACCGAAAAAGTCTTATTCCATTCTGTCTCCCCTTTGCTGTTAAGAAAAGAAATGCCATCCTCATTATAACAAATCGTGCCATTCTCATAAGCAAATGACTGTGTTGAATCTGACATCTCTTTTGAAATTTCTTTTGTGCTGCTCATCGTATGATAAGTACGGTAACGATATATTAAAAACGTCATAATGCAGAGAATTGCCAGCCCGATAAGAAGAATTTTTCGATATTTTTTCTTTTTCTCCCGAAGCACGATTGCATTCTGGACGCTTTCACTGCTGTTAACATAAAGAGAAAAACCTGATTTCGTCTTTTGTTCCATAAAGCTCCTTCCATTCTCTGTCCATCTTTTCATTTGATAGTAATTTATTATACAATATCAGACATCTTCCGTCCAGTAGAAAGCCCGCTGACAGCCTGTCCGCCGTCCGCCGTCCTTTCACAGTTCTTCAGCTGTTCGGAATGAGCAGCTTCTGTCCCGGGTAAATATGATCCCCGTCTTCGATGCCGTTTGCATTTTTGATCTGCTCCACTTTTTTCTGTGTTCCATACATTCTCTTGCTGATTGATACCAGAGTATCCCCACGCCTTACCGTATATGTCTGAGAAGAATTGGTATTTCTTGCAGAGGCTGCTGTTGTAGCAGCTGTTTCCGATGTTTCTTTCCGGGTGCTTGTCTCTTTTTGTGTGGAAGTTTCCTCCGTATCCTGAGTGGTTTCCTCTGTTTCTTCTTCCGTTTCTAACGTTGATGGAATCTCATCATCCTCTTCTTCTTTTGAAATCTGATTTTTCACTCCATCTCCCATTGTCTGAACCGCTCCGCGCACCATATCTTTTAAATCCACCGATGTATCATTTTTTGCATAATAATACATGGTTCCTCCTACGACCAGCACCATTGCGGCGGCTGCGGCAGATGTAACTTTTCGAAGCATTCCTCTCCGATTGCTGGCTTTTGCTGTCTTGGAAATCTTTTCTCTGAACTGACGGATCACTTTTTCATCCCGTTTTGCTTCCAGCATATTTTCATAAGACTGTGCTTCCCGGATTTTCTGGTTCCGTTCTACCAGATAATCCTGCATCATAGGATTTCTTTCATAATATATATAGTATCCGTTCTGCCTAACCAGATCCTGACCTCTGTATACATAAAAAGCATCTTCCTGCTCCAGATGATCTACCATATAAAGTACTTTTCCCTCACCTGGAAAATTTTCAAAGTGGGTCTTCTTAATTTTATCATTAAGCCGGACAGAAAACCCCATTCGTGACAAAGCCCATCCTATCACTTCCAGATCAGGGAAAAATCTGTCTTTCTGCTGATAGATCTCCCTCCATACCGCATCGTCAAAAACAGCTTCATCCAAATCCAGCTCCAGATTCTGTCCCTCGATGGCTCCACGTACAAAAATCACAGTATCATTACTGATATTTTTCTTTTCACCAAATAAAATTGCTCCACGCACAAAAGTATTTCGATCCATCGCAAGAGCATTTAAAAAGGTAATCACGTAATCTTCAATATAAACTTTTGTATGACCTACCGGACTCCCAATCTGCCGGATATTTTTTGGCAACTGCTGTTCTGTCTTCACAAAAAAGCCTCCCTTTCTTCTATAATAAGGAGACTTTAGCATATTGTTTTTATTTTTTTTATCAAACCTCGTCGAAAGAATCCAACTTTTTTTCTACATACTTTCTTTCCTTTTGTATAAACTAGGAAGACAAAACAATCACAAATACAGACTGAAATCCGGAGGACTTTTATGCTATTTTCCAACAAAATCTCTTATTATCAGCCTGCGGATGCTCATGCATTCCAGGATTTTCAGGAAGATCTTCAAATCCTGATCAAAAAATATCACAAAAAGAAACAGCCTCTGGTCATCGTCTGCATTGGTACAGACCGGGCAACCGGAGACTGTCTGGGTCCGCTTGTGGGACAATATCTTCAAAATCATTCTTCTCTCTGCTCCGTATACGGCAGTCTCTCACGGCCTGTCCACGCTCAGAATCTGGAACAGACCATTCACAAAATCCACAGTCTTTACGCAGATCCTTTTATCATTGCGGTAGACGCATGTCTTGGCTGCAAAGAACATGTCGGATGCATTACGCTTTCTGCCATGCCTCTGTTCCCTGGGCAGGGAGTTTCCAAGGTTCTGCCTCCCATCGGCAATATCTCCATCACAGGCATCGTAAACCGTACTTCTGACCATAATGAAAAAATGATCCAAAATACACGTTTACAGATTGTAATAAAACTGGCTTCTTTTATTTCATCCGGATTAGAAAATATCTTTATATATCCAGCTTCATATCACCGTTTTTAATGATTCCTGCTCTTCTCATCGCTTCGGCAATAAAATATGTTAAAACAGCCGGCGCAGCCGCATACATGATAAAAATCAAAACGGCAGATCCCATGCCTTCTTCCATCATATGATAACCGGAAACTGCTCCTGACAGTCCCATTGTTCCCATAACCGCGCCAAGAGAACTATTGGGCATTTTCAGCAAAACTGTAGAAACCGCTCCTAAAATTCCACTGGATACAATCGATGGAATCCATATCCAGGGTCTTCGAAGAATATTCGGGAGCTGAAGCATGGATGTTCCGATTCCCTGGGCCAGAAACCCTCCAATTCCATTTTCTCTCAGTCCTGCTGCTGCGAATCCCACCATCTGAGCGCTGCATCCGATTGCTGCTGCTCCTGCCGCAATACCTGAAAGGTTCAGCATAGAAGCAACCGCAGCCGGATTGACCGGAAGTGTACATACAATTCCCATAAGAACAGCAACAACAATTCCCATAAGCCACGGTTCCTGCTGTGTTCCCCACTGGATCATTTTTCCTATTTCTCCAATCAGTCCTTCTATATAAGGACTGATCAGAATTCCTGCTCCTCCGCCAATTATAATCGTCAAAAACGGAGCCAAAAGCCTTGCCGGTCTGATCTGTCCCGCAATGATCCTGCCAATCTCAATTCCTATATATGCAGCTGCAAAAGCTGTCAAAGGCTGTCCCGGTCCATCCAGCACTATCTTTCCATCTGTCAGAATCGATCCATCTAGTATCTGTGTACTGTACGCACCAATCATCCCCGCTGCTGCAGCCGCTGAAGCTGTCAACGCTGATTCCCCAAGCTTATATGCCATTCCTGCGCCGATCGCCGCTCCGGCAAACACCTTAAGAGCAGCTGCACCGGTCTGCAGCATTCCACCGGCGTCTCCCCCAATCCAGTTCCCAATCTGCTGTAAAATCGTCCCTATGACAAAGGTACAAAACCATCCGGTTGTCATTCCGGACAGACCGTCTGCAAAAATTCTTCTTACTATTTTCATTCGTAATTCCTCCGCCTTTTTTTCAAGTATAACACACCATTTGCGCTTTACAAGGAAGAAAAATACTTCTATACTAAAGCCAAAGTAACTATTTATTATCATCTAGAAAGCAGGAACCTTATGTTTCGTATGTGGGGAAAAATCTTTAAAAAGAACCGCATGATTACCGATACGGTAATCTGTGTTGACAATGATTTAAATCGTACCAGGAAAGTCTACCAGGCACTGGAAGAAATGTGCTATGAATTTGACCTTCCTAAACCTCTCTGGCTGGAATCCAATAAACAGGATTTTATCCGCAGCAGCAAAACCCGATTTACGAGAGACAGTTTTATAGAAGAAATCGACTTTGATTACCTTGAAATCCAGGTAATTGAAGAGTAATTTTTTCAAAGATTATTTACAGTTCTCGCCTATTTGAGTATACTTACTGTATAAGGAAAATAAATTTCTTATAAATATGTTTTGAGAAAGAGTGGATATATGAAGCGACAAACGCTGCGCCCGGTCGGCAGTCAGGTAACAGAATATATTGCCCATCTTTATAAAGAATACGCCGGTAAATTATTCTATGCCGCATTTAAATATACTTCAGACAAGCATACAGCTGAGGAGGCGGTTCAGCGAGTTTTTGAGAAAGCTCTTATGTACCCGCAAAGTATTTTGAATGTTCCCGAAGAAGAAATTCTCTACTTTCTTTCAGCAATGCTTCGCAATGTCATGTATACCATGGCTGATGAGGAGAAAAAGAATTCCCATCTTTCTCTGGACTACGAAGATGGAAATGAATCTTACCACTTGGAAGACCCGGAAAATGCTTATTTACGATTCATTAATCTAGAATCCGTCAAAGAAAAGCTTGCAAAACTGAAGCCGCCATTGTGTGATACGATGTTATTCCATTATGTATATGGGTTTAAATACAGAGAGATTGCCAATATGTTTCATATTTCTGAACGTGCCGTGGCCAAACGAATTGCTTTAGCGAAGAAAGAATTAAGAAAGATGTTTCGAAAAGAGGATTTCTATGAAAGATAACAAGAAGAAAATTGAAGAACAGGAACAACTCCTGGATCATTTGATTGAATATGGTGGGAAACAATATATAGATGACGAAATTCAGAAATTTGACGAACTTCCGGAAATGGACATTCCTAAGGACTTCGATGACCGTATGGACAAGATGTTCAAAGATGCTTATCGGAAAGAAGTCCGCAAGGAACGACTTCATCTGGGCAAAAAAGTTGCCGCTGCCGCAGTGATCGTCATTGGAGCTGCATCTGTGACGGCTATGAATGTAAAAGCATTCCGAGAGCCTATATTAAATTTTATCTTTCGTCAAAACAGTACTCTAAAGAACAAAACTAAAGTTGATGTTAATGAGAAAGATAATAATATAGAAGATCAAATCCAGTTTGATTATATTCCCAACGGATATGAATGTACAAAAATTCAAACTTCAAATAATAATGATCATATTATATACAATTATCAAAAGGAAAACTCTTTTTTATATATTACAATTCAATTAGATCAAAAATATGACAATTATATTAACCAATCCGAATCTGGGAATTACAGCAAAATTTCTATTAACGATCAAACATTTTATTTTCTAAAAGATACGCAAAATACTCTTCTTTTTTATAATCATAACGCTATCTTTACTATTACCTCTAATGAATCACAATCGGAAATGATCAAAATAGCACAAAATGTTAATTTTAAAAAATAAGGCCAGAAGGTCTTATTTTTTTACCCTTTCTATTCAAATCAGTTTTTATGACAGTAAGGATAGAAAGGATTTTTTATGAAAAAATTTCGAAAAGCAATTGCTCTCTGTTCTCTTTGCTCCCTTGTCCTTCTGTCATCCTCCATTACTCCCGTCTCCGCAGCCAATGACTGGGATGGCTTTCAAAATGTTACCATTGGCTTATCATTCGGTACTTTAGGACGAGCTGATTTTTATACCTCTGTGATTCCCAGTGTTGGAACTTATTATTCAACCATTACAATGAAACTGCAGCGATATTCTGGCGGATCCTGGCATACTTTAGCCAGTGGTACTCATGGTGAAACTGGAAGCAATTTATTTAGCAGTTCCTACTATGTAACAAAAGGCTACACTTACCGTGTTCACAGCACTGTTACAATTTACAAATCCAAAGGCGGCGCTAAAATCAACAGCGACACCTTCACCTATAAAAACAGCTATAAATAAATCTTAATTCCACTATTAACTCTGTTTTTTTAATCCTTACTCGTCGTTCTCTTATCTAAGGCAGACTTCGTCTGTCTTTTCGACGTTTTATGGAAAATATGGATATTATTTGAATAAAAAACCTATGTTTTTTATTTTTTTTCGATTTTAGTTCCCTTTTTTCTTCTTTTTAAGGTTTATTAAATGAGAGGGATTTAAAAGAGACCCAATGAAACTATTAACCTAGCAACACACATGCCTACAATCATTACCTAGCCACTCAAATTTTTTACAGATTGGAGGCGAGAACCTAACAATTCTTTTTCTAAATATCTCTGGGTCTCCAATCCCTCTCATCATTATCATATAAAGAATTGATCCTTTCTTCAACCTGTCAAAAAAAGCATCAGCGCTTTTACAACAGCTGATGCCTTTATTGAGAATTACAAAATTTTAGGCTGATGAATAGTTATATGTATATTCTTTTCTTTTACCATTTTCTCATATGTTTTTTTAAAGATTTGAGGTTCTTTTATTATCTTTTCTTTATCATATATAAAAAAATATATATTTTTTTCACTATAATGTATCATATCTGCTGCTATCTCTTCTTTCAATTTTCCTAACTGCATCGAAGGCCTGGTACATTTAACCTCTATCACCGTCTCAGAATCAAGAGAAATATCTGTTCTAACAGTTGCATATCCCATATCCTGATTTACTTCTGTTCTTGCCATCGGATATAAAGGCTTGAGATACGCAAATAACAAATGCTGTACATCATATTCATTTTCTATCTTTAATGCAGACAATTGTTCTTTTCTAATTCCGGCCCTTTTATTGGGATCTCTTTCTATTAAATTTTCTAGAAATAAGTCATAATGCTCTAATACTTGAAGCAGAATATTACTTTCTTCGTTATCAAGAAATTGCTCTATATAAGAAATAACCCTCTCTCTTGCCACCATCATTCTTTCTTGTGTATCTTTTTTGGAATACTCATTTGGAAGATAGTATGCTCTTCTTTCAAATTCTTTTATGCCTTCCGCACTCATCCCATCTTGTTTCAAATATTGTTTAAACAAAGTTACATTCATTTCAAATGTCTGCTCATTATCAGCTTTTTTAAAAGATGCCAAAGCTTCCTCTATACTATGAAACTCATTCACCGTTTCTATTTCCTCCCCAACGCAGATAAAACAAAAATAATGGATCCAAAATATACAAAGTTCCTTCTTTCCAATCTAATACTCTGAATATATCTTCCCGTCCATTTAATAATTCCTGCAGCTTTGACAGACTCGATTTAATCGTCTGAGGAGTCGGCCCTTTACAGTCCTCTTTTAACAAATGATATATTCTTTCTTTCACATCCTCAAATTTTAATTTCATAATTGGTGGATTTTCCGCAATTGATTTTACAATTAATTCGTAAATGTCACAGCTCTCTCCCTTTTTGGTTAGAAAATGATTTCTTCGTTTTCCTCTTGTACTAGGTCCTCTTTGTATTAATGTAATGACATCTCCGTACTCAAAATTGGCTGTTGTATAGCGATATGCCTTTTCCAGAATTTCCTCTTTCACTTCTAATGAAGTATCATCAGATATCTCTAAAATAGTACAGATGTTCAAACATATATATTGCATCAACTGAGGAGAAGACAGACTTTCCACCGCAATTTTTTCAGCTATACTATCTTCAATTTTAATATTCAATATCGCAAATCCAACTTTCGCAATTTCCTTTAAATCCTGTACTTCCCATACCTCCATATTTATCAGACTAAGCCGGCCAGATAGATCCGCATTCTGACGTATTGCTTCGTCTGCTCTATGAGGTAAAGAAACGACAATGGCTTTAAATCCCCTCCGGATTGCATCTTTCAATTGTTGTGCAATTTGAAGTCGTTTTTTTACAGGTGCATAATGAAAATCATCAATGACCAAAACCAGATTTTCTTTTTTGTAATATTCGATAATCTTATCTTTTGTCAGCGAAAAAGTTTCTTTTTTTGTATCTTTCGTATCCTCATTTTTTCTTTCCGAAAAAAATTGTCCTTCATAAGATAATCCGGCTTTTGCGGCAACTAATTTCCAAAAATCTGTATCGTCATTGAAATCTGCACCTGAAATCTCTACAATCTTTTCAAATCCAATTACTTTTTCACACAGGATTGTTTTTCCCATTTTAGATGGTCCCACCAAGGATGTCAAAAACCCGGAAACTCGTATTGCCTGCTTTAATCGAAACTCATATGATAAATCTGATGTTTTAGATTTTCTTGATATATAAGTATATTCAGGAAACGCTCCCGGCCTAAATACATCTTCTGCACGTAATTCCATACTCAAACCTCCTTTTCTAAAATTATATCACATTCTAACGCATTTTTATTGGTTTTTAATGATTTTTAAAGTATTTTAACCATTTTTACATAATTTAATCATTTTTAATTGGTTTTATCTTTTTTATAATATTTTTAATTCTTCTAATAAACAGTGAAAGGCCAGGGCTTCCAACTGCCCTGGCCTTTCATCATCTGACACTATTGATTCTTTGTTGTACTACCAAATCCACCATTGCGCACCTCATTTGCGTGATCGTCTTCCGTAATCCCATACTGGAAGAAAATCCCCTGAACCATACCGCTTCCCTGTACTATCGATATGGTTCTTTCTTCGTTGGTGTCATTGGTTAATTTCACAAAAATATGTCCTTCATTATCTGAGAAATAATAATCACTGTCAATGATTCCCACTGTATTGTTCATCTGAAGGCGGTACTTAAACCCCAGTCCGCTTCTTGGAAAAATGCACAATACCCAGTCTTCTCTCATAGAAACCCTGATTCCTGTCGGAATCTTAACAGTCTCTCCCGGCTTCAGTTCAAAATCCACCGGGCTGAAGAAATCATATCCCGCTGATCCCTTCGTTGCTCTGCGCGGCAGTTCAATTCCGTCATAAATCTCCTGAATCTCTTCCGGCAGAGTATCTGGAAATTCTTCTTTCCAGCTTTCCTCAAACTGATGAAAACTTACTTTGTGAAACTTAGCAATTCTGTTCATGTCTTCTCCTAAAGTCTCTTTGAAAGTCTTTCATTCTCAAACTCTGATTTATCCTGATCCTCAGAGAATGAGAATCCCCATTTCTTTGATATCCGTATCATAGATAACGGATACATATATTTTATCAAACAAACTTTCCTCTTTCAATAGTCTGGCAGTTTTTTCAGGGAAAGAAATTCAAATCCCTTTTTCTTCAAATGCTCTATAACGGTCTCCAGAGCCTCTGCATTGGACTGGGAGACATTATGGATCAGCGGAATTGCCCCATTATGAGCATATCGATCAAAATGCTCAATGACATATTCTTTTCCTGGCTGATTGTTCACATCAAAATCTACATAGGCCATACTCCAGAATATCGTTTTATACCCCAGTTTTTTTGTAAGCTTCAGACTCTGCTCGCTGTATTCTCCCATTGGCGGCCGGATAAACGGATCCATCTCATATCCTGTCGCCTCTTTACAATATTCTGCACAGTCATAAATTTCCTGTTTGTTATCCCGGTCGGAAAGACTTGGCATACTCTTATGATGCACCGTGTGATTTCCTACCACATGTCCTTCTTTCTTCATACGCTTCACAAGATCTGGATTTTCCCGGATAAAAGGTTTGGTTACAAAAAAAGCTGCAGGCACCTTTTTTTTCTTCAATACATCCAGAATTTTAGGTGTAAAACCGTTTTCATATCCGCAGTCAAAGGTCAGATAAATCCGCTTTTTTTTCGAATCGGAAGCTTTCGGATCCATATAATACGCATCATACTTTGACAGATCAATTTTATCCGATACCTCTGGAGGCTGATTTCCTTCTCTCCGCTTCAGCCACCAGCCTTCTTTCTCCTGAGATAATGTCATCAGCGCCTCTTCCGTCGTTTTCACTTCTTCCTTTTTGCGGTCCGAAGTTTTGTCTCCGCATCCACACAAACACAGGAAAATGCCTGCAGCCGCAGCAATTCGAATCCAATGCTTCATTTTCTTGTTCCATTCTTTTTTACTATTCTATGAAGCATTTTCCTTTTTATAATTCATTGATAAAATCTTTCAGTGTCTGAATATCTTCCGGAGTCAGCTCCAGTTCCCTGGCGCTTGCAATCTGCTCCCAATGTCCTGCAATTTTCCCAGCTTCCTCTTCTTCTTTTTCCAGATTCTCCTGATTCTTCTTTTGTCTCCGGACATCTTTTTCTTTTTTCTTCATGGATTTATTCACACGATTCGGCAGTACATTTTCCAGATAATTGATCAGATTCGTCCGAATCATCCGTTTCATGTGTTCCATCTGAAACAGAGAATCTATCATAAAAATAAGAAAGCCCGCGACAGCACTGAGCATAAGACTCCTCAGCCAGAGGAAAATATCCGTCCCCTGGGCAATTCCTCTCGCGGCGCCGGCACATCCCAGCATCATACACAAAATCGCACAAAGGCCGGGGATTTGTTCCCAGACTGTGATCGATATCCCCAGAAGTCTGTGATTTTCAAAATATTGATCCACAATACAGCCTGTGTTATGCACATCCGCGTCCAGCTGATAATAATTTTCAAATTTTTTCTTCAACACCCCGATCCATCGTCTCTGAGGCCTGTCCATCTCCTCCGATGCAATCAACAGGTTATGGTAGCTTTTCCAGACCATAATTTTGGATACAATCCCTATGATCAGTGCAGCTGCCAGTCCTTGTACAAAAAAAGTTTCTCTTAAGATCTCCATACTCATCTCTCCTTTTATTTTCTTTATCTATCATTATAAAAGGAGAGGAACGGAAACTTAAGAGAAACCATCCTACAAAGTTAGACTATTCCTTGTCTAATATTCCAAGAACAAGCCGAACAATATGCAAAATTGCCATCTTTTCAAATTCTTCATAACTTCCTGCTGCTTCCTGATCTGCTTTGTCAGAAATTGCCCGCAGAATCAAAAATGGAACATGATTCAGATACGCAGCCTGTGCCATGGCTGCTCCTTCCATTTCCGCACAGTAGCCTTTAAAATTTTCGATCAGCTGATGTTTTTTCTCATTATCAGAAATAAACTGATCTCCACTTACAACTCTGCCTACAAAACACTGGATGTCCGGATTGACTTCATGACATACTTCTTTTGCAGTCTCCACCATCTCCTGATCTGCCTGAAAAACTGAAGTTTCCATCCGCGGAATCACGCCTGGTTCATAACCGAATCCAGTGGCATCCATGTCATGCTGCAGGGCGTCGCTGGAAATCACAATATCTCCTACTTCGATATCTTTGTACAGGCCTCCGGCAACACCGGTATTGATCAAATGGGTTACATGGAACCGGTCAATCAGTATCTGCGTGCACACTGCCATATTTACTTTTCCAATTCCACTCTGTACGACTACAACATCTTTTTTTCTCAGCTTTCCTTCATAAAAAGTCATGCCTGCCAGAGTATCTTCTCTTTTTTCTTCCATCTGTTCGATCAGCTGGCTGACTTCTTCTTCCATTGCTCCTATAATTCCAATTTTCATAAATTTTCCTCCCGATATGTCTTCTTATCTGTCAGCATATCATAATTCTGCTGTTTTCGTCCATTTTTTCTAAAGATTTGCACTGGAAGAATTTTCTTGACATAGAAAATTTGTGTAGTATAATGTAATTGAAATTTTAGTTAGTTGCAGCTAACCTCTATATTTCATTATCTAAGGAGGAAAGAAAAAGTAAGAAATGAAAGTTCAAAATTTAAAATTTACAAAATTAGCTGTTTCCATTATGGCTTTGTTTCTGATGCTCTCATTTGCTGCATCTACCTGTTTTGCACAAGATTCTGATGGAGGGAAAACACCCCCTTCTGTTACAATACAGCGCAATGATCCGACTGGTGATTTTGCCGTAATCCCGTCTTCCAATGCAGAAGAATGGGTAAAAAGTGTGTCCGGTGTCACAGTAAACGGCATTTCCTATTCAAAAGGATACGTAACCTGGAATCAGAGATGGAATGAATATGGCATTTACGGAGCTTATGGATGGGAATTAAAAGGCATCACGATTGGAGAAGGATGGGGAAATGATGATACCGGCGTATGCATCATCCATGCTTCCGGCTATGAAGATCTGATCTTAATTCTCAATAAGGATTCTTATACCGGTTTTGTTCACACAACACATACTGGCGGAACTGCCACCTGTCAGGAACAGGCAGTGTGCGAAATCTGCGGTCAGTCATATGGCAGTCTGGCGGCTCACACCTTTACTAAATATGTCTCTGACAACAATGCCGCATGCACAGAAGACGGAACTAAGACTGCCGTGTGCGATGTATGCCATACAGCGAAAGATACGATCACAGACGAAGGATCTGCCAAAGGTCATACGTATGATGAAGGCAAGGTGACAAAGGAGCCGACAACAGCCCAGGCCGGAGAAAAAACTTACACCTGCACCGTATGCGGAGCAGTCAAAACAGAGGAAATCCCGGTGATCGAAACACAGGATCCTGAAGATCCTTCCAGCCCGGATGACACAAAAAATCCATCTGTTCCTGAGCCTCCTAAGACGGAGACTTCCGATGATCAATTAAAACCAGTCCAGGGATCTGATCACAGTAAAAATCCTGCTGCCACTCAGGAAGAAACCAGCAAAACATCCCCAAAAACCGGCGACGAGGCTCCATATGATGTATGGCTTATGCTATTTATCGTATCTGCTGCCGGAATTGCAGGTACTCTGATCTATAAAAAGAAATTAAGATAACAAAATCATCAAAGTTCCCTGTAAATATGGAAAAATCCGTTTCAGATTTTCTCGAAAAAACTGAAACGGATTTTGCTGTTTTCAATTCTTTTCTTTATACATCCGACAATATACTGATAACCTCTTGCTTGCTTCTGGCTGTTCTAAGCTTTTCCACATTTTCCATATCCGAACATGTAACTGCCAGTTTGGCAAGAATATCCAGATGTTCATCATTGACGCCGGCAATTCCAATGATAATGTAAGCTTTCCTGTCTTCTCCAAAGTCAACGCCATCCGGCACCTGGATCAATGACACTCCGGAAGCCTTGATATATTGTTCTGAACCGGCAACCCCATGAGGAATCGCTACTCCATTTCCGATATATACTGATACTTTTTCATCTCTCTCAATCATTGCGTCAATATATTCCGTTTCTACACATCCTCTGTCATACAGCATCTTTCCGGCCTTCCGAATTGCCGCAGTCTTATCGTTAAAGGATTCATTTAATAAAATACTGTCTTCATCAAACACTTTACTCATAGGCAATACCTCATTTCTGTTCTATTCATTTCTTTTTCTGTTTTCATTTTATCATGGTGCTTTCATGCAAACTATCAAAAGCAATGCTAGATTTGTCAAATTTCCTGATGACAATTCTTTCTTTATGGAGTATGCTCATTTGTGCTATAATAGTGTGATGATTGAACTTTTATCATTCATCTATGATTACGATTAGGAGGAGAAACTTATGGTATATAAGACAAAAGGTACTTGTTCCAGTGCCATTGAATTTGAAATAGAAGACGGAATTCTTACAGATATTAAATTTATCGGCGGATGCCAGGGGAACACAACCGGTGTTGCAGCCCTTGCCAAAGGTCTTCCGGTTCAGGAAGTGATTGACAAGCTTTCCGGCATTCAGTGCGGATTCCGCGGAACTTCATGTCCGGATCAGCTGTCCCGGGCATTAAAACAGTATGAAGAAAATCATTAATCAGGGGAGGAGATAACATGAAACGCATTGTTTTAACCGGAGGCGGCACTGCCGGCCATGTAACACCGAACATGGCTCTTGTTCCAAAATTGATCGATGAGGGATATGATATTGCCTATATTGGTTCTTATGAAGGCATGGAACGTAAACTGATTGATGATATCGGAGTTCCTTACTATGGTATTTCATCCGGGAAACTCCGCCGGTATTTTGACCTGAAAAATTTCACTGATCCGTTCCGTGTCATCAAAGGCTACTTTGAAGCGAAAAAAATCCTTAAAAAGCTGCATCCAAATGTAGTATTTTCAAAAGGCGGATTTGTCACAGTTCCTGTCGTTATTGCCGCTAAAAAACTTCATATTCCGGTCATCATCCATGAATCTGACATGACCCCGGGTCTTGCCAATAAACTCAGCATTCCAAGCGCAAGCAAAGTATGCTGCAACTTTCCTGAGACCATAGAACATCTTCCAAAAGGCAAGGCTGTGCTTACCGGATCTCCAATCCGTCAGGAATTATTCCAGGGCAGGAAAGAAACCGGCCTTAAACTCTGCGGATTCCAGGCAGACAAACCGGTTCTTCTGATCATCGGCGGAAGTTTAGGTTCTGTGGCAATCAACAATGCGATTCGACACAACCTGGATGAACTGCTGAAAACCTATCAGATCATCCATTTGTGCGGGCGCGGCAATCTGGATCAGTCTCTGGACACAAGAAAAGGCTATCGCCAGTTCGAATATGTCAAAGATGATCTGAAACATTATTTCGCATGTGCCGATGTTGTCGTATCCCGCGCAGGTGCCAATGCCATTTGTGAACTGCTTGCTCTCCGCAAGCCAAATGTACTGATTCCGCTCGGACTCAATGCCAGCCGCGGAGATCAGATCCTCAATGCAAAATCCTTTGAAAAACAGGGATACAGCTATGTCCTTCAGGAAGAGGATGTCACAAGCGAAACGCTTCTGAATGCCGTCAACACAGTATACAGTCAGCGTCAGACATATATCAATGCCATGAACCAGAGCAAACTGGCAAATCCGATCGAAACGATCGTAAATCTTGCCAACGAACTGGCCTCCGGCAGATAACGCATCAAAAAAATCCAGTGTTCTCTTACTTTGAGTCCACTGGATTTTTTACTATGAAATTTGATGCCAGTAACAAAAGGTATCCTTTCCTTTTTTCTTACTCTCATACAGCGCCTGATCAGCTCTTTCCAGGCACTGATCATACCCCAGTTTTTCTGCTGTCAGACTGCAGATTCCAATACTGCATGTAATGGACGCCGCTTTGATCTCTTTTATTTTCTCTTTTATAAATCCGAGTCTCTGATCGATCGCTTTTTCCGGCATTCCTTTCACAAATACAACAAACTCATCTCCGCCAAATCTGCCTATTGCATCGCTTTTACGAAACGCTTCTGTTAAAATTTTTGAAAATTCTTTCAGGACCTGGTCTCCAGCCTGATGTCCTCTGGCATCATTGATTTTCTTAAAATTATCAATATCAAACACCAGAAGCGCGCATTTTTCTGTCCTTTTTCTGCGCTGGATTGCTTCTCGTACTAACATTTCAAAATTTCTCCGGTTCATTACATTGGTCAGCGGATCTGTCGCTGCTGCCCGTTCCTGCTCAAGATATTTTCTTTTTGTCTCGTCAATATCTTTAATATAGAAAAGTCCGTATATTTTCCCGGATTCCCCTTCTTCAAACACATGGATCACCAGTTCCATCCAGTGATAAATGGAATCTCCCACCAGACGGCGAAACTGACATGTGATTGTATTTTTTCCTTCCCGGTACATTTTTTTAATCTTTTTAAGATCCATACTTTTTGTATAGAGGTTAAAATCCTGTTCTATAACCACTTCTTTGATATATTTTTTACCCAACGACTGAAAGTTCAGATGCTTTTCCTGACCTTCCTGTGCATATCTCTTCCAGATTCCGCCGCTGTTGTGGATAATCCCCGAATCCAGATCCACTTCCATATATCCTGTCATCTCAGAAAGCAGTGTCTGATAGAAATCGCTTTTGATCAGATATTTCTTTTCCACGACCATCGTATCTTCCGTATCTTTTGATGATATACGAATGATATCTTCCATTATCCTGCCGTATCCCTCCAGCACCACTGTATTCCCTTCTCTTGCCGTAAAAATTCCGGTCCAGCATAATCTGATTTCTCCTCTTCTTGGATGATTCCATCCAAACTCAGCCTCCATCGGCTTCTGAACCGCAATCATGATCTGAATCACCCAGTTTACATAGTCCCGGTCTTTCTCCGCAACTCTTTCAAGCCAGTAAAGCCATCGCTCTTCTCCTCCCATATCCACAGGAATTCCCAGAAGAGAGAACATTTCCTCTTCTGCTTCCAGAACATGCCGGCCGGTAGTCTGATCAATTTCAATTTTCCATAATCCCGGCCGGATCGTTTCAGGCATATTCCATGATCCGGTCGATCGTTTTGGCCTGATCTCATGTTTTGCTGACACATTTCTCACCCTTTCTCCCTCAACAGGCATTATCTTATCTTACTCCATCCTCAGTTTCAAGACAGTTTCCCATGTAATATCTGCCTTTCTATTCACAATCTTCCTTTTCTGAAATAACGCGGTCCATTCTGATATCCAGTTCATCCACCGGTATCCGGTCCATCATCAGTTCTCCCCAGCATAACGCTGCCTTCACAAACCGGGTATCCGCCAGATATCTGTCATAATATCCCGCTCCATGTCCAAGTCTCCGGCCCGTTTGATCTGCGGATACACATGGGATCAATGCCAGCTGGATTTCCTCTTTTTCTATCTTTCTGCAGGATGAATCCGGCTCCATAATGCCATAGGCTCCCTTTTTCAGCTGAGAAAATGATGTAATTTCCCTGACTTCCATGATACCGTCTCCAATGCACACCGGTACTCCTACTTTCTTTCCATGCTCAAGAGCATGCCCTATGACAGGCCATGTGTTTACCTCATCCTCTGTGCTGACATAGCAGAAAATAACCTCTGCATTCTGATATTCTTCCATCTGCTGCACTTTCTCTAAAATCACCTGACTGGCTTTTTCCCGATAAAAATCGGAAAGTCTGTTCCTGATCGTGCCTGCCAGATATCTTGCTTCCTGTTTTGTCATCTCTGATCCCCTTCTTTTTCTATTTTAAGATACAAAAATGAGCCTGGCATTTTTCCAAATGCTCAGACTCATTTTAACATATTCTGATACCGTTTTTATAATTGTTTATATAATTCCATGATCTTTTCGCCGGTTGCCAGATCCTCTGAAAAGGCGCTGGCGCTTCCTGCCGCTGTTCCCATTTTCAGTGCTTCTTCATAATTACCATTGCTCTTTAAATATCCGGTAATAAATCCTGCCACCATAGAATCTCCTGCCCCTACAGAATTCTTTACTTCACCTTTCGGACAAGGACCCATGTGCACATCTCCATCTTCTGTTACCAGGATCGCACCATCACCTGCCATGGAAACCAGAACATTCCTTGCTCCCTTTTCCTGAAGCTTCTTCGCATGTTCGATGATCTCATCATTATCTTTTAATTCAATCCCAAACATCTCACCTAATTCATGATTGTTCGGTTTGATCATAAATGGATGATATTTCAGTACATTCAGTAAAAGATCTTTCGTTGCGTCTACTACAATCTGAATATCTCTGCCCTGGAGCCGTTCCATGATTCTTTCATAAATGTCTTCCGGAAGACTTGCCGGAATGCTTCCTGCCAGCACCAGCATATCTCCATCTTTCAGCTGATCGATCTTCTGAAACATCTGTTCCAGTTCATCATCATGAATGACTGGTCCCTGTCCGTTAATCTCGCTTTCCTCATTTGACTTGATCTTGACATTGATCCTTGTCATCCCTTCTCTCAGGCGGATAAAATCTGGCTGAAATCCCAGTTTTTTCGCTCCCGCTTCGATGGCATCTCCGGTAAATCCTGCAATAAATCCAAGACCTACACTGTCAATTCCAAGATTAGACAATACATTGGATACATTGATTCCTTTGCCTCCGCAGTACACATCCTCTCTCTTGGTACGGTTTACCTTTCCCAGTGTCAGATCGTCTACTTTGATTACATAATCAATTGCAGGATTAAATGTTACTGTGTATATCATGAAAATACCTCCTTGATCGTTGTCAGTGTCTCATATCTTTTATCATCCAGCTGTTCTGTAATGATTTCCGCATCCTGAATCTCCGCAAATCTTACAGAAGATATCTGATTGAATTTACTTTTGTCCGCCAGTACAAATGCCCTGCTGCAGTGATGCAGTGCTTTTTTCTTTACCGCCGCTTCCTTAGGATCCGGAGTGGTAAATCCCTTCTCCAGATCAACTCCGTTGGTTCCAAAAAATCCTTTGGTAAAATTGTACTTTTCCAGATTTTCCAGGGCATCCTCACCGATGATTGCCTCTGTTACCGCTTTCATCTCGCCTCCCAGCAGAAATACCCGGTATCCGGCATTCATAAGCTTTCTCGCATGACTGATTCCATTGGTAATATAAACTGCTCCTTTTTCCGTCAGAAAATCGATCATAAGCTCCGTTGTCGTCCCCGCGTCAATATACACAAAGTCTTCCGGTCCGATACATCCGGCGGCATATTTGGCTATTGCTCTTTTTTCTTTCAGATGTTTCCCTGATTTCTGGGCAACCGCTTCTTCTCTCGACAGCACAGATTTTACTGCTGTTGCTCCTCCATGAACTTTGATCAGCAGCCCCTGATCATTCAGCGCCGTCAGATCCCTTCGAATCGTCGATTCTGATATATTCAGCTTCTTGGTAAGTTCTGTCACGGTCACCGACTGTTCTGTCCGCAGTATTTCCAAAATCTTCTCAAATCTTTCCTGAGCCAGCATCTTATCACCTCTGTATCATTTATATGTTTATTATATCACCTCTTCAATCAAAGTCAATCATTTTCTTTCATAATCAGTCATTTATTCACTTTTACGATCTGTCCCGCAGCATATTTTTACTGCCAAAATAAGTTGCTGCCATATATCCTCCATAAATACATAAAACTGCCGCAACTGATTTAAATACTGCGCCGGCAACATCCATATGTCCCAGCTGAGAAATCACAATGGAGACAATTCTGATTGCCACATAGGAATGTACCAGGGCAAGACTCATCGGAATCAGGAAATATGTGATAATCTGTGCCTTTATGGCGCTTCTGATCATCTGGTCTTCCGTTCCCAGCCTTGCCAGAAGCCGGTATTTTGGAAGATTGTCCGCATTCTCACTGAGCTGCTGCAGCGCCAGAACCGCCGCACTGGTGATCAGAAATACAATTCCGATATAGATCGCAATATAGATAATAATCGTACTAAGTCCAGCCCCCTGTTCATAGACCTCTTCCCTGGAAAAGGAAGACTGAAACGGTCTCTGATTTCCGGATGGAGATATCTGGTCATCGCCGTATACATCTTCGATCTCATGGCTTAAGACTTCGGAATGACCGGAATACGAAGATTTCCAGAGGATATTAATATAACCGAAAACCGGCTTTATCTGCATTTTATCCATCACATCGTCCGGCAGGATCAGCGTTCCCGCATCCATCTGAATGGATGTATTCACATACACATCCGTGAGCATTCTTCCCAGCGGCTTCATTTTCTGTCCATTGATTGTCAGTTCCTGCCCGTCATCTACCGCATCCTGAAACGCGTCTTTTACATTTTCAAAATTGCAGCTGACAGCATACTGATTCTTCTTCAAAGTAATGGGATCTCTTCCCTTTATTTTCAGAAAGTTATTGTAATCGGACAGCCGGATCAGAGATATATTTTCGTCCATCAGCTCCTCCACCTGTTTTTTCGGATAACTGCTCAGTGATTCCCTTCCCTTCAGAAATGGTTCCATGGTCAGATTCCGGTCTGTCCCGTCTTTCTGATAATACAATGTTATAGTGTTTACAGGTTCCGCATATTTCTCAATTTCAATTCCATCCCTCTTAAGATCGTTCAAAACTTCGTCTCCGCTCTTCAGATTCCCATCTTCATCTGAATTGACATACAGAGAATAATCAAACGGCGACACTGCCTCCAGATTGCTGTTCAGCGTCTCTGCCATGCCGGTTCCCGTGGCGAATGCACAGATGGCAAGAAACAGCATCAGGCACAGCATGGACATGGAAATAAAGGTCGTCGTAATCTTTGAATTCAGCTGCCGGAAAATAAACAGATTCAATCCCCGGTAATAAAAACCTTTTCTTCCTTTCACCAGATTCAGGAAACATCCAGACAGAGAAAAAAAGAATAGAAAAGTTCCCGCAATTCCCAGTACAATACTGAGCTTAAACTGCCAGTCTACCTGCATCATTCCATTTTCCCAGATATTGTAATATGCCGCTCCCAGGCAGACAATGGATATGATAAACAGAACGACTGAAATCCACAGATTTTTGATTCTCATTTTCTGATTTTTCTTTCCGGAATGCAGCAGATCGATGATCTTATATCTCGATATGGATACTCCGTTAAATAACATAACAATCAGAAATATCAGCACAAAATACAGGATGGTCTGCAGAAAAGCCTCTCTGGAAAAGATAAACTGAAATTCTTTCATTTTTACCGCAAACATTTTTGCCGTCAGAATGGAAAATCCCTGTGACAGAAAAATACCTGCTGCCAGACCTGCTGCCAGGGCGAAAATTCCGATAAACAGTGTCTCCAGAATCAGAATTCTGGACACCTGTCCTTTCTCCATTCCCAGCAGAAGATAAATTCCCATTTCCTTATGACGGCGCTTCATCAGATACTGATTGGCATAGATGATCAGAAGTCCCAGGATCACCGCTACAAAAATGGAGATTCCGCTGATCATTGTCTGAATGAGTGCCAGCATAGATCTCTGACTTTCATTGATTTCCAGGATCGCCTGCTGGCTGTGAATAGAATTAAACAGATAAAACAGACAGATTCCGAACGCCAGTGTCAGAAAATAGATGGTATAGTCTTTTATACTCTTTTTTACATTATGCAGTGCGATCTTAAAATACATTGGTACTGTCACCTCCCAGCAGAGTCACAACCTCAATGATCTTATCAAAAAACTGTTTTCTGGAGTCGTCTCCCCGAATCAGTTCGTTGAAAATCTTGCCGTCTTTGATAAACAGGATTCTCTTACAGTAGCTTGCGGTAAATGCATCATGAGTTACCATAAGAATGGTTGCATTCAGTTCCAGGTTCAGCGTTTCAATGCTGTCAAGAAGCATCCTCGCAGATTTGCTGTCCAAAGCTCCTGTCGGTTCATCTGCCAGGATCAGAGACGGATTGGAAACAATGGCTCTGGCACACGCGGTTCTCTGCTTCTGTCCTCCGGAAACCTGATAAGGATATTTCTCCAGGATATCTCCGATCAAAAGACGCTCCGCAATGGATCTGACCCGGTCTTCTATCTCTTTTGCCGGCGTCTTCATGATGGTCAGAGCCAAAGCAATATTCTCATATATGGTCAGTGTATCCAGAAGATTAAACTCCTGAAAAACAAATCCCAGCTGCTCTCTTCGAAATCTGGACAGCTGCTTCCCTTTCAGTTTCGTAATATCCTTTCCATTGACCAGGATCCTTCCGGATGTCACTTTGTCAATCGTTGAAATGCAGTTGAGCAGTGTCGTCTTACCACTTCCGGAGGCTCCCATAATTCCTACATATTCTCCCGGCTCCACATCAAAGCTGATCCGGTTGATCGCTTTCGTTACATTTCCTTTATTTCCATAATATTTTTCTATATTCTTTACCTCAAGAATCGGCTTCATGTCTATGCACTCTCCTTCTTTCTTTTTTTCAGCTTTCCGGTCTCTCAGCTTAATTTTAATATATCATCAGCAAATCTCTTCTTCCATCGAATTTGCTTACGCTTATCTTACAGTTCTGTCACTTTTCATCCATCATTGTTTTTTCATCTGAAAACCATTATACTTGAATTAAAGAAAAATCTATACGGAGGTGGCATCGTGTATCTGAAAAATGAAGATGTAAAAATGGAAGCAGTTGAAAATGCCCGCGGCGGCAAAGGAACCATTTATAAAACCAGTTTTCTTACGAAAACAGAAATGAAAAACAGCAGCCGTTTATTTGGCAAGATCGTAATTCCGCCAGGATGTTCTTTTGGATATCATGAACATCAGGATGAAGGAGAAGCCTATCATATTCTCCAGGGCACTGGTCTTTACAATGATAATGGAGAAACCTATGAAGTTCATGCCGGTGACACAACTTATACTATGAGCGGCTGTGGACATGGTATTGAAAATATCGGAGATGAAGATCTGGTTTTGATCGCTCTGATTCTTCTGGACAAATAATCTGCATAGGATGAAAAAAATCAGCCATACTATCTTTACGAAAGGGGCTGATTTTTTATGGAGAAAAAGAAAAAACGCCAGTTAACCAACGAAGAAATTGACGAACATATCTTTGACTACTGCAGTGTTTGTTCCGCATCTGACTGCACCGGCCTGATCCGGGTGGAGCCAGCCACAGAAGAAGAGGATGAAGCTTATCTGGATCTGTATCCTTATAAACCTCCTTTCATTCCTGAAGATGTGGAACCGGAAGAAGATTCTTAAAAACAAACGGGAAGTCCTCCTCTGCCGGATTATGACTTCCCGTTGTCTGATTATGCTTCAAATGGATGAAAGACCGGCTGCATCCGGTCAAAAGTGCAGATTCCCTGAAATCCGATTTCTTTGAGCAGTTCCTGCATTTCTTTCACATCTTCCCCAATCCTCTCTTCATTATGGGCGTCCGATCCAATGGTAATGACTTCTCCTCCCATTTGATGATACAGCTCAAGAATCTCTCTGGAAGGCATCAGACTCTTTAACTTGTAAGCTCTGCTTGATGTGTTGAGCTCGATTCCCCTGCCATCCGGAATGATCACTTCAAAAATCTGTTTCACTAAATCCTGTATTTTTTCAAACGGATACTCTCCCTGAAGATCATATCGTTTGATTACATCCATGTGTGCGATCACACTGTAATTCTTATAAATTTTTACTGTTTTCAGAATCTCTTCATAATATCTTCGATTATACTCTTCCTGCGTTTTTCCCTTCTGAAAATCCTGTCTCCAGAATTCTTTGTCATCTACCTGATGGAAAGAAAGCAGTACAAAATCAAAAGGATATTTTTTAAATGCTTCTTCATATTCCGGAACCGTATGAACCTGAACCCCAAATTCAATTCCCGCTTTCAGGCAGATCTGATCCTGATACTTTTCCTTCATTCTGAAGAATTCCTCAAAATAGCTGTCATAATCACATTGATCTACTGTCGGGATTCCATAATCGACATGCTCAGTGAAACAAAGTTCATCCAGACCTGTCTCAATGGCTTTCTTTATTTCCTTCTCCATCGGGCAGTCAGTATCTTCACTAAAATAAGAATGTACATGATAATCTGCTAACATTCAAAACCTCCTGATTATTCTTCCTTTTTCAGAAATGTCATGGAATTTCTCGGGAATCCGATGCGGACTTTGGTCCAGGCCCCTTCTTCCGATTCAATGGAAAAATGAAGCCCCAGCTTCCTCGAAAGACAGCTGCACAGATATAATCCCATTCCTGTTGATTTTGCATATTTTCGTCCTGTAGTTCCAGTATATCCTTTTTGTGTTACTTTTGGAAGGTCTCTCGGAGAAATTCCTATGCCATTATCCGTAATTTCCAAAATAACCTGTTCTGATAATTCTCTTTCCCGAAACTCTATCTGACAGTCTCCCTCTCTCCTGTATTTTACTGCATTGATGATAATCTGTTTCAAAATAAACTCAATCCACTTTTCATCACTGTAAATTGTCTTTTCCAGATTTTCCATTCTGACTCTTACTTTTGATTTTATCAACAGTCTGGCATTGGTCCTTAACACTTTTTCCACAACTTCTTTTATATTCAGTTCCTTTACCATGTAGTCTTTCTCAACGCCGCTGCTTCTGGCATAATACAGCGCCTGATCCAGATAGTAATCTACCTTTTCTACTTCTTCTGCCATTTGCTTCATCCGCTCATCCGGATGATTTTCCGCTATCAGTTTCATTGCGGCAACCGGGGTCTTTACTTCATGGATCCACATCTCGATATACTCCCTGTATTCCGCGGACTGCCGTTTATAATTCAAAAGTTCATCATTTGCATCTTTACAGATATCCTGCATATAATTCCAGAACATTTTTCCTTCCATAAATTCTGGTTTTCCCAGCATTTCCGAAATGAGATATTTATGATCCATTGTTCCAAAATATTGTTTCAGATCATGATAAAATCTTCTCTTCCTCATATAGTCATAGACAGCCGCAATGAGCATACATAAAATACCAATACATGCAATGTAGATGACTGCAAACGTATCCAGATTCAGAGTAAGTAAAATAAATATAAGAATCACAAAAAACAGAATCTGAAGAATAAAATTCATCTTATAGTCTTTGACATACTCTCTGACCGTCATACTATATACCCCTGGCCTCTCTTTGTATGAATCTGATTTTTCCATCCAATGGATTCCATTCTTTTTCTCAGGCGATTTACATTAACAGTCAGAGTATTATCATCTATAAATTCATTAGACTGCCATAACATTTCCATCAATTCATCTCTGGAAACAATGCTCCCCTGATGCTTTATTAATGTATACAAAATACGTATTTCATTTTTCGTCAGTTCGATTTTTCTTCCCTCATATTCTGCGGTGCTGTCGTTCAAGCATACTCTCAGTCCTTTACACACAATTGCATTTTGCGTCTCTGTTTTCTGACTTCTTCTTAGAATTGATTCAATCCTTGCCATCAGAATCTGGGTATTATATGGCTTTGTAACAAAATCATCTGCTCCCAGATTCATACTCATTAATTCATCCATTTCACTGTCTCTGCTCGTTACCACAATAATCGGGACATCTGACCGGCTTCTGATTTCCCTGCAAATATAATATCCATCAAGAACAGGCAGATTGATATCTAAAAGTATCAAATCTGCCTGTTCTTTTATACAATCTTCAATTATTGTTTCATAGTTCGTCAGAGATTTTGCTTCATATCCATATCTGGATAAGAAGCCGCACAGTTCATCACGGATCGGTTTATGGTCTTCTATTACTAAGATTTTCCCTTTTTCCATTATCCGCTGCCTCTGCTTTCTGTCTTATTTTTTTGGTATCATTGCTTCCATTCCGCCCATATACGGCCGTAATACTTCTGGAATCCGAACACTTCCATCTTCCTGGAGGTTGTTTTCCAGGAACGCGATGAGCATTCTTGGCGGAGCAACAACTGTATTATTCAGTGTATGAGCAAAGTAGTTTCCATTTTCTCCTTTGACTCTGATTCTTAATCTTCTTGCCTGAGCATCTCCAAGATTAGAGCAGCTTCCTACTTCAAAATATTTTTTCTGTCTTGGTGACCATGCTTCTACATCCACAGATTTTACTTTCAGATCTGCAAGATCTCCGGAACAGCATTCCAGTGTTCTTACCGGAATATCCATAGAACGGAATAAATCTACTGTATTTTTCCACAATTTTTCATACCAGTCTTTGCTTTCTTCCGGCTTGCAGACAACGATCATTTCCTGTTTTTCAAACTGATGAATTCGGTAGACTCCTCTTTCTTCAATACCATGAGCTCCCTTTTCTTTTCTGAAGCATGGAGAATAACTTGTCAATGTCCTTGGAAGTGATTCTTCTTCTAATGTAGTATCAATGAATTTTCCAATCATAGAATGCTCACTGGTACCGATCAGATACAGATCCTCTCCTTCAATTTTGTACATCATGGCATCCATTTCATCAAAACTCATAACTCCTGTTACGACATTGCTTCGAATCATAAACGGCGGAACACAATAAGTAAATCCACGGTTGATCATAAAATCTCTTGCATAAGCAATCACTGCAGAATGAAGTCTGGCAATATCTCCCATCAGATAATAAAAACCATTTCCTGCTACTTTTCTTGCACTGTCTAAGTCAATTCCGTCAAAACTTTCCATAATGTCTGTGTGATATGGGATTTCGAAATCCGGAACAACCGGCTCGCCAAACCTTTCAACTTCCACATTTTCACTGTCATCTTTTCCGATCGGTACGGATGGATCAATGATATTTGGAATCGTCATCATGATCTTTTTGATCTTCTCTTCTACTTCTTTTTCTCTCTCAGAGAGCTCTTCAATCCGATCTGCAAAGGATGTTACCTGCTGTTTTACTTCCTCTGCTTCCTCTTTTTTTCCTTGTCCCATCAATGCGCCAATCTGTTTGGACATCTTATTTCTTTTTGCTCTCAGACCCTGTACTTCCTGTTTAATTTCCCTGTTTTCTTTATCGAGTTCGATCACTTCGTCAACTAAAGGAAGTTTCTGATCCTGAAACTTATTTTTAATATTCTGTTTCACGATCTCCGGATTTTCTCTCAAAAATTTAATATCTAACATAATTTCCTCCAATAATGATTATATTTTACTGATTGATACAGTCTTCTAATGTTATAATTTCTTCTTTTGATAAAGCAGTTTTGGATTCTCCATTTACAATTTCTTTTGCATAAACATAGGCGCCGTTCTGACTGTTCATTCCATTTAATAAAGTTCCATTGTTATTGTCATCCAGAAGGCCGATCACAAAACTTGTCTCGCCTCCCATATCAGGAAAGGCATTGTACTTATACACTTTCATTTTAGAAAATACATGAGAGTACTGTTTTCTCATTTTATTCATGTCCCGGTCAATTCTTCTCTGTTCTCCTACAATATCATTCATGACATCAAAGTTTTCATAAATTTTTTCTTCCATGGATTTTCCATCATGACCAGTCATAAAAATCCTGTATCTTTTTTTCAGACGGCTGACTTTCACCAGCAAGATGATGATCAGCAGAAAAGCAAGTAAAAACGCACCCGAAAGCCCCAGAATCAAATACAGGGGATCGATGCTCCTTAACATGTCTAACATTTTATGTGTTCCTCCTAAATTGATCGAATCATATCTACAATTCTCTCCAGTTCATCTCTGGAATAGTATTCGATTTCAATCTTTCCTTTATTATTTTTTCTATTTTTAATGCTGACTTTACTTCCAAGGATCTGCTTCATTGATTCTTCCAAATCTTTATACAGAAATTGATACTCTGTATCTTCCTTCGCTTTTTCTTTCTTTGGACGATTCAGATCCTTTACCATTTTTTCAATGTCCCTTACACTGAGCTTCTCGTCAAATACTTTCACTGCAATCTCATACTGCAGATCTCCGTCATGGATCGCAAGCAGCGCCCGTGCATGTCCTGTGCTGATCATCTCTTCTTCCAGCATATCCTGTACTCTCGGATCAAGTTTTAAAAGTCGAAGCGAATTCGTAATCGCAGCACGGCTTTTACTTACTTTTTCAGCAATCTGATCCTGTTTTAAATGATGCTCTTTCATAAGTCTCTGATAAGCCAGTGCCTCTTCGATTGGACTTAAATCCTCTCTCTGAATATTCTCAATCAGAGCGATCTCAACAATCTCATTTTCATCAAAGTCTCTCACAATGACTGGAACCTTGTCTACTCCTGCTATTTTGGCAGCTCTCCAGCGGCGTTCTCCTGCAATGATTTCATAATATCCATCTTTTTTCTTTACAAGAAGCGGCTGCAAAACCCCATACTGCTGAATGGAATCTGCCAGTTCCTGCAGACTGTCTTCATCAAATTGATTTCTTGGCTGATCTGGATTTGGTTCAATTTCGTTAATTGAAAGTGTCATCTCCGGATATTCAGATTTTTGTTTTGTCATCTCTGCTATATCTTCCATCTTTGCATCTGGAATTGGAGCGCTTGGTATTAATGTATTCAGTCCTCTCCCAAGTCCTTTTCTTTTTCCTGACACTATTCCATCCCTCCATTTTCAATTACTTCTTCCGCAAGAAATCCATAACTCTCCGCCCCTACTGAACTTGGATCATAAAGATTAATCGGGAGTCCATGACTAGGAGCTTCAGCCAGTCTTACATTTCTTGGGATGATGGTCTTATAAATATTCTGGTTCAAATAAGATTTAACATTCTCAACAACCTGCAGCGAAAGATTCGTTCTCGCATCATACATTGTAAAAACCACACCCTCAATAGTTAATTTTGGATTCAGGCTCTTTTGGATCAGTTCAATCGTATAGATCAGCTGAGTCAGTCCATCCAGTGCGTAAAATTCACATTGAATTGGTACGATTACCGTATCCGCTGCGGTCATTGCATTTACTGTCAGCATTCCAAGCGCCGGCGGGCAGTCAATAATGATAAAATCATAATTATCCCTGATTTTTTTCAGATTTTCCTTCACAATATACTGCATTCTATCCACAGTCATCAATTCAATCTCTGCACCAGCCAGATTGCGGTTTGCAGGAAGAAGTGATAAATTATCGAAAAGTTCTTCTCGAATACATTCCTGGATAGAATATTCATCTGTGATTACTTCATATATGGTCTTATCCAGATTATTTTTGTCCAGGCCTAATCCTGTCGTTGTATTTCCCTGGGGATCCATATCAATAATCAAGGTTTTCTTGCCTCGGGCTGCCAAAGCTGCTGAAAGATTTACGGCTGTGGTCGTCTTTCCCACGCCTCCCTTTTGATTCGCAATAGCAATAATTCTTCCCATATGATTCTCCTTTTAGAACTCATTATAACACTATTGTTTTTTCTTTTCTATATGTTTCACGTGAAACATTTGTATAAAAAAAAGATATCATTCAAAAAATGTTTCACGTGAAACATTTTTTGAAATCCCATAAAGAAAGAATTCTGCTTTACAATATTTTTCGTCTGCGGCGGACTGCTGCTTCTTCATAATATGATCCTTACGGAGCATTTTTATTTTATAAAAAACCATTTCCATGAAATAGAAAAAGCAGCGCAAATGCGCTGCTTTTTCTATATACATTTTTACATCTGCTCCGGACACTGAATTCCTAATAATTCCAAAGCATCTGAAATAATATTTTTTGCAAGAATAACAAGTTTGACTCTGGCTTTCATAAGATTCTCATCTTCTATGTTACACTGGTTCTCATGATAAAAACGATTAAATGCCTGAGCTACTCCCATCACATATCTTGATACTACAGATGGTTCCAGACGATCCGCTGCTGTTTTAACTGCTTCAGGGAATTTTTCAATTTCCTTTAAGAGTGCTACTGATGTCGGATCTGTAATCAGAGAAGGATCTATTTCTCCAACTTCTGTCAGTCCTGTTTTTCTTAAAACACTGGCTGCTCTTGCATACGTATACTGAACATAAGGCCCTGTTTCTCCATCAAAACTATGAATCTTATCCCATGTAAATGTTACATCTTTAATTCTCTGATTATACAAATCATTAAAGATAATTGCACCGATTCCCACTTTATGAGCCACATCATCTTTATCTTCAAGATCCGGATTTTTCTCTTCAATAATCTCCTTGATCTTAGAAACAGATTCTTTCAAAATATCTTCAGCATAAACAATATTTCCGCTTCTTGTAGAGAGTTTTCCTCCTTCCAGACTAACAAGTCCATAAGGCACATGAATCAGCTGATCCTTTGCCCACTCATATCCCATCAGTTCTACAACTTTAAATACCTGCGCAAAATGAAGTTTCTGCTCCAATCCGGTAACATAAATACATTTATCAAAATGATACGTATTCTTACGATAGAAGATTGCTGCCAGATCTCTTGTTGCATAAATAGAACTTCCATCCTTCTTTGTAATCAGACACGGAGCCATATCATACTCATCGAGATCAACGATCATTGCGCCTTCGCTTTCTTTCAGAAGTCCTTTTTCTTTTAATTCTTCTACCACTGCTCCGGTTTTATCCCGATAGAAACTTTCTCCGGTATAATGATCAAAATCTACATTTAATATCCGGTAAATTCTTTTATATTCTACCAGACTGATATCTTTAAACCATTTCCAGATAGAAAGAGCTTCTTCATCTCCCTCTTCCATTTTTACAAACCATTCTCTTGCCTGGTCATTCAAAGAATCATCTTTTTCTGCTTCTTTATGGAATTTTACATACAGATCCAGAAGTTCCGGAATTCCTCTCTCTTCTACAGCTTCTTTGCTTCCCCATTTTTTATAGGCTACGATCAGCTTTCCAAACTGGGTTCCCCAGTCCCCCAGATGGTTGATGCGTTCCACATGGTATCCAAGTTTTGTAAAAATATGATACAGCGAATTGCCAATGATTGTTGTACGAAGATGTCCTACATGGAAATTTTTCGCTACATTTGGTGAAGAATAATCGATACAGATCGTCTTCCCTTTTCCTATATCCGAAGATCCATATCCCTTCTGAACCTTGCCAAGTACTTCTTTCACAAAGACTTCCTTATTTACATAAAAGTTCACATATGGTCCTGCTGCCTCAACTTTTGAAAGATCATCAGATTCCGGGATCTTCTCAGCAATTTCCTGAGCAATCATATTCGGCGCTTTGCGGAATATTTTTGCCAGCTGAAAACATGGAAAGGCAAAATCTCCCATATCCTCTTTTGGAGGGATTTCCAGAATATCAGAAATCTTATCCTTATCAAGTTCCTCTATCGTCTGATCTAATAGGCTGATTATTTTCTCTTTCATTTTTTTCTCCTTTTTGTTTTTATTTCATTAAAGCCTGTATGATAACCGAATTTGTCTTCCATCTCACAATAGAAAATTCTTTTGTCAATTCTTTATCTAAAGTATACTTTTTATTTTTAAAAATCGAGATGTCTCCTGGTATTTTCGGCTTCATCTGAAATCTTATTAATGTTTTATCCTCATCGATATACGTTTCGATATTTATGACGTAAACTCCGATTTCATATAACATAAAACGAATCACAGCATAAAATCCTTTTAAAAAGGACAGATGAAGCAGCACATCAGACAGATCGTCTGTTTTTTTGTAATTGATTCGTACGTCCGGATGAACCGCCTTGACATGTTCTATCAGCTTCCAAAACGCAGGAAGAAATGGTATGATTTCATCTTCACTCTGATTCCCGGTACTGGAAACAAAATAATTTTCTTCCAGACCTTTCAAATATCCGGACAGCATATGAATCTTATCTTCTTCTTCCTGTATTTCTTTTTTCCTGCTCCTGATCCTGGCGTCAAGTTCCGAAGTGTCCACCATATTATCTTCTTTTTTGGTTTCTTCCTCAAAATCGAGGGGAGAAAAGACTTTTCGAATCTGATAGATCCGATTTTGATCTGATACATCTTTTACCTTACGATCTTTTTCTTTCTGATCCTGATACAGTTCTCTCGATAAAAGTTCTTTTGTCTTATAGTGTTCACTGACCTCCTGTGTCAGATAATCATAAATCTGATTGATTAAATTATCTTTATCCATTTTCTTTTCCATTTAAACCACCTTTATCTCTATCATAAACGAAAAAAAGAAGAAAGCAAAGTATTATTGTATCAAAAGCAAGTTTATCATATAATAGTATCATAGAGTATAAAAGCTGGTACCCGACACAGAAAGGAGTTACCTATGAAAAAATATAATAAACTGAAAAATTTGGCAGTGCTTGCGGTGCTGACCACAGCAGGCATCTATCTGATCAATCGTGCCATCTTTTTTATCTGCAGTTTGAAAGATGCTCTGCCATCCACAAATGCTAATACGTATCAATGGAGATTTGGCAATATCTTCTATACAAAGCAGGGACATGGAAGTCCGATTCTCCTGATTCATCAGCTTAACAGTGGAAGCAATGAATTAGTTTACCGGGATATGATCCATCCTCTTGCCAAACATCATACTGTCTATACCATGGATCTGATCGGCTGCGGTCGCTCTGACAAACCTAAAATCACCTATACCAGTTATCTCTACGTACAGCTGATCAATGATTTTATCAAAGACATTATACACGAGAAAACAGATATTATTGCCGCCGGCAATTCCTGTTCTATCGTTGTACAGGCCTGCAATATGGAAAAAGAAAACTTCAACAAACTGCTGTTTATCAATCCTGATAACATGTCAGTTTCAAAACATTTCCCTGGCCGACGCAGAATGCTTCTGAAATATATGCTGGAATGCCCGATTTTTGGTACCTTTACCTACAATATCATTCATTCCATGCCAATGGTGGAACATCGCTTCTATAAAAAATATTATCAGAATCCATCCAATGTAAAAGCTTCATATGTAAATGCTTACTATAATGCGGCTCATCTGGGCGGATCCCGATGCAGATATTTATATGCCAGCCTGAAATCAGGATATATTGACTGCAACCTGATGAATGCCCTTAAGAATGTAGACAACAGTATTTACCTTGCTATCGGTCAGAATATACCGGATGCTCAAAATACACTGGAACAATATCAGGTCGTCAACCCTTCCATCGAAGGAAGCTTTGTTCATAATACAAAATATCTTCCTCAGCTGGAGGATCCTGAGAGTCTGCTGAATATATGCCGGATTTTCTTTTAATGAATCGGCTCTTTTGATGGCAGCCCCGCTTTTCTCGGAAAGCGTTTTGGGGCTGCTTTCTTTTTTCTTATTTTCAGTATCGTACGATGAATATCCGTTCCCGGAATCTCAAAGGATACTACATCTTCCATTTCTCCTCCAAGAATCTTCACTGCTTTTTCTGATTCTTTTATTTCCTGACTTACATCACCGGATTTATACGGCAGGAAATATCCTCCTGCTGATACATATGGAATACAGTATTCTGACAAAACAGAAAGATTGGCAACGGCCCTGGAAACCACATAGTCAAAGTTTTCCCTGTATTTTTTCTGTTTTGCAAAATCTTCTGCACGGCCGTGCAGGGCTTCAATTCCCTCCAGCCCAAGTGCGTCAATGACTTCCTGCAGGAATCGAACTCTCTTATTCAAAGAATCCAGCAAAAGAATTTTCATTTCCGGAAATGCGATCTTAAGAGGAATCCCTGGAAATCCTGCCCCTGTTCCAAGATCCAGGAGTTTTTTTCCAGATGTTTCCAATCCGGTTTTTACAAAAGCCAGACTATCCACAAAATGTTTATCTATAACTTCCTCTTTTTCTGTAATAGCGGTCAGGTTCATCACTTTATTCTTCTCAACCAGCATTTCATAATATTTCTGAAAACAGGCAGTCTGACTGTCATCCAGAAACAGCCCCATCTGCTCAGCTTTTTGTCTTAATCTTTCCATTTTTATCTCCTGTGATGCATCTGTTCCAGATAAATCAACAGCACCGAAATATCTGCCGGCGAAACACCTGAAATTCTTGAAGCCTGCCCGATGGACGCTGGTCTGATCTTAGATAGTTTCTGTCTTGCCTCAATCCTCAGACTTCCAACATCCTCATAATCAATATCTTCCGGAATTCTTTTCTTTTCCATTTTCTTAAACTGTTTCACCTGTGACATTTGACGCCGGATATATCCTTCATATTTTATATTGATATTTACCTGTTCCTGAACATCTTCCGGCAGCGCAGGACGCTCAGGATCAATTGGCGCAAGCGCCATATAATTAAGTTCCGGACGGCGGATCAGTTCCTTGATCGATGCTCCAGATTTCAAGGCTGTACTTCCAAGAGATTCCAGAAGACTCTGTACTTCTTTTCCCGCTCCGATATTTACATGATCAAGCCGTTTTTCTTCTTCCTCTATCTGCTTTTCCTTTTTCAAAAGATGCTCATATCTTTCATCATCAATCAAACCAGCTTCGTGACCGATTTTGGTCAGCCGCAGATCTGCATTATCCTGTCTGAGAAGCAGACGGTATTCTGCTCTGGAAGTCATCATGCGATATGGCTCAAATGTTTCTTTCGTTACCAGATCATCAATCAGAACTCCTATATAAGCCTGAGAACGATCTAAAATGATCGGATCTTTTTCCTGAATCATCCGTGCCGCATTGATTCCGGCCATCAGTCCCTGAGCTGCTGCTTCTTCATAACCGGAGCTTCCATTAAACTGTCCTGCGCTGAACAGGCCCTGAATCGCTTTAAATTCCAGAGATGGTTTTAACTGCGTTGCATCAATGCAGTCATATTCGATCGCATAGGCATTCCGTATGATTTTTGCATTCTCAAGCCCCGGAACACTGTGATACATGGCATACTGCACATCCTCAGGGAGAGAACTTGACATTCCTCCCACATACATCTCACTGGTATATTCCCCTTCCGGCTCAATGAATACCTGATGTCTTGGTTTGTCCGGAAATTTTACGATCTTATCCTCAATCGACGGACAATAACGTGGCCCTGTGCCTTCGATCGCTCCGGAAAACAGCGGAGAACGATCAATATTCTCTCTGATAATCTGATGTGTTTCCTCGGTCGTATACGTAAGCCAGCATGAAATCTGATCCCGTCTGATATCCTCTTCCTTATTGGTAAAACTAAATGGAACGATCTTCTGATCTCCAAACTGCTCTTCCATCTTATCAAAATCAATCGTATTCCGGTCAATTCTCGCCGGCGTTCCTGTCTTAAATCTCCGCATGGAAATTCCATTGGCTTTTAATGACTCCGTAAGATAATTTGCTGCCTGAAGGCCATTTGGTCCTGTCTCATTTGTTACATCTCCATAGATACATCTCGCCTTCAGATAAGTACCTGTTGTGAGAATTACTGCTCTGGCATGATAAACAGCCCCGGAATAAGTTTTAACGCCTGTGATCTTTTTGTCTTCCACAAGGATATCTGTTACTTCTCCCTGACGCACCGTCAGATGATCTGTATTCTCCATGACTTTTGTCATTTCCATGGAATACATCTTCTTATCTGCCTGAGCTCTCAAAGAATGAACCGCCGGACCTTTCGACCGATTGAGCATCTTTGACTGAAGATATGTCTTATCAATATTTTTCCCCATCTCACCGCCAAGCGCGTCTACTTCCCGTACCAGATGTCCCTTAGAACTTCCTCCTATGTTAGGATTACACGGCATCAGTGCAATGCTGTCCATGCTGACAGTAAAACAGATAGTTTCAAGTCCAAGCCTTGCGCATGCCAGAGCCGCTTCGCATCCGGCATGCCCTGCTCCTACAACGACAACATCATATGTTTCTTCTAAATTTCTCATTTTTATTTACCCATACAAAACTCTGAAAAAATTTCGTTTACAAGATCTTCACTAACAGATTCTCCTATAATGAATCCCAGCTGCTCATAAGCATCCAGGAGATCAATAGAGAAGAAATCCTCCGGCATGCCCTTCTCAATACTGTTCAGTACAAGATTCAGGCTGTCCAGCGCATTTGATACTGCGTTTTTATGCCGGACATTGGTAATATATATTTCATCATTAAATGTCACTTCGCCTCGGAAAAACATTGTATTGATTTTATCATACAGTGCATCCAGTCCTTTTTTCTCTTTTGCTGATATCTCAACAATATTTTCAAAACCTTTGTCTTTCAGATCCTGAGCCTTTACAACCGGTTCCAGATCCGACTTATTCATAAGAGCAATGGTCTGCTTTCCATGGATCAGAACGGAAATCTGTGTATCCTCTGAAGTCAGCGGTACAGAAGTATCTACCACATACAGAATCAGATCTGCCCGTTTCAGAAGTTTTTTGGCTCTGTCAACTCCCATTCGTTCTACCAGATCATCCGTCTCTCTGATTCCCGCAGTATCAATGATATTTAAGGTAATGCCATTGATCTGTATTGACTCTTCCAGGGCGTCTCTCGTTGTTCCTGCAATGTCTGTTACGATTGCCCGGTCTTCTCCAAGAAGCATATTTAGGAGAGATGATTTTCCTGCATTTGGTTTTCCGACAATCACTGTCTGAATTCCTTCCTTCAGAATTCTTCCATTGTCTGCGTGATCCAGAAAATATTTTAATTCTTTCATAATTTCCAGAATCTGCTCTTTCAGTTCATCGGCAAACCCATCAATCGAATAATGTTCGGGGTCATCCAAAGCGGACTCGATAAATGCCACGCTGTGAATGATCTTCTTTCTGATAGATACGATTTTATCTCCCAGAACACCCTGAAGCTGTTTCAGAGATGATTTTAGGGCGAACTCATTTTTGGAATGGATCAAATCCATCACAGCTTCCGCTTCTGACAGATCAATTCTTCCATTCAGGAAAGCACGTTTTGTAAATTCCCCAGGTTCCGCCGGACGGGCTCCTGCTTTTACAACCGCTTCCAGAATTTTTTTCATCACCATGGTTCCGCCATGACAGTTAATTTCCACAACATCTTCCGTTGTATAGGAATGAGGTCCTTTCATGACCAGAACAATACACTCGTCCAGCATCTTATCCCCGTCATATGCATAACCATAATGCGCTGTATAAGATGGAACTTCTTTCATACTTTTCTTTTTCTTTGCCTTAAATACTTTTTCTATAATTTCCAGGGAATCATCCCCGCTGATTCTTATAATTCCGATGCTGCTGTTTGTCATCGGAGTTGCAATTGCTGCAATTGTATCTGTTTTCATTTTCACATCCTCAAAAAAAGCTGCCTAAACAAGGCAGCCTTTCATTCTTATTTTTTAAGCATAACAACAACTTTACGGTAAGGGTCTTTTCCCTCACTCTTTGTGATAACATCCGGATCCCTCTGAAGGGCAGAATGAATAATCCTTCTTTCGTTCGGATTCATAGGCTCAAGATAAATTGGTTTTTTATTCTTCTTTACTTTGTAAGCAATGCTTCCTGCCAGTTTCTCTAAAGTCTGCTGTCTTCTTTCCCTATAATTTTCAGTATCCAGTTTAATCTTAATGTAAGATTCACTTTTCTTATTAACGAACAGGCTGGTCAGATACTGCAGTGCATCCAACGTCTGTCCGTGTTTTCCGATCAACGCTCCCATCTTTTCTCCGGAAACATTGATATTTAAAACATTGTCCCTGCGGTTATAATACAGGTTCAATTTTGGATTCAGTCCCATTGCTCTTAGAACTTCATCCAGATATTTTTCTGTACTCCGGGTAATCTCATCAAGATTTTCCGGAACCTTACTCTTTTTCTTTTCTTTTTGAACAGAAGCGTCTTTCTGTTTTGGAGCCGGTTTCTTATTCTGAGTATTATTCTTTTTCTCCGGCTTCTTTTCCCGCTTCTTTTCTTCTTTTTTCGTTTGCTTTTGCGGCTTTGCAGGTGCCGGCTTCTCCTGCTTCTCAGCCACAGGCTCTTTCACCTTTTCCTTTATTTCAATAATTGCCGGTTTCCTGAATAGTCCAAAAAAACCATTACTTCCTGGATCAATGACTTCATAATCAAGGTCGGTACTTGGAATTCCTAATTCCATTGCGGCATTCATGACTGCATCTGATTCAGTTTTTCCAGTAAATCTCCTAGATGACATGTTATTTACCTCCCTTTTTCCGGTTCAGTGCATTCGCTTTGGATGCAATTCCTCCTTTAGAATTTCCGGTGTAAGCCACATTTTTTGTGGATTTCACGTTTGCGCTCTTCTTAATGTCACCGCCCTGTGTCTGCTGCTGTGCAGATGCTCCCAGCATCCTTTCATACATAGAAGGACCTTTTTTCTTTTTCTTCTTCGCTGCTTTTTCACGGCTCTTGGCAATGATCTTATCCATATCCGCATGATTATAATATGCATGGAACATCATCTGCTGAATCCACTGGAACAATGCGCTGGCCGTCCAGTAAACACCTAATGCTACCGGCAGAGACAAACACATAAACAATGACATAAGAGGCATTGTATACATCATACTCTTCGTCATTCCAGCACCTGGCGTATTCTCATCCATCTGTGATGTAGACATTGATGTCTTCGCACTCAGAAACTGGAAGATAAATGAAAGGATCGGAACGATCAGCAATGGACTGATTCTGAATCCAGGAGTTGCATTAATATCAATTCCGGTTCCTGGAATCAACTCATAAATATTTGCATGTGTTTTAATATCTGCGGCAATCTGAGGAATATATAATTCCACAGCACGCACAACATAATACAGAGACATGATAATTGGAAACTGGATCAGAGTTGTAGCGCAGCCTCCGGTCGGACTGGTTCCATACTTATCATATACCTTCTGCATCTCTTCCTGCTGCTTCATCATAGAAGCCTGATCTCTTTTATTTCTGTATTTCTTCGTAATCTTGTTGATCTCCGGCTGTGCTACCTGGTTGATCTTTAAAGATCTCTGCTGCTTCATAGTAAGAGGCAGAATAATAATCTTTGAAATCAATGTAAACAGAATAATACACAAGCCGACATTATAAATTCCTATAGAAGATAATCCGACATAGATTCCTTCCATAATCCATCCAAAAACTCTTACAATAGGAGATAATATGCCTCCCGTGCTCACACTCTGAGCTTGCGACAACAACATCATTTTTCGTACCTTTTTCCTTTCCTTACTTCCGGAACAGGATCATATCCACCCTTGGAAAAGGGGTTGCATCTTAAAATACGATAAACTGCCAAAAGGCTTCCTTTTATAACTCCGTGCTTTTCCAAAGCTTCAATGGCATATTCCGAACAAGTTGGAACATAAATACATGTTCCTCTTCCCTTTAATTTCGATAAATGTTTCCTATAAAACTGAATGATTGCAATTAATATCTTTTTCAACTTCATCAACTCTTTTTAAATGGTGCAGACCTGCCAGATGCATAAATGCGCTTTCCATTTTATGATAATCAATATCTTTTGCCGTATTTCTTGCAACTATTACAATATCGTAACCATTCTTCAATTTTTCCTGATTTAATCGGTAACTTTCTCGAATCAATCGTGTCACACGATGTCTTACTACGCTGTTTCCAACTTTCTTGCTGACTGAAATCCCTAATCGATTGTATCCAAAAGAATTCTTTTTATAATAGAATACCAGATATTTATTAGCTTTCGATCTTCCTGTGCGGTAAACCAGCTGGAAATCCATCGTTTTCCTTAATGAATGATAATGCTTCATAATCTCTTCCTTATTAATAGAGAAAAGAAAAGGCCACATCTCTGCGACCTAAGCTGATAATCTATTTCTTCCTTTTGCTCTTCTGCTCTTAAGAACTTTTCTTCCGTTAGCAGTACTCATTCTTTTTCTGAATCCATGCACCTTAGATCTCTGTCTTTTCTTCGGCTGAAATGTCATTTTCATCTTCCAACACCTCCTTAACTCTCATTATTATACAAATACGTATCTCTATCCGCTTTTACGCACACAAAAAATACGTTTTTTTAAAGAACATCAAACCTATTATAGACAAAGGCTCATAGGAATGTCAAGCAAATAATTCGTTTTTTTCAGATAAATACGTGCACCCATAGATATTGTGGATGTTGAAAATGTTATCCACAATTTGTGGGTAACATGTGCATAACTTGATGATAAAATGTGAATATAATCTTCATTTTTTTACCAGAACTCTGATTTTTCCTTGCTTTTCGGCATGTGCAGAGTGTGGAATGAGTTATCCACACCCTGTGACCAACTATCCACATAATTTTTCAATCCTGTGGAAACAATCATTGAAAAAAAAACAATTTTGTTATACTATAAACATAGTGCACCCATATGCACTTTTATAAAAATTTGTAGAAAGGGATCTGGATTATTCATGAAAAATAACATTGAAAACATCTGGGACGATGTACTCATTAAACTGGAACAGGAACACGATGTCTCCAGCGCAGCCATCAATGCCTGGATCAAACCTCTTCATATTGAAGATGTTCAAAATAACAATATTATTCTATCTCTGGATGCAAAATATGGAGAACGAGGCATTCAGTTTATTAAAAAGAAGATGTATGACTTCTACATTTCTCTGGCGATACAGGATTTAACGGGAAAAAAATATGATATTATATTTGAACTCGAGAAAGACGGCGCTTCCGAGAAATCTTCCACAAAAGAACCTGTACAGGATGATAATAATCTGAATCCCCGCTATACTTTCGATACATTCGTCATCGGAGATAACAATCAAATGGCTCATGCAGCCAGCATTGCGGTTGCCGAAGCTCCGGCTGAAGCCTACAATCCTTTATTTTTATACGGCGGCGCCGGACTCGGAAAGACTCATCTGATGCACTCCATTGCTCACTACATCATAGAACATGACAGTAATCTGAATGTTTTGTATGTGACCAGTGAAGATTTTACAAACGAAGTCATTAATTCCATCCAGCACAAAAAGCAGGAAGAGCTTCGAAATAAATACCGCAGTATTGATGTGCTGCTGGTCGATGATATTCAGTTTATTATAGGAAAAGACAGCACTCAGCAGGAATTTTTCCATACATTTAACGCTCTTTATAACTCAAAAAAACAAATTATACTTTCTTCAGATAAGCCGCCAAAAGATCTGGATGTCCTGGAAGAAAGGCTTCGCAGCCGGTTCAGCTGGGGCCTGACAGTAGATATCCAGCCGCCGGATTATGAGACAAAGATAGCAATTCTGCGCAAACGGGCCGAATTGGATCATATTTATATTGATGATGAAATTTTTGACTACATAGCCACACACATCAAATCCAATATCCGTGATCTGGAAGGCGCTTTAAATAAGATTAAAGTATATTCCAAATTAAATAAACAGCCGATTGATCTGGAACTGTCAAAGATAGCTCTCCAGGATCTGATTGATAATAAAAGCAAACAGAAAATCACACCTGAACTGATCCTGAAAACCGTGGCAGAGCATTACAATATTCAGACAAGTGATATTATTTCCAAAAAACGAAGCCACGACATTGCCTATCCTAGACAGATCTGTATGTATCTCTGCAAAAAACTTACAGATACTTCTCTTGTGAAAATTGGGGAGGTTATCGGCAAAAGAGATCACTCTACGGTCATACACGGAGTAGAAAAAATTGAGAAAGATTTAAAGAAAGACTCAAATTTACAGAATATTATAGATGTAATTACGAAAAAGATGGAATAAAGGCAAGTTATCCACAAATTCTGTGGATAACTTGTGGATATCCTGTGAATTGCTAATTTTCCCCATTTTTGAAATGTTGATAACTTTGGGCTTATCCCCCGGCTATTCTGCCCTTTTTCACAATTTATCAACCTGAAAAAACCTTCAAAACCTTTATATTCAGCGATTTTTTAAGGTTATCCCCATATTCACACCTACTACGGCTAAGACTACGACTGTTAATTATTTATTTAAACCAACTTCACACCGAAAGGAGTTATTCACATTTATGAAAATCATATGTAAAAAAAGTGATTTAGTTCATGGAGTCAGTATTGTTTCCAAAGCTGTTTCAAACAAAACGACTCTTCCTATTCTTGAATGTATTTTAATAGAAGCCGAGGCTGGAACCATCACTTTTACAGCGAACGATATGGAACTTGGCATAGAAACAATCATTGAAGGAAACATCATTGAACAAGGAAAAATAGCTTTAGATGCCAAGTTATTTTCAGAAATTGTCCGAAAACTTCCGGATAACGATGTAACAATACAGACAGATCAGGATTTTAAAGCAATCATTACTTGTGAAAAAGCCTGTTTTCATATTATTGGCCAGGAAGGAACAGAATTTCCTTATCTTCCTGAAATTGAAAAAGAACAGAGCATTACATTATCTCAGTTTTCATTAAAAGAAATTATCAGACAGACAATTTTTTCCATTTCAGATAATGATAATGCGAAACTTATGACAGGTGAGCTGTTTGAAGTGAAAGACAATCAGCTGAGCGTAGTTTCGTTAGACGGCCACCGCATTTCCATTCGAAAGCTTGAATTGAAAGGGAATTATGACGATTTCAAGGTTGTCGTTCCAGGAAAGACACTTCAGGAGATTGTTAAAATAATATCAGGCGAAACAGAAGATGAAGTTTCCATTTATGTAACTGCGAAACATATCTTATTTGAATTTGATAATACAAAAGTTGTCTCAAGACTGCTGGAAGGGGAATATTATAAGATAAGCCAGATGCTGTCCAGTGACTATGAGACTAAGGTTGTGATTAATAAAAAAGAATTTCTGAATTGTATTGATCGTGCGAGCCTTCTGATCCGGGAATCCGATAAGAAACCAATTATCATTAATATTACGGATCATTCTCTGGAACTGAGTATTTCTTCATTTTTTGGATCTATGGAAGAAAATATCATGATCCAGAAGGAAGGACGGGATCTTTTGATTGGTTTTAATCCAAAATTCCTGATGGATGTCCTTCGGGTTATTGATGATGAAGAAATCCATATTTACTTTGTAAATCCAAAAGCACCATGTTTTATCAGGGATGATGCCGGAACATATACGTATCTGATTCTTCCTGTTAACTTTAACCACTAGAGAGGCGTTATAGTATGAATGAGTTTAAAATCAAAGATGATCATATTAAATTAGGACAGGTTCTGAAAGCAGCCGGACTGGTTGGGTCCGGTGTTGAGGCCAAGATTGTGATTCAGGAGGGCCAGGTTAAGGTAGACGGTGAAGTGGATACCAGACGGGGCCGGAAACTGTTCGGAGGAGAGATTGTTTCCTTCGAAGGTGAAGAGATTCGTATCGTGAAATAGTTGGGAGAATTATGTTTATCAAGTCTTTAGAATTAAAGAATTATAGAAATTATGATGAACTATCTATGGATTTTTCCAGCGGGACAAATCTTCTGTATGGCGACAACGCTCAGGGAAAGACCAATATCCTGGAATCAATTTATCTGGCAGCTACAACGAAATCCCACCGGGGAAGCAAAGACCGGGAGATGATACAGTTTCATGCTGATGAGGCGCATATCCGGCTTCAGTATCAAAAACAGGGGATTATCCATCAGCTGGATATGCATCTGAAGAAGAACCGAGCCAAAGGAGCAGCGATTGACCGGATTCCAATACGACGTTCCAGTGATCTTCTGGGACAGATTCCGGTCATCTTTTTTTCACCGGAAGATTTAAAGATCATTAAAAACGGTCCAAGTGAACGCAGGAAGTTCATGGATCTTGAATTATCACAATTGGAGAGTTTATACTTATATTATTTATCAAAATATAATAAAATATTAATGCAGAGGAATAATCTGTTAAAACAGATCAGATTTCAGGAAAATCTGATCGACACTTTGGAAGCGTGGGATATCCAGCTGGTAAAATACGGGTCTGAGATCATTCGTTACCGGCAGGAGTTTATCCGGCATCTGAATCCTATCATATGCAGCATTCACAGACGTCTTACGGGACAGCAGGAAGAGATGAAGATTGAATATGAGAACAGTGCGGCATATGATACATTTTTGACGGAATTAACAAAAAAGAGAAAGGTTGATCTTAAATATGCTACAACCAATATCGGACCTCACAGAGACGATATTAAGTTTTTGGTAAATGACATAGATATCCGCAGATTTGGATCACAGGGACAGCAGAGAACAGCGGCTCTGTCTTTGAAACTGGCTCAGATCCAGCTGGTGAAAGAAGTCCTGAAGGATTCACCTATCCTTCTTCTGGACGATGTACTGTCGGAATTAGACAGTCACCGTAAGGTATATCTGCTGGAAGGAATTAAAGATATCCAGACATTTATTACCTGTACTGGATTGGATGAGTTTATTGATCAGCATTTGCCAATTCAGCGTATGTTTCAGATCAAAGCAGGAAAAATTGTAAAACAGAATTAGGAGGAAACTATGGGTACACAAAAAGAAGGGGAATATGGCGCAGATCAGATTCAGATTCTGGAAGGTCTGGAAGCTGTGCGTAAAAGGCCTGGGATGTACATTGGAAGTACGTCTGAAAAAGGACTGCATCATCTGGTATACGAGATTGTTGATAATGCGGTCGATGAGTCCCTGGCTGGATTCTGTGATACTATCTTTGTGACATTGAACAAAGATGGATCGGTAACCGTAAAAGATAATGGCCGAGGCATTCCTGTGGGAATTAATAAAAAGAAGGGTGTATCCAGCGTTGAAGTCGTGTTTACGATACTTCATGCCGGCGGAAAATTCGGCGGCGGAGGATATAAGGTATCCGGAGGCCTGCACGGAGTGGGCTCTTCTGTGGTAAATGCCTTGTCCAGCTGGCTGGAAGTTAATGTAGCGAAGGAAGGACATATTTATAATCAGCGGTATGAGAAGGGAAAGGTATGTTATCCTTTGAAAGTTGTAGGAGATACTGATCAGACCGGGACAACGGTTACTTTTATGCCGGATGATACGATTTTTGAGACGGTTGAGTTTGATTATAAGACATTAAGGAGGAGACTCAGAGAGACCGCCTTTTTGACGAAAAATTTGAAGATCATCCTTGCGGATGAAAGAGAGGAGGAACGCGTAGAAGAGACGTTCCACTATGAAGGCGGAATCAAGGAATTTGTCACATATCTGAATAAAGGGAAAGAAAGTCTCTATGACCAGGTAATTTATTGTGAAGGAGAGAAGGACGGCGTCTATGTGGAAGTCGCCATGCAGCATAATGACTCTTATAATGAGACGTCACTGAGTTTTGTAAATAATATTATTACACCGGAAGGTGGAACACATTTATCTGGATTTAAGAATGCGCTGACCTCTTCATTTAACGATTATGCAAGGAAAAATAATCTGTTAAAAGAAAAAGAGGATAACCTGTCAGGGGAAGATATCCGCGAAGGTCTGACTTCGGTCATCAGTGTTAAGATAGGCGAGCCTCAGTTTGAAGGGCAGACAAAACAGAAACTTGGAAACAGTGAGGCAAGAGGAGCCGTCAATAGTGTCGTATCTGAGCAGCTGACATATTTTCTGGAACAGAATCCACAGGTTGCAAAAGTAATCTGTGAGAAAGCGGTTCTGGCTCAGAGGGCAAGGGATGCTGCCAGAAAAGCAAGAGATCTTACGAGAAGGAAAACTGCTCTGGATGGAATGAGTCTTCCGGGAAAACTGGCGGATTGTTCCGACAAAAATCCGGAAAACTGCGAAATCTATATTGTTGAGGGAGATTCTGCGGGAGGTTCTGCAAAAACTGCGAGATCCAGAGCAACGCAGGCGATTCTTCCTCTTCGCGGAAAGATTTTGAATGTAGAAAAAGCAAGGCTGGATAAAGTTTTGGTCAATAAGGAAATACAGGCAATGATTACAGCCTTTGGAACCGGAATCCACGATGATTTTGATATCAGCAAACTGCGTTATCACAAGATCATTATCATGACAGATGCCGATGTGGATGGAGCGCATATCGCGACGCTGCTGCTTACGTTCCTGTATCGTTTTATGCCGGAACTGATCAAGCAGGGCTATGTATATCTGGCACAGCCGCCGCTGTACCGGATCGAAAAGAATAAGAAATACTGGTATGCTTACAGTGATGAAGAACTGAATCAGGTTTTGGAAGAAATCGGAAGAGACAATAATAATAAAATCCAGAGATACAAAGGTCTGGGAGAGATGGATGCAGAACAGCTGTGGGATACGACAATGGATCCGGAAAAACGAATTCTCCTGAGAGTAAATCTGGATGAAGACTCCGCTTCAGAAATCGATCTGACATTTACAACACTGATGGGAGATCAGGTTGAGCCAAGGAGAGAGTTTATTGAAGCAAATGCGAAGTATGTAAAGAATCTTGATATTTAGGAAGGAAGAAGAAAATGGATGAAAATACAATTTTTGATAAAGTTCATGACATAGATCTGAAAGAGACCATGGAAAATTCTTATATTGATTATGCCATGAGCGTTATTGCCTCCAGAGCTCTTCCGGATGTAAGAGACGGTCTGAAGCCGGTACAAAGAAGAATCCTTTATGCAATGATCGAACTGAACAATGGTCCGGATAAGCCTCATCGTAAATGTGCCCGTATTGTCGGTGATACAATGGGTAAATATCATCCTCACGGTGACAGCTCTATTTACGGAGCGCTGGTTAACATGGCTCAGGACTGGTCTACAAGGTATCCTTTGGTTGACGGACATGGAAACTTCGGCTCCGTTGATGGTGACGGCGCAGCGGCCATGCGTTACACAGAGGCAAGATTAAGCCGGATCTCCATGGAACTTCTGGCTGATATTAACAAAAATACAGTAGATTTTATTCCGAACTTTGATGAAACAGAAAAAGAACCATCTGTACTTCCGTCAAGATTTCCGAATCTTCTTGTGAATGGAACACAGGGAATTGCAGTTGGAATGGCAACCAATATACCTCCTCATAACCTGAAGGAAGTCATCAATGCAGTCATTAAGATCATAGATAACCGGGTTGAGGAAGACAGGGAAACGGAAATCGAAGAGATTCTGGATATTGTGAAAGGACCGGATTTCCCGACAGGAGCAACAATCCTTGGAAAAGGCGGAATTAATCAGGCTTACCGCACAGGAAGAGGAAAGATCAAAGTGCGTGCCGTAACGGATATTGAGCCGATGGCCAATGGAAAGCAGAGGATTATCGTAACGGAACTGCCATATATGGTAAACAAAGCAAGACTGATCGAAAAGATAGCTGCTCTGGTAAGAGAAAAGAAAATCGAGGGAATCACAGAGCTGAGAGACGAATCTGACCGCAGTGGAATGAGGATCTGCATAGAGCTGAAGAGAGACGCCAATGCCAACGTCATTTTAAATCAGCTGTTTAAGCATACACAGCTTCAGGATACGTTTGGTGTGATTATGCTTGCTCTGGTGAACAATGAGCCGAAGGTCCTGAATCTTTTGGAAATGCTCGGCTATTATCTGAAGCACCAGGAAGATGTAGTAACACGGAGAACAAAGTACGAGCTGAACAAGGCGGAAGAGCGGGCGCATATTTTGGAAGGTCTGCTGATCGCCCAGGATCATATTGATGAAGTCATTAAGATCATAAGGGAAGCCGCTAATATCCAGTCTGCAAAAGAACAGTTGATGGAACGTTTTGGACTTACAGATGCTCAGGCTCAGGCAATTGTGGATATGCGTCTGAGAGCTCTTAATGGATTGGAACGCGCCAAGCTGGAAAAAGAATATAATGAACTGATGGTACGCATCAATGAATTAAAAGCAATTCTTGCAGATGAAAAGGTGCTTCTGGGAGTGATTAAAGATGAACTGACACTTATACGTGATAAATATGGAGATGAAAGAAGAACACAAATTGGATTTGACGTAGATGATATTTCCATGGAAGATTTGATTCCGAAAGAAAATGCAGTCATTACTATGACAAAATTAGGTTATATCAAGCGTATGACGGTAGATAATTTTAAGAGTCAGAATCGTGGCGGAAAAGGCATCAAAGGAATGCAGACGATCGATCAGGATTATATCGAAGAACTGTTTATGACGACGACACATCACTATATTATGTTCTTTACCGATACCGGAAGAGTTTACAGACTGAAGGCATATGAAATACCGGAAAGCAGCCGTACAGCGCGGGGAAATGCAATTGTGAATCTGCTTCAGCTTCAGTCGGGAGAAAAGATAACGGCAGTTATTCCTGTGGAAACATATGAAGAAGGCAAATATATCATGATGGCAACAAAGAGCGGAGTTGTGAAGAAGTCATCTGTTATGGATTTTGCAAATATCAGAAAGACAGGGCTTGCAGCAATTACTCTGAAAGACGATGATGAGCTGATTGAGGTGAAGATCACGGATAATACCAAAGATATTTTCCTTGTGACGAAAAACGGACAGTGTATACGTTTTCATGAGACAGATGTCAGGTGTATGGGAAGAACAGCGATGGGAGTCCGTGGAATCAATCTTGCCGGAGATGATGAGGTAGTCGGCATGCAGCTGGATTCCCAGGGAGAAGATCTGCTGATTGTTTCAGCCAAAGGACTTGGAAAACGTACGAAGATGGAAGAGTTTACACCGCAGCATCGCGGCGGAAAAGGTGTGAAATGTTACAAGATCACAGAAAAAACAGGCGATGTTGTTGGAGTCAAGGCTGTCAATGAATATAATGAGATTATGATGATCACCACGGAAGGAATTATCATCCGGACCAAAGTTGATGGAATATCAGAGCTGGGAAGGAATACATCCGGAGTGAAAGTTATGAATGTTGATGAAAATGTTCAGGTGGCCAGCATTGCAAAGGTACGCAGTGAGGAAGTAGAAGAAGAGTCAGAAGAAAAAGAATAGAATGAAATCAGAAATTGGAGCACAGGTTTATTGTCTGTGCTCCAATTTCGTTATATAATAAAAAAAGAAAACTACGCCAGAGAAAATAAGGTCGGAGGAATTTGTATGAAAAAAACGAGATCAAAGATTATTATCATTGTCTGCATTTTGATCGCTGCTGTCATTGGTGTTTTCTTTTTTAGAAATGCATCTCAGATTCGGGCGGCAGAAAAAGATCTGGAAGAAAGCCAGACACGTTTTGGAAAGTGCTATCTGTACGATCATGAAGATGAATATAATCGTCTGGTAGGGCAATGTCAGTCAGCAATTAATCAAAAAGATCTGAATGCGGCGAAGAAAGCGCAGACAGAGCTGGATGATCTGGAAAAAGAAGTTGTAGCGGAGAATAAAGAAAAGGCTGACGCTTATTTTAAGGAGTTAAAAGAGAGTGATACATCCAAAGCATATGACAGTGAATTAAAAAAGATTGACAGTTATGAGAATGAACTGGAATCCTGTATTCAGAAAAATGATTTTAAGTCAGCTGACGATGTTAAAAAGGAATGGCAGAAATTATTAGCAGAGATTCAGATTGAATATGATAATCTGGACATCCAGGTGGTGCAGGTAGACACATCAGATTATCCGAAAGTAAAGATATATTTGGATATCAGAGATAAGACTACAGATGAAGTTCCATCTGGTTTGAAAAAAGGATATTTCTGTCTGGAAGAAAAAACAGGAAGCAGTGAATTTGAGCGTAAGACCATTACAGATGCAGCGCAGCTGGATCAGAAAGAGGCATTAAATATCAATATGGTTGCGGATGTCAGTGCAAGTATGAACGGAACTCCGCTGACAAAAGCAAAGAGTATCATGAATAATTTTCTGGATAGTGTCCAGTTTAACATTGGAGATAAGGTAGAACTGACAACATTTTCTACCGGAGTGCAGCAGGCAGTGGAATTTACGGATGACAAGACTGCCATCAGCCAGAAGATTTCTGGTCTTACTACAGACAATATGACGAGCCTTTACGACGCCTTATTTGCTGCAGTTAATACAACGGCAGTTCAGGATGGTGCGAAATGTGTTGTTGCGTTTACTGACGGAAAGGACAATTACAGTCAGTGCAGCGCGAGTGATGTGATTGAAGTTGCCAAAAAATATAAAATTCCGGTTTTTATCATAGGAATCGGAAGTACAATCAATACAAGTGAACTCCAGAGAATTGGTACTGAGACCAATGGATTCTATAGAAATATTAACAGTATTGATAATATGGCAGACATTTATCAGGAAATTTACCGGCAGCAGAAAGAAATGTACATGGTAGAGTACAATACGGAAGGACAGAACAAATCAACGTCCCGCCAGATTATGATTGAATACCAGGATCGAAAAATCGGAGGAAAAGAGTATTCCTCTTATGATCCGGATACATTAATGTCTGCCACAGGGTCTACGACAGGACTCAGTGAGCCGGAAAAAGTAATGCATGAATACCTGAATGGATTTGTAAAAGCAATTAATGAGCATAATTTCAGTTACATTGAAAAATATCTGGTAAAAGGCGGAGCGGTTTATAACGAAACCAAGGATTATATTAAAAAAGATATCAAAGAAGAACTGCTTTCCTGCAGCTTCCTTGATGTCAGCTATCCGACAAGTGATTCCTGTATCGTGCATATGCAGGAAACTTATAAAATACAGAATACTAAAGAACCATTGCATATGAGAACAATTGAGAGCTATTACAAACTTTTGAAACAAAGCGACGGAAGCTGGAAGATTGATTCTTACCCTCAGAGTATGAAAGTAGTCAAAAAAATAAAATATTAGAAATGTGGAGGCGGTTATGAGAACGATTCATACAGACGAAATTATTAAAAACATTAAAGAAATGTGTATGGAGGCGAATCTCTATCTTACAGACGATATGAAGCAAAGGCTGAAAAAGGCCGGAGAAGAAGAGACCAGCGTTCTTGGCAGACAGATTCTTGGACAGCTTCAGGAAAATATGGAGATTGCGGACGCGGATCAGATTCCGATCTGCCAGGATACCGGAATGGCAATTGTTTTTTTAAACATTGGCCAGGATGTTCATATTGAAGGAATGGCATTAAAGGATGCAGTCAATGAAGGTGTCAGACAGGGATATGCCGAAGGATATCTCCGGAAGTCGATTGTAAAAGATCCTTTGATAAGAGAGAATACGAAAGATAATACTCCGGCAGTCATCCATATTGATATTGTGCCGGGAGAAGACGTAGAAATTACAGTCGCTCCAAAAGGATTTGGAAGTGAGAATATGAGCAGGATTTTTATGCTCAAGCCGGCAGATGGCGTCGAAGGAATTAAAAAGTCTGTGCTGGAAGCAGTAAGAGACGCAGGTCCCAATGCCTGTCCGCCCATGGTCATCGGAGTGGGATTAGGAGGAAGTTTTGAAAAAGCAGCCCTCTTGGCCAAAAAAGCACTTACCAGAAATCTGGATCAGGAATCAGAATATCCTCATATTGCAAAATTAGAGAAAGAATTATTGGAAGAGGTCAATGATCTGGGAATCGGGCCGGGAGGATTTGGCGGTAATACAACAGCTTTAGGGCTGAATATAGAGACATATCCGACTCATATTGCAGGAATGCCTTTGGCAGTTAATATTTGCTGTCATGTAAACAGGCATGCTCACAGAGTGTTATAAAGGGAGGCATATTATGGAAAAACATTTGAATGTTCCGGCAGATCCAAAACAGTTAACGCAGTTAGAAGCAGGAGATTATGTTTATTTGACCGGAACTATTTACACAGCCAGGGATGCGGCGCATAAAAGAATGTATGATGGCCTGAATCAGGGAGAAGCATTGCCGGTCGATTTGAAGGATCAGTTTGTATATTATTTGGGACCGACACCGGCCAAAGAGGGACAGGTCATTGGTTCTGCGGGACCTACAACCAGCAGCCGTATGGATAAGTATACGCCGCTTTTGTTAGATAAAGGATTAAAAGGAATGATTGGGAAAGGAAAACGGTCTCCGGAAGTAATCGACAGTATGATCAAGAATGGAGCTGTATATTTTGCTGCTGTAGGAGGAGCCGGGGCTCTGCTTTCAAAATGTATCAAAGAATCAGAGGTTATTGCGTACGATGATCTGGGAACAGAAGCAGTACGGAAACTCAGAGTAGAAAATTTTCCAGTCATCGTCGTGATTGACAGTAAAGGCCGGAATCTGTATGAGACTGCTGTGAATGATTTTAAAAATGGAAAATAAACAGAAAAAGAGATTAGAAGTGAATTCTAGTCTCTTTTTCATATTAGAAAATCATGGATCTGAATAAGAAAAAAATATGATTATTTTTATGGAAAATCTATTGACAAAATTCATGGGGTTTGATAAGATATTCAAGCGTTGTAATTGACGTAATGCAATATATGAATAATATTTAGGCATTTGCAGAAGTACTCAAGTGGCTGAAGAGGCGCCCCTGCTAAGGGTGTAGGTCGTTCACGCGGCGCGAGGGTTCAAATCCCTCCTTCTGCGTTTTAAATCTTTCGAAATGAAAGATTTAATTTTTTTTGAAAAAAGTGTTGACAAACACAAAAGGCTATGATATGTTTAAATAGTTGCGTCTCTAAGAGAGACAAAAACAGATCATCGAAAAGATAAAAAAGAACAAAAAAGTGCTTGACAAAG
>NZ_BLYI01000003.1 GCF_016586355.1 Anaerostipes butyraticus
AAACAGAAAAATTGACATAAAAAATGCAGGTTTTATGCGGCCTGCAAGGTATTTTTCTATTATTCAACTGTCAAACTCCCGTAAAAAAAGTAAAAGAAGTTTTGAAAAATCAAATTTCTTAGTTGACGAAACGCAAAAATATGGTATAATAATCTAGTGCAGTAAATTAATACCCAAACAGTCCTCTGCACAAGTATGAGACTGGAGGGGAGGTCAGGAATTAAGAATGTCTAACGTAATCGTTAAAGAAAATGAATCTTTAGATAGCGCTCTTCGCAGATTTAAGAGAAATTGTGCAAAAGCTGGAATTCAGCAGGAAATCCGCAAGAGAGAGCATTACGAAAAGCCAAGTGTAAGACGTAAGAAAAAGTCTGAAGCTGCTCGTAAAAGAAAATCAAAATAATCATGTGGAGCATCCTACACCATTATTGGTATAGGATGCTTTTTTTCTGCATATATTAAACCAAATGCCGCCGGGAGAAATTTCGATATGAAAAGAAAGCCAGGAGAAGCGATAGCAAAAGGCCTTTCACTTCCGCGGGATGTGATCTTTGGAGATTTTATCATCACATTAACGGGAAATCAGGAAGTGCTCGTGGAAAATTACAGAGGCATCTTGTCTTATGATGATGACCATATCTGCGTTCAGGGAAACCGCGTGGTGCTGAAAATCTGCGGGAGAAGGCTGGCCATTGCCTATTATTCCCAGGATGCCATGAAAGTGACGGGAAGAATCGAGCGGCTGGAATATATGTAAAGGAGCAGAAATTGGTAAGGATTTTTCATTTTATCTTTGGACGTTTGTTTTTCCGGATTTCAGGACAGCATGTTGAGCGGTTTTTGAACTTATGTGCAAAACATCAGATGATTCTCTGGGATTTAAAACCGGATGGACAGGGATATTCATTTTACATACGCAGAAGCGCAGATAAGGAGCTTCAGGATCTGGCATCTAAAACAAACGTGAAGCTTCAGCTGGACGGCCAGTATGGTCTGCCTTTCTTCCTTCGGGAACACAGGAAGAGAAAGGCTTTTTTCTTTTCTGCCGGTCTGGCAGTTCTGATCATTTTTGTATTAAGTCAGTTTTTGTGGGAAATTACGGTTTCCGGCAGTGAAGTATATTCAGAAAGTGATATCTTAAAATATGTCACTGCGAATTTTTACCGTCCGGGAACCTGGAAGGGCAGCGTGGACTGCGATCTTTTGGAGGAACATTTAAGGGAAGATTATGATGAAATCGCCTGGGTTTCGTGCTCTCTGACAGGAACCAGACTCCATGTGGAAATCAAAGAAACCCTGGACCGCAAAACGAAACAAAATCCAAAAACACCCTGCGATATTGTGGCCAATAAAACAGGAATTGTTACGGCTTTGTCTGTAAAGAGCGGAACACCGCTGGTTTCTGTAGGAGATCGGGTGAAAAAGGGCAGCACATTGATTTCCGGACTGATCTATTATTACAGTGATGATTTTCAGGTCACAGAAACGGATCAGATCAAAGCAGATGGAGAGATTACCATGAAGACAGAGGAAACTTATAAAGAGACCATTCCGATGGAATACTATGAGAAAAAATTTGGAAAAGAAAAGATCAGGCTGAAGAGCATTTATGCCGGACCGTGGGAATGGAAGCTCCCATTTGGAAAAGAAGAAGGCCGCACAGATGTGATGGAAAAGAGATACCCGCTGAAAATCGGGAAATCATTGTATTTTCCGGTGGGTATTTATATGAGGACGTACCGCCCCTATCATGCTGTGAAAAAAACGTATACAGACGCCCAGGCGAAAAAGAAATTATCAGACCGCCTGCAGCGTTATATTAAAAAGAAAGAAGAGAAGGGAATTCGAATCCTCCATAAAGAAATAAAGTATAAAAAGAGCGGGGAGTCGTATACGGCATCAGGAACAATCACTCAGGAAGAAAAAGCAGGCAAAATCCGAAGCATTAAGGCCCTCACAAAAGAACAGGAAGAAAAAATAGCACCGACAACAGCAGCGCCATAGGAAGGCTTGCTTTACAAAAAGAAAGGCGGATGTTAAAATAGTGGGGAATATACAGCAAAGGAGCAGCGGAATATGAACCCAGTAGAAGTTGAGATGGACTTTCCTGCAGAACATGGAGGAAATGTCTTTGGGCAGTTTGACGCCTATATGAAGAAGATTGAACAGACGCTGCATGTCAGCCTGATATTAAGAGACGGAAGGTTAAAATGCATTGGACAGCAGAAAGCAGTCCAGCAGGCAGTATCTGTGATCGAAGAACTTTTGGAATTATCCAAAAGGGGTAATATAATTACAGAGCAGAATGTAAATTATACATTATCTTTATCAATGGATGACCAGCCGGCGCACCTGATTGAACTGGATGAAGATGTGATCTGTCATACAGTTCAGGGCAAGGCAGTGAAGCCAAAAACACTTGGTCAGAAAAAATACACGGAAAAGATCCGGGATAAGATGATCACTTTCGGAGTCGGACCGGCAGGAACCGGAAAGACATATCTTGCCATGGCCATGGCAATCACAGCCTTTAAGAATGATGAGGTTCAGAGGATCATTCTGACCAGACCGGCCATCGAGGCAGGAGAAAAACTTGGATTTCTTCCGGGAGATCTTCAGAGCAAAGTGGATCCGTATCTGCGTCCACTGTATGATGCTTTGTATGAGATCCTTGGGGCGGATGCTTTTATGAAAAATATGGAAAAAGGGCTGATCGAGGTGGCGCCGCTCGCTTATATGAGAGGACGCACCCTGGATAATGCCTATATCATATTAGATGAGGCTCAGAATACGACACCGGCGCAGATGAAGATGTTTTTGACAAGAATCGGTTTTGGATCCAAGGCGGTTATTACCGGGGATCTGACACAGAAAGACCTTCCATTTGATCATATTTCAGGTCTTGAGGAGGCGCTGAAAGTGCTGGAAAAAGTAAAAGACATCGGCATCTGCAGGCTGACAAACAAGGATGTGGTCCGTCATCCTCTTGTACAGCAGATTGTCGCGGCTTATGATAAATATGAAGCTTCTAAAAATTCGGGAAAAGGAAAGAACGGGCGGAAAAAAACAAAAGACAGGTAGAATATGAGTATTATAATTGAAAATGAGTACAAAGGAACCATTGATATTCCCTATGAAAAGATAGCGGAAGAAGTCATAGCGGCAGCGATTGATTATGAAAACTGCCCATATGAATGTGAGGTGAATCTGCTTCTTACAGATAATGAGGAGATTCACAGGATCAATCTGGAACAAAGACAGATCGACCGGCCGACGGACGTTCTTTCTTTTCCAATGGCGGAGTATGAGAAACCGGCAGATTTTTCTCATCTGGAGGAAGATCCGATGCTTTTTGATCCGGAAAACGGGGAATTTCTGGCAGGAGATATTGTAATTTCCATGGATAAAGTGAAAGAACAGGCAGAGGCGTACGGCCACAGCAGAGCAAGGGAATACGCTTTTCTGATCGCTCACAGCATGCTGCATCTGTTTGGATATGACCACATGGAAGAAGAGGAACGAAAAGTGATGGAAAAAAGGCAGGAAGAGATCCTGACAAAGACAAAATACACAAGAGATGAAAGAGGTTTGATATGAGTAAAAAGAAGAATTCATTTTTGATGCAGGGAATGATTCTTGCCGGAGCATCCATCGTTTGCAGGATTATAGGGCTTTTATATAGAAGCCCTCTTTTTGGGATTATTGGAAAAGCAGGAGTCGGATATTATGGAGTTGCATATAACATTTATAATATCATTCTTCTGATCTCATCTTTCAGTATTCCTCTTGCGGTATCCAAATCTATTTCCGCAAGACTTGCGAAACGCGAATATATTAACGCCCAGAGAATTTTTTACGGTGCGCTGGTATACGCTGCGGTTGTTGGAGGAATTGCGTCTCTGGTCGCATGGTTTGGAGCGCCGTATTTTGTCGGCACCCAGAAAGGGGCGGAGCTTGCGCTGCGGTGTATTTCTCCGACAATCTTTTTCTCTGCGATTCTTGGCGTGCTGAGAGGATATTTTCAGGGACATAATACGATGGTGCCGACTTCTGTTTCGCAGATTATTGAACAGATTTTAAATGCCATTTTCAGTATTTTAATGGCTTATGTCCTGATCCTTCCATTTCTGCCGTCTGACAGTATTACCTATGAGATTGCCCGCCATGGAGCGGCCGGAAGTGCTCTTGGAACAGAAATCGGCGTGATTACCGGACTGATTTTCTGCCTGGCGATCTATAAGCTGTATCAGCCAAAGGCAAAAATCCAGATGCGCCATGACAGAACCAAATATATTGAATCATACCGTAATATTTTAAAGATTCTTTTGATGACGATCACGCCGGTGATTTTAAGTACAGCCATCTATAACTGCTGTCCGACGATTGACATGACACTGTTTAGTTCGATCCTGGTGGATAAAGGAATGAAATCATTTACCGTATCTGAATTGTATGGAGTGTTTTCCGGACAGTATAACGTGCTGATCAATATTCCGCTGGCCATGGCCTCTGCTCTGACCAATGCGGTTATTCCGAATATTTCCGGGGCGTATGCTCTGGGAGATACCAGACGGATGAATGAGAACATTGAAATGGTTATTAAATTTACAATGATGATTGCCATTCCGTGCGCGGTGGGACTGGGAGTGCTGAACGTGCCGATCAACGGGCTGATTTTCGGAGTGGAAAACGGAACCGGACTTGGGGCAAATCTGCTTCGCGTCGGAGCGGTATCCGTCATTTTTACCTGCATGTCAACGGTATCCAATGGTATTTTACAGGGAATGGACCGGATGAAAGTGCCAATCCGCCACGCGGCAGTATCTGTTGTTGTAAATGTGATCGTTCTGTATCTGTGTCTGACTTATACCAGTGTCAATACTTTTGGACTTGTATTTGCGACAACAGCGTTTTCTATCGTTATGTGCTTCTTAAACGCATGGTCTATCCGCAAATACAGCGGATATAAGCAGGAACTGGTGAAAACATTTGTAAAGCCGATCATTTCCGCCGCATTGATGGGCGTCATTGTCGGTCTGATTCAGTTTGTACTGATGAAACTGCTTCCATTTGGAAGAATTGCGTTTATTGTCTGTCTGGTCATTGCGATTCCGGTGGGGGTATTGGTGTATTTTGCGGCAATCATCGGATTGAAAGTCTTTACAGAAGAAGAACTGAAGAATGTGCCAAAGGGAACATTGATCATAAAACTGGCAAAGAAACTGCATTTATTATAAAAACGGACATGCATTTTGAATGAAAAGAACCGGAAACGGGACTGGGACGATCTCCCATGCCTGTTTCCGGTTTCTTTTCCGGAATATTTGTCTCTGTAAAGAGAGTGGTTTCCTATGCTGTGATGGAAGCTGTGTTGACAAATCCGGAGGGTTTCCAATATAATGGATAAACAATTTTACTGAAATTCGAATAATTTTGAAATTATAGGAAACACTTTAGCCAAAGGAGTGTTGCTATGATGAACAAAGTGAATCGGTTTTTATTAATATATATCGTAGTGATTACGGCGCTTTGCGGATATATGTGCTATACGGCGTTTGAAAAACAGGAGAAGGGCAAGGTCATTCATCAGGTGCAGTCAACGGCGGCTCAAAAAGAGAAAGAGGCCTCAACAACGGCGCAGGTGAAGACAACCTATGGACTGGCGATCAAAGAAGGGAGCCTTGTAGTCGTCAATAATCATACAAAGGAAGTGTTTGAATACACGGATATGAAAAAGGAAGATCTTCCTTCGGACATTCTTCAGATGATCCAGGATCATAAAGTCTTTGAAAGCAGGGAGGAAGTGTATCATTTTCTTGAGTCTTACAGCAGTTAGCCGTATAATAAATAGCAAAAGCGTAATCTGTAAACGCAAAATGATTAAGAACGGGAGAAAAATATGAAGTATGACGCAATTGTCGTAGGCGGAGGTCCGTCAGGAATGATGACGGCAATCACGGCAGCCCAGAGAGGAAAGAAAATCCTGCTGCTGGAGCGGATGGAAAAGCTCGGCAAAAAGATTCTGGCAACAGGGAATGGCAGATGCAATCTGTCCAACAGCTATCTGGATGAAGGCTGTTACAGAGGAGAACAGCCGGGATTTCCATACCGGCTCTTAGAAGAATTCGGACTGCAGGAGCTGATACAGTTTTTTGAATCTCTGGGAATGCTGATGACAGAAACCCAGGGATATTATTATCCGGCATCTTTTCAGGCGTCAACAGTGGCAGAGACTCTGATTGGGAAGATCAAAACCCTGCCGATACAGGTAGAGACCGGATTTGAAGCAGAAACAGCTGATAAAAAGAAGGATACTTTCCGGGTGTATGGAAACGGAGTCCGGTATGAAGGGAAAAATCTGGTACTTGCTGCCGGCGGATGTGCACAGGAGAAACTGGGCAGCAACGGAAGCGGTTATCGTCTTGCCAGAGGATTTCACCACAGAGTGACGGATACATTCCCTGCTTTAGTGGCTTTGGAAGGGAAGGGCAGTTATTTTCAGTGGACAGCCGGTGTTAGGAATACCTGCCGTGTCACTGTTTATGCCAATGGAGAAAAGATTGCCGCTGAAAAAGGAGAAGTACAGTTTACAAAATATGGAATTTCCGGAATTCCGGTATTTCAGGTCAGCAGATATGCGATTAACGCTCTGAGAAGAAAAAAGAAGATTACCGTTATGCTGGATCTGATGCCGGATATGCCGACACTGAAAGAAACCGCAGAAGAATTCAGGAAATACTGCGGATATAAGAATACAGAAGAATTCTTCCAGGGATTTTTGAATAAGAAACTGGTTTATGGAATTTTGAAACGGCTGGGGATTCGGCCGGAGATTCCAATCCGGAAACTGCCGGCAAAAGATTTTAGAAATATTCTTCAGATGATCCGAAGATTTGAAATTGAGATTTCCGGCTATAAAGGATACGATATGGCGCAGATTACAGCAGGCGGAGTCTCAACCCGGGAAGTGGTTCCGGAAACTTTGGAGTCGAAAAAACTTCGGGGACTCTATTTTACAGGAGAATTACTGGATGTGGACGGCACCTGCGGAGGATACAATCTCCAGTGGGCGTTTACGTCAGGATATATCGCAGGGAGGCAGATCGGAAAAGATGATACGAATTAATCAGATCAAGCTGCCGGTGGATCATACGAAAAAGCAGCTGGAGAAAAAAATAAAAAAAATAATACATAATACGCCCTGTGTTTCATGGTCCATTCATAAAAAATCCATTGACGCAAGGCATAAAGATGCCATTTCCTATGTATATGCTGTCAATGTAATAATGGATGAAAAACAGGAGACGCTTTTCTTGAAAAGAAACAAAGACAGAAAAATCAGCCGTGTAACAGAAAAAAAATACCGGTTTCCCCAGAACGTGAAATCCGGAAATTATCCTCCGGTGGTCATTGGAATGGGACCGGCTGGTTTATTTGCGGCATTGATGCTTGCCCGCGCCGGTCTCTGCCCTCTTGTTTTGGAACGAGGGCAGGCGGTAGAGCAGAGAACGAAAGATGTGGAAACTTTCTGGGAGACTGGAAAATTAAACACAGAATCCAATGTGCAGTTTGGGGAAGGAGGAGCCGGCACTTTTTCTGATGGGAAACTCAATACCCTCGTGAAAGATAAATTCGGAAGAAACCGGTTTGTCCTGGAGACATTTGTAGAATTTGGCGCGCCGGAAGAAATTCTGTATGAGAGCAAACCTCATATCGGCACAGATCTTTTATGTCAGGTTGTTGCAGGGATGAGGAAAGAAATCCTGCGGCTGGGAGGCCGTGTGCGGTTTGGGGCAAAAGTGACGGATCTGCTCTCTGAGGCTGGAAGGCTTACAGGGCTGGTTGTAAATGATGAGGAAACAATTCCTTGTGACAGAGCCATTCTTGCCCTGGGACACAGCGCCCGTGATACTTTTGAAATGCTGTCCTGTCATAAGATTCCAATGGAAGCCAAGGCATTTGCCATGGGAGTCCGTGTGGAGCATCCAAGAGAAATGATCGATCGTTCTCAGTATGGAGAACTGCCGGAGAATATTCATCTGCCGACGGCTTCTTACAAGCTGACATATCATGCCCAAAATGGACGGAGTGTATATTCTTTCTGCATGTGTCCGGGAGGATATGTGGTAAACGCTTCTTCGGAAGAAGGGCGTCTTACGGTCAATGGAATGAGCAATCATGACCGTATGGGACGAAACTCCAACAGCGCGATCATTGTAAGCGTTACGCCGGATGATTTTGACGGGGAAGGTCCCCTTGCCGGTGTGGAGTTCCAGCGCAGATGGGAAGAAAAAGCGTTTCAGGAAGGAAATGGAAGGATACCGGTCCAGCTGCTTTCAGATTTTCAAAACGGTGTTCCGTCCAAAGAATATGGAGAAATTTATCCCAATACAAAGGGAGAGACTGTCTTTGGAAATCTGAGAAACTGTCTGCCAGAGGAAATCTGTGATTCCATCTGTGAAGGAATGAATGCTTTCGAACATAAGATCAAAGGATTTTCCCGTCCGGATACGATTTTATGCGGAATTGAAGCCAGAACGTCTTCGCCGGTACGTATCTGCCGGAATGAATCTATGGAAAGCAGTCTGAAGGGATTGTACCCCTGCGGGGAAGGAGCCGGATATGCCGGCGGCATTACTTCGGCTGCCATGGATGGAATTAAGGTTGCGGAAGCGCTGGCAACAGTGTAAAATATTAGAGTCGGACAACAGACAGAACATAAGGAGAAGAGAATGAATCATCGTGGAAAACTAAAAGAGAAAAAGAGGATTGTCGTGAAAGTCGGGACCTCTTCACTGATACATAAGAGTACAGGAAATATCAATCTGTTTCGTCTGGAAAAGCTGATTCGTGTCCTGACGGATCTTCATAACAGTGGAAAAGATGTGGTTTTGGTATCTTCCGGAGCCATTGGTGTCGGATTTAAGGCACTGGGGCTGTCCAGGAGACCGGATTCCCTGCCGCTGAAACAGGCCTGCTCCGCAGTAGGGCAGGGGCAGCTGATGATGATTTATCAGAAACTGTTTGCGGAATATAATCAGGGATCTGCCCAGATTCTGATCACCAAGGAGACGATGCTCAATGACGAACGCAGATTTAACGCGAAAAATACGTTTGAACAGCTGCTGAAACTGGGTGTGATTCCCATCGTAAATGAAAATGATACGGTTTCAACGGAGGAAATTGAATTTGGAGACAACGATACTCTTTCAGCCGTGGTTACTTCTGTCGTTGGAGGAGATCTTCTGATTCTGCTGACGGATATTGACGGATTGTATACAGATGATCCGCATAAGAACCAGGCAGCGAAACTGATCACGGAAGTCTCGGTCATTGACGAGCGAATTGAAAACATGGCAAAAGGAGCCGTCACAAAGGTTGGTACAGGCGGAATGGCAACGAAGATTGCGGCAGCGAATATCGTAACAGACGCAGGTGCGGATATGGTAATCGTGAACAGCGATGACCTGAACAATCTGAATCGCGTCATTGCAGGAGAAGAAATCGGAACTTTGTTCCTTGCTCATAAGAGAAAAGATTTCAATTTAAAAAAATATCTGGTGGAAAGACCATATTTCAGGAAAGGTTAGGAAATGGACGCAAGAAAGATTCAAAGAATTAATGAACTTTATCATTTGGAAAAATCTGTGGGCCTGACTGCCCAGCAGAAGAAGGAGCAGAAGAAACTTCGCGCTGAATATATTCAGGCGGTACGGGCCAACTTAAGAGGTCAGCTGAATAATATCAGCATTCAGAACGAAGATGGTTCAATTACTCCTCTCAGGCCAAAAGGTAAAAACTAAAGGAGGTACATATGTTAGAACAGTTAGGAAAACAGGCGAAGGAAGCATCCGTTATTTTAGGAAACGCAGGCATTCTTGAAAAAAACGCAGCACTAAAGAAAACAGCCAAATGTCTGGTGGAAAGTCAGAACTATATTTTATCTGAAAACGCAAAAGATGTAGAAGCTGCAAGGAGCAACGGCATGAAAGAGTCACTGATTGACCGGCTGACTCTGACGATCGACAGGATTGAAGCAATGGCAGAGGGTCTTTGTCAGGTTGCAGATCTGGATGACCCGATCGGATCCATCGAGCATATGAAACCAACGCCGAACGGACTTTTGATCGGAAAGAAAGTAGTTCCGCTGGGAGTCGTAGGAATTATTTATGAATCCAGACCAAATGTAACAGCTGATGCCTTCGCTCTCTGCTTTAAGACAGGAAATGCATGTCTTTTAAGAGGCGGAAGTGATGCCATTCACTCTAATCTGGCAATTACCCAGGTGATTCAGGAAGCCCTGGAGTCCTGCGGAATGCCAAAGTACAGCATTCAGCTTCTGGAAGATACCAGCCGGGAGACTGCCACAAAAATGATGCAGATGAACGAATATCTGGATGTTCTGATCCCAAGAGGGGGAGCAGGGCTGATTCAGAGCGTAATAAAGAACAGTACGGTTCCTGTCATTGAAACTGGAACAGGAAACTGTCATGTATATGTAGATAAAGATGCAGATAAAGATATGGCGGTTAAGATTATTGTGAACGCTAAGACACAGCGTCTTGGAACCTGCAATACATGCGAATCCCTTGTACTTCACAAAGACATTGTGGAAAGTCACGGACCGGCGATCATTGATGCGCTGCTGGAAAAAGGTGTGGAAATCCGCGGAGATGAGGCAGTCTGCGCATTGAATCCTAAAGTTGTTCCTGCAGCAGAAGAAGACTGGGGAACGGAATATCTGGATGCTATCATCTCTGTTAAGACAGTGGACAGTTTTGAAGATGCGGTAAAACATATCAATCATTACAACACCGGACATTCTGAGGCAATCGTTACAGATTCTTATCAGGCAGCCCAGGAATTTCTGGATAAGATTGACGCTGCAGCAGTATATGTCAACGCGTCTACGAGATTTACAGATGGATTTGAGTTTGGGTTTGGAGCGGAAATCGGAATCAGCACCCAGAAGATTCATGCCAGAGGACCGATGGGGCTGGATGCTCTGACAACGACGAAATTTATCATCTATGGAAATGGACAAATCCGCAAATAAGTAAAGAACAGGTAAAGAATTGTTAAAGGAAATTAAAAAAATGTTGAAATATCTGTGAATTTGTGTTATTGTAAGAACTGGTTTCGAAGGAGTTTTCATTCAAAAAGTGATGGAAACTCCTTTTATCGTTTTAATGGAAGAAATTTCCAATAACAGGAACGAGGGAACTTCTTAGAATGAAAAAAATCATAAAAGAAAGGAAGGCTTAAAATGGCATTGTTTACATTTAGCGGCGGAGTACATCCGGACGATGGGAAAGAGTATGCAAAACATGCGCCGATCACCGAATATCTGCCAAAAGGAGATGTTGTCTTACCGGTAGGACAGCATATCGGAGCACCTGCCAAACCAATTGTAAGCAAAGGTGATCATGTGCTTGCAGGGCAGAAGGTTGCGGAAGCCGGCGGATTTGTGTCTGCAAACATTTTCAGTTCTGTGTCCGGAACAGTAAAGGCAGTCGAACCGAGAATAACACCTGCCGGCACAAAAGTGAACGCAATCGTAATTGAAAATGACGGGGAATTCAAAGAGGTAGAATATCATGCGAAACCTTATGATTCCATGTCAAAAGAAGAAGTATTGGGAGCAATTAAGGAGGCAGGGATCGTTGGTCTTGGAGGAGCAGGTTTCCCGACTCATGTAAAACTTGCGCCAAAAGATCCTGACGCGATCGAGTATATTATCGTTAACGGCGCGGAATGTGAGCCTTATATCACAGGCGATTATCGTATGATGATGGAAATGCCGGAGAAGGTGATCGAAGGTTTGAACATCGTACTGGATCTGTTTCCAAAAGCAAAAGGAATTATAGGAATTGAGGATAATAAAAAAGATGCCATCGCTAAGATGGAAGCGCTGGTAAAAGGGGACGCACGCATCAGCGTAGCATCACTGAAAACAAAGTATCCTCAGGGAGCAGAACGTTCCTTAATTTATGCAACGACAGGAAGAAGCATTAATTCCAGTATGCTTCCGGCCGACGCAGGATGTATCGTGGATAATGTAGCAACGATTGCGGCAATTAAAGACGCGGTAAAAGATGGGAAACCATTATTCTCCCGTGTTGTAACAGTTACAGGAGATGCGGTTGCAAATCCTGGAAACTTCCTGGTACGTACCGGAACGAATGTAAATGAGCTGATCGAAGCAGCCGGCGGTTTTAAAAAGCAGCCGGAAAAAGTCATTTCCGGCGGTCCTATGATGGGAATGGCAATGTTTACAACAGATGTTCCGGCAGTGAAGACATTTTCCTGCCTTCTGGCCATGACAAAAGATGAAGTTTCAGCAAATCAGCCAAGCAACTGTATCCGCTGCGGAAGATGTGTCAGTGTCTGTCCTCAGAAACTGATGCCGATGAAGCTGTCTGTGCTTGCGGATCACAATGAGATTGATGAATTTGAAAAACTGCATGGAGCAGAGTGTGTTGAGTGCGGATCTTGTTCCTACATCTGCCCGGCGAAACGGAATCTTGCCCAGTCTATGAAAACAGGACGAAAACAGGTTTTAGCAAACCGTAGAAAGAAATAAAGGAGAGAGATACATATGAGCGAACCATTATATCATGTGTCAGCCAATCCTCATGTAAGAGATAATGGCTCAACACAGAAGATTATGCTGGATGTTATAATCGCATTATTACCCGCTACGATTTTTGGTATCTATATCTTTGGCGCGCCTGCGGCAAAAACAATTGTCATTACGATTGTGACCTGTGTTGCGGCAGAATATATTTACCAGAAACTTATGAAACAGCCAGTCACGATCAGTGACATGAGCGCGGCCCTGACCGGTCTGCTGCTTGCGCTGAACCTTCCGCCGGAAGTACCTTTCTGGCTGCCGATCATCGGAGGCGTTTTCGCGATCATCGTAGTAAAACAGCTTTTTGGAGGATTAGGACAGAACTTCATGAACCCTGCTCTGGGTGCACGTTGTTTCCTTCTGATCTCTTTTGCGGCAAGAATGTCTGCATTTACTTATGACGGGGTAACAACAGCGACTCCGCTTGCATCATTAAAAGCAGGAGAGTCTGTTGATGTGCTTAGAATGTTTGAAGGATTTATTCCGGGAACCATTGGTGAGACTTCAGCCATTCTGCTGATCATCGGAGGAATTTATCTGGTAGCAAGGAAGGTAATTTCGCCAATTATTCCGTGTGTTTATATTGCAACGGTTGCGGTATTTGTAACATTGTTTGGAGGCCATGGCGTAGATATTCAGTATATCGCGGCACACTTATTTGGAGGCGGACTGATGTTAGGAGCTATTTTTATGGCAACAGACTATGTAACATCACCGATCACTAACAAAGGAAAAGTTATTTATGGAATCGTTCTTGGAATTTTAACAGGATTGTTCCGTCTGTTTGGACCAATGGCTGAGGGAGTTTCTTATTCCATCATCATTGCGAACATCCTGGTTCCACTGATCGAGAAGGTAACAATGCCGACTCCGTTTGGAATTGTGAAAGGAGGAAAGAGCAATGAATAAGAGCATTATTTCCGATTGTATTAAATTATGCGTGATCACTGTAATTGCCGGTTTCCTTCTGGGCCTTGTATATAATGTAACAAAGGCTCCAATTGCCGCTCAGGAAGAGAAGACAAAACAAGACGCTTATAAAGCGGTTTTTACAGATGCTTCTGAATTCAAAGAGACAGATCTTGACCAGGATGCAGTCCAGAAAGTGCTGGATGAAAAAGGACTGGGACAAAATACTATTACAGAGATTGCAAAAGCAGTGGATAAAAATGGAGAAACTCTTGGGTATGTATTTTCTGTGACAAATCCGGAAGGATATGGCGGAGACATTTCTCTGTCTGTAGGTGTCAGAAATGATGGAACTGTAAATGGTTATGAAACACTTACCATCAATGAGACGGCCGGACTTGGTATGAAAGCAACAGAAGATGAGTTTAAGAGTCAGTTTAACAATAAAAAAGCAGAACAGTTTGAAGTTGTGAAAGATGGATCCGGAGCGGATGATGACGCTAAAATTGATGCCATCAGCGGTGCAACGATTACAAGCCGTGCGGTAACAAGTGCTGTAAACAGCTGTGTTGCTTATGTAAATAGCCTGAAGGGAGGGGAATAGAATGAATCCAAATCCAATGGAACGTTTGATCAATGGTATTATTAAAGAAAATCCGACCTTCGTCCTGACACTTGGTATGTGTCCGACGCTGGCTGTTACCACATCAGCAATCAATGGTGTTGGTATGGGATTGTCAACGACAGTCGTTCTTATGTTTTCCAATATGGTGATTTCCATGCTAAGAAATATTATACCGGACAGAGCCAGAATCCCTGGCTACATTGTAGTCATCGCTTCTCTGGTAACGGTTGTACAGTTCCTGCTGGAAGGATATGTGCCATCTGTTTATTCTGCGCTGGGACTTTATATTCCGCTGATCGTAGTAAACTGTATCATCCTTGGCCGTGCGGAAGCATTTGCGGCAAAGAATACACCGGTTAATTCTTTCTTTGACGGTCTTGGAATGGGACTTGGATTTACGATCGCCCTGACTTTGATCGGAGCTTTCCGTGAAATCCTTGGCGCTGGACAGCTGTTTGGAATGCAGATCATGCCGGCTTCCTATGAGCCAATCACGATCTTTATTCTTGCGCCGGGAGCTTTCTTCGTTCTGGCATGTCTGATCGCTGCCCAGAATAAGATCCGGACAAAGAAGATCGAAAAAGGTCTTCCGGTACATCCATCTGCAGGATGCGGAGACTGTGCAACTTGTGGAAACCATGCCTGCGGTACAAGATTTTTTAATCTTGATGCGGACAGTAAGAAAGAAAATTAAGGAGGAAGACGATGAAAGAATTATTATTAATCGCAATCGGCTCTGCCCTGGTAAATAACGTCGTATTAAGCCAGTTCCTCGGATTATGTCCTTTCCTTGGAGTTTCCAAGAAGATTGAAACTGCAGGAGGTATGGGAGTTGCCGTAATCTTCGTTATTACGATTGCTTCAGCCGTAACCAATCTGATCTATACGTTTATTCTGGTGCCGACAGGTCTGGAATATCTGGATACGATCGTATTTATCCTTGTAATCGCAGCGCTGGTTCAGTTTGTAGAACTGGTACTTAAGAAATCCATGCCTGCATTATATGAAGCGCTGGGAGTGTATCTTCCATTGATCACAACGAACTGTGCTGTGCTGGGCGTTGCCCTTACCAATGTTCAGAACGGGTATGGATTTGCAGCCAGCGTTGTCAACGGAATCGGAATTTCCGTCGGATTTACGATCGCAATCGTAATCCTTGCCGGAATCCGTGAAAGAAATGAGCATAACAATATACCGGAATCCTTCAAAGGAATGCCGATTACTCTTGTAACTGCAGGACTGATGGCAATCGCTTTCTTTGGATTCTCAGGAATCATATAGGAGGTAGATGGAATGAATATTACAGCGATTATCCTTGCGGCTGTTGTCGTTGGAGGAACCGGACTGATTATTGCGATTCTTCTGGGAATTGCTTCCGAAAAATTTAAAGTTCCTGTAAATGAAAAAGAAGTTGCCGTCAGAGCAGAACTTCCGGGAAATAACTGTGGAGGATGCGGATACGCAGGATGTGACGGACTTGCGGCAGCAATCGCGGCAGGAGATGCTCCAGTGAATGCCTGCCCGGTAGGAGGAGCGCCTGTGGCAGATAAAATCAGCGCTATCATGGGTGTAGAAGCTGGAGAATTTGTAAAAATGACTGCATTTGTCAAATGCGCGGGAACCTGTGAAAAAGCCGGAGATAAATTTAAATACAGCGGAATCGAAAGTTGTGTTGATGCGGCCAATGTGCCTGGAGGAGGACCAAAGGGATGTGAATATGGCTGTATCGGATACGGAAGCTGTGCCAATGTATGTCCGGAAGACGCCATTTCTATTATTAATGGAGTGGCTTATGTGGATCAGGAATCCTGTGTTGCCTGCGGTAAATGTGCCGATATCTGTCCAAAAGGTCTGATCGAGTTAGTCCCTTATGACAAGAAATGCCGTGTGCAGTGCAGTTCCAAAGATTTCGGAAAAGCAGTGATGTCTGTATGTTCTGCCGGATGTATCGGATGCCGTGCATGTGAGAAGGCCTGTAAACTTGGTGCGATTACGGTGGAAAACAACATTGCGCATATTGATTATGATAAATGTGTCGGCTGCGGTCTCTGTGCGGCAAAATGTCCGAAAGGAATCATTACCGGAAAGAGAGAACAGCCAAAGAAAAAAGAGGCATAACCACAGGAAATGCCCCATGATAAAGCATCAGAGGAAAGAGGAATCAAAAAAGATTTCTCTTTTTCTCATTTTATCGCCGGACAATGAATAGAATGATAGAAAAAGGCAGGAGAATATGAAGTTTCTGGAACTGAGGCAGAAAGATGTCGTCAACTGCAATACAGGAGAGAAACTGGGGTTTGTCATTGATCTGGAGTTTGATCCCAGGAACGGATGCATTAATTTTCTGATCGTGCCAAGGATGGGAAAAGGATTCAGATGCATTGGGAAAAACCAGATCTATAAGATTCCTTATAAATGTGTTATAAAAATCGGAAGAGACGCTGTGCTGGTCGATATTGATGAAAAACAATGTTTGAAGTAGCCATAGAAAAATGTTATACTGCAAGCAGAGAAAATGGAGGTACAAAATGATGAAATGTCCGTACTGTGGATGTGAAGGTTCCAGAGTGATTGATTCCAGACCGTCAGAGGATTTAAATGCGATTCGCAGAAGACGTCAGTGTGACGCCTGCGGAAAGCGGTTTACGACATATGAAAAGATTGAAGCAGAGCCGTTAACTGTAATCAAGAAAGACAAGACGAGACAGACCTATGACAGGAATAAGATTCGCCATGGAATTGTCCAGTCCTGTCACAAACTGCCGGTTTCCATGGATCAGATCGATCAGGCCGTGGATGAGATTGAAGCAAAGATTTATAATCTCGGACTGCGGGAAGTAGAGACTTCCCAGATCGGAGAGATCGTCATGGATAAAATCAAAGATCTCGATGAAGTTGCTTATGTGCGGTTTGCGGCAATTTACAGGGAATTTAAGGATGTCAATACTTTTATGAATGAGCTGAAGAAATTATTAAAATAATTGTAATAATTTTCCAAATATGATATGATGACAGTATCATTTTGGAGTCTTCCTGAGAAGAAGGAGTCAGCTATGATGTATCAGGAAGTTATAAGCGGCATCGTCAGAGGCGTTGCCGGACAATTGATCCACGTCGAAGTGGAGATCAGAAACGGTCTGCCATATTTTACCATGGTAGGCTGCTTATCAAAAGAGGCAGCAGAGGCAAAGGAGCGGGTTGCGTCTGCGCTGCGGTCCATCGGGCACCCGCTGCCATCTATGAAACTTACGGTGAATCTATCCCCGGCCAATATAAAAAAGAAGGGCACAGCTTTCGACTTTCCAATTGCTGTGGCTTTTTTGGCGTGTCTTGGTTTGATTCCGGGATCAGAACTGGATAAGATCTGTATTCTGGGAGAACTGGCGCTGAATGGAAAAATTCACGGGGCAGGGTGCTGTCTGCCTATTATTCTGGAAGCAAGAAAAAGAGGCATCCATCGTTTTTTTCTTGCAGCTGAGGATCAGAATTCTCTGGAGGATATGGATGGAATACAGATTATTCCCATGGAACATTTATCTGATGTGCTGGACTATTTTCATGGAACCATGAAAAACAGGACTGGGCTGCGGAAAGAATGGGTTCCGGAAGAGGAAAGTGAAGATTTTTCCGATATCAGAGGGCAGCAGCATTTAAAACGTGCAGTGGAAGCTGCGATAACAGGCCGGCATCATCTGCTGCTGGTGGGATCGCCGGGGTCTGGGAAGACTATGGCGGTAAAGAGAATTCCAACGATTCTTCCTCCTCTTACGGATTCCCAGCGTCTGGAAGTGCAGAGTATTTACGATGCGGCAGGCATCAGCCGCAATATTGCCGACTGGCGCTGCCCTGTGAGGATGCCGCATTCTTCAATTCCCAAAGGCGCATTGATTGGAGGAGGGCAGGAGCCGAAAGCAGGAGAAATCACTTTAGCCCATCATGGGATTCTTGTAATGGATGAGTTAATGGAATTTCGGCAGGAATGTCTGGAGGCACTGCGGCAGCCTTTGGAAGAAAAAAGGATCCAGGTAAATCGTCTTGGATGGAATTATGTATTTCCGGCAGATTTTCAAATGATCGGCACAATGAATCCGTGTCCTTGCGGATTCGCTCTGGAAGATGGAAGATGCCGATGCAGCCAGCTGAAAAAGCGGCAGTACTTAAGAAAATTATCAGGACCGCTTCTGGATCGCTTTGATATGGTTCTTACGGTAAAAGAAGAAAAAGAACCGGCACGGCCGCCGGAGACGTCAAAGGAAATCCGGTCACGCGTCATAAATAACATTCAGCTGGAAAAAGAAAGGCTTGCAGGCACGGGCTGTTCGTTTTTCAGCGAATTAAAAGCAGAGGACGTGATGAGACTGTGCAGACCCTCTGCAGAAGTGAGGAAACTCTTGGAAACCGCGGCAGATATGAAAAAAATTTCCAGAAGAGGGATTCACAAGATCCTGAAACTTTCTATGACATTGTCACTGATGGATGGGGAAGATAACATTTGTCCGGTTCATGTGCTGGAAGCCATGACATTTCGAAATACCGGATTTGTGGAGGAGGTGGCCGGGGATGGAAGATAAGCTTTACTGGTACTGGTTTTGTTCCATGCTTGGCATCAACAGCCGGAAGCAGCATCAGCTGATGGAAATTTTTGCTCACCCTAAGGAATTGTTCCGAACATCACCTAATATAATAGAAGAAAAACTGTCAGAAAAGGCGTTTCAGAGGTTTTGTAAGAGCAGATCCGAGGATCAGATCAAGCGGCAGTATGAAGCTCTAAGAGAAGAGCAGATCCGGTTTTTATTGTCCGTGGAAGCAGGATATCCCAAAAGGCTTAAGAAAATTTATGATTATCCATATGGAATTTTCCAAAAAGGACAAGCCTGGCTGGAGAGAGAACTTGTGATCGCAGTGGTGGGATCCCGTCATCCATCTTCGTATGGGCTGGAGCTTACCCGTTTGTTTGCCGGGAAAATGGCAAAAATTGGAATCGGCATTGTCAGCGGACTGGCAAAAGGAATTGATGGAGCGGCTCACCGGGGAGCCGGATGTGAAAGAGGTGTCACGGCAGGAGTGCTGGGGTGCGGCATTGACCGGATTTATCCATGGGACAATCATCAGCTGTTTTATGAGATGTATGAGAATCAGACTGTTTTTTCGGAGTATCCGCCGGGAGTCAGACCAGATGCGTGGCGTTTTCCGGAACGCAACCGCATCATCAGTGGATTAAGCGACGGCATCCTTGTAATGGAGGCAGAAAAACGAAGCGGTTCGCTGATTACGGCAGATTGCGGGCTGGAGCAGAACAAAGAGATTTTTGCGGTTCCCGGGCCAGTCACATCGGGAAATCATGCCGGGTGCCACGGGCTGATCAAGCAGGGAGCAAAGCTGGTTGAAACGGTGGAAGATATTCTTTCTGAATTTCCTGATTTCACAAAATCTTCGGAAAATATTCAGCATTTTCAGAAAAAATCTCTTGCGAAGCCAGAAAAAAAGGTGTATGATGTGGTAGATTTGTATCCGAGACACCTGAATGAAATTATGAATGAGGCTGGCTTATCTTTTGGTGAGACAGTGTCAGCACTCTTTCTTCTGGAGTCAAAGGGATATATAAAACAGATACACCATAATATCTATATAAAAAATATTTACAAGGGGTAATTGTATATGCCAAAAAATTTAGTCATTGTTGAATCACCGGCGAAAGCAAAAACAATTAAAAAATTCCTTGGTAAAAATTATGAAGTAATGGCATCCAACGGACACGTGCGCGATCTGCCGAAAAGTACGCTGGGTGTGGATATTGAAAATGACTTTGAACCAAAGTATATTACAATCCGAGGAAAAGGAGAGGTGTTAGCTGCTCTTAGAAAGGCAGTGAAGAAGGCAGATAAAGTTTATCTGGCAACTGACCCGGACCGGGAAGGAGAAGCAATTTCATGGCATCTCTATCACGCGTTAAAACTTGAAAACAAAAAATGCAGCCGGATTACCTTCAATGAGATTACGAAATCCGCAGTAAAAGATTCGATCAAACACGCAAGGGAGATCGATATGGATCTCGTAGACGCCCAGCAGGCAAGAAGGGTTTTAGACAGGATCGTAGGTTATCAGATCAGTCCGATCCTCTGGGCTAAAATCAAAAGGGGATTAAGCGCAGGACGCGTTCAGTCAGTAGCTCTTCGTCTGATCTGTGACAGAGAAGAAGAAATCAACCTGTTCATACCACAGGAATACTGGACTCTGACAGCGCTTCTGGATGTTAAAGGAAGCAGGAAGCCTCTGGAAGCCAAGTTTGCAGGAAACCAGGATGGAAAAGTGGAAATTCACAGCAGGGAAGAAATGGATGAACTTCTGGAACATCTGAAAGGAAAGGAATTCCAGGTCGATGGAGTGAAGGTCAGCGAACGGCTGAAAAAAAATCCGCTTCCATTTACTACAAGTACTTTACAGCAGGACGCTTCCAGCAAGCTGAATTTCGCAACGCAGAAAACCATGAGGATTGCGCAGCAGCTCTATGAAGGAGTTGACATCAAAGGAAAAGGAACGGCTGGTCTGATTACTTATCTTCGTACAGATTCTACACGTATTTCCGAAGAAGCAGACGCCAGCGCAAAAGAATATATCAGGGAGCATTATGGCGAGCAGTACGTGGGAAAAGCCAGCCAGGCCAAGAAGAACGATGATAAGAAAGTCCAGGACGCTCATGAGGCAATCCGGCCAACTGACATGAGTCTGTCTCCGGCTTCCATCAAGGAACAGCTGTCAAGAGATCAGTTCAGACTTTATCAGCTGATCTGGAATCGATTTACAGCCAGCAGAATGGCGCCGGCAAGATATGAAAATACATCCGTAAAAATCAGCGCCGGAGAATATCGATTTACAGCGTCTGCGTCAAAAATTGCATTTGACGGGTTTTTATCTGTCTATAACATTAATAATGAAAAATCAGAAGGCAATGGCATGATCAAGTCGATTGATGAAGAGACAGAGCTTAAGCTGAATGATTTTGAGAGCAAGCAGCATTTTACCCAGCCTCCGGCTCATTATACAGAGGCATCTTTGGTTCGAACCCTGGAAGAACTGGGAATCGGAAGGCCAAGCACCTATGCTCCGACGATTTCAACGATCGTTGCAAGGCGTTATGTTGTAAAGGAGAAAAAGAATCTTTATGTAACAGAGCTTGGAGAAGCGGTAAACAATATGATGAAAAAAGCTTTTCCATCTATTGTGGATGTGAATTTTACAGCCATGATGGAAGGACTTCTGGATATGGTGGAAGAAGGAAAAGTCCGCTGGAAATCTGTTATAGAGAATTTCTATCCGGATTTTGAAATTGCGGTGAAAAACGCAGAGAAGGAACTGGAAAAAGTTAAAATTGAAGATGAGGTAACAGATGTGATCTGTGATCAGTGCGGACGTCATATGGTTGTAAAATATGGACCATACGGAAAATTCCTGGCATGCCCGGGATTCCCTGAATGCAGAAATACAAAGCCTCATTTTGAGAAGGTCGGAGTTCCATGTCCGCTGTGCGGCGGAGAAGTGGTTCTTAAGAAAACAAAGAAGGGCCGCAAATATTATGGGTGTGAAAACAATCCGGAATGTGAATTTATTTCATGGCAGAAACCTTCAACCGTGAAATGTGAAAAATGCGGAAGCTATATGATTGAAAAAGGCAAGAAGCTGGTATGTTCTAACAAAGAATGCGGACATGTATGCAAGATGCCGGAGGAAACAGAACAGAAGAAGGCTTCTGCTAATTAAGGAGAGAGGACATAGATGAGTAGTATACAGTTATTAGATAAAACAAGAAAGATCAATAAACTGCTTCATAATAATAATTCGCAGAAAGTCGTATTTAACGATATCTGTAAAGTCTTAACGGAAGTTATGGATTCTAATGTTCTGGTAGTCAGCAAGAAGGGGAAGATTCTGGGAAAGAATGAAGCCGAAGATATTGAAGTGCTCCATCAGCTGATTTCCGGCAATGTAAAAGATTATGTGGATCATTCTTTGAATGAAAGACTGCTGACCATTCTTTCTACCAATGAAAATGTCAGTCTTTCTACTTTAGGATTTGACACGGACATTGATGATTATTATGCGATCATTGCCCCGATCGATATCGCAGGAGAACGATTCGGCACATTGTTTATGTATCGTCAGAACCAGGAATATTCTATTGACGATATTATTTTAGCTGAATATGGAACAACTGTGGTAGGACTTGAGATGCTCCGTTCTGTCAGTGAAGAAATGGAGATGGAACGCAGGAAAAAGCATATTGTCAGCTCTGCCATCAGTACTTTATCTTTTACAGAGCACAAAGCCGTATATCATATACTGGATGAACTGGAAGGAAATGAAGGAGTACTGGTTGCCAGCAAGATTGCCGACCGGTTTGGCATCACTCGTTCCGTTGTTGTCAACGCGCTTCGCAAGCTGGAAAGCGCAGGTGTGATCGAAACGAGGTCTTCCGGAATGAAAGGAACTTATATTAAGGTGACCAATGATTTCATTTTTGATGAGATCACAAAGCAGCCGTAAAAGAAATACCTTGCAATTCAAAGCAAGGTCTGATATACTGTCATAGGTAAAAATAAACACGCCATTGGAATTCCGGTAAGTGCCGCAAGGTTTGCCGGGACGTTGAAAATGGCGGAAGCACAAACTAAAGGAGATTTTATAATGAGCGTAATTTCAATGAAACAGTTACTTGAAGCAGGTGTTCACTTTGGACATCAGACAAGAAGATGGAACCCTAAAATGGCTCCGTACATCTACACAGAGCGTAATGGTATCCACATCATCGACCTTCAGAAATCTGTAGGTATGGTTGACGATGCTTATAACGCAGTGAAAGAATGTGTAGCAGAAGGCGGAAAGATCCTCTTCGTTGGTACAAAGAAGCAGGCACAGGATTCTATCCAGGCAGAAGCAGAACGCTGCGGAATGTTCTACGTAAACCAGAGATGGTTAGGTGGAATGCTGACAAACTTCAAGACCATTGAATCAAGAATCGCAAGATTAAAGAAGATCAAAGAGATGGAAGAAGACGGAACATTCGACGTACTTCCAAAGAAAGAAGTTTTAGAACTTAACAAAGAAAAGAACAAATTACAGAAGAACTTAGGCGGAATCGAAGAGATGGGCGGACTTCCGGACATGATCTTCGTTGTAGACCCTAAGAAAGAAAGCATCTGTGTTCAGGAAGCACATAGTTTAGGAATTCCTCTTGTTGGTATCGCAGATACAAACAGCGATCCTGAAGAATTAGATTACATCATTCCTGGTAATGACGATGCGATCCGTGCGGTAAAACTGATCACTTCCGCAATGGCTGACGCCGTTATCGAAGCAAATCAGGGAATCGATGCTGATGCAGAAGATGAAGCTGCAGAAGATGAAGAATAATTAAAATCTATTTTTAGGAGGAAGAAAGATCATGGCTATTACAGCAGCAATGGTAAAAGAGTTACGTGAAATGACCGGTGCAGGTATGATGGACTGTAAGAAAGCTCTTACAAATACCGACGGAGACATGGACGCAGCAGTAGAATATTTAAGAGAGAACGGTCTTGCAAAGGCAGCAAAGAAAGCTGGACGTATTGCCGCAGAAGGACTTGTAGCAGTAGCGCTTTCCGATGACGCAAAAGAAGCAGCTATCGTAGAAGTTAACTCTGAGACAGACTTCGTAGCAAAGAACGATACATTCCAGGCATATGTTGCAGAAGTTGCAGACCAGGCACTGACAACACAGGCAGCTGATATTGAAGCTTTTCTGGCAGAAGAATCCAAAGCAGAAGCCGGAAAAACTGTAAAAGAAGCATTAGATGGAAAAATCGCTGTTATCGGTGAAAACTTAAATATCCGCAGATTCAGCAAAATGGCAGCAGAAGATGGTTTTGTTGCTTCTTACATTCATGCTGGAGGAAAAATCGGTGTATTAGTTCATGTTGCTACTGATGTAGTGAACGATGAAATCAAAGAGATGGGTAAAAACGTTGCAATGCAGGTTGCAGCAATTGCTCCAAAATACACAAGCAGAGATGAAGTTTCTAAAGATTACATCGATCATGAAACAGAAATCTTAAAGATCCAGGCTAAGAATGAAAATCCGGACAAGCCGGATAATATCATCGAAAAGATGATCATCGGACGTCTGAACAAAGAATTAAAAGAAGTATGTCTGTTAGATCAGGCTTATGTAAAAGCTGAAGATGGAAAACAGGCAGTTGGAAAATACGTAGAGCAGGTTGCAAAAGCAAACGGTGCAAACGTAACAATCAAGGAATTCGTTCGTTTCGAAACTGGTGAAGGAATCGAAAAGAAAGAAGAAAACTTTGCAGAAGAAGTTGCAAAACAGATGGGCAACTAATCTTATAAGAGAATGATAAATCCCTGAAGATCCCAGGTAATGGGTGTCTTCAGGGATTTTTTGGCTCTTTGTCAAGTATTGGGGGTAAATTTAACTGGGATATATTTCCCCCAATTCGCGAGCATCGTCAGGGCCGCATTGAGCTTCTCAAGATCACTGACCTGCGCTGCTAATAAGAAGGTATGGAGTCTCTTCTTTGTGATCTGGTTTGTCTCAGATGCCATGAAATGGTAAAACAGTTCTTTTAAAATGTTTTGATATCAATGACAATCAGGTCTTCTATTTGTAAGAGTTTTGCGATAAAATCATGATAAGGCATAAGAATTTTCCTTTATGTTTTATTGTGGTGATTTAATTATAAAAGAAATAGAAGATTTATGCCTGATTTCCTTGAAAGCAAAAGGTTCTGCTCCTTACTTATCATTCTAAGTAAAGTGTAGAACCATTTTATCATTTGGAATTCGGAAAGGATGAAAGAAGTGAATATAATAAATGAAAAGAAATATTTTATCGTTCCAGGGATTCTGTTGTTTCTGATATCTTTTCTAGATGGATTGTACCAGTTTAATGTTATTTCCTACGCATCATTGATTTATCTTTTGATTGCAGCACTCGTTCTTTATCTTGGAATCATAGGTATCGGGAAAGCCAGGATAATAATGTATGTTTTGTTATGTTATCATATACTGTCAATATGGTATCCATCTTTTTATTCTATGCTGTTTCCATATAATAATATGGAGGAGGATATTATATGGGCCGTCTATGATTTCATCTCTCTTTTTATGATATTTGTGCTTTCGCTTGTTGTTATACTAGTGTTATATTTTCTTAATCATTTTCTTTGGAAAGTCAGAACTCTGTGGCTGTGTAATATGATTATCGGTTCTTTGATAATTATGGAAATTACTGTTCTCATATTTGGAATGATAAAGGGATTGGTACTTCAGAGTTTCGTGAAAGCGGGGCTGTGGATTGCTGCTTTTCTGGTATTATGGCGGCTTACCAGGGGGGATTCAGGATTAGCTTCAAAAAAAAGTAAAATCTTACTGGCTGTTTTTATCTTTCTAGTTCCAGGAATCATATCAGGAATTCTTTTGTTGTCAAAGAACAACGTAAAACCAAAGGTAAAAGAATATCAGGGAAAAGATTTTTCATATCTTGCAGTGGCAACAGATGTGTCTGGATATATTGGAATGATCAATGAATGGGGAGATGAAGTGATTCCGTGTAAATTCACCTCCATTGAGAAAACGAAAGCATGCAAAGATGGATTGTTTATTCTTGCTTATAACGATACAGGGGAATACCTGATGAATGATAAAGGGAAGATACTGGCTGACCAGTATGACAGTTACACATTTCTGGAACAGTCTGATTTAGTTCTCATATCAATATACGATGAGTCTGGCGAGAAATGTGGAGCAGTTAATGTGAACGGAGAACTGGTGATTCCTTTAAAATATGACAGTATAGAAAAACTGTGCGAAACAGAAGGTCTTGATGATACTAAAATAATGGGGACAGATAGGAGAAAGACTGTATATGAAACAGACGATTTAGAAGTTATCGAAAAGAATGAAAAAAAAGGTGTCATCAGAAAAGATGGGAAAGTGATTCTCCCTTTGAAATATTACAGTGTTTTTCTGACAGATACAAATCCAGTCTATATTTGTGCCGGACAGGCAGTGGTTCATAATGAAAATGAAATCATGATAGACAACGCTTTGTTTGACCAGAATGGTAAAGAGCTGATTCCTTTTGAAAATCACAGTATTATCATAAATAATGAGAATGGATGGATTCAGGTAAATAACAGAGAAAAGAATATATATTTTTTGAATCAGAACCTGGAAAAAGTTCTGAATCTTGGAGACCAGTATAAAAGTGTAGGAGTTTTCATGAAAACAAGAAAATAATTTATACGCTTTGCAGTTAGTGTAATAGTTGATCAAAGAGGATATAAAGCCTTTCTGGACAGCAGGAAAACAGGGCGTACAGGATTTGGGAAGCATTGAACTTCCTGTTTCTTATGGCACATTAAATACAAAGGAAGCATGAGGCGCTCTGAAAAACATATAATTCATAAACTTGACAGACCACAGACAAGGGTGTAGTTTTAAATCGATGTTAATAATAAAACGGTGCTGTATTTTTCATAGATGAGTTATGCCGTTCTTTTACTGCGGAAGAAGGGAGACGGAAATGTTAGCAAGATTTAATCAGTTTATAGAAAGGTGGATTTTCCTTGTTACACCAGTCTGTGTGATCCTGGGTGTGGTTTTCTCGGATATTACAATTCACGGAAATGTACTGGTTCCTTATGTATTTGCAGTTATGACGTTTATCGGAGCTTTAAAGTCCAGTTTTCAGGACATTGTTCATGTATTCCGGCATCCTCTGCCGCTGCTTCTGTCTATGGTATGTATTCATATCATTATGCCTGTTCTGGCATTCGGAGCGGGAAGTCTGTTTTTTTCAGACAATATCAATCTGATTACTGGAATGGTGCTGGAGTTTGCGGTGCCAAGCGCTGTAATTGCATTGATGTGGGTGACGATTTATAATGGCAGCAGCGCGTTATCGTTGTCTCTTGTCATTGTGGATACGGTGCTTGCGCCGTTTTTGATTCCATTGACACTTCGGGTGATAGTAGGAAGCAGAGTGCAGATCAATACATCCAGTATGATAGAGGAACTGCTGTTTATGATCGCGCTTCCTGCAGTCGCAGCTATGTGTCTGAACCAGTTCAGCAAAGGGAAAGTCAAGGAAACATGGCCGCCAAAGCTTGCTCCGGTTTCAAAAATTTGTCTGATGTTTATTCAGATTTGTAATTCTTCCAAGGCGGCGCCTTATATCCGGCATATGAACCGGGAACTGCTGGAGGTAATCTTTGCGATTTTGATTCTGGCAGCTTTTGGATATGCTCTTGGCTGGATTGCAGCAGTGCTGTTTAAACAGGATCGAAAAATGACGGTGTCTATGATGTTTGGTGTCGGCATGCGTAATATCAGTGCAGGAGCAGTGATTGCTTCTTCTTATTTTCCGGCAGAAGTAGTGTTTCCAGTCATTACTGCTACATTGTTTCAGCAGGTTCTGGCGGCTGTTTATGGAACGCTTTTTCATAGGATAAAAAAAGAAGCATCATAACAGCTGTATATATCTGCGAAGCAAAAGGATAGATGAAAGAAAAGACAGAGACTGAATTTATAAACGGCAGGAAAGCACTTTGAGCCTTTCCTGCCGTTTTATGATATCAATAAAGGATAGGATACAGATTTTAATTTTATTAAATGTCTAATGCGTTTCTGGCCAATGCCAGTGCGCCGCAGATGCCGGCATTGTCTCCTAATGCCGGATAAACAATATAATCTTTGATTTTATCCGTTGTAATTTCTTTTTTCTGAACATATCCGTTCAATGTTTCCTGAAGATATGTATGAATCATAGGAAATAATTGTTTTTGATGCATAACACCGCCCCCAAGAATGATTTTCTTAGGAGAAAGCGTTAAAATATAGACAGACAGTGCCTGGGCAATGTACCATGCTTCCAGATCCCAGGCAGGATGATCCTGCGGCAGTTCACTTCCTTTCACGCCCCATCTTGCTTCGATTGCCGGCCCGGCTGCTAATCCTTCAAAACATGTTCCATGATATGGACAATTCCCCTGATAGGAATCATCTTTTCTGACCCGCATTAAAATATGGCCCATTTCGGGATGAAGCAGACCATGTATAAGTTTTCCTTCACTGATCATACCGCCGCCGACACCGGTTCCGATGGTTAAATATAAAACACTGTTTAAACCTTTGGCAGCCCCAAAATATGATTCTCCTAAAGCAGCTCCATTGACATCAGTATCAAAACCAATTGGTAAATTCGGATAATGTTTCTGCAGCGTGCCGACAATATCGCGGTTTGCCCAGCCTGGTTTCGGAGTAGTAGTAATGAATCCGTAAGTTGGGCTTTCAATATCAGGATCGATTGGTCCAAAGCATCCCAGACCCAGGCTTTCTATATCTTTTCCATCAAAAAATTTAAAAATATTTGCAATAGTTCCTTCTGGTGTTGTTGTCGGAAAAGAAGCTCTTTCTAAAATATTTCCATTTTCATCTCCGACTGCAGTAATAAACTTTGTTCCACCTGCTTCGATAGCGCCTAGTTTCATTTATTTCTCCTTTTTCGTTTGATATTTTTCGTACAGGAATCCCATCTTGTGAAAAGATGGGATTCTTAAATACACTGTAGTCAGATTACAGTTTCAGATCCCAGATGGACGCCTGCAATTTGGCGTTTCCTTCTGCAAAAAACGTAATTCCCTGACTTTCTTCCTGTGTGTAGATTCTTGTTGTAAAAACTTCCAAACCGTCATTTACGAATATTTCAATACTGGAGGTATCAACAAATATTTGAAGTTTTAAATGATCTTCGTCAAAATCACATTGGCGGATCTGACCATATTCTTCGGCATACAGCCGGCCGGATTTTTCTCTGTTTAATACGAGCTTATTGGTTGTTTTATCCAAATAGAACAGAGTTTCTTCATTTTCGCCAGCACGAAGTTTGACCCCGGCTTTTTTGCATTTTAAATCTGTAAAAGTGCATTCCAGATTGTAAATTTTTCCGCAAAATCCATCAAAAGTCTTTTCTCCTGAAATTTCGGATGCTGCAGATCTTTGATTTTTTCGGATATTTTCAAGTTCTGCAGCAGGTTTCTGATAGAGTCTGCCATCGATAACCTGCAGTTCTCTTGGCAGTGTCAGACAGTGAGCCCATCCATTTTCATCCGTGATACAATCGACTCCAGGAAGACCGAACCATCCAACCAGAATTCTTCTTCCTTTTTCATCCAGTGTTGTCTGAGGCGCATAGAAATCAAATCCGCGGTCTAATTCCTGATATTCGTTTCCGGTGATTTCAGGATGTTTAAAGTCAATTTTATCTCCGATGACATATCCTGCCGGGAAGATATTCCGAAAATGATCTCCATCTGGCTTTTGACCCTGCGCACAAAAGATAAGGATGCCCTGATCGTTTAATTCAAAGTAGTCCGGGCATTCCAGCATAAAACCATTTACAGAAGGAATGTCTAAAGCCCCTTCATACTCCCAGTGAATAAGATCGGCAGAAGAGTAGTATGCCACCACTCCTTTGTTTTCTTTTGTTTCAGCTCCGATCAGACAATAATAAGTGTCATCCTGCTGGAAAACCTTGGGATCTCTGAAGTTGTCGGTATATTCTTTCGGTGAATCACAGATAAGAGGTTCTTCATGTTTGACAATATTCCCTTTTGAATCCATGACTGCCAGACATTGATAAGGGGTTCGAATCCAGTCTTTATCTCTGGTGTTTCCGGTATAAAATAAATAGAGCTGATCGCCTTTTACAAAACCGGTTCCGGAAAAGACACCATGGCTTTCATAATATTTTTCCGGAGATAATCCGATACCGCAGTCTTTCCAGTGTACGAGATCTTTGGAAGAAACATGATACCAATGTTTCAGTCCGTGCACTGGTCCAAGAGGAAACCATTGGTAAAAAAGATGATATTCACCCTGGAAAAAGGAAAAACCGTTGGGGTCATTCAATAGTCCTGTTTTTGGCTGAATATGGTATGTTTCCCTGTAAGGACAATGGTTTACTCTCTCAAGAAGTGAGTTATATTCAGTTTCACTAATATCATTTAATGTTCTGTATCTTTTTGATCTTGGCCATTCCATAAAACTATTTCCTCATATCATTAAATTTGTATGCTTTTTCTTCCGATTGTTTTTCCTAACAAAAAGGTTGCGATAAATGCGCTGATAATTGCGATAATAGCAGAAACCATAAATTGTATCATGCAGTCAGGTCTGATGCAGATAACACCGATAACACCGCAAGGCCCCTGAGAAACAGACAGCACTCTGACCAGGGTTGCATATGCGGCTCCAATACCGCCTCCGATCAATGCACCATAAAATGGATATCTGTATTTTAAGTTAACTCCAAAGATAGCAGGCTCCGTGATTCCAAGCAAAGCGGAAATACCAGACGCTGACGCCATACTTTTTACCTTTGCATCTTTTTTCATCAGGAACATAACAGCTAAAGCAGCAGCACCCTGAGCACAGTTTGCACAGGCAACAACCGCGAATGTCGGGGATCCTCCCAGAGTCTGGATGTTCGCCAAAATCTGTGTTTCTGCAGTAATCAGACTATGATGCATACCTGTGATGACCAGCAGTGGATAGGTTACGCCATAAATCAGTCCTCCTAAAGCACCTAAATCAAAGAATAACCACATAACTGCGTTTGTCATGGCATCACCGACGGTTCTCATGACCGGTCCGATAAACAAGAATGTCAAAGCTGCTGTAATCAGGACAGACAGTAATGGAGTGAGTATATTATCTAACATTGCAGGTACGATTTTACGCAGCCGTTTTTCGATCATAGATAAACAAAAAGCGGAAACAATGACCGGCAGCACAGTACCCTGATAACCTACTTTTGCAACAGGGAAACCGAAAATATGCCAGTATGGAACTGTTCCATCTAACAGTGCCTGGCCATAGCTATAGCCGTTTAACAGATCCGGATGAATCATGATTGCTCCGATAACCGCGCCTAAAATCGGGGTTCCGCCAAAAATTTTAGCGGCAGAAAATCCAATTAAAACCGGCAGGAAAGTAAAGCCGGCATTAGAAGCCAGATTGATCATATCAGCAATGTCCTTGATCTGGGGATATGCGTCGATCAGAGATTTTCCTGAAAAAAACATTCCTTCTGCAGTTAAGATGTTATTAATCCCCATTAATAAACCGGACGCTACAAGAGCAGGAAGGATGGGAACAAAGACATCGGCTAAAGTTTTTAATAATTTTTGAACAGGATTCATTTTTTTGGCTGCTTCCTGTTTTACTTCATCTTTGGTTGATTCGCTGATGTCTGCGATTTTTATAAATTCATCATAAACATTGTTAACAATGCCGGTTCCCAAAATAATCTGGAACTGTCCGCCATTGTTAAAATTGCCCTTAACAAGTTCAATCTTATCTAAAGAATCCAGATTAATCAATGATTCGTCTTTTAGAACTAATCGTAAACGGGTGGCGCAGTGAGCCGCGCTGATAATATTATCACCTCCCCCGACACAGTCTAAAATTTCTTTGGCTGTTTTTGCATATTTATCTGCCATAATGTATTATCCTCCTTTGTATCAGCAGTTATGTTACCGATCATGTTACCGGTAATGATACCGGTAACACAAGCGATATTTTATTCTATTTTCCTTAGGCTGTCAATATATTTTTTGATATTTACTTCATGAATTTGTTTGTGCTATATTAGTAATGTATTTTTATGGCGGGAGAAGATAATATGAATAAAAAGGTAACATTCAGTGATATAGCAAAATATACAAATGTTTCGAAAATGACGGTTTCAAGGTATTTTAATGATCCGGGCTCTCTGACACCCGAGACAAAAGGAAAGATTGAAAAAGCATTAAAAGAACTAAACTACAAATCGAATAAAGTTGCGAAAATACTGGCTAATGGAAGATCTGAATTTATTGGAATTATCATACCGGAACTTTTTTTTGACTACTATTCTCAGGTTTTGAATGAAATACTGACGACGTATAATGATTTTAATTACAAGTTTCTTGTTTTTGCCGGCAATCACGATCAGGAATTAGAAAAGAAATATATAGAAGAGCTTTTAGCGTATCAGGTGGAAGGGCTGATTATTTTAAGTTATACGCTTCCTTCAGAGGTGTTAAAAGAATATAATATTCCGATCGTTACGATAGAAAGAGAAGACCAGTATGTAACCAGCATCAATACAAATAACTATCTTGGTGCACAGCTTGCGGCGGAACATCTAATTCAGGATCAATGCGATATCCTGATTAATATCAATAGTTTTGTCAGGGAAAATGTTCCGGCGTATGACAGAATCAGAGGATTTGAAGATACGTGCCGTCAGAATCAGATCCCCTGCAAAATCATACAGAAAAACTTTAAAAATGATTATGATGTAACTTATGAATTGCTGGACAGTGTTTATCAGCATTTAGAATCTGAATATTCGAATAAAAGAAAAGGTGTCTTTCTTTCCAATGACAATTATGCGAATATCTTTTTAAATATTTTAATCAAAAATAAGAAACAAATACCAGAAGAATATGAAATCATTGGCTTTGATAATACAATTTCAAAAGAATCCATCATTCCGATCACAACAGTCGCGCAGAATATTCAAAAAATAGCACGTTCGGCCGTTGAAGAATTGAAGGAGCAGATAGAATCAAAAGATTCAGAAAAAAAATCAGAAATTCGGCATGTTATCATTGATCCCCAGCTGATCATAAGAGGGACCACAGGAAAGAATTCATATACTGCAGAATAGGCAGGGAGAAACTCTTTTCAAAAAACCGATGACCCTGGGGAAGCAGGATCATCGGTCTTTTAGATTCTGAGATAACAGCGTAAGGAACCGTTTCAGAACTGGATGGTCGTAATCATGCCGGTAATATGCTCCGAAAGAGATGGTCGGGAGATCTGTAACAGGAACATAACACAGGCCTTCTTCCCGGGCAGATGGCAGATCAAGGTATAAAGTATATCCAAGCTGTGCTTTCACAAGAGTCATGGCGCTTTCGATGCTCTCAGTAATAAAACGCTGTTCCGGAGCCAGATTAACAAGTACGCTGCTTTGAATTGTAAAAATAGAGTCAGGAATCTGGCGGGGAGAACAGGCGATCAGATTTGCCTTCAGCTGATCTTTTGTCAGGGCTTTATATTGGGCTAAAGGATGCTCAGGAGAGCAGATACATGCAATGGGAGCTTTGTAAAGTTCTTTAAAAGATAAAGAAGAACTGGTCTGTCCCCCTTTGGTTCCCAGAGTCACATGGATCTGATTATTTTCCACCATACTTATAATGGAAGGAAAAGGAACCAGATGGATGGACGGCCGCAGCAGCGGAAATTCTGCGGAGAGCTGTTTCAAAATTGGAGGAAGAAGATTCAGTTCCATATGATTGTGACATCCAAGCTCAAAAGGAATGAAATGTTCGTATCTGCCCAGCCGTTCTTTGGCGGATAGAGCGGTCTTTAAGATCAGCTGTGCGTCAGCGAGGAATAAAATTCCTTCCTGAGTCAGGGAAACATTCCGGCTGGTTCGGTTAAATAGCTTTACATCCAATTCTTCTTCCAGAGTCTGAATCTGATGGCTGACCGCAGGCTGTGTAATTCTGAGGACCTGGGATGCTTTAGAAAAGTTCAGGTGCTCTGCAACGGTAATAAAACATTCTAATTGTACTGTATTCATATCGCAATCATCCTTTACAAGCAGTTTTAATCATAAACAATAAAAAGACTTGATAGATTATAACATGTATGTATTGAGTTTTCAACTGTCCTGTAAATAAAGAAAACACGCGGATTCCCGGATATTAATAAAAACTTTTTATAGATTATAATTATTTTGAATTTTACATTCGTACAGATAGGCACTAAAATCTTTTATGGATAGATGATTAGGCAGCGAACAGTTTCAACCTGAACAAATCGAAGGAAAAAACTTGAGGGAGGTGCTTATAAGGATGACAGAAGATTTCAGAACAGAAGAGTTGCTTTTCATGATGAAAAAGATCAGTCTGGATCTGACTGCGCAGATGGAACAGAAGCTGAAAAGCAAGGACATCAGCGGCGTCCAGGCATATTTCATGGTGTATATATTAAGGCATCATCCGGAAGGTACGTATCTTACAGAATTAAGCCATGAAATAGGGTTATCTAAATCAACGCTGTCTGCATTGATTAAAAAACTAAAAGAAAAAAACTACATTTGTCTCCAGGAAAATCCGAAGGACGGCAGAAGGAAAAAGGTGGTTCCAACGGCAAAGCTTAAGAAAAAAGGTGATAAACTCATGGAAAAAGCCAGTCAGATGGAATCCGAGATCTGCAGCGTTCTTAATCAGCAGGAAAAAATGCAGCTATGGGATCTGGAGCAAAGGCTCCTTGCACAATTAAACAAAATGGAGCAGACAAAAACAAAAAATGATGGGAGGTTTATGTACCGTGAGAAAAATTTTACAACAGCTGAAACAATATAAGCGGGAGACCTTTCTATGTATCGGTCTGACCGCACTGGAAGTGGTCATGGAAATTTTAATGCCATTTGTCACTGCAATCATCATCGATAAAGGGCTGCAGGCCGGCAACCTGTCCGCTGTTTATCGTTTTGGGGCGCTTATAGTTGTCATGTCATTTCTCAGTCTGACATTTGGAGCGCTGGCAGGAAAGAACGCAGCCGGTGCAGCAGCAGGTTTATCAGCCAATCTGCGTGAGGCAATTTATTCCAATATCCAGACATTTTCATTTTCCAATATCGATAAATTCAGTGTGCCGGGTCTGGTAACACGTATGACAACCGATATTACCAACGTACAGAACGCATTTATGATGTCAATTCGTGTGGCAGTTCGTTCACCGCTGACGTTGATCTTCAGTTTTATTATGTGTATGATCATCAGTCCTCATTTAAGTGCAATGTTTTTGATCGCTATTGCATTCCTGATTGTCGTAATCGGAACGATCATGGTTGTAACACTGAAAATTTTCAGCCAGGTGTTCCGCAGATATGATGACCTGAATGCAAGCGTTCAGGAAAATGTATCCGCGATCCGTGTAGTAAAGGCGTTTGTCCGTGAAGATTATGAAAATGTGAAGTTTTCCAAAGCTTCTAAAATGCTGTATGATCTCTCTGTAAAAGCAGAAGGACTTCTGGCATTTAATAGTCCGGCAATGATGATTGCGGTTTATTTCTGTATTATTTCCGTTTCATGGTTCGGAGCTCAGTTCATTGTGGGCGGATCCATGACGACTGGAGATCTGACCAGCTTATTTAGTTATATTATGTCACTTCTGATGAGTTTGATGATGCTTTCCATGGTCGTTGTAATGATCAGTATGTCTCTGGCAAGCATTCGCCGTATCAGTGAAGTATTAAGTGAGACTCCGGACCTGACAGATCCGGAAAATCCAGTGACAGAAGTTGCCAATGGACAGATCGATTTCAACCATGTGAATTTCTCTTACAAACATGGAAGCGGAAAAAACGCATTATCTGATATTGATCTGCATATTAAGAGCGGAGAAACGATAGGTGTTATCGGCGGTACCGGCTCAGGAAAGAGCAGCCTGGTGAATCTGATCTGCCGTCTGTACGATGTAGATGATGGTTCTGTCTGTGTCGGAGGCGTAGATGTACGAAAATATGATACAGAAGTTTTGAGAAACCAGGTATCCGTAGTTCTTCAGAAAAATACGCTGTTTTCCGGAAGTATTCTGGATAACCTTCGCTGGGGAAATCCGGATGCCACAGATGAAGAGTGCATCGAGGCATGCAAGGCTGCATGTGCGGATGAATTTATTGACCGTATGCCCAATGGCTACAATACGAAAATTGAGCGTGGCGGAGCCAATGTATCCGGAGGACAGAAACAGCGTCTGTGCATTGCCCGTGCTTTGCTGAAAAAACCAAAAGTCCTGATTCTGGATGATTCTACCAGTGCGGTTGATACGGCAACAGATGCCAGCATCCGGGCTGCTTTTGCAAAAGAGATTCCTGGAACAACGAAGATTATCATCGCACAGCGTGTTTCCAGTGTAGAATCCGCAGACAGAATTCTTGTATTAGACGAAGGAAAAGTAAACGCATTTGATACTCACGAGAATCTGCTGAAAAATAATACGATTTATCAGGAAATCTATAATTCACAGCTTGAAGGCAGCGGCGATTTTGACCAGCCGTCATAGATTCAAAGGAAGGAGGAAAACTGATTCATGAAAAAAAGAAAAACAAAGGCTCAGTTTAGTTCAGCTTCTAAAATAATTAAACGAGTCATTAAATATATGCTTCATTATTATAAAATACCATTTTTGCTTGTTGTTGTTTTTATTTTGATTACAGCGATTGCAACGGTTGTTGGTGCAACGTTCCCGCAGACATTGGTGGATGATTATATTACACCGATGCTTGCCAGCGGCTCAAAAGATTTCAGCGGTCTGGCTTCAGATTTATTCCGATTAGCCTGTATCATGGGAACTGGTGTTATTACAGCTTTTGCATATAACCGAATTATGGTTAATGTCAGTCAGGGAACCATGCGGCATTTAAGAGACGACTTGTTCCGCCGTATGGAGGCACTGCCGATCAAGTATTTTGATACCCACGCTCATGGTGACATCATGTCTGTTTACACCAATGACGTTGATACATTAAGACAGCTGTTAAGTCAGAGTATTCCACAGATCATTAACGCTGTAATTACGATGACGGCAACACTGATCACAATGATTTTACTGAATCCGTTTTTGACGATTCTTTCTATTATAACCGCATTTGTTATGTTGACGGTTACAAAGAATTTCTCCAGTATATCCGGAAGATATTATGTACATCAGCAGATTGATCTTGGAAAAGTTGATGGATTTATCGAGGAAATGCTGGATGGACAGAAAGTTGTAAAAGTCTTCTGCCATGAGGAAGCAGCAAAGGCAGACTTTCACAAAGTAAATGAAAGATTAAGAAACAGTACCAACAAGGCAAGCAGCTATGCGAACCTTCTGATGCCGGTCAATGCCAATATCGGCTGGATCAGTTATGCGCTGATGGCAATCCTCGGAGCCATTCTCGGAATCAACGGATGGGCAGGAGTTACCATCGGAACGGTTGTTACATTTGTTGGATTAAACAAGAGTTTTACAAACCCGATCACGCAGGTCAGCCAGCAGATCAACTTCGTTGTCAATGCGGCAGCCGGTGCTCAGCGTGTCTTTGATCTGATGGATCAGAAACCGGAGCTGGATGAAGGATATGTTGAACTCGTCAATGCGAAAGAGGATGAAAACGGCCAGCTGGTAGAAAGCGATGTCAGAACAAATCTCTGGGCATGGAAACATCCTCACAAAGCAGATGGAACTGTAACCTATAAGAAAGTAGAAGGAAGCGTTGTCTTAGATGACGTAGACTTTGGATATACAGAGGATAAAATTGTCCTGCATAATATTAGCCTCTGGGCGAAATCTGGACAGAAAATTGCCTTTGTAGGAGCGACAGGAGCAGGCAAGACAACGATCACGAACCTGATCAACCGTTTCTATGATATCGCAGATGGAAAAATCCGTTATGACGGAATCAACATCAATAAGATTAAGAAAGCAGATCTGAGACGTTCTCTGGGAATCGTACTGCAGGATACTCATCTGTTTACCGGAACTGTTATGGATAATATCCGCTATGGTAAACTGGATGCGACAGATGAAGACTGTATCAATGCGGCAAAACTTGCCAATGCGGACGGATTTATCCGCCGTCTGCCAGATGGATATAACACGATGCTGACCGGAGACGGAGCAAACTTAAGTCAGGGACAGAGACAGCTGCTTGCCATTGCCCGTGCGGCAGTTGCGGATCCGCCGGCTCTGATCCTGGATGAAGCGACTTCTTCCATCGATACCCGTACAGAGAAACTGGTACAGGAAGGTATGGATGCACTGATGAAAGGCCGTACAACATTTGTTATCGCCCATCGTCTGTCTACTGTTAAAAATTCTGACTGTATCATGGTTATGGAACAGGGACGCATCATCGAGAGAGGAACTCATGATGAACTGATTGAAGCAAAAGGAAAGTATTATCAGTTATATACTGGAAACTTTGCAGAATAAAATATGGAAAAGAAATTCCCGGAAATGCCGAAAGCAGCATTCCCGGGAATTTTTATATATGAATGTGGAATTCATTTTGTACTTTTTCCAGAAATTTTTCACAGGCTTTTGAAAAAACATGGTACTTTTTCCATACAAGATTCAGATGTGCTTCGAGACGCGGCTCAAGCGGTTTAAAGCAAAGTTCACTGTTTCCAGTTGTGTTAACTAATTTATCCAGACATAAGGCGTATCCTAATCCTTCAGCAACCAGCAGGGAAGCATTATAAACAAGATTATAGGTAGCAACAATATTGAGCTGATCAAAATCATGTCTGCCCCATCCGGAAAATTCATTGCTGATCATGGACTGATGGGATGTGATCAGGGGAACTTCTTTTAAATGACGGATTTCAATATGATCCAGACGAGCCAGCGGACTGTCTTTTCTCATGAGCACTCCCCATGTGTCTGCAGCAGGAAGACGGAGATAATCATATTTTTCCATGTTGGCTGGCTCAATAAAGATACCAAAATCAAGAAGCCCTTTGTCCAGACGTTCTGCTACATCATCTGCGTTGCCGCTGAACAGGTGATATTTGATAAGAGGATAATCTTCCTGCAGTTTCCTGGCGGCTCTTGCGATCAGGCGCATGGCATCGGTCTCTCCGCCGCCAATATAAATATCTCCGCTGATAATCTCATCCGCAGTGTGGAATTCTGCTTCTGTTTTGTCTGCAAGAGTTACGATTTCTTCTGCCCGCTGACGAAGAAGCATTCCTTCGTCAGTTAAAGTGATCTTTCGATTCTTTTTACCGCGGTTCAGCAGCCGGACGCCCAGTTCTTCTTCCAGTTCCTTCATTTGTCTTGAGAGAGTCGGCTGCGTGATATGTAAATATTCTGCGGCTGCAGAGATGCTTTCTTCACGAACGACCGCAAGAAAATATTTTAAAACCCGGATTTCCATAAACAAACCTCCCATGTGCCTTTATCATTTTAATGACCTTAATTCACCTTATAATTTAGTATAGCAAAAAAAGAAATGCCCGAAAAGCATATAATTTCATTTTATATAAGTATTTGATAATGAAAGAAATGAATATTATAGTGGAAGTAGAAAATGACTACAAACCAAAAGTGAAAAAGAAGGGAGAATGATGAATATGGATCGACAGATGCTGGAAGGTAAAGTTGCGATTGTAACAGGAGCAAGCTACGGAATGGGACAGACCATTGCGGAACTTTTCGCAGAAGAAGGAGCGTCCGTTGTGCTGACTGCCAGAGGACAGGAAAAATTAGATGCAGTTGTGGAAGGAATCCGTGCAAAAGGGCAGAATGCGGTTGGTGTTGTGGCAGATGTATGTTCCACAGAGGATACGAAGAAGGTGTTTGAGACAGCAGTGAAAGAGTTCGGACATCTGGATATTCTTGTCAACAATGCCGGTATCGGAGAGCAGAAAATGATCGATGAAACGGATGACGAATGGATGATGTATGTCATGAATACAAATCTGGGAGGACCAATGCGCTATATCAGAGAAGCGTTGAAGATTTTTCTTCCGCAAAATGACGGGGTGATCATCAATGTATCTTCTGTCAATGGAACCCGGCCTTTCTGTGGAGCGACGTATACTTCCACAAAAGGCGCATTGAATACTCTGACGAAAAATGTTGCCATGCGCCTGGTAGATACGAATATCCGATGCAATGCCATTGCGCCGGGAGCAACGATCACGCCGGCACATCTTGCAAACAAAGCAGGAGAACAGCCTGGAGGAGACAAAATGCTGCAGTACAGCGGACATTATGTTTATTTCCCGGGACCTGAATGTGAAGCGATCGATCAGGCATATGCATGTCTGTATCTTGCCAGCAAGATGGGGAAAGCAGTCCGTGGACAGGTTCTTCAGGTCTGCAACGGTGCATTTCTGTAAGATCTGATCAAGTGGTGCGCAGATAGAAATGGAGGATATCCATGAGAAAAATAGTATTATCTATCATAATGGCGCTGTTATTAACGGCCGGGGCAGCAGGATGTGCAAGGACTGAAACCTCAGAGGAAAAAGAAAGTTCTGTGTCAGAGGAAAATCAGGGAACAGAAGAGCAGACAGAAAATGAAACAAATGGACTCGCTGCATCCGATGGGGCGGAAATGCAGACAGAAGATCCTGAGATGCCTACGAGAGTCATAGAAGACGGTACAAAAATAAATATGTATTTTGGCGATACCGTGGTGCCGGGTATTCTAAATGACAGTGAGACAGCACAGGCGCTGATTGAAATGCTGCCTTATACGGTGCATATGAACCGGTATTCTCATGATTTCTGCGGGGTTATGGATGATCCGTTGCCGTATAAAGAGGAAGATGTGCATTATGGATGGCTGAACGGAGATATTGATTTTGCGACCGATGCGGATTACTTTACGATTTTGTTTGAGGATGAGGAATCGTCTGAACAATACGGATATCAGGTGAATATAGGAGTTATTGACTGTCCATTGGAAAACATCAGCAAACTGACTGGCAGTTATGATGTGCGGATTGAATTAGCGGAAGAATAAAAATGTAAAATTGATGGATTTACCCGGAGAAACGAGCGGATTTGTCTGATCGTTTCTCCGGGCTGCCTATTGACGAAAAGAAATGGAAGAGTTAAGATATGCAAGGCAAAATCGAAAGATTGAAGAAAGGGGATATGACGTTGAAAAAAGGCAAATTTGAGATTGACATGTGCAATGGGTCAATCATGGATAAATTGATTTCCTTTGCTCTTCCATTGATGGCTTCCAGTATTCTTCAGCTGATGTTCAATGCGGTGGATATTATTGTAGTAGGAAGATTCAGCGGAAGGCAGGCACTGGCAGCGGTAGGATCAACCACTGCGCTGATTAATATTTTTACGAATCTGTTTATCGGAATTTCTCTTGGAGCTAATGTTCTGGCAGCAGGATATTTTGCTTCTGGAAAGAAAAAGGAAATGTCGGAAGCGGTACATACGGCAATAGGATTTGCTTTGATCAGCGGAATCTGTATGGCGTTCGTAGGAGTTGCGGCGTCTCATCTTGCGCTTCAGATGATGGATACACCTGCGGATGTGATCGGGCAGTCCACAACCTATATGAGAATCTATTTTATGGGAATGCCTTTTTTTATGCTCTATAATTATGGAGCGGCTGTGTTAAGAGCAGTAGGAGATACAAAAAGACCGCTGCTTTTTCTGATCGTGGCCGGAGCAGCCAACGTAGGCCTGGATCTTCTGCTGGTTATCGTAATTCCTCTGGATGTGGCAGGAGTAGCGATTGGAACGGTGGCATCACAGATGGTTTCCTGTATACTGGTTCTGTGGTGCCTTCACAGGACAGAGAGCAGTTATCAGCTGCGCTTTTCCAGACTGTCAGTAAAATGGATTTATCTGAAACGAATTTTTCAGGTGGGAGTTCCTGCGGGAATCCAGAGTACGGTGATCAATTTTTCCAATGCGATGCTGCAGTCATCAGTGAATTCTTTTGGGGCAACTGCTATGGCGGGATATACAGCGACTAACAATATTCTGGGATTTCTATATGTTGCAGTCAATGCGATTACGCAGGCGTGTATGAGTTTTACCAGCCAGAATTACAGTGTTGGGAAGCAGAAACGAATGGACCGGGTCTTTCTGGACTGTGTGATCTTGTCTGTTGCAGTTGGCGGTGTTTTAGGCATTGGAGCCTATATGTTCGGACCGCAGCTTTTAAGGATTTATACTTCCGATGGAAATGTAATTCAATGCGGAATGGAGATTTTATCGATCACGACCATATTATACTGTCTGTGCGGGATCATGGATCTGATTCCAGGAGCCATGCGTGGAATGGGACATTCTGCGGTGCCGATGGTCTTATCTGTGATCGGAACAGTAGGGACAAGGATTGTATGGATTTATGGATTTTTCCCGCATCACAGATCATTATATTTTCTTTTTATTTCTTATCCGGGGTCCTGGGTCTTTACGATTATCATGCAGGCGGTCTGTTTTTATTTTGTTCGGAAAAAATGCAGGATTCAGTCAGATAGAAATGGGAAATGAAGATAAAATAAGAGGAGAAGCTTTGATCATAAAAGCTTCTCCTCTTTGTCTTCTATAAGTCTTTTCCAGTCAGTAATTTGTATGCCTGAAGATATTTGTCGATCGTTTTATCTACAATATCCTGAGGCAGTTTCCAGTCATGTTCATTTTCTTTTAACCAGTCACGGGCAAACTGTTTATCGAAAGACGGCTGTCCATGACCCGGCTCATAGCTGTCTGCCGGCCAGAAACGGGAGCTGTCAGGAGTCAGCATCTCATCTCCGAGAATGATATTTCCATCTTCATCCAGACCAAACTCGAATTTTGTATCTGCGATGATGATTCCATGTTCTAAAGCGTAATCTGCGCATTTTTTATATAAAGCGATCGTGTAGTCACGGAGTTTTTCCGCATATTCTTTTCCTTTTCCAGGGAATTCTTTCTCCAGAACGTCAATGCTCTGCTCGAAAGAAATATTTTCATCATGATCTCCGATTTCAGCTTTTGTTGATGGAGTATAAATTGGTTCCGGCAGTTTGTCGGATTCTTTCAAACCTTCTGGAAGTTTGATGCCGCATACGGTGCCGTTTTCCTGATAGCTCTTCCAGCCGCTTCCTGTGATATATCCGCGGACGATGCATTCGATTGGAAGCATCTTCAATTTGCGGCACATCATGCTGTTTCCGTCAAATTTTTCCTGCTGGAAGTATTCCGGCATATCTTTTACGTCAACAGAAATCATATGGTTTGGCACGATGTCTTCTGTCATATCAAACCAGAACTTGGACATCTGAGTCAGAACAGTTCCTTTTTTTGTAACGTCATTTTTTAAAATCACATCAAAACAGCTGATACGATCTGTAGCAACCATGATCAGGCTGTCGCCGTTATCATAGATCTCACGTACTTTACCTTCTTTGATCGGTTTTAATTCTTCCATTATTATTACCTCGCTTATCCAGTGTTAAAAAGTTATAGGAAATCAGAATTCCTTTCTCTATATAATATACGGTAAAACGAGGAAAAAATAAAGACCGGATTTGCATTCAGTAAAAACCTGTTGTATATACGGCAAACCAATCAGAAATTCTCAGAAAAAGGATTGGGGGAATTTTTTGAGACGAAAGGGAAAGTTTCTTTGGGCGGTGATGGAAAACTGCTGCACCTACGAGATCTCCTTTTATTGAAATTGATTTTGAAAAGAAAAAGAAACGTGGTATCATAGAATATAAAGCTGAAAAAATGAGGTGATAATTTATGAAAGCAGTCAGCATCATATCCAAGGGCAGTTATCACATTGGAGGGAAAAAAGTAACCATTGAAGGAAGCGCTCCGATTGAGACCAGATTCTGGCCGGGCGGACCTCCGGTAACGTATGATCCCAACGGCGATTTTCAGGCTGGTCAGATGTATGTTCAGTATACAAGACTGGAACATCCGGTCGTGCCATATCCGGTCTGTATGATCCATGGCGGCGGAGCTACCGGCGCATTGTGGGAGAGCACCCAGGACGGAAGACCGGGATGGGAATTTCGGTTTCTGCAGAACGGATTTAACGTTAATGTTTCCGATGGAGTGGAGAGAGGGCGTTCCTCCTGGGCGCAGTTTCCGGAGATCAACGAGGGACTGCCTATGTTTAACAGCTACGGCGAACGGTGGACTACCTACCGGCTGGGACCAAAACCGGGAGTTCCCTATGAGGGAAGCCGCTTTGATTACAGCAGATATGATCAGTTTATGAAGCAGCATGTGCCGAGATGGACCACATCCAATGCTATGGTTCAGGCGGCGTACGATGAGTATTTTGCCAGCATGAAAGAGGGAATGATCGTGCTTGCCCACAGCCAGGGCGGATTGTTTTCTCTGGAAGCAGCGCTTAAAAATGCGGAAAATATAAAGGGAATCATCATGCTGGAAAGTTCTTCTGATCTGGATGTCGATAAGGTGGATGTATCTGTTTTTCGAGACATTCCATTCTTGTTTGTATATGGTGACTTTCTGGGAGAAGAATACTGTATTGATGGTTATAAATGGCCTGGCGCTTTTGCCTGGGAAGGCAGCATGCGAAATCTTCATCACAGACTTCTGGAAATGGGTGGAGACAGCACCTGGATGTCATTGCCTGAGCTTGGCATTTACGGTAATACCCATGCGCTGATGATGGAAGACAACAGTTATGAAATTGCTGATCTGATCTGTGACTGGATCAAGGAACATGTAAAAGCATAATAAAGGAGAGTCAGAACATGGACTACAGAAGCAGCAGAATCATAACAAGTGTTATGAACAGAGAGAAGATTAAGATTGCATATCTTGCAAAGCAATTTCATGTTTCAGAGAGAGTGGTTCGAAAGCTGGTTCGTGAATTAAATGAGGAATTGAAAGAGCAGGGTCTTCCTTCATTAAAAATTGACAGTAAAGGTGTAGTCGATTTTGAAGAAAGAAATCAGTGTCTCCATGAAAATCTGAAAAAATTTCTGAATCATGTGGATTTTTACATTTACCGGTTAAATTCTTCAGAGCGCAAAACCATTTGTGCAATGATCCTGATGAACAGCGAAGGTTATGTGACAGCGGCAGAATTATCAGAGCGTCTTGAGATCAGCAGAAATACAGCCATAGCGGATCTCAACGAATTAAAAGACTGGTTCTCTTCTAATCAGATGGAGTTAAGTTCACAAGTTCAGAAAGGATACAAAGTCAAAGGGAAAGAAGACAATATCCGGAATGGAATCCTGAAGTTAATCGAACTGAATCCGGATTATTCCAATTATGAAAACGGTGAGGTCTGGGATGTCTTTAATCATCTTCTGCTCCAGGGACTGGAATATGAAAAAAGGATGCCGGTCATTCAGAAAATTGTGTCCGAAGAAGAAGGACATTATAATTTTTATTTCTCAGATTTCTCTTTTATGGAGACCGTATTTGAAATACTGATCCTGGTAAAACGATTATCGAAAGGAAAGGTTATGGAAGACATGGATGAATCCATAAAAAGAAGTTCCAAATACCCTTTTAGTGAAGGAATTCTTGATCGGACAGGAGAGGCTTTTTCCATAGAGATTCCGGAATCAGAAAAGAAAAAGTTTGTCCAGTGTCTTCGGAGAAAAAGTTATCTGAAAAGCAGCACAAAAAATGTGGATGAAATTGCGCTTCCGGTTATTATCGGGGAAGCAATCTATCATATTTCAGAAAGTTTTAATATCAGCTTTTATCTGGACTTTGGCCTGTATGATGTATTGGTGGACCATATGAAATCTGCCATTTACCGGGCCAGATCCGGAGAATATCTGAGAAATCCTTTTGGAAGTGAAATTGAGACAAAGTATCCTGAAGTGTTTCGCGTGGTAGACGAATGTGTTAAGCCATTGGAAAAATATATAGGAAAACAGTTTCAGAAAGATGAGATTTCATTTCTGGCAATGTATTTTGCCTCTATGATCGAAAAACAGAAAATGGAGCAGACAAAAGAGCAGAAAGTTCCGGTCATGCTGGTCGGAGCCATGGGAAGAGGAACCATGAAACTTTTTGAAACAGAGATGGAACACTTTGATGATATTCTTGAAATTGTGGAAATACGATCTTCTCATGAAAATACCGAGATCAGCCATAAAAACATTCGTATGATCATATCCATGGTTCCTTATCATTCTGAAGGAATCCCCTGTGTTAAAATCAGCGGCCCGATTTTGAAAAAGGATGAAATTTATGACATCCGTATGACGGCCATGGATGTTCTGGAAGAGATGCAGAGAGAGAGGGCATTTCCAGAACAGGAAACAAAAGATCTTACGTTGAAAAAAGAAGGGGAATCTTTCCTGAAAGAAGACGGTATTTTGCTGAATGCAGAGGCAGAAAACTGGGAGGAGGCAGTGCGGATTTCCGGAAGACTTCTTTACAGGACCGGAATGGTGAAAGAATCTTATATTGAAGCAATGGTAGATACCATACGCGAAAACGGGGATTATGTTGTGATTTATCCGGATCTTGCAATTCCTCATGCGGAAGCGGAAAAAGGCGCGGTTAAAGAAGGAATCAGTTTTGTAAGGTTAAAGAAACCTGTCTGCTTTTTAGATCATAAGGATAAATCAGTTACTTATGTTATCGGATTAAGTGTACTAAATGCAGACAGTATCAATGATATATTGTATAACCTTGTCAAAATGTTCAGCAATGATGCATTCAAAGAAAAATTAAATGCAATCAAAACAGAAAAAGAAATGTATGAGCTGATCCGGGACAAGATTTAGAAAGAGGAAGTTATGTGCGGGAGATATTATGAAGATGAAAAAAGCATCCGGTCACTGAAGACATTTGCAAATCATTTGGAAGAGGAAGAAGCAGGCTGGCAGGAACGTGATGTGACGCCGGCGCAGACAGCTGTCGTATTATGCCGTGAAAACGATCATATCGCAGGCCGCCGCATGCTATGGGGATTTCCGGGATTCCATGGGAAGGGGTGCATCATCAATGCCAGAGCGGAAAGCGCAGTAGAAAAGAAAATGTTTCGGGACAGTGTGCTGCACAGAAGATGTGTGATCGCGGCAAAGGGATTTTACGAATGGTCCAAAGCCAGAGAGAAATACACCTTTGAGCGGAAGGATTCCGATGTACTGTTTCTGGCAGGCTGCTTCAAAATGCAGGAAGGGCAGGAATGCTTTGTGATTCTGACGACCCAGGCCAATGCGTCTGTGGAACCGGTTCATGACCGGATGCCGCTGATTCTGGAACGGGAAGAAGTGGAAACATGGATCCTGGATGATAAGGCGGCAGAGTATTTGCTGCACAAAACGCCGATTCTGCTGGAACGCAGCACAGAATATGAACAGCTGAGTTTCTTTTAAGCAAAGGAAGGATGAAGAAAAGCAAAAATAGTTTTGATGTTTATCATTTGGATATAAAAAAAGGACACCGCATTCCCCGCCTCCTAATAAGAAAACATGAGCAAGTCCAGTAAAATCAATGTTTTCAGAGGCAAGGAACACGATGTGAAGTCAAAAATTTAATACTGGCAGGACAAAGGGTGCTGATATGAAATGTCAGCACCCTTTTCCTGTCCCAAACGCCATAGGTAACACAAACCTGTGGCGTTTTTTTATGCCCTGCTGGGGGCACCCAAAACTGTATGAAAACGGGTGGGAAATCCCCTGTTTTTTCGCCTGTGGGCGGCGCAAACGAAGCCGCCCATATTCTTTCCCTCATGGGAGGCCGGACGGTGATACAGGGGCGCAAAACCACCGAAACGAACACTTTTCAAAACCGAAGGAAGGAGGTATCCAACATGGCGGTATTCCGCATTGAGAAAACCCGCGACTACACGGTGATGTCCAACCACCACCTGCGGGACAAGTCGCTCTCGCTGAAAGCGAAGGGCCTTCTCTCCCTCATGCTCTCCTTGCCGGAGGAATGGGACTATACCACCAAGGGGCTGGCTCGGATCTGCAAAGATGGCGTTGACAGCATCTGCGCCGGGGTGCGGGAGCTGGAGGAACACGGCTATGTGATCCGCCAGCGGGTCCGCAACGCAAACGGTCAGCTCGGCGCCATCGAGTACACGATTCTGGAGCAGCCCAGACCGCCGGAACCTAAACCGGGAAAACCTGAACGGGATAATCCAGTCTTGGATAATCCTGAACAGGCTTTACCTGTCTTGGCAGAACCTGAACAGGAAAACCCCGCACAATTAAATACTAAAGAATCAAGTAAAGATAAATCAAAAAAAGATTTATCAAGTACGGAAGGATCAAATCCTATCCTATCAAGCCCCCAAACCCCCAGGGGCTCGGATAGGGCCGGACGGGATTGGATGCGGGAGCGAGAGAGCTATCGGGAATTGATTTTGGAGAACATCGAGTATGACATCCTCGTACAGAATGAGCGCCTGGACCGTGACCGTCTGGATGAACTGGTGGAGCTCATGGTGGACACGGTCTGCTCCCACCGAGAGATGATCCGCATTGCCGGAGACGACTATCCGGCGGAGGTGGTCAAATCCCGGTTCCTGAAGCTGAACAGTTCCCATATCGAGTATGTGCTGGACCGTATGCGGGAGAACACCACCTATGTCCGTAACATCAAGAAATATCTGCTGGCTGCCCTGTATAACGCTCCGGCCACTATTGACAGCTACTACACTTCCCTGGTGAGCCACGATATGTACGGCAGCGGAGAACGGAGGTGATGTGAGTGCAGGAAGAAATCACCCAGGGCGTGGTCTCCCTCTCGGTGGAGGCGGGCAAGATGACCGCGGACCTGCTCCAAAAGGCCGTGAAGAAGGTGCTGGAGGAGATGCAGAAAAAGCCCTCCCAGCGCAGCTTACACCAGGGAAAACAGACCCTGCACCAGCTCAAACAGCATGGTGCCTCCCTGACCAACATCGAGATCACGGAGCAGAACATCAAGGCGTTTTCGGCGGTGGCGAAAAAGTATGACATCGACTATGCCCTGAAAAAAGACCCCACAACCGACCCGCCGCACTACTATGTGTTCTTCAAGGCGAAGGACAAGGACCAGCTCCAGCCGGCCTTCAAGGAGTTCACCGCCATGACCCTGGGCCGGGAGAATCGCCCCACCATCCGGGAGAGGCTGGCCCAGGCTCAGGAACAGTCAAAGACCAAACACCGGGAACGGGAGAAGGTCAAGACCAAGGACCGGGAGGTGGCGCGATGACCGACAAGCTGAAAAAGCAGATCATCCTCAACCTCCCGTATCTCATCTTCGTGTATCTCTTTGACAAGCTCTGCCAGGGGATACGGCTGGCGCCTGGGGCGGACGCCTCGGAGAAGCTGCTCCACATCGGGCAGGGCTTTTCGGCGGCCTTTGCCAGCCTGGCGCCCAGCTTCCATCTGCTGGACCTGTGCATGGGCGCCGCCGGCGCGGTGCTGATCCGGCTGGCGGTCTACTCCAAAGGCAAGAACGCGAAGAAATACCGCCGGGGGATCGAGTACGGGAGCGCCCGCTGGGGCACCCCGGCCGACATCGCTCCCTACGCAGACCCGGACTTCTTCCAGAACGTCCTCCTCACTCAGACGGAACGGATCACCATGTCGAGCCGCCCCAAGGAGCCCAAGTATGCCAGGAATAAAAACATTTTGGTCATTGGCGGTTCCGGCAGCGGAAAGACAAGGTTCTTTGTCAAGCCCAACCTGCTCCAGTGCCATTCCTCCTATGTGGTCACTGACCCGAAAGGCACCATCCTGAACGAGGTAGGAGCCCTGCTGGAGCGCAAGGGATACCGCATCAAAAGCCTGAACCTCATCAACTTCAAGAAGTCCATGCGGTATAACCCTCTGGCGTACATCCGCAGCGAGAAGGATATTTTGAAGCTGGTGAACGCCCTGATCCTCAACACCAAAGGCGAGGGCGAAAAGTCCAGTGAAGATTTCTGGGTGAAGGCCGAGCGGCTGTACTATTCCGCCCTCATCGGGTACATCTGGTACGAGGCGGAGCCGAAGGAGCGCAACTTTATCACCCTGCTGGACCTCATCAACGCCAGTGAGGCGCGGGAGGACGACGAGGAGTTCCAAAGCCCGGTGGACATTCTGTTCGCCAAGCTGGAAAAGGAGCACCCGGACCACTTTGCTGTGAAGCAGTACCGCAAATTCAAAATGGCGGCGGGCAAAACTTTGAAGTCAATCCTGATTTCCTGCGGCGCCCGCTTGGCGCCCTTTGACATCGCGGAGCTGCGGGACCTCATGGCGGAGGACGAGCTGGAGCTGGATACCCTGGGCGACCGGAAATCGGCGCTGTTTGTCATCCTCTCGGATACGGACAGCACTTTTAATTTCGTGGCGGCGCTCATGTACTCCCAGCTTTTCAACCTCCTGTGCGACAAGGCGGACGACTTCTACGGCGGCCGCCTGCCGGTCCATGTGCGGTGCCTGCTGGACGAGTTTGCGAATATTGGGCAAATTCCAAACTTCGAGAAATTGATTGCTACCATCCGAAGCCGTGAAATATCGGCTTCTATTATTTTGCAGAGCCAAAGCCAGTTAAAGACCATCTACAAGGACGCGGCGGATACCATCGTGGGTAACTGCGACAGCACCTTGTTTTTGGGAGGCAAGGAGAAATCGACCCTGAAAGAAATTTCGGAGCTGCTGGGCAAGGAGACCATCGACAGCTTCAATCAATCCGAGAACCGGGGCAGCCAGGTTTCTCACGGCCTCACTTATCAGAAATTGGGAAAGGAGTTGATGACCCAGGACGAATTGGCGGTAATGGACGGAGGCAAGTGTATCTTCATGCTGCGGGGCGTGCGTCCATTCCTCTCGGACAAGTACGACCTGACGAAGCACCCCAACTACAAGTACACCGCCGACGCCGACAAGAAATACCTCTTTGATATGGAACGGTACATGAAACGCAAACCGGCCATCGTAAAGCCGGATGAGCCTTTCGAGATGTACGAATTGACAGCAATGGACCTTCAATAACAATTCTACACCGAAGAAAGGAAATATGATTTATGGATTTTTTCACTAACGCTATTGACGTGTTGCAGACTCTGGTGATTGCCCTGGGCGGCGGCCTGTGCGTGTGGGGCGGCATCAACCTCCTGGAAGGTTATGGCCAGGACAACCCTGCCTCCAATGCTCATGTGCCATAAAGTAACACATAAGAATTGATAGACAGCAGCCCACTATTCCGCAGCAACAGCGAGTTGCTTGTTAAAACCCCATTTTGAAGTTATAATGAGTAAAAACAACCTTTAGGAGGGACGGGCATGGAAATACAAGGTATTCTTAAAAATTTACGCGAGAAAAACAACCTTACGCAAGAACAACTGGCTGAACGTGTGCAAGTTACCCGACAGGCGGTTAGTCGCTGGGAAACAGGCGAAACGCAGCCAAATACAGATACCTTAAAACTGTTATCACGAGTTTTTGATGTGTCAATCAATACGCTTCTGGGTTCTCCACGGCAACTTGTTTGTCAGTGTTGCGGAATGCCATTGAATGAAGATGGTCTGATTAGCCGAGAACCAGACGGAAGCTATAACGAGGACTATTGTAAATGGTGCTATGCTAATGGGAAATTTGCATATCAATCCAAGGAATCTTTATTGGATTATCTGGTTGCGAATATGCCAAATCCCGATAACGCAGATGAAGAAACCAGACGTAATCAGTTTGATTTGTACCTTTCGCAATTAAAGCACTGGAAATAACTATATTGTCATAGCAAAGCCAGCCGAGCCAGTCAACGGTCAAGATGAACGGCGCGTACCGCGCCGCCGTTGACAGCCCCGCCCGCCTTTGCTGGTAGGCAATCAAGGGGCGACAGCAAGGAGTGCTGCCGCCCCGCACTATTATCAGAGAGGGGGAATTTCCATGACCGAAGATGAAGCCTACAAAGTGCATATCCAGTACACCTTTAACGCCTTTTGCAAGGTTGTCATTCGTCACGCCGCCATAGATATAATTTTGAAGCTGCGCCGGAGGTGGGAACGGGAAGTTTCCCTTGACTATCTGATGAATGAGAAGTTTGTCCAGCTTGCCGAGCCGGAGCAGCTTGAAGAATATCTTTTTACCGCCTGCGGCCAGACCGCCGTTCTGTACCATGCGGAACTCGCCGCCGCCCTTGCCCTTTTGCCAGAGCAGACACAGGAAGAAATTTTCCGTTACTATTTCCTGCGCCAGCCGCAGCGGGTGATCGGCGTACATATCGGACGGACACGCAGCACAGCAGGGCGGCATATCCAGCTTGCCTTGAAGCGGCTCCGGCGGCTCATGGAGGGAAAACGCTATGAGTAAACTTCTCCCCTATGAAACAATCGTCAAGGCGCATGAGGGCGACCCGGACGCAATCGACACCGTTCTTTCCCACTACGTCGGATATATCCGATACTGTTCCAAAGTACACGGGAAAGTCAGCGCCGAGGTTGAGGAACATATAAAACAGAAGCTAATCGCCGCGCTGTTCAAATTTCGCTTTGACCGATAAGCAAAGAACGAACACCGACTGTCATTAGCGATTTTCACCAGCAAGTTTACAATTCATCTATTCCCATAAGTAAGCGGTCATAGTATAATAAAGCCATCGACAAATGCAAATTATATTTTTTGAAAGAATTCTATAGAGTAAAAATATTTTGTCTTCTATGTTTTAGAAAATGTGCAACAGTCGTTCCGTGAGACTGGTATGTGCCCAAAAAAAATGGTCTATGCAAGAAAATAGATACAACAATAGTGAGCAAATGATTCAGGTAAAGATCAGATATATAATATTTTAAAGTAATTGTACATTTTTTAAGAAATTACAATGGTCATTCATCGTGTTTGAAAGAATAGGTTATTGGCGCACTTTACTTATATATCGTTTTACAGGGGCTGTTTTTTATGCAACGTTAGGGCTTACTCGTATATAGTTATGAAAATAAATAGAGAATGAGGTGCGATTAGATGAAAAATCTTGGATATTCACAAAATTTTTTGGTTAATAAAAAGTTGGTAGAACGTTTAATAAGCAAGTCAAATATTGATGTAACAGATTATGTTATTGAAATTGGTCCTGGAAAAGGGATAATAACAGATGTACTTTCTCAGCATGCTGGAGAGGTTGTTGCAGTTGAATATGATCAAGAATTATATAATAATTTAGTAAGATATCACAGTCATGATAATGTTACATATATATTTGGTGATTTTTTAAAATATAAGTTGCCTTTAAATCGCAGATATAAAATATTCTCCAATATTCCTTTTCAGATAACAGCGGATATTATTAGGAAATTAACAGACGATGTAAATCCACCATCAGATATAAATATCATAATTCAAAGAGAGGCAGCTAAAAAGAATTGCGGTATTCCATTACAAAAATATGAAGGTTTTCGTGCTGCTATAATAAAGGCACAATATAAGGTAGAAATTACACATAGTTTTAAAAGGAGCGATTTTTTTCCTTCGCCTAATGTTGATACAGTTATGCTTCATATGCAGTTATGGGATGATAGATTGAGTGGTGATGATCTTCAAAATTATAAAGATTTAGTGGCTTTTTTTTACACTAATATTAAAGGAGAGACTGCTAAAGAGAGACTTTCTATTTTATTTTCTAATGAGCAAATCAAAAGATTGGGAAAAGCCAATAGAATTAGTCTTTCAAATTCATATACGTTAATCACGGCCGAGCAGTGGATGAATATTTATTATTACTCCAAAATTGGATTGACAGATGAAAAGAAAAAAAAGTTTCAAGATGCATATAAAAAACTTCAAAAAATGAATAAAAAATTGAAAAAGCAAAACAGAACATCTTTACGAAAGTCTAGTAGCAATAAGAAATGTAGAACAAGGATTGATACTTCTAATGGTACAAAAAATAGATAGTATTGATAATTTCTATAAAAATGTGCATGGTAGTGCGAAAATCTGAGAAGAGAATTTAATGCTGGATTTTGTTGATAGTAGATTTCAATGAGTTAACCATAAAAGTATATTAGAAAGTAAAAACAACAGGGGTAGTAGAATATATTTGTTAGATACAAGAAGGAGAGATTGAATTTAAGGTCATCTAATACTCGCGGAATAGTGATAATAATGGTAAGCTGTATTGAAAAAAAACAAAATAACTAACATTATGGGATTATTTCGGTATGAATTGATGTTTTATCATCTTACATAGAAAATTTAATTTTTATTTTAAGTATAAGAATGTAATAGAGGTGATACATGAAAGTTGCAAAAATAATAAATGAAGAATCAGAACTCCGTTTATTACGCGATAAGAATAAAAATAAAAAAATTGTGCTAACATCAGGGTGTTTTGATTTACTTCATTACGGACATATTTGTCATTTAGAAGAGTCTAAGAATTGTGGGGACTATTTGGTTGTAGCAGTAAATTCTGATGATTCTGTAAAACGATTAAAAGGTAATACGAAACCAGTTGTTCCAGAGAATCAGCGTATCAAAATATTGCAAGCATTACGTTTTGTGGATGCTGTTTTTGTCTTTGATGAAGATGATGTCTGTAAATATTTTGAAATATTGAAACCAGATTGCTTTACTATTGGAGAAGAAAGCGCAATTGATTATTATAATGAGATTGTTGCTGCCCAAAATAGTAAAACTTTGGTTCATATAATAAAAAGACGGAAAGATTATTCGACAACCAAAATCATAAATAAAATTAAGGAGGAGAACTATCGTGAGTAGGTATATAAATAGTAAATTTGAAAAATTAAAAGAGGACTAAGTTTATGAGAACCCTGTTCTTAACTTCAAGTGGCTTAAACGAAAAGACTATGGTATTATTTTGGAAATGTATCGGAAAAGAACCGATTAACACAAAAGCGATTTTGGTTCCATCCGCCGCAGTTGGAAATGATGGTGCGCGAGAAGGAATCATTGTATGTATGGAGCGCCTTATGAATATGGGAATACCTATGAATAATATTCTTATATATAATCTTGCGTTTTTACTTTCCGATGGATATAAAAGAACATATTCAAGTTATATTAGTGACATACCTGTACCGTTTCGCTTAATGAGTGTTCAAGAACTCACTCAATATGACATGATTGCTTTTTGTGGAGGAAATGCCCATACGCTTCTTAGCGAAATAAACAGAACAGGATTTTCGAAGCCCCTAAAGCAAGCAATAGAGAATGGATTGGTGTATCTGGGAATTAGCGCAGGTAGTATGATTGCTGCCGGAAATTTTTCCGATGGATTAGGATATTTAGCAAATCCGTTGATACCACACGCTGAAAAAGAGAGCCCTTTTGGAGATATATCGAAGAACGATTTGATTGAATTGGCTGACGGTCAAACTGTATTGATTAAAGGGAATCGACAGGAAATTATTTAATAAATTGAATACTGTTGTTTTTTTATCTTCGGGGCACCCTGACCCGAACTTTCAAAACTGAATATCAGCCGCCCACCAGCGGCCAGCGAAAGCAGTAAGTCTGAAAAAGATTTGCTGCTTTTTTTGTGTCCATTTGGCAAAATCGAAAATCACCCGTAGTAGGTAGGTGAAGCCAGAAAAAACTGCCTGCTCCGTTTGGCAAATTTCTAAGAGCGGTGGTGTGGGGAGTGAAAGGAAAAATTCTCTGCCCCGCCGGTTGCCAAAATCCTGTTGCCCGGATTACTAAGGCAAAAGAAATTTTGAAAAATCCCCGTCCAGCGGGTAGCTGGCGGCCTTTGAAATGTATCTTTAGCGGAAAGGGAAAAAGCCGCAGCCAGCGGGCAGCAAAGCCCCGTTCCGGCGTCATATTGGCGAAAGGAAAAAAGGCCGCCCACAGCGGGCCGCAAGCCCTGTCCTGTCCGTTCTATGTACGGAAAAACCAGACAGGGGCAGTCTGCGGCAGTCTTAGAGCAAGTTTCTACCACGGTGCCAAAATCCGCAATTCTGCGGTTTTGTCCCTCGCGGGAAACTTGTTGGGGAGTGCCTTCCCCAAACCCTGCTATGGCGGCTTGCGCCGCAAAAAGATTTCCGTTCGGCAGGCCGTTTTTTTGCGAGAACTGCCCCGGAAATACCTAACAGACCAGCCTATTTTTTGTGATAAGTGAAAGGAGGTTTACAGCCCATGCCGAAGCGATACAACACGCCCCACCGCAGCCGCGTTGTGAAAACCCGGCTGTCCGAAGATGAATACGCCGACTTCACAGCGCGGCTTGCGCCCTATGGTATCAGCCAGTCCGAATTTCTCCGGCAGGCGATACGGCGCACCGCCATACGCCCAATTATCCATGTGTCGGCGGTCAATGACGAGCTGCTTTCCGCTGTCGGGAAACTCACAGCCGAGTACGGCAGGATCGGCGGCAACCTCAACCAGATTGCCCGGTATCTGAACGAGTACGGCGTACCCTACAATGCGCTGTCCGGCGAGGTACGCGCCGCCATAGCCGACCTTGCCGCCCTCAAGTATGAAATCTTACAGAAAGTAGGTGACGCGGTTGGCAACACTCAAGCATATCAACTCTAAAAACGCCGACTACGGAGCCGCCGAACAATACCTGCTTTTTGAGCATGACGAGTTTACCATGAAGCCCGTCCTTGATGAAACCGGCAGGCTTATCCCCCGCGAGGACTACCGGCTGTCCACGCTGAACTGCGGCGGGGAGGATTTTGCCGTTGCCTGTATGCGGGCAAATCTCCGCTATGAGAAAAACCAACGGCGGGAAGATGTGAAAAGTCACCACTATATCATCAGCTTTGACCCACGGGACGGCCCGGACAACGGCCTGACCGTAGACCGGGCGCAGGAATTGGGCGAGAAGTTTTGCGCCGAGCATTTCCCCGGCCACCAAGCCCTTGTATGCACCCACCCGGACGGGCATAACCACAGCGGCAATATCCATGTGCATATCGTTATCAATTCGCTGCGGATAGAGGAAGTCCCGTTCCTGCCCTACATGGACAGGCCAGCCGACACGAAAGCCGGGTGCAAGCACCGCTGTACCGACGCGGCCTTGCGCTACTTCAAGTCCGAAGTCATGGAGATGTGCCACCGGGAGGGGCTTTACCAAATCGACCTCTTGAACGGCAGCAAGAACCGCGTCACAGACCGGGAGTATTGGGCGCAGAAAAAGGGACAGGCCGCGCTGGACAAGCAGAACGCCCCCATGATTGCAGGCGGTATCACGCCCCGGCAGACCAAGTTTGAAACGAACAAAGAGAAGCTGCGGCAGACCATACGCGCCGCGCTGTCTGCGGCGGCCTCATTCGAGGATTTTTCCTCTCTGCTGCTGCGGGAGGGCGTGACCGTCAAGGAGAGCCGGGGGCGGCTTAGTTACCTCACGCCGGACAGGACAAAGCCCATTTCCGCCCGCAAGCTGGGCGACGATTTTGACCGCGCCGCTGTCCTTGCCGTTTTGGAGCAGAACGCCGCCAGAGCCGCAGAAAAGGCCGCGGCTATATCCAGCACCCCGCCCTCTATCCAAGACCAACTGCGGGCAGACAGAGCCGCCCGAACCGCCCCGAATGTGCAGCGGCTTGTGGACATTGAGCAGAAGAAAGCCGAGGGGAAAGGCCGGGGCTATGAACGCTGGGCGACCATGCACAACCTCAAACAGATGGCCGCGACGCTGAATGTGTATCAGGAATACGGCTTCACTTCCCCGGAGCAGTTAGAAGCCGCCGTTGATACCGCCTATCAGGAAATGCGCCAGACCAGCGGCGAACTGAAAGCACTGGAAACGAAGCTGCAAGGGAAAAAGGAATTGCAGCGACAGGTGCTGGCCTACGCCAAGACCAAACCCGTCCGCGACGGCCTGAAAGCGCAGAAATCCCCCAAAGCCCGCGAAGCATACCGGCAGGCGCATGAGAGCGATTTTATCATAGCCGACGCAGCCGCCCGGTATTTCAAGGCACATGGCATTACCAGGCTGCCCGCCCGGAAAGCGTTGCAGGACGAGATCGAGCAGCTTGTTTCCAAGAAATCCGGCCTGTATAACACCTATCACGCACAGAAACAGCGGTTTAAGGAGTTGCAGACCGTCAAGCGGAACATCGACCAGATTTTGCGCCGGGAGGAACCCCGCCGCAGAAAGGAGCAGAGCCATGAGCGATAACCTGCCCCGCATGGACTACCGCCAGCACCGGCGGGCGCGGCGGCTGGTGCATGAGTGCTGTAACTACGACGAGGGGAACTGCCTGCTGTTGGACGACGGGGAGCCTTGCGTATGCGTCCAGAGCATTTCCTTTTCCCTCATGTGCCGCTGGTTCCGTGTGGCTGTCCTGCCCCTTGACGGGGAGCTGGCCGCAGCCCTCTTGTACCGGGGGAGCCGGAAACGGTGCGCCGTCTGCGGCGCGGCCTTTGTCCCCAAATCCAACCGGGGAAAATACTGCCCCGGCTGCGCCGGACGCATGAAGAAAATCAAAGCCGCCGAGCGAAAGCAGAAACAAAGGCAGAAATGTCACGCTTTAGAGCCTTTCAAACCCGCATAAATCAAGGCTTTTTTCGTGGGTGTCAAAGGGTACGCGATACATTTATCCTTTTCCCCCGGAAACAGCGTTCTAAATGCGTACAAACCGTCAAAATCAACCCGAACACAGGGAGGTGATCCTATCGCTGATTATATCATGGCAGACACGAAGCTGCCCGCCTATCTGCCCTATCCCCGTTTCCTGCTGAAAATGGAGATTTCCCAGACCGCCAAGCTGCTCTATGCGCTGCTGTTAGACCGCTCCACCCTCTCCCAGAAGAACAAGTGGCAGGACGGCGAGGGCAGGATTTATATTATCTATCCCATCGCGGAGATAGCCGAAATACTGGATAAAGGCAGCACCACCATAAAGGGGGCGCTGAATGAACTGGACATGGCGGGGCTGCTGGAACGGGAACGGGGCGGCTTCTCCGCACCGAACCGACTGTATGTGAAAGTGCCGCGTGTGCCACAGGTACAGTTTTCCGACCAACTGATGGCCGGAAAACCGACCCTCATAGAGCCGGAAAACCGACCAACTGATGGTCAGAAAACCGACCTTATGATGGTCGGAAAACCGTCCCCTAACCAAACTACTATAAACAACCTTACAGAGAACCAAACAAAGGGAGTGAGTGGGGAGCCGCCCGCGCCCTATGGCCGATACCAGAATATTTTTCTGTCACAGACCGAATACGACGAGTTGCAGGCAGAGTACCCCGACAGGCTGGAACGGTTCATCGAGGAAATGAGCCGCTACCTTGCCGCCAGCGGGAAAAGCTACCAGAACTATGCCGCCGCCCTTCGGATATGGGCGGGGAACGACAAAAAGGGCGCCCCGAAAAAGGGCATCCCTGACTACTCATGCAAGGAGGGCGAGAGTTTATGAAGAACGAAATCAACGCTGTTTTGGAGAATATGACGACTGCCACCCCGGAGCCGGAGGACTACACCGGCGAGGACGGTTTACTGTACTGCGGCAGGTGCCGCAAGCCGAAAGAAGCCTATTTTGCGCCGGATAAGGCCGCTATCTTTGGCCGCGACCGCCACCCGGCAGAGTGCGACTGCCAGAGAGCCGCCCGCGAGGAACGGGAGGCCGCCGAGAAGCGGCGCAGGCACTTTGACACCGTGGAGGAACTGAAACGCCGGGGCTTTACCGACCCCACCATGCGGGACTGGACTTTTGAGAACGACAACGGCAGGAACCCGCAGGCCGGGATTGCCCGCCGGTATGTGGAACACTGGGAGGATATGCGAGCCGACAATATCGGCTGCCTGTTCTGGGGCGGCGTGGGAACCGGGAAAAGCTACCTTGCGGGCTGTATCGCAAACGCCCTTATGGAGAAAGAAATCCCCGTCCACATGACGAATTTTGCCCTTATCCTCAACGACCTTGCCGCCAGCTTTGAGAACCGCAACGAGTACATTTCCCGCCTTTGCCGCTATCCGCTGCTTATCATTGACGACTTCGGCATGGAGCGCGGCACCGAGTACGGGCTGGAACAGGTTTTCAATGTGATTGACAGCCGTTACCGCAGCGGCAAGCCGCTGATCGTCACGACCAACCTCACGCTGGACGACCTGCGGAACCCGGAGGACACCGCCCATTCCCGGATTTATGACCGCCTGCTTTCCATGTGCGTCCCGGTACGCTTTACCGGCGACAACTTCCGGCAGGAAGCCGCGCAGCGGAAAATGGAGAGCATGAAGAAACTGATTACCGACTGAAAGGAGTATTGCCTATGACAGATAACAAGCAGCACGACACCCGCACCGCCCGCCGCCCCGACTGCGTGACGGAAATCCGCATGGGCAATTCCGTCCTTGTCGTGTCCGGCTATTTCAAGAAAGACACTACCACCACCGCCGCCGACAAAATGGCGCGGGTACTGGAAGCGGAAGCCGCTGCTACACAAAAACCGGCAATTTGACAAACCATAAAGAAGCAGATTTTACACTTTTGCCGCTATACAGCCCCCGCTATTCCGTGGTACAATAAAGCTACGGAATAGTGGGGCTGGCTGTCGGAAACGGAGGATTTTATGTTAAGACAAGCCACCCAAAACCTCATTACCGCCCTTTATCCGAGATTGTCCCATGAGGACGAATTGCAAGGTGAGAGTAATTCCATATCGAACCAAAAAAGGATACTCGAAGCCTTTGCAAAACAGAATGGCTTTACCAACCTGCGCTGGTACACCGACGACGGCTTTTCCGGCGCGAACTTCCAGCGCCCCGGTTTTCAAGCCATGCTTGCAGACATTGAAGCCGGGAAAGTGGGTACGGTCATCGTCAAGGACATGAGCCGGTTAGGGCGAAACTACTTGCAGGTAGGGTTTTACACGGAAATGCTGTTCCCTCAAAAGGGAGTGCGTTTTATCGCTGTCAACGACAATGTGGACAGCGCAAACGGCGGCATGGACAACGATTTTACCCCTCTGCGAAATCTGTTCAACGAATGGCTGGTGAGAGATACGAGCAAGAAAATCAAAGCAGTAAAACGAGCAAAAGGCATGAGCGGCAAGCCCGTTACCAGCAAGCCGGTCTATGGCTATCTCATGGACGAGGACGAGAACTATCTCGTTGACGAGGAAACCGCGCCGGTTGTCCAGCAGATATACCAGCTTTGCCTTGCCGGGAATGGCCCGACCAAGATTGCCCGTATGCTTACGGAGCAGCAAATCCCTACGCCGGGAACGCTGGAATACCGCAGGACGGGCAGCACCCGCCGCTACCACCCCGGCTATGAGTGCAAATGGGCGACGAACACCGTTGTTCATATCCTCGAAAACCGGGAGTACACCGGCTGTCTGGTAAACTTCAAGACGGAGAAGCCCTCTTACAAGGTCAAGCACAGTGTAGAGAACCCCGTAGAGAAGCAGGCCATTTTTGAGAACCACCATGAGCCTATCATAGACCGGGAAACATGGGAGCGCGTGCAGGAGTTACGCAAGCAGCGCAAACGCCCGAACCGCTATGATGAAGTGGGGCTGTTCTCCGGTATGCTGTTCTGCGCCGACTGCGGTCATGTGATGTACCAGCAGCGGTATCAGAACAAGAACCGCAAGCAGGACTGTTACATCTGCGGCAGCTACAAGAAGCGCACCCGCGACTGTACGGCGCACTTTATCCGCACCGACCTGTTGACCGCCGGTGTCCTCTCCAATCTCCGGCAAGTGACCGAATACGCCGCCAAGCACGAGAGCCGCTTTGTGAAGCTGCTTATCCAGCAGAACGAGATCGGCGGCAAGAGAAAGACCGCCGCAGCCACCAAGCAGCTTGAACAGGCGCAGGAGCGCATTGCCGAAGTGAGCCGCATTATCAAGCGGCTGTATGAGGACAATGTGAACGGCAAAATCAGCGACGAGCGTTTCATGGAACTGTCGGCAGACTATGAGCAGGAACAGCGGGAACTGAAAGACCGCGCCGCCGCTTTGCAGGCCGAACTGGACAAGTCGCAGGCCGCCACCGTCAACGCGGAAAAGTTTATGGGTATCGTCCGAAAGCACCTTGCCTTTGAGGAACTTACCCCCACCCTCTTGCGGGAAATGATTGAGAAAATCGTCGTGCATGAGTGTAGCTATGACGAGAACGGCACCCGCAGGCAGGACATTGAGATTTATTACAGCTTTGTCGGCAAGATTGACTTGCCCGAAGCCTAACGCCCGACCTATCCGACACAATGGCCAAGTGCCGGATAGGAACGGCAAAATTTTTTACACTTCTATTACTTCTTTATCACACATAAGCAAAAAGCCAGGGCATCAAGCAGGTTATGGCTAATTAGATGTAAATAAAAGCGGAAAGGAAAAGCACAATCCAGACGGAACCGGCGAGCCGTCAAGAAATATTGCGAGTTAGCAAGAAAACTGCTATAATGGGAAGCACGAACCCCAGCACTGGGAGAAAGGCAGGACGATAAATGCACATAAGCTATCAACCGCTTTGGAATACATTGAAAGAGCGGAACATGAGAAAAGAGGACTTGCGGCTTGCCGCAGGACTCACCACAAACCAGATTGCCAATATGGGAAAGGGATTGCATATCAGCATGGAAACCCTGCTTCGTATCTGCGGGGCGTTGGATTGTGATATTTCAGATGTGATTGAACTGGAACGAGAAAAATCTTCTTCTGGTGAAGCAGAAGATAGAATCAAAAAGTCGAAAATTCCTTGCTGAAGAATAGCAATATTCCAACATTGAAAATATAACAAAGTTAGGACGTGGAGGATAAATGTACAAAGTATTTTCATTTACAAACACCGATGAAGCTGCTCCTTATATGGATAAAAAGATTCTTCGGTATATTGATGAACAGATTACGGACAGTTTTGAGTGTTTTAAGGACTGCGATATCCTTGCATTTGACTGGTACGATGTTCAGAGTGAAAAAAAAGAGGATTTTAAGATGCTCTTATATCTGGACGGAAAGGATTTGCTGGTATTTTGTGAAACCTCTGAGGCAGAAGAAAAAGCAAATATGATTCTGCATACGATGACAGGGGAAGAAGGAGCAACAAATGAGCGGCTTTTCTACCATTTTTTTTCGTTACTGCTGAAAGGAGACATGGATTTTTTGAATAATCTTGAGGAAGAAATCAGCAATAATGAAGACAAGGTGCTGTCCGGCGACAAGGCATCCTATTTGAAATACATTACTGCATGGAGGCAGGAACTGTTGCGCCTGAAACGCTACTATGAGCAGCTTAATTTCATTTTTGATGAAATGACCGTGAATGACAACCAACTATTTAGCGAAGACGGAGTCCGCAGATTGATGACTTTGAGGAATAGAACGGACCGTTACCTGAGTGCCGTTAAGAATTTGCAGGAAATGGTGTCCCAGCTCCGGGAAGCATATCAATCCCAGCTGGCGATTGAGCAGAATGATCTGATGAAAATTTTTACAGTGGTGACAGTAATATTTCTCCCGCTTTCGCTTCTGGCAGGGTGGTACGGGATGAATTTTTCACATATACCGGAACTCAAATGGAAATATGGATATCCATTGGTAATTCTGGTGAGCATTGTGACAGTCGCAGCGTTAATTTGGAAATTCAAAAAGAAAAAATGGTTATGATTCGCTTTTTAAGAGGACACAAAAAGTTCACAAAAAAATTAGCACTCACCATTGACAAATGCTAACAAGCGTGCTATAACACAGATAGAACAAAGGAAAGGGAAACGGAACAGATGAGAGGTTCCGATTTCTTCCCAAGTATTCTTGGTTCTGATTGACAATTCGGTTTTAACATTAAAAAAGGAGCGATGACTTATGATGTTACCTAGTGTTTTTGGTGAAAACTTATTTGATGATGTTTTTGATGATTTTTGGGGGTTCCCGTCATTTGATGATAAAGCAATGCGTAAAGCAGAGCGGAAGTTATACGGGCACCATGCAGCAAAAATGATGAAGACGGATGTGCAGGAGCACGATGACCATTATGAGGTGGATATTGACCTGCCTGGTTTCAAGAAGGATGAGATTACTCTGGAACTGAAGGACGGCTATCTGGTAATCAGCGCCGCAAAGGGCCTTGACAAGGATGAGAAGGAAAAAGAAACAGGCAAATTTGTACGTCAGGAACGTTATGCAGGCAGTATGAGCCGTTCTTTCTACATCGGCGAGAATGTGAAAGAGGACGATATCCATGCAAAATATGAAAGCGGGGTATTGAAGATTAACATTCCAAAAGAAGAAGCGAAAGAACCGGAAGCTGAAAAAAAGAAATACATTGCCATCGAGGGATAACGGCACCTCTTAACATAGAATAAAAGGATATTGCCCGGAGCGGGAAGCTGTGAAGTTGCCCGTTCTGGGCTTTTCTATATCATTTAAACAAAAAACAATTCAGCCAGCCGGAACCGGCTGGCTGTCCTACTGTTCATTATGCTCCAACACCGCTTTTATCATAGCAACGGCAAGCTCCTGTTTGCTGGGCGACACGTCTTTCCAGAGTGCTTCCAGCTCCTTGATTTTGCTGATTTCGTTTTCTTCCAATTCATCTTGAAGCAGATAATCAGGGGAAATCCGCAGGGAGTTACAAATATCTATGAATACCGGCAGACTGGGCATTTTCACACCGCCCTCAATCTGACGAAGATACGTTGCGTTGATATTGCATAATTCCGAGAGCTTGTCTGCGGTAAAGCCCCGGTCTTTTCGTACCTCATTGATACGCTTTCCTAATCCTTTTCTCTCCATTGCCACCACCCGTTTGTTAGCTGTCAGTTATTATTTTGTACACCATAAGCCTATAATATGATTGTCATTTATCATAGATTCTGTTAGACTATGTTATATTAGCTAATAGCTAAACGGAGGGCATGAGATGAAAAGAATGTGGGAAAAAGTAAAGGAAACATGGCGGGAATTTTGGTTCGTTTATGAGGACGAGGAAGATTCCACACAACACCTAAGCCGGTCAGATAAGCAAAGTATCTGGTGCGGCTCATTTCTTATGTGTGCGTTCACGGCGGTTCTATGTATGGCTGGAATTGCAATCGGGAATATCCGTAACAACCGCCAGTATGAGCAGGACGTGGAAGAAACACTAAATATGATAGCAACCTACTTTGCCACCGCCACCGAGGACGAGTATGACGAGATAGCCCAGACTATCCGCCATGATTTGGTATTCAGTGAATACGGCAGGGATATGGAGAATTTGATACAGTACATTCCGAACACGTCCGAGAGCTGCCCCACCTGCCAGGAAAGCTATCCGGCACAGGCATTTCTTGTTTGTGTCAATACAGGAGAAACCTATTCCCTTGACGTGTATCACACAGACGAAAGCCCGGATGATGAATACGGCGGTATGCGCCTGTCCTTTGGTTATGATGAAATCAGCGAAGCGAGTATTCATGTAACATCATATCCGGGAGAACAAGACGGCTATGCAGAGATTTTCCGGGGGCGGCGGATTGTCAGCGCCCACAAGATGAAGTCTGTTTTTTGTGACGATTGTATCAGGGAGATTCTAAACACGATTGACGGGCAGCTATTGGAGGAAGTTGTTCTTTTTGACGCAGAACAAAAAGCCTTTTATCCGGTCAAGGACGAGGAAACGCTTCAAATCGGAAGCTATGGGCTGGCTGTCAGCTATGACAGCGGGGATTTCAGGATTGATATAGAATATGTCAGCGAATAAAGGCGCTGCCGTTGCAGGAACCGCAATTCCAACAACGGCAGTTTTTATTTTCTCCTGCGCCGGAAATTCAAAGGATTGTTTTTAATGACCGGCGATTTTGCCAGCACTTTTTTCAAGACTTTCTGCTCATCAGGGGGCAGCTTGTCAAAGTCGATACCCAGCATATTTAAAATGACTTTCCAGATTTTTGTCAGGTGGTCGCCGGGGAATTTCAGGGCGTTTTGAATATCTTGCGCCATTTTCTTTGCGAGGGAGAAATCCGGCGTGCTGTCAATGTCGTGTTCATGGGCTTTCCGTATATCGTGGAGAATGGAATCCCATGTTTTATGCGTTATATGGCAGAAAAAATCTTCTTCCTCTAATTGGGCGGCAAGAAGCGTTTCCGAATATAAATCCCCGTCCACATAGCGGTGCTTCTGAATGAGGGCAAGCCGCTGTTCTTCCAGCCCTTCGTTCATATCCCGGAAGCGGGCGGTCGCATGACCGTCTATGTAAATTTCCGTATCGGTCATCAGCCGCTCAAACTTTCCGTGGGTGATAATCTCACAGAGCAGACGGTTATTGATTTTGCCGCTTTTCAAAAGCTCCACTGTTTCATCATTCAGGTGCAGCTCCATTAAGGGCGTGTTTACCTGCTCCCTGTTTTCTGTCCGGCACAGCAGGTAATCAAGGGACACCCCGTAGAAGTCCGCCAGAATAACGAGGTTGCCATGATTGATTTCTTTGTAATCGTCCGCTTCATAGCTGCCAAGGGCAGACTTTGAAATGCCGGTCAGGTTTGATAGTTCTTCCAGCTTCAGCTTTCTCTCTGTGCGTAAATCCTTTAGCCGTTCCTGTATGCTAAGGCGTGATTTCATAGGCGAATGGCTCCTTTCCGGCGGCTCCCCCGCCGCTCTCTAAAGATTATACCACACCATTTCCGAGAACGTGGAAATTTTCGATTTTCAGCTGGATTTCCTACTTTATGGATATACGGAGCAGGGTACAAAAATGTTCTATCATACAAGTAGTTCATCGGTGAATCAATTCAACCGAATGACCGGCTTGTGTGGGATATGCGCCCCGGAGATGTAGCGCCGTGACCTGCGGCAGGGAAATGGAGGAACCCTGACCGCAGCGAGCGTACCAAGGGGAGCGAAACGCCGCCGTGAGAATCGGGGGCAGGAACGACACCGGGGAGAACCGGCAAAATGGACACCAAAACGATACCAAAAACCAACAATCGGGCAAGGTATAGCCTACCCTGCCCGTAATACCACGGGGGATTTTCGGGCGGCTCTATGGCTTGAATTTCCCTGAAAATCGCCCCGAAATGCAACACAAAAATCTGCTATCCGTCCACCGGCGGCTGTTACCGCCAGCATGGGCGGATTTTTCATTAAGGAGGCACTATGCCGAGAATGTCAAAGAAGTTGAAGAAAGAGCTTGCTTTCTTCTTAAACGAGCGTGGACGCAGGAGCTACAACGAGCTTTGCCGGAAATGCCAGCATGATTGCAAGCAGAGCTTCCGGGCGGTCATTGTGGCTTGCCCCCGCTATCTTTCCAAACGCTCAAAACAGAAAAAGGAGGACACCAACTGAATGGAATATGAATTTATGACGATTGACACACCCCTGCCGCCCAGTATGCCTCTGCCGAGAGCCATGCTGCGGCTCCCGATCAGCAGCACCGCAAAAATCATGTACGCCCGTATGCTGGACGATGTTCTGGCAAATGGCATAGAGGACATGAACGGGATTTTATTTATCTGTTTCCCGATTGTGGAATTGTCGGCGGCGCTCTCCCGCAGCACCATGACCGTGAAGCGTTCCTTAAACGAGCTGGAAGCTGCCGGACTGATTGTGCGGGTGCGTCAAGGCTTTGGGGAGCCGAACAAGATATATGTACTCATTCCCAGAACGGAGGGCTGACGCTATGAGTGAAAAGCTGGAAAAACTCAATCAGGAAATAGAGAAAACCGAAGCAAAGTTGCGGAGGGCGCAGCATGAGGAAAAGATTCTGGAACACCAGATAAAGACGCTGACCCGAAAAGAGCGGACGCACCGGCTCTGTACCAGAGGGGCGGAGTTGGAAAGATACCTGCCCCACCCGGAGCTTTTGCCGGAGGAACAGGTCAAACTGTTCTTGAAGCTGCTCTTTCATCGGGACAGCACCCGGCAGCTCATAGAACAGATATTTGCCGGAACCGGCACAGAAAAGGAGGACACGGAATGAATGTGAAATTTTCAAAGGACGAGCTGGCTATGGTTTACCAGTACGCCGCCGCCACGAAACAGGAAACTCTTGCCGGACTTCGGGAAATCGTGCCGGTCATTCGTGACAGGCAGGCGAGGGAGATTGTGGAAAGCACAATCCGAAAGCTGGACGCTATCCCGGAGCCGGAGTGCCGCCGCTTTATCGCTGACACCAGACAGCGGTTTATCCAGAAGCGGGACAATTCAATCCGGCGCAGGCTGGCGGAAGCAAAGGCGCAGACGAGGGAGAAAACGCCCCATTCCAAGAGAAAAGAGCCAGACCGGGAACGGTCATAATAGCTTCCAGAGCGGTAAGCGTGGCTTCCCCCTCTGAAAGAGGGCGCAATTATACACCACTTCGGGAAGTGGTGCATTGCGCCCTGCCGGAGGCGTCCTGCGGACAGCAGATGATTTCCGTAGATTTTCAATCTGCTCCAATCATCACAGGGGAAGTTACCCTTCCCCTGCGCTGGCTTACGCCAGCTACCCCTTTGTGGACTTGCCGCCCGGAATTATCTTGCGTTGCAAGTTGTTTCCATCTGACAAGTTTGCTGAAATTCGGCTATACTTTTTTTATGAGATAGCGTATAATGGAGCCGGTGACAAATCGGAGTTTGGAGGTGAGAATATGACAGCGCATATGAGATTAAGATAACACCGCGGGTTATGTTGCGGTGAATCAGTATTGCATAGCTCGCTTATTGGGCAAGTAATGTAATAACGGAGGGAATAATGAATAAAATACTTAGATTTAGTGACAGTGAAAAAGTTTTTCAATGTCCTATATGTAAAACAGATTTAAAATTGAAACAAAAAAGTTTATTTTGTTCTAATCATCATTGTTTCGATATTTCAAAAACGGGTTATGTGAACTTTGCTGTAGGAACAAAATCTTCAAAACATTATAGCAGAGAGACTTTTCAAATTAGGCGGGAGGTTTTAGAAAAAGGCTATTATTCACATATCCTGAATGAAGTGGTGCAGCTTATAAAAAGCTTTAGCAGCATTGATACAATACTTGATATTGGCTGCGGTGAAGGATATTATTCAAAGCAGATAAAAGAAGTATCAGGTGATAAAGAAATTATTGCATTTGATATTTCTAAAGATGCTGTTCAGCTTGCAGCAAAAAGTGATTTCAGTAATTCTATCAAATGGTTTGTGGGAAATTTGGAAGAAATGCCCATAAAAGACAAAAGGATAGATTGCATATTAGATATTTTTACTCCTGCTAACTATTCCGAATTTAACAGAGTTTTGAAAGAAGGCGGTTATGTAATTAAGGTAATTCCGGGAAATGCTCATCTTAAGGAGCTTCGAGAGACGGCAAAAGAACAATTGAAAAGCAATCAATATTCTAATGCGGCTGTCGTAGATTATTTCCAAAAGAAGTATTCCGTTGTTTATCACAAGAAAGTTTCAGCAACGTATACAATGACATCCGAGGAAATAAAAACCTTTGCGGATATGACTCCACTACTGTTTTGTGTAAATAAAGATGGAATAGATTTAAAAAAAACAAAAGAAATCACTATTGATGCAGAGATATTTGCAGGGAAATTATAAATTCAATTTCAATTTGTCGAATTGACAAACTATTAAAAAATTAAATAACCCGCCGCCCATCAACGGCACACCCAAGCAGGAAATCTGAAAAGGTATCCTGCTATTTTTTTGCCCCGAATCCGGGAGAAAGGAGGACGTACTCTTGCCATGCCCGCATTGTAAAATCACCATCATCAAGCGGAGCAACAATGAATCCGCTGTTTCTGCCGCCGCCTACCAGAGCGGCGAGAAGCTGTTCTCTGAATATGACCAGGAACAGAAATACTATCCCTACAAGAACGAAGTCACCCACAAAGAAATCATGCTCCCGCCCCATGTGCCGCCGGAGTTTGCAGACCGCAATACTTTATGGAACTCAGCCGAAGCGCAGGAAAAACAATGGAACTCCCAGCTTGCCCGGAGATTCGTGCTTGCCATCCCAAGGGAAATCCCGCCGGGACAGTACGCCGACCTTATCCGTGACTACTGCCGGGAGTTTTTTGTTTCCAAAGGCATGATTGCCGACTTTGCCATCCATGACAAGGGGGACGGCAACCCACACGCCCATATCCTGCTCACCATGCGGGCGATGGACGAAAAAGGCAAATGGCTCCCCAAGAGCCGTAAAGTGTACGACCTTGACAAGAACGGGGAGCGCATCCGGCTTGCGTCCGGCAGATGGAAAAGCCATAAGGAGAACACAGTAGACTGGAACAACCGGAAGTACGCCGAAATCTGGCGGCAGGGATGGGCGGACACGGCCAACCGCTATCTGGAAGCCAATGACCGCCCGGAACGGCTTGACCTGCGCTCCTATGCCCGACAGGGGATTGACCAAATCCCTACCGTCCACATGGGAGCGGCCGCCTGCCAGATGGAGAAGAAAGGAATCCAGACCAACATCGGCAATCTGAACCGGGACATCAAAACCGCCAACCGGCTCATGCAGTCCATCCGGCAGATGGTACGGAGCCTAAAGGGATGGCTGTCTGACTTAAAAGAGAAAAAGGCTGTATTACTGGAAGCATTGGAGCAGGCGAAGGAGCCGACACTCCCGGAACTGTTATTCCGGTATCTGGAACAGCGGAGTGGGGAACGTGCCGACTGGACTTCCAGAGGGAAGCTGAAAGGAACCGTTGCCGATTACAATAAAGTGCAGGCGGCGATGGACTTCCTGCGGAAAAAGGGAATCTCCACCGTGGAGAGCCTTGACACCCGGCTGGATGAAATCGGCCAGACCGCTGTTTCCGTCATGGGGAGCATGAAAAAAAGCGAGAAGCGGATAAAAGCCATCAATACCATGCTCTCCTACATTGACAAATACGAAGCCGCCAAGCCAGTCCATGCGGAGTATGCCGCCATCGGCTGGAAGAAGAAAAAGGAGAAGTTTGCGGAGAGCCACCGGGAGGAACTGGACGCTTATAATGCCGCCATCCGGTATTTGAAAGCCAACCTGAAAGGCAATTCCTACTCCCGCAAAGATTTGGAAGCGGAACGGGAACAGCTTGCCGCCGCCCTGCCCGGACAAAAGAAGGAACTGGAAGCGGTTCAGGCAGATGTGAAGGTGCTGCGTGACGTGCGCCACTGGCTGAATCAGGTTTTGCCATCCGAGCAGTACCGCCAGACCGCCGAGCCGGGGAAGAAACCATCCGTACAGGAGAGCCTGAAAGGGCGGCAGGAACGCATCCGGCAGGAGCAGGCAGGGAAACAGAAGCCGCCCCGGACACAGAAGCCGCCCCGGACACAGAAACAACAGAATATGGAACTTTAAACAGGCACTTGTTTTGTGATTTGAAATCGCTGGCAGGTGCCTTTTTCATTATCAGGAGGGAACGCCTATTGAACGTATTTGAAGCCGTGAAGCAGTCCGTCACCACAAGGCAGGCTGCGGAGCGTTATGGAATCAAAGTAAACCGGAACGGGATGTGCGTCTGCCCGTTCCACAACGATAAGAACCCAAGCATGAAGGTTGACCGCCGCTTTTACTGTTTCGGCTGCGGAGCCACCGGGGACGTGATAGATTTTGTTTCCCGGCTCCATGGTATCAGCAGCAAAGAAGCCGCCCTTATGCTGGCACAGGACTTCTCTATCCCTTATGAGGATGGGAGGAACGGCAAAAAGCAGCCCATAAGGCCACGCTTGCGAAAAGAAACGGAGGAACAGAAATTCAGGCACATGGAGCGGCACTGCTTCCGGGTGCTGTCCGACTATTACCATCTCCTGCGCCGCTGGAAGGAGGAATACGCCCCACGCCAGCCGGATGAAGCGTGGAACCCCCGGTTTGTGGAAGCCCTGCAGAACATGAGCCGGGTGGAATACCTGATGGACGTGCTTCTCTCCGGGGACATTCAGGAGCGGGCAGCCCTTATCACAGGACACGGAAAGGAAGTGAGGAACCTTGAAAGACGGATGGCAGAATTTACCGCCCCAGATACGGCAGGAAACAGCGAACATGGCAGACAGCGCAGAGCCGCCCCGGAGCGTTGAGGAAGTGAAGGCCATGCTGGAAACCACCGAAAAAGGCGGCTTCCGCAACAGCATGAGCAACTGCCTGACCGTGTTCCAGTGCGACCCGCTCCTTTCCGGGGCGGTTGCCTACAACCTGCTGACCGACCGCACCGATATTTTAAAGCCAATCGGCTACAAAAGAACTGCCGGAAGCCCCATGACCGACACGGACATGAAATATATCCGGCTGTATCTGGAAAAGACCTATGGCCTGACAAGCGAGAAAAAGATACAGGACGCCGCCGCCCTTGCCGCCGATGAGAACAGCTACCACCCTGTCCGGGATTATTTAAACGGCCTGACATGGGACGGAACCGAACGGATACGCTCCTGCCTGCGTCACTTTCTGGGAGCCGGTGAGGACGAGTATACTTTCCAATCCCTGCGCCTGTTTTTGTTGGGAGCCATCCACCGGGCATTTTCCCCCGGCTGCAAGTTTGAAGTCATGCTCTGTCTGGTGGGCGGGCAGGGAGCCGGGAAGTCCACCTTCTTCCGCCTGCTGGCAGTCAAAGACGAGTGGTTCTCCGATGACCTGCGGAAGCTGGACGATGACAACGTATACCGCAAACTCCAAGGCCACTGGATAATCGAGATGTCGGAGATGATTGCCACCGCAAACGCCAGGAGCATAGAGGAAATCAAGTCATTTTTGAGCCGCCAGAAGGAAGTCTACAAGATACCCTATGAAACCCACCCGGCAGACCGTCCAAGGCAGTGCGTGTTCGGCGGGACATCCAATGCCCTTGACTTCCTGCCCCTTGACCGTTCAGGAAACCGCCGCTTCATTCCTATACAGGTATGCCCGGAACAGGCGGAAACACACATTTTAGAGGACGAAGCCGCTTCCAGAGCCTATCTGAATCAGGTATGGGCGGAAGCGATGGAGATTTACAGGAGCGGCAGGTGGAAGCTGACATTCAGCCCGGAAATGGTGCGCCATTTAAAGGAACACCAGCGGGACTTCATGCCGGAGGACACCAAGGCCGGTATGATACAGGCTTTCCTTGACAGCTACCCCGGCGATACCGTCTGCTCCAAACAGCTTTACAAAGAAGCCCTGAACCATGACTTTGACGAGCCGAAACAATGGGAGATACGGGAAATCAACGAGATAATGAACCAGTGCATCACTGGCTGGAATTATTTCTCCAACCCCCGGATGTTTGCCGGGTACGGCAGGCAGAAAGGATGGGAACGGGAAAACGCACGGACAGAACCGGCAACGGACAGCGGCAACGGGACGGAAAAAATCCCGGAAGGATTTACGCCGGTGCCGGAACAGATGGAGCTTCCATTCTGAAAAAATCCGGGCAGGGACAGCCCGTTGCACACTCCGTTGCTATCCCGTTGCCGACCCGGTTGCCGGGAAAAATCCCGTAACTGCGGGCTTTTCTCCCCTTTAACAACCAAAGCAACAGAAAAATAAAAGAAAAAGTATAAAATAACCCAACTGCCAGACAAGGATTAGCTCCAAGGTTTTTTGAAGCCCGTTGCCGGACTTCGTTGCCGCTATCCCCTGTCTGGCTTATTTCATGTATGGAGGACAACTGCCTATGGCGAAAAATAAAACAGAGATTCATGTCACCACAGTATTTGACGGCGAACTGGACGCTACGGACGTTTTCGTGAGCCTTATCGCACAGAAACACACCAGAAAAACAGATAAAGAATATCTTGCTAAAACGCAAGAAATGAGATATAATAAAGACGAGGTTCAAAGTGACCGTGTTCCGTCTGGATTGTGTGGGTAAACGGTTATGATGAACGGATTAGATTATGACGTGATTGGCACGGCGCTTGCCGGGGGATTCCGGGCAGCTATCTATTGCAGGCTCTCGAAAGACGATGACCTTCAGGGCGAGAGTGCCAGCATCGCAAACCAGCGGGATATGCTGGAAAAGTTCTGTGAAAAGCAGGGATGGGAGGTTGCGGCAGTCTATCAGGACGACGGCTTCACCGGCCTGAACATGGAACGCCCCGACCTGAAACGGATGTTGAAGGCCATTGAGCGGAAGCAGATAAACCTTGTCATTACGAAAGATTTATCAAGGTTAGGGCGGAACTACTTGCAGACCGGGCAGCTTATCGAGGACTTCTTCCCAAGGAACGGCGTGCGCTATATCGCCATGAATGACGGTATCGACACCATGCGGGACAACAACGACATTGCGCCCTTCAAAAATATCCTGAATGAGATGTACAGCAAGGATATTTCCAAGAAAGTCCATTCTTCCTATGTGCTGAAAGCCCAGAAAGGCCAGTTCACCGGCTGCCTTGCCCCCTTCGGCTACAAAAAAGACCCGGAGGACAGGAACCGCCTGCTGGTAGACGAGGAAACCGCCCCGGTTGTCCGGCTGATTTTCGGGTATGCGCTGGACGGGCACGGCCCCAACTACATCCGGCGCAGGCTGGAGGAAGAAAAGCACCCCTGCCCCACATGGTGGAACCGGCAGCGTGGGCACAGGAACATCCGCACCAAATGGGAGAAGAAAGACCCGGAGAATGGGCGGTACATCTGGGATTTTACAGTGATTAAGGAAATCCTGATGAACCCCGTCTACACCGGCGCAATCGCTTCCCAAAAGACCGAGTACCGCTTTAAAATCGGCACTATCCGGGACAAGAAGCCGGAGGACTGGATTGTGGTGGAAGGGACGCATGAGCCGCTGGTGGACAAAAAGAGTTTTGCCATCGTGCAGGAGAAGCTGAAATCCCGCCAGCGGCCGGGGCAGTCCGGGGAGCCGAGCCTGTTTGCCGGACTTCTCAAATGTGGTGAGTGCGGAAAGTCCCTGACTGTCCGCTACACCAATGCCAAGCACCCCCAGAGGATTTATTCCTGCAAGACTTACAATGCCTTTGGGAAACAGCACTGCACCCAGCACCGGATTGATTATGACACGCTCTATGCCCTTGTGCTGAATAAAATCCGGGAGTGCGCCGCCGCTGCCCTGACCGACAGTGAAGCGGTGGCCGGGCGGCTGACCGACACCTGCGAAGCCGAGCAGAAAGGCCAGAGGGAAGCGATGGAGCGCACCCTTGCCAAAGACGAGGAACGGATTGAAGTGTTGGAAAAGATGGTGCTGCGGCTCTATGAGGACATGGTTGCCGGACGAATCACAGACGCAAACTTCAATCTCCTGCTGGAAAAGACGCAGAAGGAACAGGCGGAATTAAAGGCAAAAGTCGAGAAAGGCAGGAAGCACCTTGCCGATGAAATCCGGCTTGCCGTGGACGCAAGGCAGTGGGTGGAATCCATACAGGAATACCGGGACATCACCGAACTGGACGCTTCCACCTTAAACCGCCTGATTAAAGAAATCGTTGTCCATGAAACCATAGGCAGCGATAAGACAAGACACATTTCTATCGAAATTCATTTTAATCTCAAACCCATACCGGAAGTGGAGCAGGTCACAGGCTGACCGCTCCCCGCTCCGGGGAGGTTCTTTAAAAACTCCATATATATTTCTTGACGTGCCGCCGCCCGCCAGAAAGCTGTATTGTTCCTACTAATTGGGGATAACACAGCTCATGGCCGGCGGGGGTGTCGCCCTCATCGGCGTGACCCTGATCCCGCTGCTGTCCGGCCTGCTGGGCTGATGGCTCCCCATAACACCCGCGGGAGGTCCCGGTACACGGGGCCTCCCGCAAAGGAGGTGATCCCCGTTGATCTTTGACGCGATACAGGAGTGGTTCCAGGAACTGCTCATTGACGGTATCATATCTAACCTGACCGGGATGTTTGATACCCTGAATACCAAGGTGGGAGAGATCGCCGGGGAGGTGGGCATGACGCCCTCTGCGTGGAGCAGCGGCATTTTCAACATGGTCCGCAACCTCTCGGAGACCGTGATCGTCCCCATCGCCGGCATTGTCCTCACCTTTGTCATGTGCTATGAGCTCATCCAGCTCATCGTAGAAAAGAACAACCTTCACGACTTCGACACCTGGATCTTTTTCAAGTGGATCTTCAAGACCTTCTGCGCGGTGCTCATCGTCACCAACACCTGGAACATCGTCATGGCTGTGTTCGATGTGGCGCAGAACGTGGTAAGCCAGAGCGCCGGCGTCATCATTTCGGACGCGGGCATCGACATATCCGGCGTGACCGCCGACCTGGAGACCCAGCTCGCGGACTGGAGTATCGGCGCCCTGCTGGGGCTGTGGTTCCAGAGCATCTTTGTGGGCCTGTGTACGCAGATCCTCTCCATCTGCATCTTCCTGGTGATCTATGGCAGGATGATCGAGGTGTATTTGGTGACCTCGATAGGTCCCATCCCCTTTGCCACGATGGTGAACCGGGAATGGGGCAACACGGGGCAGAACTATCTCCGCTCCCTGCTGGCCCTGGGCTTCCAGGCGTTCCTCATTATGATCTGCGTGGGCATCTACGCGGTGCTGGTGGAGGGCATCTCCCTGAGCGGCGACAACATTTCCGGCGCCATCTGGGGGTGCATGGGGTACACGGTGCTCCTGTGCTTCACCCTCTTTAAGACCGGTAGCCTCGCAAAGTCCCTATTCGGGGCGCATTAGGGAGGGGCCGGTATGGAGAAGAAATACAATGTCATCTACGCGGACCCGCCCTGGTCCTACAAGGTATGGAGCAAAAAGGGCGCGGGCCGGAGCGCGGAAAGCCATTATCCCACCATGAGCATAGAGGCCATCAAGGCGCTGCCCGTGTCCCGGCTTGCGGCCAGGGACTGCGCCCTGTTCCTCTGGATCACCTTCCCCATGCTCCGGGAGGGCTGGAGCGTTATGGACGCCTGGGGCTTCACCTTCAAGACGGTGGCCTTCGTGTGGGTGAAGCAGTGCCGCAAATCGGATAACATCTTCACCGGGATGGGATACTGGACCCGCGCCAATGCGGAGATTTGCCTGCTGGCGACCCGCGGGCACCCGAAACGGGCGGCCAGGGACGTCAAGCAGGTCATCCTCTCCCATGTTGAGGAGCACAGCAAAAAGCCGGATGAGGCGCGGCGCCGGATTGAGGCCCTGATGGGGGACGTCCCCCGGATCGAGCTGTTCGCCCGGCAGGCGCCCCCCGGCTGGGATGTATGGGGAAATGAAGTAGCAAGCGACATCCAGCTTGCGGAAAGGAGCTGATTTTATTGGCCTATGTAACGATCCCGAAGGACCTGAGCAAGGTACAGAGCAAGGTCCTGTTCGGGCTGACCAAACGGCAGGTGATATGTTTCGGAGCGGCGGCGCTGATCGGCGTGCCGCTTTTCTTTTTGACCAAAGGGGCGCTGGGCACCACCACGGCGGCCCTGTGCATGATCCTGGTGATGCTTCCCTTCTTCCTGTTCGCCATGTACGAGAAGAACGGGCAGCCCCTGGAGGTGTTCCTGGGACATCTCATTGAAAACAAATTTATCCGCCCAAAGACGCGGATCTACCAGACCAACAACCTGTACTCCGCCCTGGTGCGGCAGTACGAATTGGAACAGGAGGTGAGAGCGATTGCAGGCAAAAACGGCAAGACCCGCAAAACCGGCAGGGGCAAGGCGCAAGCTGACCCGCGCCGAGCGTAAGCAGATCGAGGCGGTGGTCCGCCAGGCCAAGGGGGACGGGAAAGCCCATACAGTGCAGGAAAGCATCCCCTTCCGCAATATGTTCCCGGACGGCCTGTGCCGGCTGGAGGGCGGGACCTTCTCCAAGACCATCGCCTTCGAGGATGTCAACTACCGCCTGGCTTCGCCGGAGGGCCAGCGGGATATATTTGAACACCTCTGCGATTTCTACAACGGCTACGACCCCACCATCGGGGTGCAGCTGTCGCTCAGCAGCCGGTATGTGGAGCATGGGCCGGAGGAGGACCTGTTCGGCATCCGTCCCCAGGGTGACGACCTGGACCCTGTCCGGGAGGATGCGGCCGGGATACTCCGCTTCCAGTATGAGCGGGGCAGCAACGGCTATGTGAAAACCAAGTATGTGACCCTGACCATCGAGGCGGAGAACCTTCCGGCGGCGCGGGCGCGGTTCGCCCGTATCGAGACCGACACTCTCAACCGCTTCAAGGTCATGGGCGCCGCCGCCCATGTGCTGGACGGGAAAGAGCGGCTGGAGCTGCTTCACGGTATCCTCCACCCGGCAGACGGCCGCCGTCCGGAGGGCGGGAAGTTCGCCTTTGACTGGGACTGGCTGGCGCCCAGCGGGCTGTCGGTCAAGGACTTCATCGCCCCGTCCTCCTTCCACTTCGGGGAGACCCGCACCTTCCGCATTGGCGAGATGTACGGGGCGGTGAGCTTTTTGCAGATCACCGCCCCGGAGATCCACGACCGCATTTTGGCGGAGTTTATGGAGACCGAGGGCAACATCCTGGTAACTATGCACATCCGGGGCATCAACCAGAACGAGGCCATCAAGATGGTCAAGCGCAAGATCACGGATTTGGACGCCATGAAGATCGCGGAGCAGAAGCGGGCGGTACGCAGCGGCTACGACATGGACATCCTCCCCAGCGACCTTGCCACCTACGGCGGCGCGGCAAAGACCATCCTCCAGGACCTGCAAAGCAGGAATGAGCGAATGTTCAATCTGACCTTCCTGGTCATGCACATGGCGGAGACCAAGCAGAAGCTGGAGATTGCCGTGTCCCAGGCGGCCAGCGTGGCGCAGACCTACAACTGCCTCCTCACCCGGCTGGACTTCCAGCAGGAGGACGGACTGATGAGCAGCCTTCCCCTGGGGCTCAACCGTATCAAAATCGAGCGGAGCCTCACCACTTCGGCGCTGGCGGTGTTCGTCCCCTTCGTCACCCAGGAGCTGTTTATGGGCGGGGACGCCATGTACTACGGCCTCAACGCTTTGAGTAACAACATGATCCTTCTGGACCGTAAACAGTCCAGAAGCCCCAACGGGCTGGTGTTCGGCACGCCGGGCAGCGGCAAGTCCATGAGCTGCAAGCGGGAGATCACTTTCATCATCCTGACCACAAAAGATAATGTCATCATCTGCGACCCGGAGGACGAGTATTCGCCCCTGGTGCGCCGGCTGGGCGGGCAGGTGATCCGGCTGTCCCCGTCCAGCACCGACTATGTGAACCCCCTGGACATCAACCTCAACTACTCCGACGAGGAGAACCCCCTGGCGCTGAAAAGTGACTTCGTGCTTTCCTTCTGTGAGCTCATCATGGGGAGCAAGACCGGGCTGGAAGCCATCGAGAAAACCGTCATCGACCGGGCGGTGCAGAAGATCTACCAGCCCTACTTCGCCGACCCCAGGCCGGAGAATATGCCCATCCTGGGCGACCTGAAGGAGGCGCTGCTGGCGCAGGGCATCCCGGAGGCCGACCGTGTGGCCCAGGCATTGGACCTGTATGTGAACGGCTCCCTCAACTTCTTCAACCACCGCACCACGGTGGACATCCGCAACCGCCTTGTCTGCTTTGACATCAAGGGCCTGGGGAAAAACCTGAAAAAGCCGGGAATGCTCATCGTCCAGGACGCGGTGTGGAATACCGTCACCATCAACCGAGCCATCGGGCGCTCCACCTGGTATTTCGTGGACGAGTTCCATCTTCTGCTGAAGGAGGAGCAGACGGCGGCCTATTCGGCGGAGATCTGGAAACGGTTTAGAAAATGGGGCGGGGTGCCCACCGGGGCGACCCAGAACCCCAAGGACTTACTCTCCTCCCCGGAGATCGAGAACATCCTGGAAAACAGCGACTTCATCTATATGCTCAACCAGGCCGCCGGCGACCGCAAGATTTTGGCGGAGCGGCTGGGCATTTCGGCGGAGCAGCTTGCCTATGTGACCAACTCCGAGCCGGGCCACGGGCTGCTGTTCTTCAACAATGTTATCCTGCCCTTTGCGGACGATTTCCCGAAGGACACGGAACTTTACAAGCTGCTCACCACCAAGCCCAGCGAGGTGGAGCACGCGGCGGAAACGGAGGAATGACTATGAAAAACAAGATTTACATTATCGACGGCAAGACCTATCTCTCCCACATCAACGATGAGGTCCACCTGTACGGCCTTCTCCACCAGCTCGCCTTCCTGGCGGGCCGGATCAAGGACGAGGAGGACGTGTTCCATGTGCTGGGCGCGGCGAAGCGCTACGGCGAGATCGCCGAGGAGAAATTCCAGGGCTGGGGCATCCCCGGCCGCTACCTGGTATTCGGCGACCCCAAAGACCTGAAGGACCTTATGGCAAAGGAGCTGGCGGAGGCCACCCCGGTGCCCGTGGAGGAGCCGAAGCCCAAGAAGTATAAGGATGAGTACATCATCCCCGGCTATGGCTTCCGTATGCTGGTGGGCGACATCCACCACCTGATCGTCCTCTACTATTCGCTGGCCCGCCGCCTGTCCGAGGCGGAAACGGAGAAGGACTTCCTCCGGCTGAAGAAAAAGGCCGGCGGCTATGAAAAGGTGCTGAAAAAGCTCTTCCGCAGCCTGGGCCTCCCGGAGGACAGCAATGCCGCCCAGGACGTCCTGGAGGAGTCCATCATCCGCCGCCATAACCTGGTCCGCCTGGAGGATGTGGAGGAGCCCCAGGACGAGGGAGACCTTGAAGGGGACGAGGTATGGAGCGACTGACCCATGTGAGCCTGTTCTCCGGCATCGGCGGTCTGGACCTGGCGGCGGAGGCGGCCGGGTTCGAGACCGTCTGCCAGTGTGAATGGGCGGACTACCCCTATTCCGTCCTGGAGCGGCACTGGCCGGACGTGCCGAAGTTCCGGGACATCACCACATTCACGAAGGAGGCGTTTTTTGAGAAAACAGGACTTGAAACAGTCACCATCATCTCCGGCGGCTTCCCCTGCCAGCCCTTCTCCACCGCGGGAAAGCGGAAGGGCTTTGCGGATGAACGCTACCTGTGGCCGGAAATGTGCAGAGTTATTACCGAGCTGCGGCCCCGTTGGGTGCTTGGGGAAAATGTTGCTGGCTTCATCAATATGGGGCTCGACAAAACGATTTTTGACCTGGCAAAAGCGGGATACGCTGTTCTCCCATTCGTATTTCCGGCTTGCGGCGTCGGCGCGTGGCATGAGCGCCAGCGAACTTTTATCGTCGCGGCTGATGTTTCCCACGCCCCTTGCCTCCGACAAATCCACCTGCAGGGACGCGGCAAACCTGGATGTGTACCTGTCGGACAATGGGATCTTCCGCAAGCGGAACAGGGACGGGACGATCTGGAGCCTGAGCCTTTCGGCGGCGGTGTTCTACCTGACGCCGGCGGCGTCGGAGGGCTACCGCTCCACCCTGAAACCCACGGCCTTCCAGGGCAAGTCCCCGTCCAGCAACCTGTCGGCCCAGGTGATCCACCAGGAGCAGCCCCTGTCGGAGAAGGCGGCACTGAACCCGGATTGGGTGGAATGGCTCATGGGCTTCCCGAAAGGATGGACGGCCGTATCCTCTGGCGAGAGGAACCCGCAGATGTCCCCCGCATAACTGATGACACGAAGGACCGGGCCCTGCGCCTGAAAACCCTGGGCAACGCAGTCTGCCCGCCCCAGGCCTATCCCATTTTTCACTATATCGCGGCGATTGAGACCGGGGCGTGCGCCAGCATCTGCCCCTATGGAGGAGGTGACGGATAAATGCAGGAATGGAAAGCCTCCGAGAAGGAGGCCCAGAAGATGACCCGTGACGGGGCCATTTCGGTGAACCTGGTGACCGGCGAGGCCACCCACATTTCGGACCGCCCCCAGGAACAGGACTATTCCTCTGCTGATGAAACGGCGGGGACATTGAGCCGGGCGGTGGACGAGGTGGAGGGCCATGTGGAACGGCGCCAGGCGAAAAAAGCGCGGCGCAAGCGGCGCGACACCTTCCGGGAGGGTGAGGCGGCCAGGGACCGCCCTTCCTCCCGTTTGCAGTTTTCCGAGACAGACCAGGCGGCACCGGAACTGAAAAAGGCCATCCGCAAGTCGGACAAGGCGGCGGATCGGCTGGACACGGCGAAAGCTGCTGTCCCCATCAAGCCTCCCAGCAAGGAGCATGGCAACCCATTGTCCAGGCCGGTGCAGGAAATACGGTCCACCCTCCACGGCGAAGTGAGCAAGGTGGAGGGCGATAACTCCGGTGTTCAGGCCGGCCACCTGGGAGAACGGCAGATTGAGAAGACCGTGGGCTATGGCAATCGGCGTTTCCATCAGGCGTGTGCGGACCGGAAACTGAAACCCTGGCGGGATGTGAAGCAGGCGGAGCAGGCAGCGGTGAAAGCCAATGCCGATTTCTACTGGCGGAAGTCCGTTCTGGAAAATCCCCAGCTTGCGTCCAGCAATCCCATCTCCCGCCTATGGCAGAAGAAACGGCTGCAAAAACAGTACGCCGCTGCCCACCGGGCAGGGACCGGCGCGGCCCAGGCTGCGGGAAAGGCGTCCCAGACCGCCGCTTCCGCAGCGAAGAAAGGCGGCGGGACCATCGCCCAGAAGCTGGGCGGCCTTGTGACGAAGAACAAACACACCCTTCTCATTGTGGGAGGGATCGGCTTGATCCTCATGCTCATCATGGGGCTGATGCAGTCCTGCACTTCCATGTTCGGGGGCGGGACTTCCGGCCTGGTGGCGTCCTCCTATCTCTCCGAGGACGCGGATCTGACCGGGGCCGAGGCCGCCTACTGCGAGATGGAGGCGGAGCTGCAAGAATATCTGAACACCTACGAGGCCACCCATGACTATGACGAGTACCACTTTGACCTGGATGAGATCGAGCATGACCCTTATGTGCTGCTGTCCATCCTGTCGGCGCTCCACGAAGGGGTGTTCACCCTGGACGAGGTGCAAGGGGATCTGGAAATGCTCTTTGACAAGCAGTACATCCTCACCGAAACTGTGACCACCGAAACAAGGTATCGGACGGAAACCCGGACAGACAGCGAGGGCAACGAGTACGAGGTGGAGGTTCCCTACACCTGGTACATCTGCACCGTCACGCTGGAGAATTTCGACCTCTCCCATGTGCCGGTCTACATCATGGGCGAGGACCAGCTCTCCATGTATGCCGTGTATATGTCCACCCTGGGCAACCGGCCGGACCTGTTCCCGTCCTCCGGGTATGTGGGCAAGTACATTGAGAACCCGCCCACGGCCTGGGACATCCCCGCCGAGTACCTGACGGATGAGCGGTTCGCCACCCTCATCACCGAGGCGGAGAAATACCTGGGATACCCTTATGTCTGGGGCGGGAGCAGCCCGGAGACCTCCTTTGACTGTTCCGGCTTCGTCAGCTATGTGCTGACCAATACCGGCCTGTGCAACACCGGGCGGCTGGGCGCCCAGGGGCTCTATAACATCTCCACGCCGGTCTCCGACCCCCAGCCGGGCGACCTGGTGTTCTTTGTGGGCACCTATGACACCAGCGGTATCTCCCATGTGGGTATTTATGTGGGCGACAATATGATGTTGCACTGTGGAGATCCGATTTCCTACACCAATTTGAACACCAGCTACTGGCAGTCTCACTTTTATGCCTACGGCCGGCCGCCGTACAACTGATGGGAGGTGAAACACACATCAATATGGTTTCCTATGGGGGCGGTGTCAACAGCACCGCCCTTTTAGTCGGTCTGCACCAGCACCGTATCCCGGTAGACCTGATCCTCTTTGCGGATACCGGGGCGGAGCATCCCCACACCTATGCCTACCTGGACATTATGGACCGCTGGCTGAAGGACCACGGGATGCCGCCCATCACCAGAGTGTATAAGACCACGCGTGACGGAAAGCGGCTGACCTTGGAACAGGAGTGTTTGCAGAGCGGCACCCTGCCTTCTATGGCCTATGGCTTCAAGCGGTGTTCCCTGAAACACAAGATCGGACCGCAGGAAAAGTTCTGCAACCATTATCCGCCGTGTCAAAAGGTATGGGCGGCGGGCAAACGGGTGGTCAAGTTCATCGGCTACGACGCCGGCGAAGGCTACCGCAGCGACAAGGTGTTGCTGGGGGATCTGGCCGACCCCAAGTACAGCAAGTGGTATCCCCTGATGGAATGGGGATGGGACCGGGCGGCCTGTCAGCAGGCCATTGAGGATGCGGGCCTGCTCCAGCCGGGCAAATCCTCCTGCTTCTTCTGCCCCAGCATGAGGGCGGAGGAGATCATCCACCTGCGGGACCACCACACGGACCTGTTCCGAAGGGCCATTGCCCTGGAGGACAACGCCCGCCCCAATTTGAAAACGGTCCAGGGCCTGGGCCGCAACTATTCATGGAAAGAACGATTTGGAAAGGAGTTTTGCGAACATGGCAACTGTTGAGAAGATCCGCCGCGACATTGAAAAGACCAGGGAGAAAATCTCCGAGCAGCAGAAGCGCCTCCGCGCCCTGGAGGCCCAGCTCACCGAGGAGGAGAACCTGGAGATCGTCCGCATGGTCAAGGCGGTGAAGATGGACAACCGGGAGTTGACGGCCTTCCTGAAGGCCTACGCCAGCGGCCTCATCACCCTGCCGGATGGCATGATGGAGGCGGAGGCCGCGGCGGACCCCGGCGACGAAGATATGGAGGATAACGAGTATGAGGAATAAGAAGATCATCCGCCTGTTTACGGCGGCTCTGGCCGTGGCGCTCTGTGCCACGGCCTTTGCTGTCCCCGCCTTCGCCGGCGGCGGGGATGGCGAACCCTACTACACGGAAACGGCCGGGACAGAGACCGCTCCCACGTGGGATGCCGAGTCCCCGGAGGTCACTGTGACCGATGATGAAGATACTGCTGGCAACAATGATACGCAGGCCGACGGTGATGCCCTGGACCAGCTTGCCGAGCTGCTGGGCGGTCTGGGGACTGTCACGGTCACCGAGGAGGGTATCCAGTTCACCCCTGACGCGGAGGGATTGGAGACCCAGCAGATCGGGACTGTGACCACCTGCGGGGGAAACCTGAATGTCCGCACCGGCGCGGGACTGGAAAACGACGCATTTACCCAGCTTCCCAACGGGGCGCAGGTGGAGGTCATCGGCACCGAGGGCGAATGGGTCAAAGTGCTTCTGCCGGAGCGTGAGGGCTATGTCCATTCCGATTACCTGACCATCACGGACACGGGCAGCTTCTCCCTCTCCCTGGACGGGACGGACCTCTCCGCCCTGCTGGAGCTGTTCGCCTCCGGCCTCTCCGGGGGCGGAGGGGCAGCCCTGACCCCGGATGGGAACCTGTCCCTCATTGACGACCTGGGCGGGACATCCTCCGGCAAGCAGTTCATCACGGTGGAGACAAAGGGCGGCAACGTGTTCTATCTCATCATCGACCGGGATGACGAGGGGGCGCAGACCGTCCACTTCCTGAACCAGGTGGACGAGGCGGACCTCCTGGCACTGATGGAGGATGGCGAGGCCCAGGAGGCGCCGGCGGTCTGCACCTGTACGGAGAAATGCCAGGCCGGGGCGGTGAACACCTCCTGCGAGGTGTGCGCGGTGAATATGGCCGAGTGCGCCGGCGCGGAGCCGGAGCCGGAACCCGAACCGGAGCCGGAGGCGGAGAAGTCCGGGGGCATGGGCGCCCTGGCGCTGGTCCTGGCGCTGGTGGTGCTGGGCGGCGGCGGAGCCTTCGCCTATATCAAGTTTATCCGTCCCAAGCAGGCGTCCAAGGTCAGCGCAGACCCGGACGACTATGATTTTGCGGATGAGGAGGAGTATATCAACGAGGACGAACCGGAACCGGAGGAAGAAACGGAGGATACGAAATGAAGCTGGTGATCTGTGAGAAACCGAGTGTTGCAAAAGCCGTCGCGTCGGCCCTGGGTGTCACATCCAGGGCCGATGGCTGTTTTGAAGGAAATGGGCTCATCGTTTCCTGGTGCGTGGGGCATTTGGTGTCCCCGATGGACGCAGCCGGGTACGACCTTGGTTATAAGAAATGGAAGTATGATGACCTTCCCATCCTGCCGGAGCCCTTCCGCTATGTGCTGGCGAAGGGCAAGGAGGACGCCTTCCAGAACTTGAAGCACCTCATGGAGCGAGAGGACGTCACCGAGCTGGTCAACGCCTGCGACGCCGGGCGGGAGGGCGAGCTCATCTTCCGGCTGGTCTATGAGATGGCGGGATGCCAGAAGCCCTTCTCCCGTCTGTGGATCTCTTCCATGGAGGACGCGGCGATCCGGGAGGGCTTCCAGGACCTGCGCCCCGGCGCGGAGTATGACCCGCTGTACCAGTCCGCCCTCTGCCGCCAGAAAGCAGACTGGCTCATTGGGATCAACGCCACAAGACTTTTTTCTGTCCTCTACCACCGCACCCTGAATGTGGGGCGGGTGCAGACCCCCACCCTTGCCATGCTGGTGGACCGGGACAGCAAAATCACAATGTTCCGCAAAGAGAAATACCATCATGTGCGCCTGACCCTGGGCGGGGCCGAGGCGGTGTCGGAGAAGATCGCCGCCCCGGAGGAGGCGGAGGCCCTGAGGGCGGCCTGTGCCGGCGCGGAGGCAGTCTGCGCTTCCGTCACCCGTGAACAGAAGAAAGAGGCACCGCCCAGGCTCTACGACCTGACCACCCTCCAGCGGGAGACCAACCGCATCTTCGGCTACACGGCGAAACAGACGCTGGACTACGCACAATCCCTCTATGAGAAAAAGCTGCTGACCTATCCCCGGACGGACAGCCGGTTTTTGACCGCCGACATGGCGGAGACCGCTTCGGTGGTCCTCCACCTGGCGGCCAAGGTACCGCCCTTTGACGGGTGCGGGGAGTTCTTCCCGGATGTGTCCTTGCTGGTAAATGACAAGAAGGTGTCCGACCACCACGCCATCATCCCTACCCTGGAGCTGGAGAAGGTCGACCTGTCCGAACTGCCCGTGGGTGAGCGCAATATCCTTCTGCTGGTGTGCCGGGAGCTGCTGTGCGCGGTTGCGGAGCCCTATGTGTACGAGGCGGTGACGGCGACCTTTACCTGCGGCGGGCAGACCTTCACCGCCAAGGGGCGGCGCATCCTCTCCGAGGGCTGGCGTGAGATCGACCACATTTTCCGCGCTTCCCTGAAGGAGCAGCCGGAGGGCGAGGCGGAACCCGCCGCTCTGCCGGACTTCACCGAGGGTCAACTTTTTGACCAGGTGGAGGCCGCTGTCACCGAACACTTCACCGCCCCGCCCAAGGCGTACACGGAGGACACCCTCCTGGCGGCGATGGAGACTGCCGGGAAAGAGGAGATGCCGGAGGACGCCGAGCGCAAGGGCCTGGGCACCCCGGCCACCAGGGCGGCGATCCTGGAGAAGCTGGTGGCGGCCGGGTTTGTGGAGCGCAAAGGGAAAAGTCTCATCCCTACCAAGGCGGGGATCAACCTGGTCACCATCCTGCCGGATACTTTGACCTCTCCCATGCTCACGGCGGAGTGGGAGCAGAAGCTGACCGCCATCGCCAGGGGTGAGGGCGATCCCGCCGCGTTCATGGCGGGGATCTCTGACATGGCGCGGGAGTTGGTGAAAACCTATTCCCACATCTCCGAGGAGGGGCAAAAGCTGTTTGCCCCGGAGCGCGAGACCATGGGCCTCTGTCCCCGCTGCGGCAAGCCAGTCTATGAGGGCAAAAAGAATTTTTACTGCTCCGACCGCTCCTGCCGCTTTGTCCTTTGGAAGGATGACCGTTTCTGGACCTCCCGCAAAAAGGAGCTAACAAAGAAGATGGCCGCCGACCTTTTGAAGAAGGGCCGCACCTCCGTCAAGGGGATGTGGTCTGAAAAGAAGGGTTCCACCTATGACGCGGTGGTGGTGCTGGATGATACTGGCGGGAAGTATGTCCGCTTCAAATTGGAGTTCCCCAAACGGAAGGAGGGCGTGAATGGCAGATAAAGCAATCCCGGATATTTCCCTGGGCGGCGCTGAACAGAACATGAGCCGGGAGGAGCTGGCGGCGGTAGCGAAAGCCGTTGCCGCCCTATCCCAGGAGGACCGGGACCTTCTGGCTGCTGTCCAGGAGTCCCCCTATCGGCTGACCACGGCGGAGCAGTTCCTGGAATTTGAGAAAAATGTGGACTGCTTCGTGCTGGAGCCCCATGTTCGGACCCTGGAGGACCTGGGCTGGGAGTACCTGGAGGAGAAACTGACCATCGGCCTGACGGACGACCTCCGGGCCGCCATTGACCCCGCCCCCTTCGGCCGGCGCGCCCTGGAGGAGAACCGGGGATGTTTCACCAGCCGGGGGTATCTGTTCCCCACGGATGACCCATGGCAGCACGACCGCCCCCAGGCGAAGCAGGCGGACCGCAAGCCCTCCATCAGGGAGCGGCTGGAACAGAGCAAACAGGAGTGCAGGAACAAAAATAAGGCCCAGGCGCCCCGCAAGGGGAAGTCTGAGCCGGAGCTGTAAGGAGGTGCGTATATGCCCCATTATGAATATGACAAGGATTATCCCTTTGCCGCCTTCATCACCAACCTGGGCAAGTACAACGAGGGCGACCTGGTGGGCGAATGGGTGAAGTTCCCCACCACGCCAGAGGAGATGCAGAAGGTGTTTGAACGGATCGGCATTGGGCAGAAGGATGACTTCGGCCAGCCCTACGAGGAGTGGTTCATCACTGACTATGACTGCTATGTGGACGGCCTCTATGACAAGCTGGGCGAGTATGAGAGCCTGGACGAGCTCAACTACCTGGCTTCCAAGCTGGACGAGATGAGCCAGGGTGAGTACGAACAGTTCCAAGCGGCGATGGAGATCGGCGACCACTCGGGCAGTTTGCAGGAGATCATCAACCTGACCGAGAACCTGGACTGCTATGATATTTACCCCGACATCCACGACCACGACGACCTGGGCCGGTATTACATCGAGGAGCTGGACGCCATGCAGGTGCCGGAGCATCTGCGGAACTACATCGACTATGAGGCCTACGGCCGGGACGTCGCCCTGGAGGAGGGCGGCGAGTTCACCGACCTGGGGTATGTGCGGGACACCGGGAGCAGCTTCCATGAGTATTACGATGGGGAGCATGGCAGCATCCCGGAGGAATACCGGGTGATGACCTTCCAGGACGCGGAGGAGCTGACCGAGGAGGAAAAATCCGAATGGGCGATGGACATCGCCTACGATATGGACGAGTTCTTCCGCCAGCACGACCCGCAGTACGCCGCCGAGCCGCCGAGCACCCGGAGGAGCACGCGGCCAAGGAGGAGATCTACGAAAACCTGATGGCCGGCCGCATTTCCGCCCTGGATGAGAAGCTGGCCGCCCTGGGGCAGACCCAGGAGGACTACCTGCCTTCCGAGATCGAGAAGTTCAAAGACGCCACCGGGTATGAGGAATTTCTCGATGTAGACCCTGTGGCGATCCGGGAGGCCATCCAGAACCCGGACAAGTCCCATGTGGACGAGATGCTGGCCTTTGCAGAGCAGGCGGGCCGGGAGTATGAGGCGGAGCTGTCCGGGCAGGCCCCGGCGCCCTCCCCGGATGACCGGGAGACCGGCGAAACGGTACGGACCCCCAGGGGCACCTTTTATGTGACAGATATGAGCCGGGAGCAGATGGAGGCGGCCGGGTACGGCTTCCACCATCAGTCTGACGATGGGAAGTATCTCATCATGGGCAATGGTTCCCGCTCCTTCGCCATCCGAAACGAGGAGACCCAAGAGCACGCCGCCCCGGAGAAGATGACCGTCCTGGTGGTGGAACCGATGAAGGAGCCCTATGTGAAGGAGATCGCCCCCGGCCTCCATTCGTTACAGGCAGAAGTGGGCGGCGATATTGCCGCCACTTATCCCTTCTCCGACCCGGTGGGGCTGGTCTGTAACGATGAGGGCAAGCTCATCGGTTTGGAGCTGAACCGGGGCCTGCGGGATGAGCATGGGGAGATTTACGATATTATGGCCGGCACCTTCCTGGTGGTGGGGTTGAGTGAGGACAGTTTCACCTCCCTGACCCCGGAGCAGGTGCAGAAATACACGGAACACTTCAAGCAGCCGGAGCAGTTCATCAGTCTGAACGGGCAGATCGTCGCCCTGCCGGTGGAGCCGGAGAACCCGCTCCGCACCGCAGAGATGACCCTGGAGGATGACTACGGGATGATTGACGGGGTGCTGAACAACGGCCGCAGGGGTGAGGAGCTGGAGAAGGCCCAGGGTGAGGTGCGCAGGACCACGCCGGAGAAGAAGCCCTCCATCCGGGAACGACTGGCGGAGGCGAAAAAGGAGTGCAGCGAGCGCAAGCCCCCGGACAAGGCCCACCAGAAGAAGCCCCCGGAGCACGACCTATGAGCCGGAGCAAGAAGTGGCGGCTGGAATGGGCTTTCTTCCTGGGGGAGAACGGCCGCCGCAAGTACAACAAGGTCTGCAAGGGCTGTGTCCATCCCTGCAAGCAGAGCTTCCGGGCAGTTCTTATCTCCTGCCCTCATTACCAGTCCACACGCTCGAAAAAGTGCAGAGATAAGGGTTGAAAATAGGACGGAAAATCGCCTGTGGCGGCTTTTTCGGGAGTAGCCTTTATGATTTCCCATGTGGGCGTGCCCCTCCGATTTGAGGGGTGCAAAGCCCCGGTTTTGAACACTTTTTCATAGCAGAGCGGGAGTGCCGCCTTCGGTTTGAGCCGAGGGTGACGCTCCCGCTTCTTTTTTGTTCTCTCTTTTTCTTTCAATCAGGATCGGACAGGATAGGAAGGATATTCGCCGTAGCAGGCGCTGTGGGAATGTGAGTAAACGGTCACGCTTGCGGAGCTGTGGGAAACGATGTTTGCGGGCTGTGGGAAAGCCGGCGGCTTTTCCATCGGGCCGTGAATGTCTGTTTTCCATCGGCGGAGCGGCCGTTTTCCACATTTCCATAGTGCGGTTATCCCACGATCAGGCGGTAGATGGTGAGGGGCACATACCACGCCGCCACCAGCAGGCGCCATACCAGGACGAAGCCCCCGATGAGGCCGCCGATGATGAAGTTCAGCACGAACAGCGCGGCACCGCCGCCCAGGGAGCCGCCGCCCGGCACGATCCAGACGCACATCCGATGGATGCCGAAGGGCAGGCCGCAGAGTATCCAGAGCCAGAGAAGATCCAGCTCTCCATTCCTGATGCAGGCGGATTTGAAAATGCAGTACAGCAGCCCGGCGATGGCGACGGGCAAAACTGCCTTCTTGAAAAATTCCTTGATGGCCTCGGTTCTCGTCATTGGCGGCACCTCCATTCCTGCCTCCATTATACCGGGAAAATTGAAACGCGCCCAGGGGTTTTTGAAAAGTCTGGTAAAGGCATACAACTGCCGCTATTCCAGCTCGTTATTTCGCTGTCTCTGCGGTTCGGCCTCCCGCGGCTTTTCCAGCAGGGCCTCCACATTCTGGCGGAGGGTGTCGTACTCCCGTTCCTCCCGCTGGACCTTCCTATATTCCGATTGCAGGGCGGTCCTTCTGGCGGTGAGCTCGTCCATCTCGGCCCGGAGACGCTGGGTGGCAGGCAGGGGTACGGCGTCCAGGCGTTTCAGTTCTCTTGCCGCCGCCTCAAACAGGATGATCTCCCCCTCATGCCCCCGCAGGAATTTCTCCTTGTCCCTGGACTGGCGGTATTGGTCATACAGGGGACGGAGCTGGCGGTAGGTGGCAGCGTGCTTCATGGTGAGGGTCAGCCGCTCCATTTCCTTCTCCGTTGCCCGGAGGTCTGCCTTCACCTTGGCGGTAGCGGCCGCCGCCCCGTCGCAACGCTCGGACAGCTCCTCATAGCTGGAGATCCCGTGTTCGGTCAGGAAGTTCAGCGTTTCAGCGGCCCGCTTCAAATTCTCGATGGTCGCCCAGTGTTTGTAGCCGGCACTCTGCTGGGCTTTGAGATTGTTCTGGATGTCAATGAGCAGGCTGGGCTTCCCGGTGCGCTGTTTCGGCTGGCGGGAGGGCCTGGGCCTTTCGGCGATCCGGGCGGTCAGTGCCTCGTCGGCATAATCAGCGCCCAGGGTTTTCAGTCGGGTGAACCTCTCCTGGCCCGGAGCCCTGGCGGATATGTACTTGCCCCGTTTCAGCTCGTACCCTTCCCGCTGGAGGCGGCGGAGCAGGTCCTCCAGGTCAGAGCAGCCGGGCAGGAGCCGGTCGATGGCGGCGCGCAGCTTCGCCTTGTAGCTGGTGCCGTTCTGTTCCGCCTGATGCTCGATGTAGCTCTTGCCCTTGTCCCGGCCGGGGACGATGACAGACAGGCCGTGTTCTTTGCAGATCCGGTCACTGGTGCGGCGGATGAAGTGATAGCTCCGCTTATTGGAGTGATAGTGCTTGTGGTCCTGAAAGCTGACCGCATTGAAAATCAGGTGGTTATGAACGTGGTCTTTGTCTATGTGGGTGGTGAGGACAAATTCATATTTGCCGCCCAGGACCTCCCGCGCCAGCTCCATACCGATCCGGTGGGCCTCCTCTGGCGTGACCTCCCCAGGTTCAAACGCCTGGATGAGGTGCCGGCCCAGGTTCGTGCCCTTGTCGATGGCATGGCGGCGGGTCCAGGCAAATTCGATGTCGGCGGTCTCTGCGGAGCAGCCGAAGGAGGACACCAGCAGCTTACCGTCCGTCTTGTCGGGATTGCAGATATAGTCAATGGCCGCTTTCAGCGTTGACTTAATAGGATGCGTCTTTGTAACTGCCATATCTGGTCCATCCTCTCCCGGATCTCCTCCATGTCGGCCTGGTAGGCCGGGCCGCCGGCGTTCAACCGCTTGGCGATCTGGTTGATGTTCCGGCCGATGGCAGAGAGGGCGCGGGTCATCTCCTTGATGTCGGTGGTGTCCACCTGGATGATGTACCCATCAATCGCCATCTTGCGGAGATAAGCGCCGATCCGCTTTGTATGGAGCTGGGCCATCTTCTGTTCTATCAGGGCCCGTTCCTCTGCTGTCACCGGGCAGCGCAGGACGATGGGCCGTTTGCGGTTTGCCATAGTGTATGCCTCCGTTTCCTCATAAGGGTCTGGGACTATCCCAGCAAGCAATTTTTGTGTTTAGGGGCAAGGGGTTCCCTAAACCGAAAATTCGCAAGTGTGGCTACACTTGCTGTGCTTGCTATCGTTTCTTTTCCCGTACCTATGTAATACCGAAACCTTCACTTTTGCTACCTTCCGGGCAAAGAAAAACGCTACAAACGGTATTCATTCATAGCGTCATTTAATCCATATTCAATTGTGCCGGGAACATCATTCTTCATCCTCCGCTCTGGCATCCAACATAGCCTGAACGGTGGCAGTGATGATTTTGATTTCTTTCTCACTCAGGCCATCAAGCAGGGTATCAAGCTGCCGGCGGGCTGTGGTCTTGCCGTCTGCGTGATCTTCAAAGAGAAACTGATCCACCGAGATATGATAGCGGGAAACAAGCTCAAAGAAAATCTGGAGGCTTGGATGTTGTCCCTTATTTTCAATATTGGCAAGATAACGGGGCGAGAGATACATTTCGTCTCCCACCTTGTTCCTGGACTCCTTGCGTCCGTTCCTTGCCGCTTTGATTGCGTCCCCGAAGGGCTTAAAATTATATTTTGGTACTGGTCTTTTTGCCATATTCATTCACCCTACTACATTTTACTGTTCACCTTTCTCTCTGGATATGTCCACACAGTTCTTATCGATAGCTAAAATAATTCATATTTTGGCTTAGCATTTCACGATAATCGTAAAATATCCTATTGACCGAATCGGTTATTTATGATATACTTGCCTTGAATGACCGAATCGGTTATTTAGAAAGGAGAGTATACCAGCAATGGATAAGTTTTTGGCACTTACAGAAGAAAAGCAAACAACGATCCGCAATGCAGCTCTGGCCTGTTTTGCAAAGCATGGATATGAAAAGGCATCCATCAACGATATTGCCGTAGCGGCTGGCATTTCTAAGGCTTCTATCTTCCAGTATTTTGGAACGAAGCAGGCCCTCTACGAGTACCTGTTTTATTACTGCTCATCACAAATGAAGCAAGCATACGATCTGAGCACCTTAGATGCAAACGCAGACTTTTTTGACCGGGTGTGGGCAGCCAGCGTAATGAAGGTAAAGAATTTAAAAGAGAATCCTTACATTGCGGCTTTTATTGGCAGTGCCGCAACAGAGCAGTCACCAGATTTAAAAGACATTTTGACCTCCGCAATGGAAGAAGGTAAGAGATTTACAGAAGTATTGGTTCTGCATGAACAAGATAGCGTAAAATTCAAACGTCCAGAGGACGCAAAGCTGGTTTTTCAGATGCTGATGCTATTGGCAGATGGGATCGTGTCCCGGTTTGAAAACGGAATCGACTATGACAGCATCATGTCGGAATTTGAAAGCATTCTGCATATGCTGAAGTACAATTTTTATAAGGAGGAATATCTGCTATGAGTGAACCCATGATTGTTTTAGAGGGACTGACAAAAAGCTATGGAAAGCACCGTGGAATCGAAAACATTAGTTTCTCAGTCAATTCGGGAGAGGTTTTCGGCTTTATTGGACCAAATGGAGCCGGAAAATCTACTACAATCCGCACTCTGATGGGACTGTTAAAGCCCACTGGAGGTTGTGCTTCCATTTTTGGATTGGATTGTGGACAGTATGCGGCTGAGATAGCAAAAGACGTGGGCTATCTACCCAGCGAGAACTGCTATTACAATGATCTGAAAGTTAGAGAAATGCTCCAGTATACAGCGGATTTGTACGGTATGGATTGCAACAGCAGGATGGAGGAACTGGCAGAACGGCTGAATTTGGACTTGTCACGAAAGATACAGGATTTGTCCCTGGGTAACAAGAAGAAAGTCGGTATTGTATCGGCTCTGCTGCCCTCACCCAAACTGCTCATTATGGACGAGCCTACCAGCGGACTTGACCCGCTGATCCAGCAGACGTTCTATGAAATCTTGCGAGAAGAAAATAAAAGGGGCATGACCGTCTTTTTGTCATCCCATGTATTGAGTGAGGTACAAAAGCTGTGCGACCGTGTTGCAATCTTACGGGAAGGAAAGCTGATAGATGTTCAATCTATGGAGGAGCTTCGTGGAAATGGATATAAAAAAATTTCACTGACCACAAAGGAACCCATCATGAAGGGCTTCTTCTCTATTCCTGGAGTGGCAAATCTGAAACAGGGGCAGGAATGTACCTCTGCATCCTTTATGTTCAGCGGGAACACCATGACCATCATGGACAAACTTCACCAGTTGAAACTGGAGGATATTTTCATTGAGGAACCTTCACTTGAAGAAATATTCCTCCATTATTACGAGTAGGAGGATAGGGATATGGTTGTCTTTCAATATGAATGGAAACGCAGTAAAAAAAGCATCTTGATTTGGGCCATTGTTCTTGCGGTTTGTATTTTCTTTATGACACCAGTTTATTACGGTCTGATAGGAATGACGGATTCTCTGCCAGAGAATTTTGCGCAAGGCGGTTTTTTTGAAACTGTTGGGGTGTCTCTTGATCTATTGATGAAACCGCTGGGAATGTATTCATTTCTTACTGGCTTTTTTATGATTGCTGGTGGGATTTTCGGGATGCACTTCGGCTTATCCCTGCATACTAAAGAGTGTACAGAAAATACGTCAGAATATTTGTTTACAAAACCTTGTGGACGTCGAATGATCTACCGGGGAAAGACACAATGCTTGCTTGGCGGCGTGTGTGTAGTAGGAGGCGCTTATCTTGTGGCATCACTTGTAACGATGCTACTGTTCAAGCCCGGATTTTCGTTAGGAGAGTTTTTCCTGTTGGCAATCTCCTTTTTCCTTGTTACCTTGTTTTTTGGAGCATTGGGGCTGTTATTAGGAAGCTGCAAGCCAAACAATCGATCTCCTCTATTGACGGCAGGCTTAATTGTATTCCTGGAATATTGCATCACAGCCTTTTCCAGAACGGTAAGTAATCGTATGATTGGATTTCTGTCTCCATTTTCTTTTTTCAACCCCTCAGAAATACACAAGCTGAGATTTTATGAATGGGATTACTTGATTTGGTATATTTTTCTGGTGGCGGCTTTTTTGATCCTGTCCCATGCAGTATTGATGAAGCGGGATATTAAATTTGTGGCATAGGAGGTAGGAGAATGAAAGCATTGATAAAAAAAGAATTGCGTCTATCAAGGAAGTTTTTGCTAATCTGGATGGGAATTGTTCTGCTCCTTTGCTGCTTTGCTTATTTTGAATTCCTCTCAATGCGGAACACTCTTGGAGAACTGGCGGAAATGATGAATGCCTTTCCCAAAATTCTTATGATTATGTTCGGGATAGGTGAAAAACTGGATTCTGCTTTAGGTTGGTACGGCTGCATTTATTTCTGGGTAGCTATCCTAACTTACAGTTATGCAGTCTATCTTGGCATTTCCAGTGTTGCAAAAGAGAAGTCGCAGGGAACGGCGGAATATCTGTTTACAAAGCCAGTGAGCCGAAAAAAAATCGTTGAAGCAAAGGCTTTAGCCTGTGTGTGCAATTTGTTTATACTTGCAGTATTTAGTGGATTGTGCAACTATTTTACCTCCATCCTGCCTTTGGGAGGACTGGAGCAAAAGGGGGCTGCTGTTACGACTACAATCGGCTTGTTCTTAACGGAGGTCATACTGTTTGCCCTGGCTCTTTTGATATCTGGCATTAACCAAAACTATAAAAGAGCGATTCGTCTGGGAGCAGGGTTGTTGCTGGGATTCTATGGTATTTATATCGTGGCTGAATATCTGGAAATTCCGGCGTTGTATTACTTGACGCCGCTGAAATATTTTGATGTTTATGCGGTAGCTAGAGAAGGAATCAATATTGCTTTTTTGTTGTTAGCGGCTGTCATTGTTGCAATTTCGATTGCTGTGGCAAGAAAGAAATGGGCAGGCAGAGAAATGTAAGATTGAGGGAAAAAAGCATTCCATAATAAGGAGAAAGGAACGCCATATGAGTAACTCTATAAAAGCGGCTATGCAGAATTTTGCGGTCAGTCAAGCCCTGAAGTACATAGAGGGCAATCCAGAGGAAAATATCCCTAAACTGATGGAATTGGTCGATAAATATACGCCTGAGGATTGGTATTCCAGCCAACGTAATGCTATCCGCGAAGCTATTGAAGAAAAAAGCAATTGGTATCAGCTAATCCTGCGACTGTATGAACTTGCCCCCGGCGTCCGCAAAGCGTTCTTCCAAAATTTCCTGTTTAACGCCAGCCTAAAGGGAGGCGCCATTCAGGAAGAAGCAAAGGAGAAGTATGGCTGTAATATTCCTTGGGCTATCCTTCTCGACCCTACTTCCGCTTGCAATCTATGTTGTACTGGCTGCTGGGCAGCGGAGTATGGTAATAAATTAAACCTCAGTTTGGAAGATATCAACTCCATTGTCCGTCAGGGCAAGGAGCTGGGTACCTATATGTACATCTACACAGGCGGTGAACCGCTGGTGCGGAAAAAAGACATTATTAAACTGTGCGAGATGCACCCGGACTGTGAGTTCCTGGCGTTTACCAATGGTACGCTCATTGACGAGGAATTTTGTCATGAGATGCTCCGGGTTAAGAATTTCGTTCCTGCCATTTCTCTGGAGGGCTTTGAGAAAGCTAATGACAGCCGGCGAGGTCAGGGAATCTATCAGAAAGTGCAGGATGCTATGGCCCGGATGAAAGCTCACAAGCTGCCCTTCGGCGTTTCCACCTGTTACACTAACCGGAATGTGGAGGATGTGAGCAGTGAAAAATACTTTGACCTAATGATCGACAGCGGTGCACTGTTTGTATGGTTTTTTCACTATATGCCAGTAGGTAATGACGCTGCGCTGGAACTGCTTCCAACCCCGGAGCAGCGGGAGGAAATGTATCACCGCATCCGAGCTTTCCGGCAGACAAAGGCTATTTTCAGTATTGATTTCCAGAATGATGCGTAATATGTAGGTGGCTGCATCGCCGGAGGGCGGAGTTATCTACATATCAATGCCAAGGGTGATGTAGAGCCATGTGTGTTTATTCATTACTCTAATACTAATATCCATGATGTCGCTTTGTTGGATGTCCTTCGCAGTCCGTTGTTCATGGCATATCACGATGGACAACCCTTCAACGAAAATATGCTTTGTCCATGTCCCATGCTGGAAAATCCGGAAAAGCTGCGGAAGATAGTAGCAGACACCGGAGCGGTGAACACAGACTATCAAAGTCCAGAGAGCGCCAACCACCTGTGCGACAAGACCACGCCCTATGCTGAGAACTGGAAGGATACGGCAGACAGGCTATGGCACGATCATGGAGTGTGCACGAGCAGTGGCGGGGAGCTGTGATACATTAACATTATCTATTACAACAAATAATGGAACTTCTGTTACTGTGGCAAAAAAATCTGGGCAGGCAGAGAACAGTAAATTCAGTTTGAACATTATTGTTGGGGGTGGCGATAAGAAAAATGATACATAATGCCTCGATAGGGGATTTTGAGTGGTTATTATGTCCTTTTTGCAGTAGCAAAACACGCATCAAAATGCGCTCGGATACAGAATTAAAAAACTTCCCTTTATTTTGCCCTAAGTGCAAAAAGGAAATGTTAATCAATGTGAAAAATCTGAAAATTTTAGTTATCACAGAGCCAGACGCACAGACGCAGAGCCGATAACGCGCAACTAAAAAGCGGTTATTGGCTCTGCATTTTTGATAGATTATGTGACTGCCAACCGCATATAACACAAAATCGTTGTTTGTTGGTTGGCTTTGTTTGAACACAACGGCGGTTTTGAAAAATCAAGGCCGCCGTTCTTTTGTCCTCCAAAGGAATGACGTCCTGGTGCTGACAAACACGGCGGCTTATGGAGGGAGCCGCCGTGTTTCAGAAATGCTATCGACATAAACCGACAGACAATAAACTGTCAAAAAAAGTGTAGCTCCCCCATCGGGTCATTCCGGTCACAACTATGAACACATAAATCATGTAAATACTCTTAATAATTCCTTTACGCCCGTCTGCGTTTTGCAGACGGGCGCTTTTTTCTGTTTATGCGAGCCTTCGCTATCCAGCGGAGCCTTTCATAAAAATTTTCTTCCCTTTGCGGTTGCTGATTTGGCGATCCCTGCATTACTGAGGCGAAAAGGGAGGAAATCACCACCCCGCACCTGCGGGCGCGAAGGGAGGTGAGAAAATGAAAGACTCCAATGAGCAGCGTATTCAAAATCAGTTTGGCGCTTTTTGTACCACGGTTTTGAAAAACGAGGCAAGGTGTATTCAGCGTGAATGCGCCCGCCGCCGGGAACAGGAAAAGCCCCTGGACGAGCTGACAGCTTCCGAGCTGGAGCAGACCGCCACATGGGACAAGTATTTCATGGACGAGCATGTCTTTGAGGTACAGGGTCTCCCGGTAGTCGTGACCGGCAATCTTCTGGCCGAGGCCATAGCGCAGTTGCCGGAGGGCAAACGGGACGTGATCCTACTGTCCTACTTCCTGGGTATGAGTGATCGCGAGATTAGCGAGCGGCTGAATGTCGTCCGTCAGACCATATCCAAACGGCGGCTTGTCACGCTGAAAGAATTGCGCGAGTATCTGATGAAGGAGGGATTTGAATGGCCGGACAAGTGAAACCTATCCCGGTGCCTGTGATCCTGGCAGCCGTGGCCGGCGACGAGGATGCCCTTGCCGCCGTGGTCGCTCACTATCAGAATTACATCCGGGCTCTTGCCACCAGGCCGCTGAAGGACGAATACGGGAATACATACCTGTATGTCGATGAAGATATGCGGCTCAGGCTTGAAACGAAGCTGATCCACAGCATCGTGACGGGCTTCAAGGTATTGTCGGCCTAAAACCGTTGGGGCAAGTTTCACTCCCTTTCCTTGCCCCGATGGTCCGGCAATGAAGCTCCATGCTCTTTGAAAAAGAAAGCCCGGTGGGAGGCCTCCGGTGCAGTATAAGGCAGACAGATACATTCTGTTCTGTATCGAGCCATACGGCCGGTGCGCCATGACCTCCCAGGAGTGAGCGACCCACACCAGGCCGCAAAGCAGGCGTGGCAGCTTGCGGGCGACGACATACAGGCAGGTTAAAGATACTCGCGCGTTGAACGCCCACAAAGCATTGCGCGCCGCACCCATAAGCATGGGCCGGGGTGAGACTCCCGTGGAGCTGTGCCAGCAGCCGTCCGTTTTGCCTCTTTTATTCGTTATTCAACTTGCAAATAATGAAAGGGGTAATTTATGCAAGAAGATAGAACCTTTGAAAAGAAAGATATAAAATATGCCCCGCCTGTGCGGAGCGAAAAGAAAATCGGAAATACAACCTTCATCGTCAATTCCTTCTTTCCTGAGCAGGCAAAAGACGGTGTGGTTTCTAAAATAGAAAGGCTTATCAAGGACGAAGTCCGAAAAAAAGCCATAACAACTTGACCTCCATAGGCAGACAAAACCCAAAAAGCGCGGTAAAATAAGTGTAGAACTTCATACCGTGTTTGACTGCCAGATTGGAGGTTATTATGTTTTATCAGTCAAACACCGCTGCCGCGCTTCAATTCCCTTACGCAATTATGAGCGCCGAAGAAATCACCGCTTTATATTGCAGATTGTCCCAGGACGATAAACTGGAGGGCGACAGCAACAGTATTATCAATCAGAAGAAAATCCTGCAAAAATACGCTCTTGAACATGGATATACCTACTTCCGCTTTTACATTGACGACGGTATTTCAGGTACGACATTTAATCGCCCTGGGTTTCAGGAAATGATTTCCGATATTGAGGCTGGTATCGTCAAACGTGTTATCATCAAGGATATGTCCCGTTTCGGCCGTGACTATCTGCAGGTGGGTATGTATACGGAAATCATGTTCCCGGAGCACGATGTTCACTTTATCGCCGTGAATGATGGTGTGGACAGCGCCCAGGGCGACAATGAGTTTACCCCTTTCCGCAATATCATCAATGAGTGGTATGCGAAGGACACCAGCAAGAAAATCCGAGCTGTGATGAAAGTTAAGGGAAACGCCGGAGAGCATTTGACAAGCAATCCGCCTTACGGGTACATGAAATCCCCTGACGATCCGAAACATTGGATCAAGGAGGATGAACCGGCCCAGGTGATGTATGAGATTGGCCTTTATATCATGGACGGTCTCGGGCCTTCACAGATTGCGCGAAAGCTGAAGGAAAGAAAAATCCTTACTCCGGCTGCCTACTACGAAAGCAAAGGGATGAAAACCAATGTCAAGAAACAAGGTGATCCCTACGCTTGGGACTCCTCCACCATAGCGGATATGATGGGCCGCTGGCGTGAATACCTGGGCCATACGGTGAACTTCAAAACCCGGAAGAAATCCTACAAGAGCAAAAAGACCATCCAAAACCCTGAAAGTGAATGGGCCATCTTTGAGAATACCCATGAACCTATCTGGACGGAGGCAATGGCCGATGCGGCAAGGTTGGCAAGACAGACCAGGCGCCGCCCGACAAAGATGGGAGAAATGGGGATGTTCTCCGGCATGATGTATTGTGCCGACTGTGGCTCGATCATGTATCAGTGCAGGGCGACAGGTTTCCGCAGGGATCAGGAATACTATATCTGTTCCGGGTATCGCAAAGGGAAAGATGTGTGTGGGGAGACCCATTCCATCCGAACCGTTATCCTGGAGGAATTGATCCTTGATAACCTCCGGGAGATCGTTTCCTTCGCGAGACAGCACAAAGAGCGGTTTGTTCAGATGGTCATGGATATGGACCTGAAGGAGCGTAACAAGGGACTTGCCAAAAAGAAAAGATTGTTGGCTGATGCTGAAAAGCGGATTGCAGAGCTTGACAACATTTTCAAGAGACTGTATGAGGACAACATTTCTGGCAAGCTCACGGACGAGCGTTTCCGCAAATTGTCCCAGGACTATGAGGGCGAGCAAGGCGGCCTGAAAAATCAAGTGCTTCTGCTCCGTGAGGAAATCGAGGCAGTTGAAAGCAAGAGTGCTAATGTTGACAGGTTTCTATCCATCGTTGACAGGTATACGGAAATCCCGGAGTTGACGCCCCACATCCTGCATGAGTTTGTTGAGAAGATCGTCATTTACGCAGCGACCGATCCGCACAGCAAGGTAAATCGCAGGCAGCAGGTAGATATCTACTACAAGGGCATCGGTATCCTGGAAATCTCGAAAGTTTTTGATACACGGCATAAATGAAAGAAACGGCATAGCCGTAAGCTATACCGTTTCTCTCTCGCCCTACAATGTTTTCTTATTAGGATTGCACATTTGGTGTTCTTTTTTTATTTCATAAAAAACTTCGTTCCTATGAAATAAAATGCTTCGCTTCTAATCTTCTGTATCTTTTAAAATACAATAGCCCAATTTCATGTCGCGGCAGCGGGAAGGTCTTGTTCTTTATGAGATACAATCCAGAGAATATAATGAAGTTAGATAAAAAAGAAAAGGAAAAAGAAAGGAGGAAAGTATGTTTTGGGACAAGCTTAGTGAGCAGCTGATTTTTGCCGGCATGGAAGCGGAGTCATCAGATGATATCTTCGAAAAAATGGGAAGTGCGTTGATTGATTCCGGCAAATGCAGAGAAAGTTATATCGAGGCTTTAAAAGAACGTGAGAAAGTGTTCCCGACAGGAATTTTAGTGCAGGATACAGGAGTCGCAATTCCTCATACGGATCCGGAACATGTAATCGATTCAGCCATTGCGATTGCTGTTTTGAAAAATCCGGTGGAATTTTATCATATGGGGACCAATCCTTCGGAAGGAATGAAAGTTTCGGTTACTTTTGTTATCATGCTTGCGATTGCAGGAAAACAGCATCTGGAAATGCTCCAGAAAGCAATCCAGCTGATCCAGGATCAGGACGTGCTGCAGAACCTGATTCAGGCAGAAGATGCTGCACATATGATTCAGATTATAAAAGATAAGGAGGAGAAAGAACATGAGAACAGTTAAGATTTTATCAGCGTGCGGAACCGGTGTAGCGACATCGACGGTAGCGGCGGAAACCTGCAGACGCCTGCTGGCGGAAAGAGGCATTCCATCCGTTGACATTACAGAGTGTAAGGCGATTGAAATCGTGGCGCGTGCGGAAATGATAAATCCGGATCTGATTATTCATACGGCAGAAGTGCCGTTGGATAAATTGAAAGATTATAAGTGCTTTCGGGTATTGGAATTTATTACCGGATTTGGAGCAGAGGAGGTAGCGGATCAGATTGCGGATTATATCAAAGCAACGGTAAAAGACTAGATAAGGAGGATATATATGGAAATATTAAATTACATACTGGATATGGGCGGTTCCGTTGTCATGCCGATCATCATAACGATCATAGGTCTGATTTTCGGACAGAAATTCAGCAAAGCATTCCGTTCAGGAATGACCATTGGAATCGGACTCATCGGAATCAACCTGATCACCGGGCTGATGGGAGACTATGTAAGTCCGGCAGCCCAGGCTATGGTAGAACGATTTGGCATTAATCTTTCCGTTGTGGATGTTGGATGGCCGGTAAGTTCAGCGATTGCGTTCGCTACAACGATCGTGCCATGGGTGTTTGTTACATGTTTTGTATTAAATATCATTATGCTTGCTACCAATACGACAAAGACTCTGAATATTGATATCTGGAATTACTGGCATTTTATCCTGACAGGTTCTCTTGTACAGACGGCAACTGGAAGCCTGATTCTTGGAATCATCGCATCCGGCCTTACGTTTATCATCGTTATGAAATTTGCAGATTACTCTGCGCCAAGAGTGCAGGAATATTTCGGACTTCCAAATGTATCAACGCCGCATACAGAAACCGTCAGCTGGGCGCCGTTATGTATCCTGCTGGATAAAATATATGATAAAATTCCTGGTTTCAATAAGATTAAATTTGATGGAGACACCATTCAGGAAAAACTGGGATTTCTGGGAGATCCAATCGTGCTGGGACTGATTCTTGGAGCTTTTATCGGTCTTTTGGCAGGATATGAGCCAAATGCTTTGATTACCCTTGCGGTACAGATGTCTGCGGTTATGTTCCTGCTGCCGAGAATGGTAAAAATCCTGATGGAAGGTTTAATGCCGCTTAGTGAAGATGCCAAGAAATTTATGGCGAAACGATTCCCGGGAAAAGAAGTCTATATCGGAATGGATGCGGCAATTGCCACAGGATCTCCAATGGTTGTTTCCGCAGCTCTGCTGATGATCCCGATTACACTGCTGTTAGCTGTGGCGCTTCCAGGCAACAAGCTGCTTCCGCTGGTAGACTTGTCAACACTTCCTTTCTTTATGATCTGGCCGGTTGTAGCATCCAGAGGAAATCTGCTGCGGGCGATTATCACTGGATGTCTGATGATGACAGCAATCCTTTATATTGGAACAGATCTTGCGGGAACAGCAACGGCAGTAGCACAGGCAACAAATTTTGCGTTCCCGGAAGGAGCAACGGCTATTTCATCTCTGGACATTGGAGCGCATCTGGTACCATACATCATTTACAAGATTTTGGCATTATTCTAAGAAGGAGGGATTTTGTGTATGCTGCTTGAAAATGAACGAAAAAAAGTCATTGAGATTGCATTAAAAATTAAGGCGGAGAAGTTAATTCCTTTGACATTTGGAAATTTCAGCCTGAGGGATCCGGAAACCGGTTATATTTGTATCACGCCGAGCGGGATGCCTTACGACACACTGCATCCGTCAGATATTGTAGTCGTGGATGTGGATAATAATATCATTGACGGAGAACGGAAACCATCCATTGAAACGCCTCTTCATACATCTATGTATAAAAAGAGACCAGATGTAAACGGGGTAGTGCATACTCATTCTACTTACTGCACCGCATGGGCCTGCAGGGATGGCGGAATGCCATGTATTACATCTGAAGCAGCGGAACTGGTCGGCGGCAAAGTAAATCTGGCATCGTTTGTCCCGCCTGGTTCTAAAGAGCTGGCAGAAGTAACATCCGAGGCAATCGGACAGGATAAAGCAGTGCTTATGGGAAATCATGGAGTGATCTGCGTGGATGAAACGATCGATAAAGCATTCAATGACGCGATCATCGTTGAGGAAAGCGCGAAAGTCGCATATATTGCTTATCAGATGGGAGAAGTTAATACACTGGAAGACCAGATGATTAAGTTTCTGAAGGAAGACGCAGATCAGAATTATGGGCAGAAATAAGATCATAAAGGAGGATACTATGCAGGGAAAAATGAAAGCTCAGATGTTTTATGCACCAGGGGATGTCAGATTTGAGGAAACAGACATTCCGCAGATTACAGATGATGAAATTCTGGTAAAAGTAAAAGCCGCACTTACATGCGGAACAGATTTAAAAACATATCGAAGAGGCCATCCGACGATTATTCAGTCAGTGCCATCTACTTTTGGACATGAATTTGCCAGCGAGGTTGTAGAAGTTGGAAAAAATGTTACCAAATTTAAAGTAGGCGACAGAGTCGTAGGAGCCAACACAGCGCCATGTTTCGAATGTGAGAACTGTAAAAATAAACGTTACAGTCTGTGTACAAATCTGCAGTATCTGAATGGAGCATATTCTGAATATGTGGCAGTGCCGTCCCACATCTTAAAATATAATTTTTATAAAATACCGGATCATCTGCCATATGAACAGGCAGCTCTGCTGGAACCTTTGGCATGTGCAGTGCATGGCGTGGACCGGATTCCGGCCAAAGTAGGAGATAAAGTAGCTGTCATCGGCGCCGGACCGATCGGACTGATGTTTATGAACCTCCTGGTATTGAAGGGATGTCAGGTGATCGCTGTGGATCTGTCGGACTACAGGCTGAACATTGCAAAAGAGAAATTCGGAGTTTATGAAACAGTAAATGCAAAAGAAGATTCTCATATTCAGGAAGTAAGGGATCTCTGCGGCGGATCAGGAGCAGATGTGGTGGTCGAAGCAACCGGTTTTCCAAACGTCTGGGAAAATGCCATCAATATGGTACGGCCGGGAGGAACCGTGCTGGCCTTTGGAGGAACCAAAGCAGGAACAACCATCACAGTGGACTGCCAGAAATTCCATTACGAGGAAATTACATTGATGGCAGTTTACCATCATACGCCATATCATGTAAATCTTGCTCTGAAACTGCTTTCCAACGGGCTCATCGATGGAAGCAAATATATTTCCGGATACTATCCTCTGGAAAAAACCATTGATGCACTGGAGAGCATTGGAAGACAGGAAGGAATCAAATATGTTATTCTGCCGGAAGGCACGGATAAATAGCAGAACAGAACCAGAGAAGGGCGGCGGACAGATGCCGCCTTTCGTCTTGTCCGGGCAGAGAATGTATGTTATCCTGTAAACGTAAAAGACACTAAGGTTCCAGAAAAAGGATGGTGCGTGCAATGAAAGACGGATTAGAACGATTTGTATCTGCCCAGGAGAAGTCTTACGATACTGCCCTTCAGGAGATTCGGACAGGAAGGAAACGAAGCCACTGGATGTGGTATATTTTTCCTCAGATTGCCGGACTGGGGCACAGCCAGACCGCCCGCTATTATGCCATAAAGGATATGGAGGAAGCCAGAGCGTATATGAAACATGAGATTCTTGGAAAGAATCTGATTGAGATTTCCCAGGCGCTCCTTCAGACGCCTTCCAGTGACCCGGGAGAGGTGATGGGATGGCCGGATGATATGAAGCTGAAATCATCCATGACTCTTTTTTTGCTGGCAGCGCCGGAATGCAATGTGTTCCAAAAGGTACTGGACAAATTTTTTCATGGAGAGAAGGATAAAAATACCATCAGAATTTTAAAAAACAGCTGAAAAACGCTGCCGCATTTTCTGGTGTGCTCCCCGTCAAGTAGACAGTGAAAAAAATATAAGTTTTTCTGCCAGTTGGTTTTACCAGCTGGCAGTTTTTTTATGCTGCCTGTAAATAACTCTTATGCTTTTCCATTGGCGTCATGACTCCGAGATTCCGTTGTAACCGTCGTCCATTATAATACGCTATGTATTCTTCTATCATGGACACGAGCATCTCTCTGCTTGTAAAACGCCTGCCATAATAACGTTCCCTTTTTATGATCCCCCAG
>NZ_BLYI01000004.1 GCF_016586355.1 Anaerostipes butyraticus
TTAACTATGACTATCTCCGCAGTGCTTTCCGCACCGCTCTCCTCAATGAACTGGAAGTCAGGATCGGCCCTTCTTTTAAAAAAGTCAAAGCCAAATGTTACAGCGAACATGTGCATGGTTTCTATGTCTATGCGAAACCTAATCTCTGTAACCCAAAAATAGTCGCCAGGTATATTGGCCGTTATCTTGGCAGGCCTGTCATCGCTGCTTCCAGGATCGATCACTATGACGGTGATACGGTCTCTTTCCACTATCACCGTCATGAAGATGATAAATATATAGAGGAGACTTTACCTGTCATGGACTTCATAAAACGCCTCATCCGCCACATCCCGGAAAAGCATTTTAAGATGATCCGGTATGGCGGTCTGTATGCCAGACATCGTAAGATCGATCGTAAGCTGTATC
>NZ_BLYI01000005.1 GCF_016586355.1 Anaerostipes butyraticus
AGCTGTTGGCTCAAATAAAAATCGAACTTTGCCGTTATCTTTAGTATACACCTGAAACCATGGCAAGTAACTGAAAAGTTATAGCTATGTTTCATTGATGGTGGTGCCAAGTGGCCACGGCATGAAAGTTTTATAGGAAATTCCGTTTTTATAACAGCATAAAAGAAACACATGTCTATCGAACGTATGTTAGATAAACATGTGTTTGGGGATGACAAAGAGACGATGTGGGTCAGAAAAGATAAAAACCTTCTTCTCCGAATTCATCGTCAAACTCAACATCTTCGTTCAGGAAATAATCCATATCCAGAAGATCGTCCTCGCTCATGTGGCGAATGTCCTCAGAC
>NZ_BLYI01000006.1 GCF_016586355.1 Anaerostipes butyraticus
GGTGTGGCTCAGCTTGGCTAGAGCGCTTGATTTGGGATCAAGAGGTCGCAGGTTCGAATCCTGTCACCCCGATTTAAGCGGGTGTAGTTCAATGGTAGAACTCCAGCCTTCCAAGCTGATCACGTGGGTTCGATTCCCATCACCCGCTTTTTGAGTCTGTAGCTCAGCTGGATAGAGCAACGGCCTTCTAAGCCGTGGGTCGGGGGTTCGAATCCCTTCAGGCTCGTTTTGTTCTGTAAGAACGATATATGACAGGAAGTCTGTCAGTCTGTGGTTATGGTGGGTATAGCGCAGCTGGTTAGCGCGCCAGATTGTGGCTCTGGAGGCCGTGGGTTCGAATCCCATTACCCACCTTTTTGTTATATAGATTTTTCTATGCATTGGGCTATCGCCAAGGGGTAAGGCACAGCACTTTGACTGCTGCATTCGCTGGTTCGAATCCAGCTAGCCCAGTTTAATTTTATCAGGGTGTGTAGCTCAGGTGGTAGAGCACTTGACTTTTAATCAAGTTGTCCGGGGTTCGAATCCCCGCACGCTCATTATAAATAATTAAATAGATACTATCAACCTGGATCACATGATGCCGGGTTGTTTTTATTTTTACAGGAAAAATTAAGAAATGTTTAAGAAAAAGAAGACACACGAAATGGAATATGAAGAACTGGAAATGAAGTGGAAACAGCTTCATCTGGGAATCGGCATTCTGCTGATTTTATGTGCTGCCATGATTGAAATAGGAATGTTTTTTATCATGGATCATTATCGTCTGGTAAACTGTACGACGGAACGGTATTTTAAAAAGTATGTATTTTTTCCAAGCGGAATCAATTTCGGGATTTTTATCATTTCCATGATGATGCTGGCACGCTGCTCTGAAGCGGCAAAGAAATATATTATATCGATTTTTCTGTCGCTGGTATGCGCGGTTCTGATGTTTGTACATGGGAATTTCATTTCCTTATATGTTCTGCCAATCATTCCAATCCTGACCACAACGATTTATGGAGAATATGCGCTGGTAACATGTACAGCTGCTGTTTCCGGAATCCTGGAGTTTATTATTTTTCTGTATGGACACTGGAACGGATATGCGGTAGAAGTAAAACAGCAGCCGGAATCCAGAGCAGATTTTATTGTCGGAATGCTCCTGGCAGGATCGGCTTATCTGATCAGCCTGATTATTATCTGGTTTGAAAAGAAGAAAAGGGAAATCCGGATCAGAAAAGAGCAGGAACGGATCCTTTTAAAACAGGAATTGATGGAAGACAGCCTGACGAGGATCAGAAACCGTCTGGCGCTGCAGCTGCTGTTTGACAAGATTGTAGATCAGGAAGAATTCCGTTCGTATGTTTTGGCGATTATGGACATCGATGATTTTAAAGGCATCAATGATCGGTACGGACATTTGTCCGGAGATTTGTTCCTGGAGAAAACAGGGGATATCCTGCGCAGCCATGAAGATATTTTCACGGGGTTTCGGTTTGGCGGAGATGAGTTCTGTCTGTATTTTAAAGAAACAGACCTGAAACAGATCAAAAAGATATGCAGTGAACTGAAAAGAGAAATAAAAGGAATCGGAGGCGGAAAGCTTCAGGTTTCTGTCAGTATTGGAATCGCAGCGGCTCAGGAAGGGGTGAAGCCGAAAAAAATCCTTGAGTATGCGGATGCTGCGCTGTATCAGGCAAAAGGAGAAAAAGACAGTATTTGCGTATATAAGGAAAAAAAGAATTGACAAATGAGAGCTCATTGGATATTATGTAATAAATAAAAGGGAGTAGCTGGCGCGAAGCGTTTGCGATGTCGTCAATCTCGGCAGGAGACTGCCCGTATCGTAATGAAACAGCGAGACTTTTATTGCAGCAGCTGATTTGTATGCAATAAAAGTCTCTTTTTTTGTCTATCTTATAACTATGGACAATTGGAGAGACTTAATTCCAGATTCAGAAAGGGAGAATGATTATGAAAGAATTTTACCATCAGTCCGTAACGGAAGTTCGGAAACAGGTCAATGGTTCGATGAAACCGCTGACAGATCAGCAGGTGGCAGAACATCAGAAAGAATATGGAATGAATGAGCTGACAGAAGGAAAGAAAAAGAGTACTCTGCAGATATTTCTGGAGCAGTACAAGGATTTCCTGGTTATTATTTTGATCTGCGCAGCCATCATTTCGGGATTTTTAGGAGATGTGGAGAGTGCTGCCGTTATTTTGATCGTAATTACGATTAACGCTATTCTGGGAACAGTGCAGACTGTGAAGGCAGAGCAGTCTCTGGCCAGCTTAAAACAGCTGTCTTCCCCGATGGCAAAGGTTTTAAGAAATGGGCAGATTGCAAAAATTCCATCCAGAGAGGTAACAGTAGGTGATGAAGTCATCCTGGAAGCCGGAGATCAGATTCCGGCGGATGGACGTATCCTTGAGAGCGCCAGCATGAAAGTAGATGAAAGCGCGCTGACAGGAGAAAGTCTGGCAGTGGAAAAAGAGGAGACGATCCTGGAGGACAAGGTGCCGCTGGGAGACCAGAAGAATATGGTGTTTTCCGGAAGTTTTGTAACTTACGGAAGAGGATCTTTCCTGGTAACGGCTGTTGGAATGAAAACAGAGGTTGGAAAAATTGCGTCTCTGCTTAAAAATACATCTGAAAAGAAGACACCGCTTCAGGTCAACCTGGATCAGTTTGGACAGAAATTATCTATTATTATCATTGTGTTCTGTGCTGTTTTATTCGGAATCAATGTATGGCAGGAGAAACCGATCGGAGATGCTTTTATGTTTGCGGTTGCGCTGGCAGTAGCCGCGATTCCTGAAGCTTTAAGCTCCATTGTAACCATTGTTCTTTCCTTTGGAACGAGAAAGATGGCAAAAGAAGGGGCAATCATTCGTAAACTTCAGGCGGTAGAGGGGCTTGGAAGTGTATCAGTCATTTGTTCTGACAAGACGGGAACTCTGACACAGAACAAAATGACAGTTGAGCATTATTATGTAGAAAATAAATGTTATTCCGCAGATGTTTTAAAGAAAGAAAATTCTGCGCAGAATCAGCTTTTAACAGCAAGTATATTGTGTTCTGACGCAAAAGTCTTGGACGGAAAAGATTTTGGAGATCCGACAGAGACTGCTCTGATTCATATGGGAAATAAGATGCAGGTTTCAGCAGATGAGATCAGAGAAAAATATCCGAGAATCTCAGAGGTTCCGTTTGACAGTGATCGTAAACTGATGTCAACGCTTCATGATCTTGATTCTGGAAGGACGATGATTACAAAAGGAGCAATCGATGTTCTTCTGGATCGTGTGACGGGAATTCAGAAAGACGGAAAAGTCTGTCCGTTTACAGAAGAAGACAGAGAAGAAATTGAAAAACAGAACCAGTTCTTTTCAGAAAATGGACTGCGTGTTCTGGCATTTGCTTATAAGAAGATGGATGGAGTCGAGGAAATTTCTCCGGAAGACGAGAAGGATTATATTTTCCTTGGATTAATTTCCATGATGGATCCTCCGAGAGAAGAATCCCGCATGGCGGTTGAGGAATGTATAAAAGCAGGCATGAAGCCTGTGATGATCACGGGAGATCACAAAGTCACGGCGGCTGCAATCGCGAAGAGAATCGGAATCCTGAAAGACGAAAAAGAAGCATGCGAGGGAATGGAGATTGATGCTTTGTCAGATGAAGAACTTCAGGATTTTGTGGAGAACATTTCCGTTTACGCCAGAGTATCACCGGAACATAAGATCCGGATCGTGAAGGCATGGCAGGAAAAAGGAAATATCGTTGCCATGACCGGAGATGGAGTCAATGACGCTCCTGCCTTAAAACAGGCGGACATTGGTGTTGCCATGGGAATCACGGGGACAGAAGTATCCAAGGATGCATCCTCTATGGTGCTGACCGATGATAACTTTGCAACGATCATCAAAGCGGTGGAAAATGGACGAAATGTTTATGAAAATATCAAACATTCCATTCAGTTTTTGCTGTCTGGAAACTTTGGCGGAATTCTGGCAGTTCTGTATGCGTCTGTCCGGGCGCTTCCGGTGCCGTTTGCGCCGGTGCATCTGCTGTTTATCAATCTTTTGACAGACAGTCTTCCTGCGATCGCACTTGGTCTGGAACCTCATACAAAGAAGGTAATGGAACGTAAGCCGCGTCCGATGAATGAGTCTATCCTCACAAAAGATTTTCTGATCAGAATCGGAACGGAAGGCCTGGTAATCGCATTTATGACGATGACGGCATATATGCTCGGATATGGAAGCAGTCATAATACGCTGCTGGCTCAGACAATGGCATTTGCTACCCTTTGTACTTCACGGCTGGTACATGGCTACAACAGCAAATCAAATTCACCGGTTATTTTTACAAACCGATTTTTCAATAATGTTTATCTGGCTGGAGCTTTCCTGATCGGCCTGGTTTTGATCACTGCGGTTGTTATGATACCTGGACTGCACGATATATTTAAGGTACAGACACTGCAGTTCAGCCAGCTGATGATGGTTTATGGACTGGCACTGTTGAATCTGCCGGTGATCCAGCTGTTAAAAGCGGTTACAAGAAAATGGCTGAAATAGAAAAGAAAAGTACTGCTCCAGAAAGAACTGACAGCAGTAAAAACGGCTCCGGTATATTATCTGCCGGAGCCGTTTGATTAAGATTCTTTGTAAAGAAAAGGCTGTAAAGATGTTTCAAGCTGTTCAATATCATTGTTTTCGTAGACGGTAAGGGTTAATGGATTCTGCAGATCCAGGCTGAAGATTCCCATGATAGATTTGGCGTCGATGATATATCTGCCGGAAGCCAGATCGGCGTCACATTCAAACCGATTGATCATATTGGCGAAATCTTTTACCTTATTAATAGAATTTAACAGAATTGTATAAGTTTTGTTCACACTTCTTACCTCCTTATAATCTGAATGTTACTTTCATCCTACATTCTTTTGATGAGAAAGTCAAACTTCTTTCTTGTGAGAGAAGATTTTATGATATAATAAACTCAAAATATGGATGTATATCGTAAAAGGTCTATGATGGAGGCAGAGGAATGACAGAAAAACAAAAGATGTATATGGGGATCTTATACCGGGCAGACGATGAACATTTAATAGCAGAGCGCAATTATGCAAAGGGGATTACCAGAGAATACAATCAGACACATCCTGACCGGGAGGAAGACAGAAAGAATCTGATGGGCAGGCTGCTTGGAAAAGTCGGAGAGAAAGCTCATATTGAAACGCCGTTTTACTGCAATTATGGCTACCGAATTTCGATTGGGAAGAATTTTTTCTCTAATTTTAATGTTACGATTCTGGATGGAGGGCAGGTCACCATCGGTGATAATGTGTATATTGCGCCGAATGTAGGAATTTATACGGCGCAGCATCCGACAGATGTAAGAAGGAGAAATCTGGGATATGAATGGGCTTTGCCGGTCGTGATCGGAGATAATGTCTGGATCGGAGGGAATGCAACGATCATGCCTGGCGTGACCGTAGGCAGTAATGTGACGATTGGCGCAGGAAGTGTTGTTACAAAAGATATACCGGATAATGTCATTGCGGCAGGTAATCCATGCAGAGTGATTCGAGAAGTGAAAGAAGGAGATATCAATGGGATTATTAACTAAAAAGACAGACACCAATCCATACAGCAGGGATATTGATGAACTGCTGGATCGTATGGATGAAGAAAAAGAAACAGAAAAAGAGTCAAAAGGTTCTTATGAGGAATCCTTGAAAAAAATTGAGGAACGTATCAGAGAGCTAGGCATCCTGGATGAAGAAGAGGAAGAAAACGAAGAATAAAAAACAGGTTCTGGCATAAGAGCAGCTGTGAATCCTGCAGCCGCAGGATTCTTTTTTTAATAAATTGTCAACTTATAAAATGTTGTTGTTGACAATAGGGAGCAAAACGGGTATAGTGTAAAAAAACAAACAACAGGAGGAAATGATGAAAACAAAAGATATTACAATCATCGGGCTGATGGCGGCGGTGATCTGCGTCCTGGGGCCATTGTCCATTACAATACCGGGAACGCCAGTACCGATTTCTTTTACAAACCTGGCTCTTTATTTTATTGTTATGACAGCGGGAAAGAGAAAGGCGGCAGTCAGCTATCTGATCTATATGCTTCTGGGAGCAGCAGGGCTGCCTGTGTTTTCTGCGTTTACAGGAGGAGCGGCAAAGCTGGCAGGACCGACAGGCGGCTATCTGATAGGCTTTCTCTTTCTGGCTTTAATCAGCGGGTGGTTTGTAGAGCGGTCTGATGGAAACCTTTGGATCAGCGCCTTTGGAATGGTGTTAGGAACTATAGTGACTTACGGATTTGGCACCGCCTGGCTGTGTGTTCAGATGAATCTGAAGTTTGTCCAGGGGCTGTGGATCGGAGTGATCCCATATCTTCCGGGAGATGCGGTAAAGATTGTGATTGCGGTGATCGCAGGAGCAAGAGCAAGATCCGCCCTGAAAAAATCTGTTGACATTTTTTGAGAAAAAGCATAAACTAAACATAGATAAATGCAGGGAACAGAAGGAGTACCATATTTGGAACTATCAGAGAGAGACTGTCACCGGCTGAAAGCAGTCTTTAGGAAAGAAGATGGGAATGCATCTGGGAGCAGACAGGACGAAGGAACAGTAGTCCTGTACGTAGCCGGCGTTAACGGAGAATGAGCGGAAGTCTTAAAAAGGCTTCTAAGAAGAGTGGAACCGCGGAATACTTCGTCTCTTTTTTTGAGACGGAGTTTTTTTATTTCACAGGAGAGCAGTTTCCTATAGAATAAAAATGATCCGCGAGGAACCGCACTGTGGCGGAGGCAAAGAAGCGGAATTGTCCGCTTCCTTATTATATGGCAGACTGAGAGGTAAGACGATGGGTTTTCGAAAATTTGCGAAGAGTCAATATGATACGATTAAAATGCGCGACCCGGCGTTAAAAGAAGAACGGGAAGTATTTTTATATCCGTATGTAAAAGCGCTTTACTGGTATCGTATTGCACATAAATTATATAAAAAAGGACATTTTTACATAGCGAGAAAAATATCCCAGTGGATGGCGCGGAAAACAGGGATTGAGATACATCCTGGAGCGCAGATTGGTGAGGGATTTTTTATTGACCATGGACATGGTGTTGTAATCGGAGAGACGACGATCATCGGAAACAATGTAACGCTGTATCAGGGAGTCACTCTTGGAGGAACCGGTCATGAAACCGGAAAACGTCATCCAACCATTGAGGATAATGTTATGGTAAGTTCCGGCGCAAAAGTACTGGGTTCCATTACCATAGGAGAAAATTCCAAGATTGGAGCAGGGAGCGTTGTGGTAAAAGACGTTCCGCCAAATTCTACGGTGGTCGGAGTACCGGGAAAAGTGATCAAGAGAGATGGTGAGAGAGTTCACCAGATTCAGAGTTTTGATCTGAATCAGATCGATCTTCCGGATCCGGTGGAAATGGATATTGAAAAACTCGCGAAGGAAAATGCAGAACTTCGTCAGGCACTGCAGACATTTATCGATCACTGCCTGAAAAATGAAAAACAGAGAAAGGAAAAAGAAGACAATGAAAATTTATAATACTCTGACAAGAAAGAAAGAAGAATTTGTGCCGGTTCATCCCGGGAAAGTGGGAATGTACGTGTGCGGGCCGACTGTATACAATTATATCCATATTGGAAATGCGAGACCAATGATTATTTTTGATACAGTCCGCAGATATTTTGAATACAAAGGATATGATGTAAACTATGTTTCTAATTTTACCGATGTAGATGACAAGATTATCAAAAAGGCCAATGAGGAAGGCGTATCTGCTATGGAAATTGCAGAGCGTTATATCAAAGAATGCAAAAAAGATATGGAAGGGCTGAACATTAAACCAGCCACTCATCAGCCAAGAGCAACGGAAGAAATTGACGGAATGATTCGTATGATTCAGACTCTGATTGAAAAAGGACATGCGTATGAAGTAGACGGAACCGTTTATTTTAAGACCCGTTCTTTTAAAGATTATGGGAAATTATCTAAGAAAAATATTGATGATCTGGAAGCCGGACATCGGGAAATCAAAGTGACAGGAGAAGAAGGAAAGAAAGATCCTCTGGATTTCGTTTTATGGAAGCCGAAGAAAGAAGGAGAGATCGCCTGGGATTCTCCATGGGGAGAAGGACGTCCTGGATGGCATATTGAATGCTCTGAAATGTCCAAGAAGTACATTGGAGATACTATTGATATCCATGCAGGGGGAGAAGACCTGATCTTTCCGCATCACGAAAATGAGATTGCCCAGAGTGAGGCATGCAACGATGAACCGTTTGCAAATTACTGGATGCATAATGGATTTTTGAATATTGATAATAAAAAAATGTCCAAATCCGCGGGAAACTTCTTTACAGTCCGGGAAATCAGTGAAAAATATCCTCTGCAGGTGATTCGATTCTTCATGCTGAGCGCTCACTACCGTACACCTCTTAATTTCAGTGATACTCTGGTGGAAAGTGCAAAAACAGGTCTTGAGAGAATACTGACAGCAGTGGATCTGTGCCGTGAAATGTCACAAAAAGACATGGGCAGAGAAATTTCTGAAGAAGAAAAGGGACATCTGGAAGAAGTGAACCGGCTGGTGAAAAAATTTGAAGATGCCATGGAAGATGATTTTAATACAGCAGATGCGGTTTCTGCTATTTTTGAAATCGTCCGCGTATCCAATTCTACAGTTAAGGATGCCGGAGCAGCATATGCCGGAGAGGTATTAAAAGTATTTGAGACATTATGCGGGGTTCTTGGAATTGAGACAAAACGCAGGGAAGAGATCCTGGATAAGGAAATTGAAGCGCTGATCGAAGAAAGAAATCAGGCCAGAAAAGAGAAAAACTATGCCCGTGCAGACGAGATCCGTGATCAGCTGCTGGAGCAGGGAATCATATTAAAAGATACCAGAGAAGGTGTAAAATGGAGCAGAGCGTAGTACAATATATAAAAAAGGAACTTAATCTGCCTGGATTGGATCCGAAATCATATTCACCGCTGGGGCTTGCTTATATTGGAGACGCGGTGTATGAAATGGTAGTCCGCACGATCGTATTGTCAGAAGGAAATATGAGTGTAAACAAATATCATAAAAAATCAAGCAGTATGGTAAAAGCCGCTGCGCAGGCGGAAGTTTTTGAAAAGATAGAGCCTCTTTTGACGGAGACAGAAATGGCTGTCTATAAAAGGGGAAGGAACGCCAAATCTGCAACGGTTGCAAAACACGCTACGGTTATCGATTATCGAAAGGCGACAGGAGTAGAAGCCCTGATCGGTTATTTATATTTAAATGGAGAAATGGAGAGAGCCGTCCGTCTGATCGGAACGGGTCTTGGAGCAGGAGAAGACAATGAAACATAGGGAAGATTTAATAGCAGGCCGGAATGCGGTAATAGAAGCGCTCCGGGCGAAAAAACCAATCGATAAGATTTTTATTTTGGATGGATGCAAAGACGGTCCGATCCGCACGATCATAAGAGAAGCAAAAAAGACGGATGCGATCCTGAAATTTGTTGATAAAGAACGCTTAAATCATCTGACCAGTGAGCAGCATCAGGGAGTTGTTGCCATGGCAGCGGCATATGAATACGCAGAGATTCAGGATATGTTTGATAAGGCAGAAGAAAAGGGAGAAGCTCCATTTTTCATTCTGCTGGATGGAATTGAAGATCCTCACAATCTGGGAGCAATTATCCGGACAGCGAATCTTGCAGGCGCTCATGGAGTTATCATTCCGAAAAACCGTGCGGCAGGACTGACTCCTACGGTGGCGAAGACGTCTGCCGGAGCCATTCATTATACACCGGTGGCAAAAGTAACGAATCTTGCCAGAACCATGGAAGAACTGAAGGAAAAAGGCATGTGGTTTGTCTGTGCGGATATGGATGGAGAAGTGATGTACGATCAGAATCTTACAGGATCCATTGGTCTGGTGATAGGAAACGAAGGAACGGGCGTAAGCCGTCTGGTAAAAGAACATTGCGATTTTACTGCGTCAATTCCTATGAAAGGGGATATCGATTCGCTGAATGCCTCAGTTGCGGCAGGAGTGCTTGCGTTTGAGATTGTAAGACAGCGGATGAAAAAATAGAACATATGAGCAGAAAAAAAGAATGCTCCGATCGTTGTCTCCTTCGGCGGATCCGCCAGGGAGACGATGATGCCATGGAGAAACTTCTGGAAAAGTACCGGGGACTGGTTCGCACAGAAGCCAGAAAATTTTTTCTGGCCGGAGGTGATGAAGAAGATTTGATTCAGGAAGGAATGATCGGTCTTTTTAAGGCAATACAAAGTTATCGGGAAGAAGAAGACACTGCTTTTTCAACTTTTGCGGTATTGTGTGTCCGGCGTCAGATTTATACAACGGTAACTGCCTCCAATCGAAAAAAACACAGTCCTTTGAATCATTATATTTCGATTTTTGGTGAAACGGGAGACAGAGAAACAGAGAATTTAAACAGCGCTCTTGGAGATCCGGTTGAAAATCCGGAGGAGCTGATGCTCCAGAAAGAAGCAATCCAGGATTACTACAGAGAAATGGATCAGAAGCTGAGCAGATTTGAAAAACAGGTGATGGAACAATATCTGAAAGGAGAGGACTATACAGAGATTGCGGGGAAACTGGGAAAGACAAATAAGTCGATCGATAATGCAATTCAGAGAATCCGCAGAAAATTAAGTCAGGATTCCTGAAGAAAGAAAGGCGGGATCGTATGGAAAATATTTATGTTATATCTGATCTGCATGGTCAGGGGAAAGCTTTTTTCCGGATGCTGAAAAAAATAAAGTTTTCGGAGGCGGATATCATGTACATTTTAGGGGATGTGATCGACCGCGGTCCGGATGGAATTTCCCTGCTTGAATATATCCGCAGGCAGCCCAATATGAAAATGATCATGGGAAATCATGAGGATATGATGCTGAAATCAACCAGATACCCAGCGGAAGAGATGTGGATCGGCACATGGATGTTTAATGGAGGCGGAACGACTCTTAACAGCCTCCGAAGTTTGTCCAGAGAAGACCGCCTTGCGTGTCTGGATTACGTTCGAAATCTGCCTTTGTACCGCGTAGTTTCTGTAGGGGGTATAGACTATCTTCTGATTCATGCAGGCCTTTCTGTAAAAGAAGGAACCATGGAAGAAAACTGCCGTGATATTGATGAAGAAGAAGCATTATGGATCCGGGCGGAATTTTTTAATTCTCCGGTGGTTCCGCCGTATTATATTATTTTTGGTCATACTCCGACCGGGGCAATGCTTCGGTATGCGGATACTCTTCCGGCGGATCAGAGGGAAAGATGCAGCAGATTTCAGATGGCTTTCTGGAACCACAGAATCGGAATTGACTGTGGAGCGGCTTATGGAAAGAATCTGGGCTGCCTGCGATTAAACGATTTTAAAGAATTTTATGTAAAAATCTGAGAGTTTTCAGAGAAAAAGATAAAACCGAGTGATTTCCATACGAGAATCGCTCGGTTTTTGTCTGACAAAAATAAAAAATAATTACCTGTGGAATACCTCAATATTATAAAAAGGTAATCACAAGTAATCATCTTAAATTGCATCTGGTATCTCGGAAAATGGCTTAAATACGTCATTTTCAAGCGTTTTTAAAAAAGCTGCTGACGGGAGTTGAACCCGTGACCTCCTCACTACCAATGAGGTGCGCTACCTCCTGTGCCACAGCAGCAAGACCGTTATTTACTTTACCATGAGAAGCTCTGTATGTCAACTGTTTTTTATGAAAAATACAGGATATTTTAAACCAGTATTTTCTGTGAAGATGCCTTGACACTCTGTATAGCAGGGTGTTATAATTTAGCACATAAAAGCGTTGAAGCATTAACGTGTAAGAGGAGGAAAAGTTATGAGATTGAAGAAGTTGGCAGCGATCGGACTGGCTGCGATAATGGCTGCATCCACACTGACAGGGTGTTCCGGGGGAGATGACAGCGCAGATGGGAAAAAGAAGATAGGAGTTGTTCAGCTTGTTGAACATGACGCGCTGGATTCTGCATATAAAGGATTCAAAGACGGACTGGAAGAAGCAGGATATAAAGATGGGGATAATATCGAAATTGAATATAAAAACGCTCAGAATGAGCAGTCAAACTGTCAGACGATTGCTCAGCAGTTTGTGACAGATAAATGCGATCTGGTTCTTGCGATTGCAACGCCGGCAGCGCAGGCGATGGCCAATGAGTCAAAGGATATTCCGATTCTTGTGACTGCGGTAACGGATCCGGCAGATGCAAAGCTGGTAAAATCCAACGAGAAGCCGGGGACCAATGTATCAGGAACTTCTGATCTGACTCCGGTAGCGAAGCAGATGAATCTATTAAAAGAACTGGTTCCGGATGCCAAGAAGGTTGCGATGCTTTATTGTTCTGCAGAGGCTAACTCAAAATTCCAGGTAGATCTGGCGAAAAAAGCAGCGAAGAAACTCGGTCTGGATACAGTTGATGCAACTGTCTCTGAGTCAAGTGAGATCCGCCAGGTTGTAGAATCCCTGAAAGGAAAAGTAGATGCGATCTATTCACCGACAGACAACATGATCGCGGCAGGAATCAATACGGTGTCCATGGTAGCCAATGAGGCAAAGCTTCCATTGATCGTTGGAGAAGAAGGTATGTGCCAGGGCGGCGGACTTGCTACATACGGAATCAACTATTATAAATTAGGAAAACAGACGGCAGCACAGGCGGTGAAGATTCTGAAAGGGGAGGCAGAACCGAAAGATATGCCGATCGAATATCAGGAAAATGCGGATCTTATCATCAACGAAGATACGGCAAAAGAACTGGGAATCACAATTCCGGACAATCTTAAAAAAGAAGCCAAGATGGTAACGACCCAGAAGACAGCAGAATAAGCAGTAAGAATATAAATGAATGATGAAGAAAGTGTCTTCTTATTTATTAAGAAGACACTTTTATGTTCGTTAAAAATGAGGTGGAAATATGACTTTAATAACAAATCTTTACAGTGCGCTTGCCCAGGGAACACTGTGGGGAATTATGGCACTGGGCGTATATATTACATTTAGGATTCTGGATATCGCGGATCTTTCCTGCGATGGAACATTCGCTTTGGGAGGATGTATCAGCGCAGTATTTATTACAAGAGGAGTCGATCCGTTTCTGACACTTTTAATGGCGCTGGCAGCAGGTATGATTGCCGGAGCCGTGACAGGAATTCTGCATACGAGGCTTATGATTCCGGCGATTCTGGCAGGTATCCTGACAATGATCGCATTATGGTCTGTGAACATCAGGATCATGGGAGGGCCAAACATTTCTCTTCTGGGAGAAGATACGGTATTTACCAAGATGATTTATTCTCTTGGGCTGGATCAGACGCTGGCAACTTTAGTGGTTGGTCTGGTGATTGGAATCATCGTGATTGCAGCTTTGTACTGGTTTTTTGGAACAGAAATCGGAAGTGCTGTCCGCGCTACCGGAAATAATGAGTTTATGGTAAGAGCCCTGGGAGGAAATACAGACACTGCCAAAGTGCTGGGACTGGTCATTTCAAATGGACTGATCTCACTTTCCGGAGCTTTGGTTGCGCAGAATCAGGGATATGGAGATATTAAAATGGGAACAGGATCAATTGTAATCGGTCTGGCTTCCATTGTTATAGGTGAAGTGATTTTCGGAAAGCGGTTTAATTTCGCATATATCCTTGCATCTTTGATCGGTGGTTCTATTGTATACCGCATGATCATATCTTTAGTGCTCCATTTCGGATTAAGCACAGACGATATGAAACTGTTCACAGCAATCATCGTGGCAATCGCACTGGGAATTCCGGCGCTGAAAGCAAAGTATTCCCAGAGAAGGACACCGGCGTAGAAAGGGGAATCAGGAAATGTTAGAGATTAAAAATGTTCATAAAACATTCAATAAAGGAACCATTAATGAGAAAAAAGCATTAAATGGAGTAGACTTGAAGCTGCAGCCGGGCGATTTTGTTACGGTAATCGGCGGAAACGGTGCGGGAAAATCCACGATGCTTAATATGATTGCCGGAGTGTATCCGATCGATCAGGGAACGATCCTGCTGGATGGAAAAGATATTTCAGATCTGCCGGAATATAAAAGAGCGTATATGCTGGGACGTGTATTTCAGGATCCGATGATGGGAACTGCAGCAGGTATGGAAATTCAGGAAAATATGGCAATGGCATATCGAAGAGGGAAAAGAAGAGGCTTAAGCTGGGGCATTACAAAGAAAGAGAAGAAGATGTTCAAGGAGAAACTGGCAACGCTGGATCTGGGACTGGAAGAGCGCATGACCTCAAAAGTAGGTCTGCTTTCCGGAGGGCAGAGACAGGCGCTGACGCTGCTGATGGCAACGTTGAAAAAGCCGAGCCTGCTCCTTCTGGATGAGCATACAGCAGCGCTGGACCCTAAAACAGCAAAGAAAGTTTTGGATCTTACAGAGAAGATTGTTGCCAAAGACAACTTGACAACATTGATGGTAACACATAATATGAAAGATGCAATTAATATCGGAAATCGTCTGATTATGATGAATGAAGGCCGGGTCATCTATGATGTTTCCGGACAGGAGAAGAAGAATCTGAAGGTTCCGGATCTCCTGAAGAAATTCGAAGAAGTCAGCGGTGAAGATTTTGCAAATGACAGGATGTTATTATCATAATAAAAGAAAAGAGGTAGACAATGAGCGACTTTAGAATGGAAACAAAATGTGTCCAGTCAGGATGGACGCCAAAGAAAGGGGAACCAAGAGTTCTGCCGATTTATCAGAGTACTACTTTCAAGTATGATACCAGCGATCAGATGGGAAGACTGTTTGATCTGGAAGACAGCGGATATTTTTATACGAGACTCCAGAATCCGACCAATGACGCGGTTGCTGCAAAAATTTGCGATATGGAAGGCGGTGTGGCAGCGATGCTTACATCTTCCGGACAGGCAGCGAATTTTTATGCGATCATGAACATTTGTGAAGCTGGTGATCATATTGTATGTTCTTCTGCTCTTTATGGAGGAACTTACAACTTATTTGCTCATACAATCCGTAAAATGGGAGTTGACGCAACTTTTGTAGAGCCGGATGTAAGCGAAGAAGAATTAAATAAAGCTTTTCAGGAAAATACAAAAGCGGTATTTGGAGAGACAATTTCAAACCCGTCTCTGGATGTACTGGATTTTGATAAATTTGTAAAGGCTGCGCATGATCATGGAGTACCAATGATCGTTGACAATACATTCGCGACTCCGATTAACTGCCGTCCATTTGAGTGGGGTGTTGATATCGTGACACATTCTACAACAAAGTACATGGATGGTCATGCTACCTGTGTTGGAGGAGCAATTGTAGACAGTGGAAATTTCGACTGGGAAGCACAGGGAGATAAGTTCGCCTGCCTGACACAGCCGGATGAGACATATCATGGAATTATTTATACACAGAAGTTCGGAAAAGCAGCGTATATTACAAAAGCAACTGCGCAGCTGATGCGTGATCTGGGATCTATCCAGTCTCCGGAAAATGCCTTCCTTCTGAATATCGGACTTGAGACTCTTCATCTCCGTATGGCACGGCACTGTGAGAATGCGCTGAAAGTGGCAAAATTCCTTCAGGGTCACGAAAAAGTTGCATGGGTGCATTCCCCGGCTTTAGAGGGAGATAAAAACTATGAACTGGCGCAGAAATATCTTCCGAACGGTACCTGTGGAGTTATCACATTTGGATTGAAAGGCGGAAGAGACGCATCCATCAAGATGATGGACAGCCTGAAGCTGATCGCAATCGTAACACATGTAGCTGATGCAAGAAGCTGCGTGCTTCATCCGGCAAGTCATACACATCGTCAGATGAACGATCAGGAATTGATGGAAGCAGGCGTTCAGCCTGATCTGATTCGTTTCAGTGTCGGAATTGAAAATGCAGAAGATATTATTGATGATTTGAAGCAGGCTTTGGAGAATATATAAAAAAATAAATAAAATGCAAAAAAAAGCTTGACTTTTTTCGAAAAATAAGGATAATAGATAGAGGTGGCTGGAACAGCCGCCTCTATCAAATAAAAAGGCTCCATGGTCAAGCGGTTAAGACGCGACCCTCTCAAGGTCGAATCACGGGTTCGATTCCCGTTGGAGTCATCCGAAAACCTGCGTATTTACGTGGGTTTTTTCTTTTCTGTTTTGCATTTGTGCTGCATTTATCTCTATAGCATCATCCACTCGTTCCTTTTCATCTGAAAAAGTCTGCTGATAAACGTTTTCATGATCTTGTCTGACTTCCATCCCCACGTTACTGGGCATATTTGCCCGGGATCCTGAGCAAAGCCATAAAATATTTCACATGGCTTATGAAATATTTTACTTTCGAAATTATTTTCAAACCTGTATAATATGGATGGACAGAAAAGAAGACAGAGAATTTGATTTAGAAAGGAAAGCAAACCTATGGAATTTAAATTAGATGTACATACCCATACGATTGCCAGCGGACATGCTTACGCAACAGTTACGGAAATGGTAAAGGCGGCATCCGAGAGAGGGCTGGAACTGATTGGAATTACTGAGCATGCCAAGGGAATTCCGGGAACATGCGACAGCATGTATTTTCATAATATGAAGATCATTCCAAGAAAAATGTACGGCGTAGAAGTCATGATGGGAGCGGAAATCAACATACTGGATTATGACGGGACTTTGAGCCTGGATGAAAAAATAATTGATAAGACGCTGGATATCAGAATTGCAGGAATCCATGATCCGTGTTATACAGTTGGAACCATTGCCCAGAACACACAAGCTTTGGTAAAAGCCATTGAAAATCCTCAGGTTGACATTATCAGCCACCCGGATGATTCCAGGATCCCGGTGGATTATGAAACCATAGTGGATGCAGCAAAAGAAAATCATACACTTCTGGAAATCAATAATAGTTCGCTGGATTGCCTGTCTTCCAGAGTCGGAGCCTGGGATAATCTCCAGGTAATGCTAAGGTTCTGTGAGGATAAGAAAGTACCGGTGATTGCCAATACAGATTCTCATTTTGCAGATGCAGTGGGAGTTTTTGACCATGTCAGTGTATTATTGGAAGAAATGAATTTTCCGGAGGAACTGGTGGTGAATCGTTCTGTTGATTTGCTGAAAGAGCAGATACAGAAACACCGGACAATCCGAAAGATCGGGAAGCAAAGATGCAGCAGTTAAAAAATACCGGCAGGAGATTTCTGCCGGTATCTGTATGTAAAAGAACTATTTAATCGGCCGGATTCATAAGGTAGATGATACTGTGGTGCAGAAAAGACTGCAGCGCCTGTGTATCATAAAGGAAATCCTGAGACGGTTTAAATTTTGAATAGCATCTGGAAGGAGAAGCGGGGATCCTGGCCTTTCGGTCGACAAAAGATCCCATGGATTTAGGGATAATGATATCTTCTTCTGGCAGATAGTAATAATCTTTCGGATTTGGATAATAGTGCCGAAGCGTCATGTCTTCTCCGAATTTGGCAGAAAAACGGGCAGAGTCCTTTTCAGTCTGAAGTGACATGCCGTCTTTTTCAAAATGAGCGGCTGCGGGAAAAGGATGTCTCAGAGAAAGCCCGGCGGTAAATCCGGAGGAAACAAATTCTGCATTTTGTACTGTGAAAGAGCCGGATTCCAGAGAAGGATAACAGAGAAGCTGAAATACAGCCCTGAGTCCTGTCAGGTCTTCCTTGTTATGAAGAAGAATCTGGTCTTTTAAAGCAGTGTCACCGGTTTTCAGCCAGGACTGGTAAGCCTTAATGACCTTTTTTCCGGAAAGTGAGTCTTTGCGCTTAATGCCAAGATAATCTTCAAAATTTTTCTGCCGGAAGCTGCGGAACGGGAAAAGGTGGCGGTATCGGCGCAGCTTTTGGTACAGATCCAGATGTTCTTTGGAACTTAGAGAATCTGAAAATCCGTATTCCCGGATTTTGGCAGTCAGAAACGGGAGATCAAAGGCCGCACCGTTGAAACTTATGATGGTTTTATAATCTTTGCAGAAGGAAAGAAAATCAGCAAGGATTTGTTTCTGGGAAAAACCATCTTCGTTAAACCACTGGACACAGGCGCCGTCAGACGGACAGCAGCCTATGATGGTAATGGCAGAAAGATCTGCACTGAGTCCGGTTGTCTCAATATCAAAAAATAAACAGTCATCCATTCTCATTTTCATAAAATATCCTCCAGAACATGTGTTTTTATTATAGCTTTTCCATATTTTTTTTGCAATCCCTAGGAATCAGAGGAACATATGTGTTATAATACCAGACAAATGGCGTATCAAGGAGGATAGACAGTGATTGCATATATAAAAGGAATTTTGGCCAGTGTAGATCCCAAAGGGATTGTTTTGGAAAATCAGGGAATCGGATACCGAATGATGATGCCAATGAGGATGGAAAGTTTTCCAAAGATCGGCCAGGAGATGAAAGTGTTTACCCACATGCATGTCAGAGAAGATGACGTCAGTCTTTTTGGCTTCAGAACACAGGAAGAACTGGAAGCGTTTGAACTGCTGATCAGTGTCAGCGGGATCGGGCCGAAAGTCGGTCTTTCTATTTTGTCCACTCTGACTGTTTATGAATTAAAGATTGCGCTGATGAGTGAAGATGTAAAGACCATTTCCTCAGCTCCGGGACTCGGACCGAAAGGAGCAAGGAAGCTGATCCTGGAATTGAAAGATAAGCTTGTGCTGGATGAATTTGAGGACAATGGATCAAAACCGCAGACAGCAGGTCTTTCAGAAGGAGAAAATGACGCGGTTCTTATGACCATAGAAGGCCTGGTAAGCCTGGGATATTCGAGGACAGAGGCTGCTGTTGCTGTGAAGAAAGTAGAAAATGCCCAGTCTTATGAACCGGAAGAGCTATTAAAGAAGGCATTAAAAAACATTATGATATAGGGGAAAAAGATGATAGATCGTGTGATTTCTACAGAACTGGAAGAAGAGATAACAATAGAGAATCATCTGCGGCCGCAGAGGCTTGCAGATTATATCGGACAGGAGAAAGTAAAACAGAATTTGAAGATTTTTATCGAGGCGGCAAAGAACAGAGGAGAATCATTGGATCATGTATTGTTTTATGGCCCTCCGGGGCTGGGGAAAACGACACTGGCCGGAATCGTTGCCAATGAGATGGGAGTTCATCTAAAAGTAACCAGCGGTCCTGCGATTGAAAAACCGGGAGAGATCGCGGCGCTGTTAAATAATCTTCAGGAAGGAGATGTCTTGTTTATTGATGAGATCCACCGCCTGAACCGTCAGGTAGAAGAGGTTCTTTATCCTGCAATGGAGGATTATGCTATTGATATTCTGATCGGGAAAGGACAGGCAGCAAGATCCATCCGGCTGGAACTGCCGAGATTTACTCTGGTTGGAGCGACTACAAGGGCCGGGATGCTGACGGCTCCGCTGAGGGATCGTTTCGGGGTGGTAAACCGTCTTGATTTTTATACAAAAGAAGAATTAAGTACGATTGTCAAAAATTCAGCCAAAATGCTGGAAATTGAGATTGATGACCAGGGAGCGCTGGAGATTGCCAGGCGGTCCAGAGGAACGCCAAGGCTTGCAAATCGTCTGTTAAAGAGAGTAAGGGATTTTGCCCAGGTGAAATATGAAGGGAAAATTACAGAGGAAGTAGCCGTAGATGCCCTGAATCATCTGGAAGTTGATACGATGGGGCTGGATCAGACAGACCGGTCGATTTTAAAGATCATGATGGAGACATTCGAAGGAAAACCTGTAGGTCTGGATACTCTGGCGGCAGCAGTAGGCGAGGATTCAGGAACGATTGAAGATGTATATGAGCCGTATCTGATTCAAAATGGGCTGATTCAGAGAACTCCGAGAGGAAGGATGCTGACAAAGGCTGCCTATGAACATTTCGGAGTGCCGGCTCCGGAAGGAAAGGAAAGATGAAAAAAAGAGAGATTGAGGTTCTGGCTCCGGCAGGATCCATGGAGTGCCTGCGGGCAGCGGTTTTAAATGGCGCTGACGCAGTTTATCTGGGCGGGGAGATGTTTGGCGCCAGAGCCTATGCGGGAAATTTTAAAAAAGAAGAACTTTGTGAAGCGATTGACTATGCTCATATTTTTGGAAAGAAGATTTTTCTTACGATCAACACGCTGGTGAAAGAAACAGAGAGCAGACAGCTTATTGAGTTTCTGATTCCCTATTATGAGCAGGGGCTTGACGCAGTAATCATTCAGGATCCTGGAGTCATTCGGATGGTCAGAGAACATTTTCCGGATCTGGAGATTCATGCCAGTACACAGATGACGGTCACAGGAGTGAACAGTGCCAGACTGGTCAAACGAATGGGAGCGAAAAGGGTCGTTCCGGCGAGAGAACTTTCCCTGGAAGAGATCAGAGAGATCAAAGAGGCAGCAAAGATGGACATTGAGTGCTTTGTGCATGGAGCTCTTTGTTACTGCTATTCCGGACAATGTTTTATGAGCAGCATGCTGGGCGGAAGAAGCGGAAACCGTGGAAGATGTGCGGGAACCTGCAGGCTTCCTTTTTATGGAAAAGATTCTGGGAAGAATAAATATCTTCTGAGTCTGAAAGATCTGTGTACGATCGAACAGCTTCCGGAAATTCTGGATCACGGAGTGGATTCTCTTAAAATAGAAGGAAGGATGAAAGGCGCCAGGTATGTAGGAGAAGTGACGAGGATTTACCGGAAATATGTAGATCTGTATTTGTCCGGAAAAGAATATAAGGTAGATCCGCAAGATAAAAAAATCCTGATGGAGTTGTTTAATCGCGGCGGTTTTACAGATGGTTATTATAACAGATATCACGGACGGGATATGATGAGCATGGAACGTCCGGATCATCAGGGAATTTTGATCGGGAAGATTCAGTCCATAAAAAAGGGAACATTATCATTTACATCCATGGAAAAAATCCATAAAGGAGATGTTCTGCAGATCCGGACTCGAGATGAAGAAAATATCGAACTGACCAGTCCGTCTGACTGGGAAAAGGGTGATTTTGTAACACTGAATGGACAGAAGATGAAGAAGCTTTCTGTGGGAATGAAAATCATGAGGACCAGAAACATGGAGCTGGTCACAAGGATTGATGGAATGCTTCAGCAGAAAAAGAAAGAAAAACTTAAGGGAAAAGTTACACTTTGTCCCGGCAGATGTGCTAAACTCTGGATAGAGGATGGTGAAATTTCTGTCAGTGCAGAAGGGCCGGTGATCGAAGAAGCGAAAAAACACGGAGCCCGGGCAGATGAGGTGCGGCGGCAGCTGGAAAAGACGGGAGAGACTCATTACGAATTTCAGGAGCTGGAAGTGGAATTAAGCGGTCAGGCGTTTGTTCCGGGTTCCGTCCTGAAAAAGCTGCGCAGGGAAGCGTTTTCACGGATGGATGAAGAAAAGACCGGAAGATACCGGAGACAATACCGGCGGATGGAGCCGGATACTGTACAGGAAGATAAACCATCGAAGGATCGGGAAGCCCGGTTTAGTGTTTCCCTGGAGAGTCTGGAACTTCTTGATACGGTTTTAAACCATCCGAAAGTTGAGGATATCTATCTGCCATGGCGGCAGTTAAAACAGGAAGCGGATCCGGAACACATTGTGAGAAGGGTCAGAGAGACAGGGCGGAAATGTTATCTTATGCTGCCTCAGATTGCAAGAAGACAGCAGATCAAGGAGCTGGATCAGGCAAAAAGCTGGATTCTGTCAGAAAAGATAGACGGTCTGATCATCCGGAATCTGGAAGAATATGGATGGGCCCTGGAAGCAGGATACGGCGGGGAAATGATCCTGGATTATATGATGTATGCCTATAATCGGAAGGCTGTTATGGAATATAAGGAGTACGCCAGAGGGGATGTCCGTATGACGTATCCGGAAGAATGCAGTCTTGAGGAGATGGAAGAACTGAATCTTGAAAGCGCGGACCTTCTGATCTACGGCTATCTTCCGCTGATGGTATCTGCTCAGTGTGTAAAGGAGAATCTGCATCGGTGTGATGGCAGAGAGCAGTGGATGACGATCCAGGACCGGTATCGAAAGAAGTTTTTTGTGCACAGCTGCTGCAGCGACTGTGTCAATGAAATTTATAATGGGCAGCCTTTGTGGCTTGGAGGAGAGATTGAGGCAGTCTGCCGGCGTCTGCGTCCAAAAGCATACAGGGTCCATTTAACAAAAGAAACGCCGAAAGAGGCGGAGTTGGTTTTAAAGGCGGCAGAGGAAGTGTGGGACGGCAAAGACCACGCTCCGGTCAAAGATTATACGAAAGGACATTTTAGGCGGGGAGCCTTATAGGTAGTGGTATGATACAGATTATTACAGTCATTGCAAAATATCTGATTTTGATCATGTGTCTGATTTACACTTTTTCCTGTTATACGATGTTTCGTCCAAAGAATAAGGAACGACAGGGAGATTTGCTGGATAATCAGGTAATCTACATGTTCATTTTCCTTTTTTTGTGCAATGCGGTTTTATTTTTAAAGACATTTGATTTGAAAATATTGATTTTTTTTGCGGCACAGATTGTATTTTTCGAGATACTGATGATCCTGTTTCCAAGGATTTATAAGAAGTGTTCGCGGCTTCTGATCAATAACACATGTTTTCTTCTGGGTGTGGGATTTGTTATCCTGACCAGGCTGTCATTTGATCTGGCAATCCGTCAGTTCGCGATCGCGGCGGTCAGTGTTCTGGTGACCAGTGTAATTCCGCTTATGATGCATAAGATCACAATCTGGAATAAACTGGGATGGCTGTATGCGGCGGCCGGTTTTGTTCTTCTTTCCTCTGTATTTGTAATTGGAGTACAGAAGAATGGATCGTATAACTGGGTCAGCATTGGCGGATTCGCATTTCAGCCGTCGGAGTTTGTAAAGATTATTTTTGTATTTTTTACTGCTGCGCTGCTGTGCAAAGCAAAAGAGTTTAAGGATCTGGTAAAGATAACGATTGTAGCAGCTTTGTATGTTATGGTTCTGGTAGTGGAACGAGATCTGGGAGGAGCTCTGCTTTACTTTATGATATATCTGATGATGCTGTATGTGGCAACGGCAAAAGCGATTTATTTGTTTGGCGGCCTGGGAGCAGGATCTCTGGCGGCGGTCATTGCGTACCATCTGTTTTCCCATGTGCAGGTCAGGGTGGCGGTATGGAGAGATCCGTTTTCCATGATTGAAGGCAGAGGACTTCAGGTATGTCAGTCTCTTTTTGCCATTGGAACCGGAGGCTGGTTTGGCATGGGACTTGGAAACGGACGTCCTAATGATATCCCGGTTCGGGAATCTGACTTTATTTTTTCTGTGATCAGTGAGGAATTTGGCGTTATTTTCGGAATCTGTCTGATTTTTGTACTGATCAGCTGTTTCATTTTGTTTATGGATATTTCAACCAGGAGCAGGAAGCTTTTTAATAAGCTGCTGTGTCTGGGATTTGGCGTATGTTTTTTATTCCAGGTGTTTTTAAGTATCGGAGGAGTAACGAAATTCATTCCTTCCACAGGAGTTACGATTCCTCTGGTGAGTTATGGAGGCACATCGGTTGTCAGTACGCTGATTATCATCAATATCATTCAGGGATTGTATATGTTAGCAGATAGTGAGGAAGAGGAACATGAGCGTATTAAGGCGGAAGAAGAAGCAGAAAAACGAAAATACAGAGAAAAAGACTATTCTTCAAAGAATTCAGGATTCCATTAAAGAAGGACCGAAAAAAAAGAGAAAGGCCAATCGGCAGATTCTTCAGATTACGTATATCTTTGTGGGAATGTTTCTGGTGCTGATCGGTTATATCATTTATTTTGTGGCTGTGGACAGCAAAGATGTGATTACAGATCCTCATAACAGAAGAGTCCAGGAGATGGCCAAAAATGTAGTCAGAGGAAAGATCATCAGCAGTGACGGCAATGTCCTTGCGCAGACGATCACGGAAAATGGCGAAGAAGAAAGAGATTACCCGTACGGCAGGATGTTTGCCCATGTGGTAGGTTATAATGATAAAGGAAAAGCCGGACTGGAATCAAAATGCAATTTTGATCTGCTGACATCCAACGCGAATCTTCTTTCTCAGATTACGAGCAGTCTGAAAGGAGAAAAAAGCCAGGGTGACAATGTCTATACCACGCTGAGTACAAAAGTTCAGACAGCGGCATATAATGCTCTTCAGGGAGAAAAAGGAGCGGTTGTTGCCATGGATCCGGAAACCGGGGCAGTCTATGCCATGGTTTCAAAACCGGATTTTCGTCCGGGACTGGTAGCGGAGAACTGGGAGGAGTTAAATACGGACGAAGATTCCCTCCTGTTAAACCGTGCCACACAGGGACTGTATCCGCCGGGTTCCACCTTTAAGGTTGTGACAGCGCTGGAATATATGCGGGAGCATCCGGATGACTATCAGGATTTCACATATAACTGTACAGGGCATACGACGATCGGAACGCTGGATATCCAGTGTTATGGCGGCGCAGTCCACGGAACTGTCGACCTGGCAGGAGCGATCGAACATTCCTGCAACACGGCATTTGTCCATATTGCGGAAAAGCTGGATAAGGATAAACTGGCATCTCTTGCTGGTGACCTGATGTTTAATTCCAAGATACCGATCAATCTGCAGGCAACTTCAAGCCGTTTTACATTCAACGGAGATTCCGGAATCAATGAGCTGGCGCAGACAGCCATTGGACAGGGCAAAACACTGGTGACTCCGCTTCAGAATGCCATGGTCATGTGTGCCATTGCCAATGACGGAGTGATGATGCAGCCGTATCTGGTGGATCAGGTGAGAAATGTAGACGGCGGTGTAATCAAAGAAACGGAAACAGAAGAACTGGCGCAGCCGCTTCAGAAAGGTGAATGTGAGACATTAAAGACGATGCTCAAAAAAGTTGTTGCCAGCGGAACCGGAACCAAGGCATATTCTTCAGAGTATACTGTTTATGGAAAAACCGGATCAGCGGAATATAATGACAACAAAGATTCCCATGCATGGTTTATCGGATGCGCGGAAAAAGATGGAAAGAAAATCGTTGTCAGTGTTCTGGTGGAAGACGGAGGTTCCGGAGGAAGTACGGCAGCTCCGATTGCGGACAAAGTTTTCCATTCATTTTTCGACTGATGACGCAACTTTTGGAAAAGAACTATTATGAGTTGAAATCGTGATTTAATCAAGGTATAATATTTTCAAGGAAAGGCACACAACATGCGGAACGGGAAAAGAAAATCCGCAGACAGGAGGTTGTTATGACGGAGGCAACGAGCTGTGGGGGTGTCGTAATATTTAGAGGGAAGATTTTGCTGTTATATAAGAGTTATAAGAATCGTTATGACGGCTGGGTACTTCCAAAAGGTACTGTTGAGAAAGGAGAAAATCACGAGGAAACGGCTCTACGGGAAGTGAAGGAAGAGACAGACGCAGATGCACGGATTGTAAAATATGTCGGGAAAAGTGAATATTCTTTTTATTCGTTTCATGAACAGATTGTAAAGAGTGTCCACTGGTATTTGATGGAGTCTGATAATTATCACTCCCGACCGCAGAAAGAAGAATTTTTTGTGGACTCAGGGTACTACAAATTTCACGAGGCTTACCACTTATTGAAATTCCCGAATGAGAAGGAGATTTTAAAAGAAGCGTATGAAGAATATAAAAAAATGAAATCTTCGAACTGCTGGGGAAAGAGGCCAAGATACTGAAGAAGGATCAAGAGATTGATTCTTCTTTTTTTGTCTTGTGGGGAAAAAGGAAATATGTTACAATTCTGATATGGAATAAAATTTCTTAATAATAAAAATAGTAAAAAATAATTTCTTCAAGATAGCTTCTTTTTTATGTATAAAACCAAAAATCTCATATTAAACTGTAATATAAGAGATTTGAGGTGTAAAAATGAAGCGATTATTCGCAGCTGTCATTTTCATTTGCTTCACGGCAGTACATACCGTCTGTGCGAATCAGCCGGAAGCGGTAGTGACATCAGCAGTTCCGGATTTAAACTTAACGGCAAAATCAGCAGTTGTTATGGAAGCAGGCAGCAAAACACTGCTTTATGAAAAAGACAAGGATAAAGAGCTTCCTCCGGCAAGTGTGACAAAAGTTATGTCGCTGCTGCTGATTTTTCAAGAGCTGGATGCAGGAAAACTCAGCCTAAAGGATGAAGTGACGGTCAGTGATCATGCGGCATCCATGGGCGGATCGCAGGTGTTTTTGGAACCGGGAGAAAAGCAGGATGTGGAAACTCTTATAAAATGCGTAGTTGTTGCCAGCGCCAATGATGCGGTCGTTGCTCTGGCAGAACATATTTCCGGAAGCGAAGATGCTTTTGTTCAGAGGATGAATCAGGAAGCGAAAAAACTGGGAATGAAACATACGGTTTTTAAAAATGCCTGTGGTCTGGATGAAGACGGACATGTAACGACAGCCTATGATATTGCCCTGATGTCAAGAGAACTGACAGTAAAGCATCCGGATGTATTTCAATATACGAAGATCTGGATGGATTCTTTTACTCATAAAACAAAAAAAGGAACCAGTGAATTTCAGTTAAGCAATACCAATAAGATGATTCGGCAGTACAACGGCTGTACCGGATTGAAGACCGGCAGCACCAGCACGGCAAAATTCTGTCTGAGCGCGACGGCGACAAGAAATCATGTGGATTTGATTGCGGTGGTCATGGCAAGCAGTGATTCCAAATCACGAATCAAAGATGCAGGAGCTCTTCTTGATTACGGATTCGCCAGCTGCCAGGTTGTAGAGGATGTTACAACCGCAGAAGAGATTGGAACGATCAAGGTTGAAAAAGGTAAAAAAGATACGGTGGTGTATCCGGAGAAGATAACGGCCAAAATAACAAGAATCAAGCAAAAAGACGGGAATCTGAAGAAAGAAATTAAGATTGATTCTCTGACGGCTCCGGTGAAAAAAGGACAGACCATCGGGAAAATCATATATAAAGACGGCAGTAAAACGGCAGCAGAGACCGATATCAAATCTATGGAATCCATACAGAAAATGGACTATTTGTCCAGCCTGCAGAAAATAGCGGAAGCATATTTTTAAGACAGTTCATGAAATTTCTTGCCGGCGGAAAATGACAACATTAAATTTAATTTCAGCGCTCATTATAATGAACTCATGAAGCAAAGATACTCAGTTTAAAAAGGAGGATTATAATGAGCGAATCTTGGTTAAATCTTGAAGGAAAAACTGTTATCGTTACCGGAGGAGCATCCGGAATCGGCAAAGCGGTTGCCCAGGAATTCCTGGAAGTCGGAGCAAATGTAGTAATTTCAGACATGGCTCCGGAAGCTCCGGAAATGAAAGCGGAAGAAGGAAAATTCCTCTATGTCAGAACAGATGTAACAAAATTGGCAGATGTTGAGGCAATGGTGGAAAAAACAAAAGAAACTTATGGAACGATTGATGTTCTGGTAAACAATGCCGGAATTAACATTCCAAGGCTTCTGGTAGATCCTAAAGATCCAAAAGGACAGTATGAACTGGACGAAGCTGTATGGGACAAAGTTTGCAACGTAAACTTAAAAGGTGTTTTCTTCTGCGCACAGTCAGTTGGAAGAGTCCTGGCAGAAAAAGGCAGCGGAGTCATCATCAATATGTCTTCTGAAAGCGGACTGGAAGGATCTGAAGGACAAAGTGTTTATGCAGCAACAAAAAATGCAGTGAATTCTCTGACAAGATCATGGGCAAAGGAACTTGGAAAACAGGGAGTCCGTGTCGTAGGAGTTGCGCCTGGAATTATGGAAGCAACAGGACTGCGGACACTTGCTTATGAATCTGCGCTGGCTTATACAAGAGGAATCACGGTAGACGATCTGAGAGCAGGATATTCAAAAACTTCAACAATACCTCTTGGAAGATCAGGAAAATTATCAGAAGTGGCAGATATGTGTGTTTATCTTGCCAGTGACCGTGCATCTTATGTACATGGAGTTACGATCAATGTAGCTGGAGGAAAGACAAGAGGATAAAAGAAACAAAAGCGGATGGAAAGGATAGAGATGGAGCTTTTTAATGATGAAAACAGGATATCATCCATTTTAAAAAATATTGAGATGCAGTCTGTTTGCAGCATTGATAAAATTGCCGGAAAGCTGAATGTATCCGCTAAGACGATTCGTAATGATATAAAGGAGCTGAATTACCTGCTGGGCGGGTATGCCTTGATCAGCATGAATAAGGGAGAGTGTAAACTGATCGTATTTGATCAGAGGGGATTTATGGAAATACGGAATAAAATTTTCCAGCAGAAAGATTTCTTTAATTCTCCGCAGACAAGAATGGCATATTTGTTCTGGCAGCTGATGAACGCCAAAGAACCTTATCTGACGGACGATCTGTCAGAGGAAATGAAGGTAGGGAGAACAACGGCCATCAGCGATTTGAACAAGCTTCGAAAAATCATCGATAAATATCAGCTGAAGATCAAAGGGAAAGCGAATACGGGACTGAAGCTGATAGGAGACGAATTGCACATCCGTTTATTTATTCTTGAGAATATTTATGAACAGCTGTATCTGAATTTTCCATTGGGCTCAGAAGTAAGAGAAAAATTAACCGGTTTCCAGGAAAGATTTTCGCTGGATGCGCTGGGATTCGGATTTTTCTATCGGTTTTTTGTTGTTATGATCCAAAGGATAGAAAGCGGACATGTGATCAAACATCTGGAAGAGAAATATATGGACCTTTATCAGAGTCAGGCATATGGCATTGTAGATGAATTCCTCAATGAGATCGAAGAGGTGAAAGGATATAAGATACCAAAAGAAGAGAGAATCTTTTTATGTATCCCTGTAGCCGGCATGAGGACTCCTGCCAATACGCGGGAGATTGAGCAAAAAATCAGTGTGTCTGAAGATGTCGCGGATATGATCATCGAAATGCTGGACCGGATCCATTCAGAGCTGAATGTAACGGTCATTGCCAATGAATTGTTTGATGATTTCGTATATCATATTTTCTTTATGATCAATCGGCTGAAATATGGTCTGCATATTCATAATCCTATGATCGATGACTTTAAGAATCAGTACAGTGTCGCTTATAAAATGGCGGAAATTGGAAAAGAAGTCATTGAAAAAAGAGAAGGAATCACGATCACAGAAGATGAAATGGCGTTTCTGGCAGCTTATTTTGGAGTGTTTCTGATTGAACAGGAACCGGAAGAAAAAAGATGCAGGATTGCGATCGTCTGCGGATCCGGAAAAATCATCGGAAGACTGATTGAGAACCAGCTGAAAAAGATTTTTGATGTGGAGCCGGAATTTGAGTTTTTTTACAATGGGAATTTTGCGGAACATAAGAAAGATACATTCGATTATATCGTTACGACTACAGAACTGGACCTGGATACCAAAACACCGGTAATTTTTATGGATGAAGTGTTTGACAGGGAATATATCCAGAAGAAATTTGAGAATATAAAATACCTGTCAGATGCAGGAAGAAATATCAGGAGAGGAATTGATTCGCTGTTTATGAATCTGCTGGATGAAAAAAGATTCTTTCTCCTGGATCCGGAACATACATATGATGAAAACGTTCGTCTTATGGCAGAAACACTGACGAAGCAGGGAGAACTTGACGAAGGATTCGCGGACAGAGTAGAGAAAAGAGAACAGTATTCCACAATGATACTCAATCAGCATATTGCGTTTCCGCATACAAAGAATCTGCTGTCAAAACTTACCCTTGCCCTGGGAGTATATCCAAGCCCTTCTCATGAAGAGGGGTGTGAAAATGTCGAACTGGTGATCCTGCTTGGCATTCCGGAAACCATGGAAGATGATACGGTGCTGGTAAGACTGTATGATGAGATTCTTACAATAGGAAAAGATGTGGGAGTAATCGATAAAATACGGTCTATGAAAAGCTATAAAGAATTGCTGCTGTATATAACAGAAGAAAATAATATTTTTAGATAATGAAAGAAGGAGGAAGAAAATGTCTTATTTTATGATCGTTGCAGTAGGTTTTTTGGCTGCCCTGATTCTGCAGTTTCTGATGCAGATGGTGCAGATGAAAAGTTTTAATCAATATTATACAAAGCTTCGAAAAATGGGAAGAGTAGCCATTGGAAAAGCAAAAGGCGGTTTCCATGCCGGCGCAATCGTTATGTTTGCAATCGATCAGAATGGCATTATTCTGGACGGATGCTTTATGAGAGGCTTTACGATGTTCGCAAGGTTTAAAGACTGGGATTTCTTTAATGGAATTGATGTTGGAACGATTCGGAAAGAAGACTGCGAAACGATCGGAGTATCTCTGCGCAGAGCAGTGTTAAACGCTTCCTCCAATTACAACACGATTATGAGTGGAGGCGAAGTCTTGGAGAAACCGGGGCTCCTTACCAGAATTGGTGATAAGATCTACGGTGTCAACAAGAAGAAAGCCTGAATGAAAGGAGAAATTTATGAACGTAATTGTAAATGCCGCATCAGGATTTATGGGATTGTTTGATGTAGGAGCTGAAAACCTTATTGGCTGGGTGTCAACAATCGTACCGAAAGTACTGTTACTGCTTATCTTAATGAATACGATCATCGCCCTGATCGGACAGGAGAAGATCAATAAATTTGCAAAAGTGTGTTCCGGAAATGTAATTCTGGCATATGGAGTCCTTCCATTTCTGTCAGCATTTATGTTAGGAAATCCAATGGCGCTGTCTATGGGAAAATTCCTTCCGGAAAGAATGAAACCAAGCTATTATGCGTCTGCCGCATATCACTGCCATACGAACAGCGGTATCTTCCCTCATATCAATGCCGGAGAGCTGTTTATTTACACAGGGATCGCGTCTGGAATTCAGACACTGGGATTAAATGAGATGGATCTGGCAATCCGTTACCTTCTGGTTGGTCTTGTTATGAACTTCTTCGCAGGATGGGTAACAGACTTTACAACGAAGATCGTTATGAAACAGCAGGGAATCGAACTTAGCAATGAATTGAAATAAGATGGATTAAAATACAGGAGGAAAAACTATGTCAGAATATAGAGCAATTACAATCAGACAGGGAAGCGGTGGATTCGGCGGTCCTTTAACGGTAAAGCCACAAGAAGGCAAAGATGTGTTATTATATATTACAGGAGGCGGAGCAGAACCTGACATCCTTCAGAAGATCGTTGACCTGACAGGATGCCGTCCGGTCAACGGATTTAAGACAACGGTACCGGAAGAAGAGATTTTCCTTGTTATCATCGACTGCGGCGGAACTCTTCGCTGCGGAATCTATCCACAGAAGAGAATTCCGACTATCAATATTAACCCGGTTGGAAAATCCGGTCCAATGGCAAAATATATCACAGAAGATATTTATGTTTCTGGTGTAACAAACAATGAGATTGAGCTGGCGGATGGATCTGAGGCTCCAATCCAGAGTGAAGCAGGACCGGCAGAAGAAAAAGAGGAAAAGGAATTCAAATACAGCGCAGATAAAAAAGTATCTGAGACAATGGGTGAGACATCAAAATCAAGTTTTATCCAGAAGATTGGAATGGGAGCCGGTAAAGTCGTTGCGACATTCAACGCGGCAGCAAAAGAATCTACTAATACGATTCTTCATACGATCATCCCATTTATGGGATTCGTATCACTCCTGATCGGTATCATTCAGGGATCCGGTTTCGGTGACTGGTTTGCAAGACTCTTACAGCCATTGTGCGGAAACGTGATTGGTCTTTGTATCCTGGGATTTATCTGTTCTATTCCGTTCTTAAGCTGTCTGCTTGGACCTGGAGCGGTTATCGCCCAGATTATCGGTACTTTGATCGGTGTGGAAATCGGAAAAGGAAACATTGAGCCAAGCCTTGCGCTTCCGGCATTATTTGCCATCAATACACAGTGCGCATGTGACTTCATTCCTGTAGGACTGGGACTCGCTGAAGCAGAACCGGAAACAGTAGAGGTTGGTGTTCCGTCTGTTTTATATTCAAGGTTTATCATTGGTGTACCGCGAGTACTGGTTGCATTTGTAGCAAGTTTCGGACTGTATAAATAGCAGTGGAGAATAAATAACTTAAAGAAAGGAAAATAGTATGATGTATCAGGTAACGATTAAAGGAAAAGGTGATATGGTAGAAGCATTCAAGGACGAAGGAATCTTTGTTACGTTTGGTGACAATGCGCCGGATACACTGAAAGATTTCTGCTATGCCATCGATGTAAATCCCGTAAACGGCGTAGTGAAGCCAGGATGCAAGCTGGTGATTGACGGCAAGGAATATAAGATTGTGAAAGTCGGAGATGTTGCCAATGAAAACCTTGCAAATCTGGGACATGTTACATACAGCTTCAACGGTGAGGATGCAGAGTGTCTGCCGGGAACGATCTGTGTAGAAAAAGCAGAAATTCCGGCTCTTGACATTGGAAGCACGATCGCGATTGTGGAGTAAGCTGTTTTCCTTGACTCAAAACACAAAGAACGAAGGCGGTGAGACAAAATGGTTCTTGCCGCCTTCGTTTTTTGGTTCTTTGTCAGGCAGACCATGAAGGGAAAGCTTTCTATGGGTCGAAAAGATTTTCCAGGAGGCTTCTAAGGGAAAAAACTGAGAAAGGATAGAAAAGCCAAGGATTCTTTCTTGATTGCCCATCTTGTATTTTCTATTTATATTTAGTAAAATAGAAAAAAGTATGATAGTGAACAGAGGACAGGCGGAAACTCTCTGTGTGAGGGAGGGAGCAGTTATGATTCCTTTTTGGATAGGGGGATTTATTTTAGCGGCCGTGATCTTTACAGTTGTGGTCGTGCTGGCAAGCAGGAGAGAAAATAAAAAATTAGTCGTTGAACGATATGAGATTCGGTCTCCGAAGATTCCGGAGGCTTTTGATGATTTTCGGATTGTTTTTCTTACGGATCTTCACTGCAGTGAGTTTGGCGAGGAAAACAGGGAACTGATAGAGATGGTGAAAAAATGCAGACCGCATATGATTTTGGCAGGCGGAGACATGCTGATCAGTAAAGAGGACAAGTCAATTGAGGTGCCGCTTAAGCTGATGCATCAGCTGGCAGAGAAATATCCGGTCTATTACGCAGATGGCAATCACGAGCTGCGTCTGATGAGAAATGAAGAGATTTTCGGAGTCAGATACAAAGAATACATTCATGAACTGAAGGAATACGGCGTGTGGCATATGTCCAATGAGACTGTGATCCTGGAACAGGAAGGGCAGTTCATTCATCTGACGGCAGTGGATCTTGAACCAAAATTTTATCAAAGATTCCGGATTCCGGAGATGAAACAGGAAGATATGGAACAGGCAGTTGGGAAAGCGTTTCGCGACAGGTTTCAGATTCTTCTTGCCCACAATCCTAATTATTTTGAAACTTATGCGCAGTGGGGAGCGGATCTGGTCCTGGCAGGACATTTTCATGGAGGAATGGTCAGAATACCGAAAATAAACCGGGGAGTGATTTCACCGCAGTTTCAGCTGTTTCCAAAGTATGATGCAGGGGAATTTCATATTGGAAACAGCACAATGATCCTAAGCAGGGGACTTGGGAACCATTCGATCAAACTGCGGCTGTTTAACAAACCGGAAATATCCTGCATTACATTAAAAAGTCGGAGAGATAAGACATGGCATTAGATATCAAACTGAATGTATTCGAGGGTCCGCTGGATCTTCTGCTGCATCTGATTGAGAAGAATAAAGTGGATATCTATGATATCCCGATTGCAGAAATCACGGAACAGTATATGGAGTATATCCAGGCAATGAAAGAGGCGAAGCTGGACAGTATGAGCGATTTCCTGGTCATGGCAGCAACTCTGCTTAAGATCAAAGTGAAGATGCTTCTGCCGGCTCCGGAAGAAGAGGAAGAAGAAGGAGATCCGAGAGGAGAGCTGGTCCGGCGGCTGATTGAGTATAAGATTTATAAGTATGCGTCAGGGAAACTCCGGGCATATGGCCAGGAAGCGGAAAAAAGTTTTTACAAAGAGCCGCAGATTCCGGAAGAGGTGCTGGCCTACAAAGAAGAGATCGATCCGTCAGAGCTTCTGGAAGGAGTTTCTGTTGAAAAACTATGCGAAGTATTCTGTTTTGTAATGCGCAGGCGTGAGAATAAGAAGGATCCGATTCGAAGTGATTTTGGTGAGATTCATGAAGAAGAGATCAAGCTGGAAGATAAGATAGAAGAAATCGATCAGTATATCCGAAGCAGCAAAACCGCTAGTTTCTTTCAAATCATGGAAATTCAGAAAACGAAGGAAGCCGCGATTGTTGCTTTTTTATCAATATTGGAGCTGATGAAGCAGGGGAGGATCTGGGCAGCTCAGGAAACCATCGGGGGTGACATTATAATAGAAGCATTGGAGCAGAAAGATGAAAGAAAAACAGGCAATGATTGAAGGAATCCTATTTTCTATGGGAACAAGTGTTTCCAAAAAACAGCTGAAGACAGCGCTGAATGTGGACGATGATCTGCTGGAATATCTGATCGATCAGCTGAAAAGGGAGTATAAACGGTCGGAGAGAGGAATTCGGCTGCTGGAATTCGATGATTCCATTCAGCTTTGTACAAAACCAGAATATTATGAGGCATTGATCAGGATTGTAAATCATCCAAAGAAACCAAAGCTTACGGATGTGATGCTGGAAACGCTGTCGATCATCGCATATAAGCAGCCGGTCACCAAGCAGGAAATTGAGGCAATCCGCGGGGTAAAATGCGATCATCCGGTCAATAAGCTTTTAGAATATAATTTAATCTGTGAAGCCGGGCGCCTGGATGCGGTAGGCCGTCCGATTCTATTCAAAACGACGGAAGAGTTTCTTCGGTGTTTTGGAGTCTCGTCAGTGAAAGATCTTCCGGTGGTACAGGAAGAGACGATTGAAGGCTTTAAGGCAGAAGCTCAGGAAGAAGTAAAATACGCATTGGAGGAAGAGGCTGCAGAAGAGATGGAGGAAAAATAGTATGGGTAAAATGACAGGAAATGAATTTTTAGTAAAAGCACTGCAGGAAGAAGGTGTTGAGAAAATTTTCGGATATCCTGGAGCCTGCGTTATAGATATCTTTGATGAGATCTATAAACAGGATCAGGTGGAACTTATACTGCCGCGTCATGAGCAGGGACTGATTCATGCGGCAGACGGTTATGCCAGATCAACTGGCAAGGTTGGCGTCTGTCTTGCGACCAGCGGACCTGGAGCTACAAATCTTGTAACTGGAATTGCAACTGCTAATTATGACAGTGTTCCGCTTGTATGCTTTACAGGACAGGTAGCGACGAATCTGATCGGAAATGATACTTTCCAGGAAGTAGATATCGTTGGAGTAACCCGGAATATTGCAAAGTTTGTAATTGTGGTCCGCAAGAGAGAAGATTTGAATCGTCTGATCAAAGAGGCGTTCTATATTGCCAGAACAGGAAAACCGGGGCCTGTACTCTTGGATCTTCCAAAAGATGTTATGGCAGAGCTGGGAAGCGATGAATATCCGGAGACAGTTAATATCCGCGGATATAAACCGAATACCAAAGTACATCATGGACAGATTCTCAGGGCCATGGAGATGATTTATAAAGCAAAGAGACCTTTGTTTTTGATTGGAGGAGGAGCTAAGATTTCAGGGGCATTTGATGAAATGACCCGTCTGATGGAGATGCTCAGGATTCCTGTGGTTACAACGATTATGGGAAGAGGGATTGTTCCGACCAATCATCCGCTGTATTTTGGAAATATAGGAATGCATGGAAATTATGCGGCCAATGAGGCGGTGAACAGCTCTGATCTTCTGATTTCCATCGGAACCAGATTCAACGACCGAATTACCGGCAAGCTGGGAACATTCGCTTCAAAGGCAAAGATCATACATATTGATATTGATACGGCGGCAATCTCAAAAAATGTTACCGTTGATGTTCCGATTGTCGGAGATGCCAAGGAAGCCATCGAGCTTATGACAGAGATTGCAGAACATGAAGAGGCGTGCAGGACAGAGCGCTGGCTGGAAACGATGGAAAGCTGGCAGAAAAAATATCCAATTAAGATGGAAGAAAAGGAAAAGCTGGTTCCGATCCAGATCATTGATGCGATCAATAAATTTTATGATGAACCGATCGTAACGACAGATGTAGGACAGAATCAGATGTGGACAACGCAGTTTCTGGAACTGCGGGGCAAACGCCAGATGCTGACGTCCGGCGGACTTGGAACTATGGGATACGGTCTTCCGGCGGCAATTGGGGCGGCGATCGGTAATCCGGGAAGAGATGTGATCACTATCTGCGGTGATGGAGGATTCCAGATGAATTCTCAGGAAATGGCAACCGCAGTGGTACAGGAACTGCCGATCACAATCTGTATTTTAAATAACGGATATCTCGGAATGGTACGCCAGTGGCAGGATCTGTTCTACGGCAAAAAATACGCAGGAACCTGCCTGAGAAGGAGAAAGAGCTGTGAACATTTCTGCGGAAATGATTTTTCAAAGTGTCCTCCATATACGCCGGATTTTGTCAAACTTGCAGAAAGTTACGGCGCACAGGGAATCAGAGTCTTTAAAAAGGAAGAGATCATCCCTGCCTTTGAAAAAGCAAGGGAGAAGAAAGACGGCCCGACACTGATCGAGTTTATTATAGAAGACGAAGAACTGGTAATGCCTATGGTGAAACCAAATGGTTCTATTACTGATCTGATCATGGAACGATAGGAGGAAGAGAGATGAAGAGAAGATGGTTATCTTTATTTGTAGAAAACAGGGTCGGCGTGCTCGCAAGGATTTCCGGATTGTTTTCCGGAAAAGCGTATAATATTCACAGTCTGACAGTGGGAGAGACGGAAGATCCTACAATGTCCAGAATGACAATCTGTATTGATGCGGATGACAAAACTTTTGAGCAGATCAAAAAGCAGCTGAACCGGAGCATTGAAGTAATAAAAGTCATCGATTATACAGATACATCAATCCGTACCAAAGAAATCATGTACATCAAAGTAAAAAGCATCAATGCGAAACAGAGAGCAGAGATTTTCCAGATGGGAGAAGTGTTCCGTTTTCTGATCAAGGATATGGGAAAAGACAGCGTTCTGATTGAAGCGATCCGGACAGAAACAAAAAATGATTCAATTTTGAAGGTTTTTAAAGAACGGTTTACGAATATTGAAGTTGTGCGGGGAGGCCCTGTGGCCATTGAATGCATCAGCATGCAGGACCGCTGATTGTGAGAGAGCAGATGATCTGCTCTCTTTTCTTTTTTTTCTGAAAACTTACAGAGGAAAACATTGTGAGGATTGCACATAAAAATAGAAAAAATATGGAAGAAATTATATAAAATGAATAGAAAATTGTTATTTTTTTGACGAAAATTTCAAAAAAAACCCTCACAAAACCGTGCTTTTTCGTATAGAGAAAAAAAGTCAGCTTCCAATTTATTAAGATTGTGTTAAAAAAAATACAATTTCCGACACAGATTGTATACAAGCGCAAGCCCAGTATTTATGCGGGTTTCAGGGATTTGTAATATTTATTGGAATTCTTTTTAAAAATTATTAATTGAAAAGAAATAAAGATTGTGATACTATTAACACAACGATGATATTTATCATCAGCACTTGAAAATTAATTTTATGGAGGAGAATTGATATGGCAAAGAAAGTAGTTATCGCAGGAGCATGCCGTACAGCAATTGGTAAAATGGGCGGAGGATTAAGCACGACTCCGGCAGCAGATCTTGGTTCAATCGTAATCAAAGAAGCATTAAACAGAGCTGGGGTTCCGGCTGACAAAGTGGACCATGTATATATGGGATGTGTAATCCAGGCTGGTTTAGGACAGAACGTTGCTCGCCAGGCTTCCATCAATGCAGGCCTTCCAATCGAAGTACCGGCAGTTACAGTAAACGTAGTTTGTGGATCTGGTCTTAACTGTGTAAACATGGCAGCACAGATGATTCAGGCAGGAGATGCTGACATCGTAGTTGCAGGTGGTATGGAAAACATGTCAATGGCTCCATTCGCATTACAGAAAGCTCGTTTCGGATATCGTATGAACAACGGCGTTCTGGTTGATACAATGGTAAATGACGCGTTAACAGATGCATTCAATCATTATCATATGATGATCACAGCAGAGAACGTTGCAGAACAGTGGAACTTAACTCGTGAAGAGTTAGATGCTTTTGCAGCAAAATCTCAGCAGAAAGCTGTTGCAGCACAGGAAGCTGGAAAATTCAAAGATGAGATCGTTCCTGTAGAAGTAAAACAGAGAAAGAAAACAGTGATCGTTGATACAGACGAGGGACCAAGACCGGGAACAACAGAAGAAACACTTGCAGGATTAAGATGCTGCTCAGGAAAAGCAGACGGAATGGTAACAGCAGGTAACGCTTCCGGAATCAATGACGGTGCAGCAGCAGTTGTTGTAATGAGCGAAGAAAAAGCAAAAGAATTAGGTGTAACACCAATGGCTACATACATCACAGGAGCTCTTGGCGGTGTTGATCCTAAGATCATGGGTGTCGGACCGGTAGCATCTACAAAGAAAGCATTCGCTAAATCCGGACTTACAATCGATGATATGGACTTAGTAGAAGCAAACGAAGCTTTCGCAGCTCAGTCTGTAGCAGTAGCAAAAGAATTAAACTTCAATATGGATAAAGTCAATGTTAACGGTGGAGCAATCGCTCTTGGACATCCGGTAGGAGCTTCAGGATGCCGTATCCTTGTTACACTGCTTCATGAAATGCAGAGAAGAGATGACGTGAAGAAAGGTCTTGCAACTCTTTGCATCGGCGGTGGAATGGGCTGCTCAACAATCGTTGAAAAATACGAATAAAACCTGTAGATTTTACTGAAACGATGGGAAAGGAGAATTCTAAGATGGAATTCGTTACATATGAACAGGATGGTTTTGTCGGAATCGTGACGATCAACCGTCCAAAAGCGTTAAACGCACTGAACAGTGAAGTGTTAAAAGAAATCGAAGCAGCATTTGACGCAATCGATCTGGATGCGACAAGAGCTGTCATTCTGACAGGAGCAGGAGAAAAATCTTTCGTTGCAGGTGCTGATATCGGAGAGATGAGCACACTGACAAAAGAAGAAGGAGAAGCATTCGGTAAAACAGGAAACGATGTATTCCGTAAGATCGAAACATTCCCGATTCCTGTAATCGCTGCAGTCAACGGATTCGCCCTTGGCGGAGGATGCGAGATCTCCATGAGCTGTGATATCAGACTCTGCTCTGACAACGCTGTTTTCGGACAGCCTGAAGTAGGACTCGGAATTACTCCGGGATTTGGCGGAACACAGAGACTTGCACGTCTTGTAGGCGCTGGAAAAGCAAAAGAGATGATTTACACTGCTTTCAACATCAAGGCAGACGAAGCATACAGAATCGGTCTTGTAAATGCCGTATATCCACAGGCTGAGCTTATGGACGCAGCAAAGAAGATGGCTGCAAAGATCGCAAAGAACGCTCCGATCGCAGTCCGCGCATGCAAGAAAGCGATCAACGAAGGCCTTGACGCAGATATGGATCAGGCAATCGTGATCGAAGAGAAAGCATTCGGAAGCTGCTTCGAGACAGAAGATCAGAAAGCAGGAATGGAAGCATTCTTAAATAAAACAAAAGTAGACGGATTTAAAAACAAATAGTCAGTTTTGGATCATGCTGCCGGCACTGCCGGCGGCGGATTCTTCATGAGTTTATATTTATTAGGAGGAATTAGAATGAAAGTTGGAGTTATCGGTGCTGGAACAATGGGCAGCGGAATTGCACAGGCATTTGCCCAGACAGAAGGATATGAAGTTTGCCTTTGCGACATCAATGATGAATTTGCTGCAAACGGAAAAGCAAAGATCGCAAAAGGATTTGAAAAACGTATTGCAAGAGGAAAAATGGATCAGGAAACAGCAGACGCTGTTCTTGCAAAAATCACAACTGGTACAAAAGAAATCTGTACAGACTGTGATCTGATCGTTGAAGCAGCGATTGAAAACATGGAAATCAAAAAACAGACATTCAAAGAACTGCAGGATATCTGTAAAGCAGATGCTATTTTCGCAACTAACACATCTTCTTTATCTATCACAGAAATCGGTGCAGGACTTGATCGTCCATTGATCGGAATGCATTTCTTCAACCCTGCTCCAGTTATGAAACTGATTGAAGTAATCGCAGGAATCAATACACCAAAAGAGACAGTTGACAAGATCGTTGCAATTTCTGAAGAAATCGGAAAGACTCCTGTACAGGTAGAAGAAGGAGCAGGATTCGTAGTTAACAGAATCTTAATCCCAATGATCAACGAAGCAATCGGAATCTATGCAGATGGAATCGCTTCTGTAGAAGGAATTGACACTGCAATGAAACTGGGAGCAAATCATCCGATGGGACCTTTAGCACTTGGTGACTTAGTAGGTCTTGATGTCTGCCTTGCAATCATGGAAGTACTTTACAATGAATTTGGTGATCCAAAATATCGTCCGCATCCATTATTAAGAAAGATGGTTCGTGGAGGATTATTAGGACAGAAGACTGGTAAAGGATTCTACGATTATAGCAAATAAGATTGAGAGCTTTTCTTCCGCATTGGTTTTTTCAGGGAGGACTGGTGCGGAAGATTAACTTTATAGAATCAATTATGGAGGAATAAAGAATGGATTTCACATTAAGTAAGAAACATGAGATGGCTAGAACTCTCTTCAAAGAGTTTGCCGAGAAAGAAGTAAAGCCTCTTGCACAGGACGTGGATGAAAATGAACAGTTCCCGGAAGAAACTGTTGCAAAAATGGCAAAAAGCGGATTCCTTGGTATTCCGATTCCGAAAGAATACGGCGGACAGGGATGCGATCCTCTTACCTACATTATGTGTGTGGAAGAGTTATCTAAAGTTTGCGGTACAACAGGCGTTATCGTATCTGCTCATACATCATTATGTATGGATCCGATCTTAACATTCGGTACAGAAGAGCAGAAGAAAAAATATCTTCCGGATCTGGCTTCCGGTAAGAAATTAGGAGCTTTCGGTCTGACAGAGCCAGGAGCTGGTACAGACGCTCAGGGACAGCAGACAAAAGCTGTATTAGATGGAGACGAGTGGGTATTAAACGGATCTAAATGCTTCATCACAAACGGTAAATACGCAGATGTTTACATCATCATCGCTGTAACAGGAACCGTTGAAAAACGTGGAAGAAAGCAGAAAGAGATTTCTTCTTTCATCGTTGAAAAAGGAACACCGGGATTCTCCTTCGGAACAAAAGAAAAGAAGATGGGTATCCGCGGTTCAGCTACATATGAACTGATCTTTGAAGACTGCCGTATTCCAAAAGAGAACCTTTTAGGAAAGAAAGGAAAAGGATTCGGTATCGCAATGCATACTCTTGACGGAGGACGTATTGGTATTGCTTCCCAGGCACTTGGTCTTGCAGAAGGTGCATTAGAGCGCACGATCGAATATGTAAAAGAAAGAAAACAGTTCGGACGTACGATCGGACAGTTCCAGAATACACAGTTCCAGTTAGCAGATATGGCTACAAAAGTAGAAGCTGCTAAGAACCTGGTATACAAAGCTGCTATGGCAAAAGCTACACAGAAGACATACAGTGTGGAAGCTGCTATGGCTAAATTATACGCAGCAGAAGTTGCTATGGAAGTAACAACAAAAGCTGTTCAGTTGCATGGTGGTTATGGATATATCAGAGAATACGAAGTAGAACGTATGATGCGTGATGCTAAGATCACAGAAATCTACGAAGGAACATCAGAAGTTCAGCGTATGGTAATTTCTGGAAGCTTATTGAAATAAGGGAGGTAATACCGTGAAGATAGTTGTTTGTATAAAACAGGTACCAGATACAAAAGGCGGAGTTAAATTCAATCCGGATGGTACATTAGACAGAGGTGCAATGCTTACAATCATGAACCCAGATGACAAAGCTGGTCTGGAAGCTGCACTTAGAATCAAAGACGAATATGGAGCAGAAGTTACTGTTCTTACTATGGGACTTCCAAAAGCCGATGAAGTTCTTCGTGAGGCTATGGCTATGGGAGCAGACAAAGGAATCCTTGTAACCGACAGAGTCCTCGGAGGAGCAGATACATGGGCAACCTCCACAACAATCGCAGGAGCGATCAGAAACCTGGATTATGACCTGATCATCACAGGACGTCAGGCAATCGACGGTGATACAGCCCAGGTTGGACCTCAGATTTCCGAACATCTGGATATTCCTGTTATTTCTTATGCACAGGATATCAAAATCGAAGGAGACAGCGTAATCGTTCAGCGTCAGTATGACGACAGATATCATGTAGTAAAAGCAAAAATGCCTTGCCTGATCACTGCATTATCTGAATTAAACGAGCCACGTTACATGACACCAGGCGGAATTTTTGATGCTTATGATGCAGAAGTAACAACATGGGGAAGAAAAGATCTGAAAGATGTAGATGATTCTAATCTTGGTCTTGCAGGATCTCCTACAAAGATCGCGAAAGCATCTGACAAAGTGAGAAAAGGTGCTGGAGAGAAAGTTACTCTTGATCCAGAAGAAGCAGTCAATTATATCGTTGATAAATTAACTGAAAAACATGTAATTTAAGGAATTTTCGAGACAAGATTTCTTAGCCTTCGGCGGATGCCGCGGATTCTGTGTTTTGCACGGAGTCCCGGTTGGCAAGTACGTCGCGGCGCACTTGAAAGGAAATAAAGGAGAAGAAAATGGGTTTAGAAGAATATAAAGGCGTATTTGTCTTTGCACAGCAGGTAGACAATGAGTTAAGCGGAATCGCTTTCGAACTGCTCGGCAAAGCAAAAGACTTAGCAAAAGACTTAGACACAGATGTAACAGCAGTTCTTGTTGGTTCTGACGTAAAAGGACTGGTAGATGATCTCGCAAAATACGGCGCAGACAAAGTAATCGTTGTAGACGATCCTGAACTGAAAGACTACAGAACAGAACCATATACACATGCACTTGCATCTGTAATCAATGAATACAAACCGGAAATCATGCTGGTAGGTGCAACAGCCATCGGACGTGACTTAGGTCCTCGTGTATCCGCAAGGGTTGCAACAGGTCTGACAGCTGACTGTACTGTACTTGAGATTGGTGATTTCCCATTAAATCCGATTCCAGGAAAAGAGCAGAAACACAATCAGCTGCTTATGACACGTCCTGCATTCGGTGGAAATACAATCGCAACAATTGCCTGCCCGGACAACCGTCCACAGATGGCAACTGTACGTCCTGGTGTTATGCAGAAGATTGATCCGATCGAAGGAGCAAAAGCTGAAGTGATCGAATTCAATCCAGGATTTACACCAAACGACAAATATGTAGAAATCCTTGATGTTGTAAAATCCGTATCTGATGTTGTTGATATCATGGATGCTAAGATCCTTGTATCCGGCGGACGTGGAGTTGGAGAAGAAGGATTCGCTATGTTAAGAGAATTAGCAGATGTTCTCGGCGGAGAAGTCAGCTGCTCTCGTGCTGTAGTAGACAACGGATGGCAGCCAAAAGACCTTCAGGTAGGACAGACAGGAAAAACAGTACGTCCTAATGTATACTTCGCAATCGGTATTTCTGGAGCAATCCAGCATGTTGCAGGTATGGAAGAGTCTGACATCATCATTGCAATCAACAAAGATGAGACAGCTCCTATCTTTGATGTAGCAGATTACGGTATTGTTGGAGATCTTAATAAGATCGTTCCGGCTTTAACAGAAAAATTAAAAGCTGTTGTAAAATAATCAACTTTTTACGAATTTAATCCTTTTTGAGAGGGGAATCTTGAGTTTTTTAGAAACAGAGAGATTCCTCTTTCTTTTCATGTTCGGCTATGGAAATCAATGGAGGGGTTGAGAATAAATATGAAATATTTTTGCGGTTGACCTGGCAGGAATATTCCTATATACTCAGACAGTGAAATAGAAAAGGAAAAGGAAAGATATGTTAAAAATACAGAGAGATGATATTATAATCCGCAAAGGAATTTTGCACATTCTTGACAGTAATAACGGTTATCTGGGGTTATCCGGAACACTTCTGGATATGGGACCGGATCTGATGGAATTTGTACGCGGACACATTTTTAAAATACTGGAAAGTGATGATGCAAAGAAATGCCAGTTTGACGGCAGTGTTTCACCGATGCTGAGTCTCCTTGAGACAATGGAAGAGACGGATGATGAGAGTTTTATTGAGGCAACCAGAGTGCTTGCTGAAAATCTTTTTGACATTATGTGCGACAGCGTGACCATTCCGTCAGCGGATCTTTTGTGTGTTACGTTCCAGTTAAATAGTGTTGTGCATCTTGCCCTTTTAAAAATGAATTATAAAATGACATACGTTCACCGACAGGATGAAAAAGACGGAAATGATATTGTCCGTCAGAGGGTCATGCCAACAGATTCTGCAAAGCTTACAGAAGCAGTGATTATTGATTTGACGGAGTATAAAGTTCAGCTGGCAGAGAAGAAATATGAGATGCTGAATGGAGATAAGATCAATTATCTTTCTGAGCGGTTTCTCCAGTGTTATGCAGATATGGCTCCAAAGAAGAAATTTCAGATCCTCAACAAGGTCATTACGGATATTAATAACAAATATCCGGAAGACGGAGTGGATAAACGGCTGGAGGCGAAAAGCCGTCTGAGAGAAGAATTTGAAGAAAACCAGGCGTTTAAAGTAAGTGAGATCGGAGATCGTCTGTTTGGAGATCATCAGGAAAAGAAGCGGGAATTCGATGAAAAAATCGAGCGTTATGATATGCAGTACGATACTTTTACAGTTGCGAAAGAAAATACAGTGCGTAAACTGGAGTATCAGATGATAGAGACGGATACGGGAATTGAAATTAAGATTCCGATGGAAGAATATGACCGGAAGCAAAATGTAGAGATCATAGAAGAGCCAGGAGGAGGAAGTACGATCGTCATTAAAAATATTGAACAGGTGAAGATCAAATAGAGAAGAACGAAGAAGCATGCGCTGTATCCGGCCGGATACAGCGCATGCTTCTTTAAATGGAAAGATCCAGAGAAGCAATGACTTCTTTTAATGTTTTAGCGGATTTTGTAAGTGCCAGATGTTCCTGACCGCTCAATGGAATTTCCAAAGGCTGCTGGGCGCCGCCTCGATTTACGATCGTTGGAATGCTGAGATAAAGATCCCGGATGCCGTATTGTCCTGTCAGGAGACTGGATATAGGCAGGATGGAGTTTTTGTTCCGGATAATACTTTCTGTAATATGACTGACTGCCATAGCGATTCCATAATAAGTCGCTCCTTTGCGGTCAATAATATCATAGGCGCTGTTTTTGACTCTGTGATAGATTGCCTCCATTGCTTCTGTGTGATGATAGTGCCCGCGAAATTCACAGAAATCATGGATGGGGATTCCAGCAACATTGGTACCGCTCCATACTGCAAGTTCACTATCGCCGTGTTCCCCGATGATAAACGCATGGATGCTTTCTGTATCAACCTTAAGATGTTCGCTTAGAAGATAACGGAACCGGGCGGAATCAAGCACTGTCCCGGATCCAAATACCCGGCTGCTTGGAAAGCCGGAAAGGCGGAAAGCCGCGTATGTGAGAATATCCACCGGATTGGATACAATCAGGAGCAGTCCCTCACAGCCTCGCTTTGTGATCTCGGGGATGATGCTTTTCAGGATCGCAACGTTTTTGTGAACCAGATCCAGTCGGGTTTCATTTGGCTTTTGATTAGCTCCGGCTGTAATGATGATCAGGGAACAGTCGGTGATATCATCATAAGTTCCTGCATAGATGCGGGCGGTATCTACATAAGGCCTTCCATGACTTAAATCCATGGCTTCTCCTTCGGCTTTTTTCTGGTCTGTATCAATCAGAACCAGTTCTGTAAAAAGACCCTGGTGCATCAGGCTGAATGCGGTTGTGGCTCCAACAAATCCGCATCCGATAATGGCAGCTTTTCTCATATTGATCATAAAAAATCCTCCTTTCCCGATTATTGTTCGGGAAAGGAGGACGTTTTATTCATATAAAGTATATAATACTTATTTGTTGGATCTTCTCCAGATCTTGGCAGCTTCAGCGTCTTTAATCAGCTGATCCCTGAAATCAGGATGCGCAATGCTGATCAGAGCTTCTGCACGTTCCCATGTAGATAATCCCTTCATGTTTACCATACCGTATTCTGTTACGATATAGTGAGCGTTGGCACGTGTATCTGTAACAACAGATCCCGGATGAAGGGTTGGAAGAATTCTTGAATGAGTTACGCCTTTCTTATCTGTGAAAGTAGAAGATAAGCATACAAAGCTCTTTCCGCCCTTAGACAGATAAGCGCCCATTACGAAGTCAAGCTGTCCGCCGGCACCGCTGATCTGTCTTGTTCCTGAAGATTCAGAACTGATCTGGCCGTATAAGTCAATATCTACCGCATTGTTGATAGAAATAAAGTTGTCCAGAGAGGAAATCGTTGCGATATTATTTGTATAGTTTACCGGAGCGCTCATACATTCCGGATTATTGTCAAGGTAATCGTATAATTTCTTGGTTCCTGCCGCAAAAGCGTAGGTCTGACGATACCGGTCAATGGATTTGTTTGCGCCTGTGATCTTACCGGCCTTTGCGATATCTACGAATGCGTCAACGTACATCTCAGTATGGACACCAAGATCTTTCAGGTCAGATTCTGCGATCAGGGATCCGACAGCGTTCGGCATTCCGCCGATTCCAAGCTGAAGACATGCACCGTTTGGAATCTGGTCTACGATCTGTTTCGCAACTGCTTTGTCTACATCTGTCGCAGCTCCGCCGCCGCCTAATTCAGCAATCGGAGGATTATCTCCTTCAACAATCATATCAACTTTTGAAATATGTACAGAGTCTTCAAATCCGCCGAGACAGCGAGGCATATTCTCATTAACTTCAACGATGATGCAGTCTGCTTTTTCCATCATGGCGCAAAGATGAGAAGCGCTAGGTCCAAGGCTGAAATAGCCATGCTGATCCATAGGAGCTACCTGCATCATAGCGACATTGGTTCTTGGCAGGTAATCACGATAATATCCCGGAAGCTCAGAATAACGGATCGGAGCATAGTATGAAAAACCTTCATTGATCCATTTTCTTTCAATGCCTCCCATGTGCCAGGAATTCCATGTAAAGTGGTCTGCAGGATTCTCAATCTGGGCGATTGCCAGAGGTTTCATAAGAATACCTCCATGAATCTGGATATTCTCGAGTTCCGGCATACGTTTTGCAAGAGCCACATCCAAAGCATCAGGCGTTGTTACACACCAGCCGTACTCCAGACGGTCCCCGGACTTGATGACTTTTACTGCTTCATCAGCAGTCGTTAATTTCTTCTGATATTCTTCAGCGAATGACATAATCAAGTGTCCTCCTTATAAAAATTATAATCATGTTTTAAGCTTTGCCTGTTACATTATGTATATTTTACCATTATGGAGATTAAAAGACAAGCATTTGGAGGCAAGAATGTGAAAAAATTATCAATCTGCAGAGAAAGAAGAAGATTGTTTTTTTATTGATACCTTTCCAAAAGGTATGGTTATTTTAAAATGAGTGTATTATAATACGGTTGTTGTGTCTAGGAGGTATTAAAATCATGAAAGGAAAGAAGTTAACATGGAAACACTACACCGGAATTGGCGTAGGAATTATTATCCTGATTTACTGCTGTGCTGCCTTTTACTATAGCAAAGGATTTGTCTGCGGGACAAAGATCAACGGGGTAAATGTTGCAGGAATGACGGCAGATGAGGTCATTGAAGTATTTCAGAAAAAAGCGCAGGATTATTTCCTGACGATCAAAGAACGAGAGGGGAAAAAAGAAGTCATAAGCGGCAGCCAGATTCAGGCAGAATTTAAAGGCGCGGACGAGATCCGGGAAATTGCAGAAAACCAGAGTCCGCTTCTTTGGATCAAGGGATTGTTTGGAGGGGAGACATACGACGATGTTTCGATGTTTTCCTATGATCAAGATACATTTGAAAAAGCATATAATCGTCTGGAATGCATTGATCCGGACAAGATGACAGACTGTGAGAATGCGAAACCGGTTTATAAAGATGGAAAATTTGTTGTGAAGAAGGAAGTAAAGGGAACGACCCTGGATCTTGACCGGACCAAAAAGACAGTGGAAGAATATGTTTCCAGCGGAATCAGCACGCTGAACCTGGAAAAAGAAAAATGTTATGAGAATCCGAAATATACCAGCACCAGCGAAAAAATCACGAAACTTGCCGATAAAATGAATGACGCCCTGAAAGGCAGCATTACATATAAATTCGGCAAACAGAAGGTTGTGCTGGATAAAGATGTGTACTCCGGCTGGATGAAGGTTACAGATGACGGAACCAATTATGAGATTGATGAAAACAAGATGGAAAACTGGATTTTAAAATTCATCTATCAGTATAATACCCAGTATGGATGGCATACATTTAAGACCCATGACGGCCGGACAAAGAGAATCTTTGGAGGACCATATGGATGGAGAATCAGCAAGGATAAAGAAATGGATGCAGTCAGAAAAATGCTGAAGGAAGGAACAACTGAGACAAGAGAGCCTTACTGGCGTCAGAAAGGCAAAGTATATGACGGTGTAAATGGTGATATCGGAGATACGTATGTGGAAGTTGATATGGGAGCGCAGACGGTTTATTACTATAAAGATGGAAAACAGAAGTTTTCTGCTCCGTGTGTAACAGGAATGATGACAGCGGACCGTAAGACGCCGGAATGTGTTGCGTATATTATGTATAAAGAGCGCAGCGCCACGCTGGTTGGAGAAAATTACTCTTCACCGGTTAAATACTGGATGCCGTTTGTCGGCAACGTGGGATTCCATTCTGCTTCCTGGAGAAATTCTTTTGGAGGAAGCATTTATATCAATAACGGTTCCCATGGATGTGTCAATCTTTCTGAGGCATCAGCCAAACAGCTGTACAGTCTGGTGGAAAAAGGGGATCCGGTAGTAACCTACTATTAAGAAAGGCCGGGATTTATGAGAATTACAATAACAGACTGGATTCATGATGTGCTGAGAGGACATATCAAAGAAGGAGACTTCTGTATTGACGCTACTATGGGAAAAGGAAACGATACCCTTTTTCTATGCCGCATGGCAGGAAAGGACGGCAAAGTTGCTGCCTTTGATATCCAGCAGACAGCGCTGGATCTAACGAGAAAAAAACTGCAGCAGAACGGATGCCGGGCGGAACTTTATCTTAAGAGTCATGAATTCATGGCAGAGTATTTTGATCCGGAAACGGTACAGTGTATTATGTTTAATCTGGGATATCTTCCAGGAGGGGACCATAGTCTGGCAACCAGGCCAGAAGGGACAATCGCGGCGGTAAAAGCCGGACTTACACTTTTAAAACCGGGAGGGATCATGAGCATCTGTATTTACAGCGGAGGGGACAGTGGATTTGAGGAACGAGATGAAGTTCTGAAATTCCTGGGCGGACTGGATGACAGAAAGTATTTTATTGCGGCACAGGAATTCTTAAATAAGAGGAATCATCCGCCGATGCCGGTTTTTATTGTTAAATTGTAGACAAAGGAATAAAGAAATGATTCGCTTCATATAATGTCTTGGAACGGGAAGGACAGGAAATATGAAGAGGATCATTTCTTTTTTGGTTGGAATTGTACTGCTGTGCAGCAGTATCCGTGTGCAGGCAGATGATGTAAAGCTGTACGCAAAGGCGGCAGTTCTGATGGATGCGGAAAGCGGAAAAGTATTATATGGAAAATCAGAGAAAAAGAAGATGGCAAATGCCAGCACAACGAAAATCCTGACCTGTCTGTACATTATCGAGCACTGCAACCTGGAAGAAGAGGCGGAAGTTTCTCAGAATGCGGCGTCCCAGCCTCAGGTCCGCCTGGGAGTCCGAAAAGGAGAAAAATATAAAGTCAAAGATCTTTTGTATGGCCTGATGCTGGAATCTTATAATGACTGCGCAGTAGTGCTGGCAGAACATGCAGAGGGATCCACAGAGAAATTTGCAGAAAAAATCAATCAGGAAGCAAAAAAGGCAGGTGCCAAAAACACTCATTTTGTCACACCCAACGGACTGGATGCGTCGGATGACGGTGGAAGCCATGGGACAACAGCATATGATCTGGCTGTGATCATGAAAAAATGTATCAGAAATGAAAAGTTTCTGGAAATCACCCGGACTGGATCTTACTCTTTTCATGATGCATCCGGAAAACGCAGTTTTACCTGTACGAATCATAATTCGCTTCTTTCTTCGATGGAAGGAGCGATCTCCGGAAAGACAGGGTATACATCCAAAGCCGGATATTGTTATGTGGGTGCTTTCGAGCAGGGAGGGATCCGAATGATCGCAGTTGTCCTGGCGAGCGGCTGGCCGCCTCATAAGAGTTATAAATGGACAGATGTGAAAGTGCTGGCTGCTTACGGTACAGAACATTATGAATACCGGGAAATTCAGCCGGATACCAGTGCTGTTGCAAAAATACCGGTCATAGGAGGAACCCAGTCATATGTAGGACTAAATGCCGGCAAAAAGAAAGTAAAGATTTTAATGAAAAAATCAGAAGAAGTAAAGATCAAATGCAGACTGCCGAAAAAAGTGGAAGCGCCGGTAAAACAGGGGGATGTGATCGGAGAAATTTTTTATATGGCTGGGAAACAATGTGTCGCCAAAACGAAAATAACAGCCCGGGAGGATGTCGAGCGGAAAGATTACTGGTGGTATCTCGGGAGCGCCATTGAGAAATATTCCCTTTGATGCAGGCAGGGAGTGCCCTGTCTGTATTTTTTTTAATTTCTGTGATAAGATAAAAATGAACTGAAAAATGAAAGGAGATCGCTATGTTATTTTTAGAATATCCAAAATGCAGTACCTGCAGAAAAGCAAAAAAGTGGCTGGATGAAAATGGAATCGCATACGAAGACCGCCATATCATTGAGGAAAATCCGACAAAAGAAGAATTAAAGGAGTGGTATGAAAAAAGCGGGCTTCCTTTGAAACGCTTCTTTAATACCAGCGGCATGAAATATCGGGAACTGAAATTAAAAGACAGGCTTCCTGATATGTCAGAAGATGAACAGTTAACCCTTCTTGCAACGGATGGAATGCTGGTGAAACGCCCGCTGGTGATCGGAGATGATTTTGTTTTAACTGGATTTAAAGAACAACAATGGAAGGAGACATTATAATGGAAAGAAAGAATGCATGGACGACCTATGAAGGAAAAGACCTGATTGAACTTACGGATTTGACAGAAGATTACAAAGAATTTCTTTCTTCAGGAAAAACCGAGAGAGAATGTGTAAGACAGTCTGTAAAGATGGCGCAGAAAGCCGGATACCGGGATCTGGAAGAGATGATTCATAACAGAGAGGAATTAAAGCCGGGAGATAAAGTGTATCGAACCTGGATGGAAAAAGCAATTGTTTTATTTCAGATCGGAAAAGAACCGCTGGAAGCAGGAATGAATATTTTAGGGGCACATATTGATTCTCCGCGTCTGGATCTGAAACAGAATCCGCTGTATGAGGATACGGAAATGGTTCTTTTGGATACTCATTATTACGGAGGAGTGAAAAAATACCAGTGGGTAACCCTTCCAATGGCGCTGCATGGCGTGGTAGTAAAAAAAGATGGGACACGGATTGATATCTGTATCGGTGAAAAGGAAGACGAACCGGTAGTTGGCGTTACGGATCTCCTGATTCATTTGTCAGGCAAACAGATGGAGAAGAAAGCCAGTGTCGTAGTAGAGGGAGAAGATCTGAATGTGTTGATTGGAAGCCGTCCTCTAAAAGGAGAAGAAAAAGATGCTGTGAAGAAACAGATGACGGATCTTTTAAAAGAAGAATACAATATCGAAGAAGAAGACTTCCTGTCTGCGGAAATTGAAGTGGTTCCTGCAGGAAGAGCAAGAGATTTTGGCCTGGACAGGAGCATGGTCATTTCCTACGGTCAGGACGACAGAGTCTGTGCCTTTACTTCTCTTGCGGCAATGCTGAATGTAGAAGAACCGGAGCGAACATCCTGCTGTATCCTGGTGGACAAAGAAGAAATCGGAAGCGTGGGAGCAACCGGCATGCACTCCAGATTTTTTGAAAATACCGTTGCGGAAGTGATGGCACTGAACGGATCTTACAGTGAACTGGTGCTGCGAAGAACCCTGCAGAATTCCTATATGCTTTCTTCTGATGTCAGCGCGGCATTTGATCCGAACTATCCAAATGTGATGGAAAAGAAAAATGCGGCATACTTTGGAAAAGGTCTTGTGCTTAATAAATATACAGGATCCAGAGGAAAATCCGGTTCCAACGATGCAAATCCGGAATTTATCGCAAAACTCAGAAGAATTTTCGATGATGAAAAAGTGGCATTCCAGACAGCAGAACTTGGAAAAGTGGATCAGGGCGGTGGAGGAACCATTGCGTACATCCCGGCTTCTTATGGCATGAATGTCATTGACTGTGGAGTTGCGGTTTTGAGCATGCATGCGCCATGGGAAATTACGAGCAAATCTGACATTTATGAAGTAGAAAAAGGTTATGAAGCTTTCCTGAAGAACTGCAGATAGAAAAAATTAAATCTTGACAAATGATAGGTACCTAATTATAATTCGTTAATTAGGTACCTTATTTTTGTGCAGCGAAAGATTCTGGCACAAGACTTAGATGGCAGGGAGAAGCACTGAAAATAAAGGAATTCTGTAGTGAAAAAGAAAGGGATGAAAGTATGAAGCACACAGACGACGAACTGGCAGATCTGTTTTTTTCAGCCGCCAGAATCAGTCAGTATACTTCTTCTGGCAGCAAGGGCCCGTCATTTTCCCACATGGGGCAGTGCCGATGCCTTTTTTATCTGGAAGAACATGGAAGTGTAAAACAAAAAGAGATGGCAGAAGAAATGGGAATTCGGCCGGCATCTCTGAGTGAGCTGATTTCTAAGCTGGAGCAAAGAGGATTTGTGAAAAAAGAACACTCAGCCAAGGACAGGAGAAGCGTATTGGTTTCCCTGACAAGAAGTGGAATGATGACGGCAAAACACTGCCGTGCCGGCCAGAGCCGTTTTCACAGCCTTATTTTTGAACCTTTGAGTGAAGAGGAAAAAGAAACACTGTATGGGCTGCTCTTTAAGATCAGACAGTACCATGAGAGGAGAAAAGATAATGACAAATAGACAGAAAATGCTGATATTTATTAATATTATGATCACCTGTATCGCGTCTTCCATGCTTGCTACGGCTCTGACAACGGCACTGCCGCCGATCATGGAAGATTTCGGCCTTACCATTGCAACCGGGCAGTGGCTGACCAGCGGATATTCTCTGGCCATGGGAATCATGATGCCGCTGACAGCTTTTCTCATTACCCGGTTCCCGACAAAGAGACTGTATGTGACAGCGATCGGATTGTTTATCGCAGGGCTGCTGATCTGTGTACTGGCGCCTTCTTTCCCGGTTATGATGGTGGGAAGAATTCTCCAGGCATCTGGAAATGGAATTCTTACATCTATGGCGCAGGTCATCCTGCTGACGGTTTTCCCGGAAGACAAGAGGGGTACAATCATGGGCTGGTATGGGTTATCTGTGGGAGCGGCGCCGGTAATCGCCCCTACACTGGCAGGAGTTCTGGTAGACTCTTTCGGCTGGCAGATGATTTTTTACATTGACGCAGCGATTATGGCGGTTTCTTTTGTTTTTGCGCTGATTGTATTCCGGGATGTACTGGAAACAAAGAAACAAAAATTTGATGTATCCTCTTTTGTTATGAGCGCGGTAGCGTTTGGAGGCGTTACCCTCGGAATTGGAAATCTGAGCGGACAGGGAATCACAAATATGGCCAACTGGGTTATTCTTGCTGTTGGGGTGATTGTATTCGTGGTTTTCGTGAGACGCCAGATTCATTTGAAAGAGCCATTCCTGGAAATGCGGATTGTGAAAGATTATAAATTTGCCTTAAGTCTTGCGGGAAGTATGCTGCTTTATCTGGTTATGATGGGTTCATCCATCATTATGCCGCTGTATGTACAGACTGTTATGGGGTATTCTGCAACGGTTTCCGGCCTGGTGACCCTTCCGGGATCTCTGGCCATGGCAGTTGTCAGTCCGTTTGCGGGAAAAATTTATGATAAGCTTGGAATGAAAAAACTGTTTGTGGCAGGTGCGGTCTGTATGCTGTTGAGCAACATAGGAATGTTTCTGATTACTATGGAAACTTCCATCTGGATTGCTGCATTCTATAATGTGATCCGCTGCATTTCCATCGGATGTCTGATGATGCCGCTGGTTACATGGGGCGTCAGTGGATTTGACAGTTATAAGACAGCGCATGGAACCGCTCTTCTTACATCACTGCGCACCATTGCCGGTGCTGTGGGATCTGCAGTATTCTCAGGAATCATGACTGCAGTCGGAGCAGCTTCTGCGGCTTCTTATGGAAGCGGAGCGCAGATGCATGGACTGAACACTGCTTTTCTGGCCATGTCTTTTGCAACCGCAGTGCTGTTGTTGATCGCAGTATTTCTTGTAAAAGAGAAAAAAGAACCATGGAGATAAAGTGAAAATCGAAGAATGGAAAAACGGGAATCCGGCAGAAAACCGGATTCCCGTTTTGTATCTGTGAATGCTGCTATTTTGCAGGGACAATCTCGATCCAGTAGCCGTCCGGATCATTGATAAAGTAAATTCCCATGTCCGGATTTTCGAAACAGATGCATCCCATTTCTTTATGACGCTGGTGCAGAGCATCAAAATCATCAGATGCCATGGCCAGATGGAATTCTTCATCTCCAAGATTATATGGTTCTGTACGGTCCTTCAGCCATGTAAGTTCCAAAGTGAAAGAAGTTTTTCCGTCTCCCAGATAAACTAATTTGAAACTTCCGTCAGATGCGTTTTTCTCCCGCACTACATCCAGATCCAGAGCCTTTTTGTAGAATTCTACACTTTTGTCCAGATCCAGAACATTAAAATTAAAATGATTAAATGTAATCATAGGATCCTCCTTTTGATGATTTATGACTTAATCATATCATACTGTTTTTATTTTACAAGAAAAAAATGGATTTTGCACCGCATAAAGAGTATTTTGGACAGTTGACACTTTTGCTTAATGTGATAAAATAAATTAGTTAGAAGAATTCATGAAAAGAACGATACCGACTCCGCGGACAGTACAGGAATCCGCAGGAGCGAGACTTGAATACGGCAGGAGGAGAAAAATATGGCAACACCTTATAATCATAAGGCAATTGAACAAAAATGGAGAAAACACTGGGAAAGCCATCCGGTGAATGTAAACGATGGAAAGAAGCCGAAATATTACTGCCTGGATATGTTCCCGTATCCATCAGGAAGCGGACTTCATGTAGGACACTGGAGAGGCTACGTGATCAGTGATGTATGGAGCCGTTATAAGATGCTCAACGGATACTATGTCATCCATCCAATGGGATGGGATGCGTTTGGATTGCCGGCAGAAAACTATGCGATTAAAATGGGAACCCATCCGAGAATTTCCACAGAGCAGAATATTAAAAATATCAAGCGTCAGATCAATGAGATTTCAGCAATCTATGACTGGGATATGGAAGTAAATACAACAGATCCAAGTTTCTACAAATGGACACAGTGGATTTTTGTAAAAATGTTTAAAGCAGGTCTGGCATACGAAAAAGAAATGCCGATCAACTGGTGTCCTTCCTGTAAGACAGGACTTGCCAACGAAGAAGTCGTAAATGGAAAATGTGAACGCTGCGGCGCTGATGTTACCAAGAAGAATCTGCGTCAGTGGATGTTAAAGATCACAGCGTACGCAGATCGCCTTCTAAATGATCTGGACAAACTTGACTGGCCGGAGAAAGTTAAGAAGATGCAGACAGAATGGATCGGCAAGAGCCATGGCGCGGAAGTTGATTTCCAGGTAGACGGAAGAGATGAAAAGATCACGGTTTATACAACACGTCCGGATACTCTTCACGGAGCAACTTTCATGGTGCTTGCTCCGGAACATGAACTGGCAAAGAGTCTGGCAACAGATGAGACGAGAGAAGCAGTGGAAGAATATATTTACCAGGCATCTCTGAAATCTTCTGTAGACCGTATGCAGGATAAAGAAAAGACCGGAGTTTTCACAGGAAGCTATGCAATCAATCCGATCAATGGAAAGAAAGTTCCGATCTGGCTGTCTGATTATGTACTGGCAGACTATGGTACAGGAGCGATCATGTGTGTTCCTGCCCATGACGATCGTGACTTTGAATTTGCAAAGAAATTTGACATTCCGATCATTCAGGTTATCGCAAAAGACGGAAAAGAAATTGAAAATATGGAAGAAGCTTATACAGAAGCTTCCGGAATCATGATCAATTCCGGTGACTGGAATGGAAGAGAATCTGCGGAACTGAAAGAAGAAGCGCCTGAGATCATCGAGAAGATGGGAGTTGGAAAGAAGACAACGAACTATAAACTTCGCGACTGGGTATTCAGCCGTCAGCGTTACTGGGGAGAACCGATTCCGATCGTTCATTGTCCGGACTGCGGGGCTGTTCCGGTACCGGAAGAAGAGCTTCCGTTAACTCTGCCGGATGTAGACCGCTATGAGCCGACAGGAACAGGAGAATCTCCGCTGGCTGATATTGAGGAATGGGTCAACTGCAAGTGTCCGGTCTGTGGAAAACCGGCTAAGAGAGAGACCAATACCATGCCTCAGTGGGCAGGATCTTCCTGGTATTTCTTAAGATATATTGATAACAAGAATGACAAAGAACTGGTTTCCAGAGAAAAAGCAGACAAATACCTTCCGGTGGATATGTATATCGGCGGTGTAGAACATGCTGTGCTGCATCTGCTTTACTCCAGATTCTATACAAAATTCCTGTATGATATCGGAGTGATCGATTTCGATGAGCCGTTCCATAAACTGTTTAACCAGGGAATGATCACTGGAAAGAACGGCATTAAGATGAGTAAATCCAAAGGAAATGTAGTATCTCCGGATGATCTTGTTAGAGATTACGGATGCGATTCCCTGAGAATGTATGAACTCTTTGTAGGTCCGCCTGAACTGGACGCAGAGTGGGATGAAAGCGGAATCGATGGCGTTTACCGTTTCCTGACGAAATTCTACAAATTAGTGATGGATCAGAAAGACAGCGGCGTAAAAGCCGATAAGGAACTTCTGAAAGAACGCCACAAACTGATCTATGATATCACAACCCGCCTGGATAACTTCAGCCTGAATACAGTAGTCAGTGGATTTATGGAACACACCAACAAGCTGACTGCCATGGCAAAGAAAGACGGTGTAGACAAGGAAACTCTGGAGACGGCAGTTGTGCTGTTAGCTCCGTTCGCACCGCATCTGTCAGAAGAACTCTGGGAGATGCTCGGTCATGAGGAAAGCGTCTTCGAGCAGACATGGCCGAAATATGATGAAGAAGCCATGAAAGAAGATGAGATCGAGATTGCCGTACAGATCAACGGAAAAGCAAGAGGAAAAGTTGTAATCGGCGCCGATGAAGCGAAGGATTCTGTATTAGCCAAGGCAAAAGAAGCTCTTGCTGACAAGATTACAGGAAATGTCGTGAAAGAAATTTATGTACCAGGCAGAATTGTGAACCTGGTTGTAAAATAATAAAATAGGAATGACCATATTCCACAAGATAAAAGATAAGATCTCCTGGGCTTAATTCCAGGAGATTTTATTATATACAAATAAGAAGAGGGAGAAACGGAAATGGAAAGCAGGAAAAAAGGGGAAATCCTGAAAAAACTATTTGGATTTCTGCAGCGGAAGCAGAAAATAGAGTTTGCCGGAGTGCTGGTGATTCTGGCAGTTTCAGCCGGGCTGTCACAGGTCACGCCAATAGCAGTGGAATATCTGACAGATTCGATTTTGAAAGCAGATCAGATTCATTTTCAGACGGTTGTTCCGGTTTTGCTTTTTATTCTGATTGCAAATGTCAGCAATGAAACAATCAAAGTCATTCGGCGGCTGATGGTGGAAGACACGGCAACATACATCGAAAAGTCTGCCCGGCAAAGAGCGACACAGGCTCTTTTGAAAGCACCGCTTATGTATTTCCGGAGTCATATGACAGGAAATATCCATGGCAGGCTGAATCGAAATCTGGAAGGGACCTCCAGACTGATCAAATTGATCTTTATGGATTTTGCTCCGGCGGTGGCGAGCGGAATCGCAGCAATCATTGTGATTTTTGTAAAGCTTCCGGTAACGGTAGCATGCATTGTAATTCTTGTAATTCCTCTTGGGACGTTTATTGTTTTCCGTCAGATTTCCACACAGAAAGGCATCCGGGTGGAACTGATGAATACAAAGGCGGCCATGGATGGCACTATGGTGGAACTGCTTGGCGGTATTGAGACGATCCGCATTATGGACTGCGCTGAACTTGAGACGTCCAGGATCGAAGAACGGTCAGAACAGCTTCGGGAAAAAGAAATGAAGCATCATAAGGCGATGGCTTTTTATGACTGTATGAAATTTATCAATGAGGCGGTCTTCCATGTGATCGTAATTGCAATTTCCATTTTTCTTGCAGCAAAGAATGTGATCAGTATTGGAACGGTGCTGGCAACTTATTTATGTTTTAATCAGCTTACGAGCCCTCTAAGAGAGCTTCATCGTATTTTAGATGAATTTTCAGAGAGTATGGTGCTGGCGGGAGATTATTTTGATATTGTAGAAATACCAGAAGATTTTTCTTACAGAGCCCTGGAATCCGGGAAAAATATACCGGAAAATGAAGCGCCGGAGATCTGTCTGGAAAAAGTTGTTTTTTCTTATCCGGAGAAAAAAGAAGATGAAATCCTGCATTCGATTGATTATTCTATTGAAAAAGGAAAATTTATCGGCATTGCAGGACCAAGCGGATGCGGAAAGTCCACGCTGATAAAATTAATTGCCAGATTAGAGCCTTACCAGGGGAAGATCTGGATCAGAGGAAAAGAACTAAGTCAGATGACCCGTCCGGATCTGGCGGAAACCATTGCCCTGGTTCCTCAGACTCCGTTTCTAATTGCGGATACGGTGTTTCATAATATCTGTTATGGCATGAGGCGGAAAGTATCGCTGGAAGAAGTGAAGGAAGCTGCGCGGAAAGCTAATCTGGAATCTGTGATTGAAAGACTTCCGGGGAAATATGATTTTTTCATTTCAGAGGGAGGAAGCAATCTGTCTGGCGGACAGAGGCAGAGAATTGCCCTTGCCCGGATTTTTTTGAGAAAACCAGAGATTCTTATTTTGGATGAAGCAACTTCTGCCCTGGATAATACATCGGAAAAAATGATCCAGCGGGAGATTGAAAATATGAAAGAGATGTATCATACGACCATTCTTTCCATTGCTCATCGTCTTACGACATTGGAACATTGTGATGAAATTATTGTTATGGAAAAAGGCAGCATCGTTCAGAGGGGAACTTTTGATGACTTGAAAGAAACGCCTGGAATTTTCCAGGATATGTACCGGGGAATTTTAAAATAACGAAGAAAAAACTACAATTATCTTGGACAAACTAGAAAATTTTTTAATCCATACTTGGATTTTTTCGATGTGAAGTTTTCTGGTATTATATGTAAAAAGACAGGAGAGATGTTCCTGTCTTTTTCATTTAAAATATAAGGAAAAACTCAAAATTTTCCTGCCGCAACCTGTGGTTGACAATGTGCCAACCGCTGTTTTCTTGCTTTTGTGATATAATAATGCTATGGTTCGTCTATATCACAAAAGGAGGATTGGAGAACATGAAGTTTGGAGAAAAACTAATCCAACTTAGGAGAAAAGAGGGAATGTCCCAGGAACAGCTGGCGGCAGAGATTGGAATTACCAGACAGTCTGTGAGCAAATGGGAGTCCGGGGGTTCACTTAGATAAAGATACCACATCAATCCCACGCTGACTTTTGCTCAACCGATACAGCCGGAGGGCTGGATAACAAGAAAAGGCGGTATGCGCCCCGTGGAGGGGTAGCGTACCGCCTTTTCTTGTGGGGGTTTCCAAAGGGGGCAACGCCCCCATTTGGCACACGACTTTGCGAAGCAAAGTGTAGTGTGTTATACGCTCTGTCGGCGTTGCCGTGAAAATGCCGTTGCCGCCGGGGAGGGCAAGGGCATTTGGAGCGGCAGGAAAACAGGGCTGTGCTTGCGTGGCGTAGAGCCGTAAGCACAGGTCTGGTTTCAACAGCAGACTGGGCGTATATGAAAGCCCCCGTCCCTCGTCCTACGCTCCGACTTGTGGACAAAGTGTCCCGAAGTTGTGGCTACACTCCCGGAAAAGTAACAGGACAGCGGGCAACCGTCAAGGCTGAAATGAACGGGCTTACACCCGGCCTTGACCGCCACCCGCCGTTCCGCTGAATGGGTGAACAAGGCGACCAATCCCTCAAAGTGCTTGGCCGCTCTCTTTCTGATTTTGGAGTGTTTCTTTTCTCATAATTGAAATGGGCGGGAAGCCATTTTAGGGCTTTCCCGCCTTGATTGCCCATCAGCAAAGCCAGACGGAACGGTCAACGGCGGCGCATGAAATGCGCCGTTCATCTTGACCGTTAACTGGCTTTGCTATTTCTCTGATAAATGAAATTTCGATTTTTAGAAATCGTTTAAGATAGCAATGCGGCTCCACTTGAAATTTTTTCTTTTACTGCAAAAACAGCCTCTTGGATAGAATAGGTTGTCGTTTCTATAACATTCGATTCATATATCCCCAAATTACAAAATTGCTCCCACATTGTTTCTACTAATTCAACATTTGTTTTTCTGTCTAATTTTGAACGTTCCACAGCTCGTTTCATAGTTTCTTCTTTACTGGCTCTTAAAACAATATAGTGTACTTCATAATCTTCTCGAACAAGGGCTCTCCATGGTTCTAAAAACCACGGCCCGACAATTCCATCTACAATTACATCATATCCGCCGCGGGCATAGCGCTTTGCAGCTTCTAAAAAGGCTTCAATGACAACTAAATTTTGTTCGTTGGACTCTGGTAAATGCGGCGGTATTGCTCCTTTGCTTAAATAATGAAAGGCTATGTCACAACAAACAGTTGATAAATAGCCATTTTTATAGGGGAGTATCAGAACTCCCCTACAAACTGTTATTTGCAGTTATCTATACTCATTTGGAATTTCGATATGAAGTGTCTCACACAATAACTTCACATCATGTGCATCATTTTCATCAAACTCGTATCCCAGATGGAACATTACTTGACTATATGGTTCAATACAGGAAACCTCTATTTCCTCAATTCTTCCTTTACCCGAAAAAGTTTCTACCGGAAAACAATCCCCATCATAAAGAATTTCACCTTCGTCCGTATATTCAAAACAATGCAAATCAATAATTCTGTTTTTCAAATCTTCCCATACAGTATGGTTCAATGTTGTATATTCCATCTTAATCTCATAAAAGCCATTAGCTTTCATTATTTCTATAAAGTTCTGATAATCGATCTTTTCTACAAAAATGTCAATATCATTATGGGCTCTTGACTGATATCCAAGAAGAGCATCTACACCCCAGCCACCATCAAGAAAGACTTTAATCTCCGCATCTATTGCAAATTGAAGAATCTGTTTTACATCTGTTATATTGACCATCTTATCATCTCCACAAATTCTAATTAGGCGACCAGAGGAACTGCTGGTCTGTTTGATAAATCTCTGCATTTAGCAGTTTTCAATGTTGCCAAAACGAAAGTTAAGAAGATGTTCCTTTTCTCCATGTCGCTTTCTTTGGCGTAATTTACAAGGTTATTCCACACAAGATAGTTGTTCAGATACTTGGTAGAAACACCGTTAAAGCCACGCATAAACCTCTTTAGCTGGCTATGGTAGCTATTGATATGTTGGATATTATAAATGCCTTTCTTGGCTTTGCCAGTCTTTAACTGCACAAGGTCAATGCCATTGGCATTTGTAAATCTCACATAGGAGTTCATCTTGTCCGTAACAAGAGTGGAATTGGTCTTAATCCTACCATCATAAATATGATGTAAATCTATTGTAGAAACTCTACCAGTATTCGTAATCTTGGAGATAGACAAGCCATTCCTATTAACCGCACAAGGAACACATACCTTTTCTTGGGACAAGCCTCTGATATGTGTAGAATGACCACGCTTATGAGCCTTGCGTGGCATAGCAAATGTCTTACTCTTGCTATGATTGCCCTTGTACGAGATGGCGAAAAAAGTTTCGTCAGCCTCAATAATGCCGTCAAGGGTAACATCGTCTGCCATATTCTGAAGTGCATCCAAAATCTTGTGTCTCCAAAGGAATGCGGTGTTTCTGTGAATCCCACAAGCAACAGCAGTCTTACGAATGGATAAGCCATTCATCATACAATCAATGTACTGCTCCCACACGGACAAGTCTTTTCTTGTACCAGACACAATGGAGTTCGTAGCAATCACGAAGGACTTGCCACAATCCTTACATACATATCGCTGTGTGCCATCTTTACGATGACCATTGCGAACCACATGGATACAGCCACAAAGAGGGCATACACGACCATTTGCAAAGCGTTCCTTTGCTACGAAATCTTCAATATTCAAAGACTTTACAAAGGCAGGACTTAAAAGCATTGTTTTAAGGCTTTCCTGCTCTGCGACAGTCAACTTACCGATAATATCTAATGCGTCTTTGATAGTAGGCATATCCAATTACCTCCTTCGGTGGTACTGTTTCTTACTATTATTATACGCTATTTCTCGTCAAAAATCAACCATTTGTTGTGACAGAGCCTAATGAAAAAAGTCGTCTGTGTGCATATGCACAGATTTATCCATGTTCGATTCTTTTGCGACAATCGACGCAGTTGTTGTCTTTCCTGTTCCCGGCGAACCTGTAATCACAATAATTCTTCCTTGATTCATCTACATTCTCCCTCGCAATTCAGATTTACCGCTCTCTTTCTGATTTTGGAGCGTTTCTTCTCTCAAGATTGAAATGGGCGGGAAGCCATTTTAGGGCTTTCCCGCCTTGATTGCCCATCAGCAAAGACGGGCGGGACTGTCAACGGCGGCGCATTTATGCGCCGTTCATCTTGACCGTTGATTGGCCCCGCTAACTTTGCTACTCTGTTCTAAGTAATTCCTCAATTTGTTTTTTCATATATTCTACAAGTGCCATCGCTTCCTTTTCTACTGTCTCCCATTCATCAGACAAATTTCCCAAATAAGCTTCCTTTGCCGTTGTTAGCAGGGGGGGAAATCTCTCCGGCAATTTTAAAATTACCCATTTTGCGGCAACATCTTTTGTCGTGATTTCTTCTGTTACTAAAGTAAACCACATTCGTGATAAGGTTAATAACACATTTCTTTCATCACCCTTAAAGCTGGAAATCAAACCAGGTAAAGAAAACCGAATTGCTTTTTTAATTTCGTGAAATGGGATAGCGGGAATAAGCTCTTTGCTTTCCGCCCCCTTCAAAGTTATGCTATTTTTTCTTGCTTGCCATAATAAAATCATTATATCTGGGTCATTGCAGGCTTGCGGATATTCTCCTGCTTCCATCTCTCCCCTTAGCCATTCACCATACATATACTGACATTTTGGCGGAAATTGCAACGGAACAATATCAGATTGATTGATAATAGTTACCTCTAAAGGTCTTTTTTCAATACAGCCTACGGAGCCAGAAATTTTCAATAATTGCTTTGTTAGATCTGCTCTGATTGAATTACTCAATTCTTGTTTAGTAATTATCAGTATATCTATATCACTATCTGGACGCAGCCCATTCATTGTTGCTGAACCATATAAATATATCCCCAATATTTGACCTTGTAATATGGTTTCTGCTATTGAAATAACTTGATTTACTTGTTGTGGAAATTCATTTATATTCATTGTAACTCCTATATGTATTTATTTTTACTCCTCAACAACTGATAAAACAGCGTCTAAGGCTAATTCTAAGGCTATGGATATACTTGTTTTTCCCCATTCTCTTTCTTGGTATTTATGAGGGTCTGCAAGAGTATCGGCTGAAAAAAGCAGCATAGCCCATGTAACTTTTCTAAATTTTGCACACGCCGCCAATGCGGAACATTCCATTTCTACTACTTGACATCCCTCTTCTTTCCGATACTGAACCATTTCTACTGTTTCTCGATAAAAACCGTCTGTTGTCCATGTTTTAACTTCCCAATATGGTATATTCTTTTGGCTTAAAGCAGATTCAATCGCATTTATACCAGCCTTTGAAATCTCTACTTCTCGGGAGGGAGGAAGATAATGGTAAGATGTTCCCTCATCTCTCAATGCAGAAACAGGTATCAAAAATCTATTTTCCGGGATGTCTTCCAATACGCCGCAGGAGCCGACGGAAATAATCTTTGTTACACCCCCTGCAATTAAATATTCTAAAACTTGGACGGCAGCAGCACTTCCCACAGGAGCCGGACATAGACATATTTTCTCCTGATTATAAAGACATTCATAAATAGGATATCGTCTTGTTGCACTTTCAAATTCATCTATCTGTATTCCATCATAGGTATGTGCATAATTTTCAACCTCGTCTCCTAAAAAAGCAAACACTGCTTTTGCAGGAAAACATTTTTTCCCATTTCCCGGCTGAAAAACAGCTTTTGATGCGGTATCGTACTCTAAAACAGGGTAGTCATGCTTTACTAATGGCATATTATTATCTCGAATAACAGGCTATTATTCTATTCCTTTCATCATCTTTTTTGCCAACTGCTTGAACAGGTCGGCAGTTTCTTCATCCATCGGTGCAAGCTGTCCGATCTGTCCGGCAACCATCGCCGTTACATCGTCAATGGAAAGCGGGTTTTGCTTCTGTTCCGCCAATGCGTCCCGCATGGCTTGGAACATCGCGGCGGTCACAGCTTCTCCCGGCTGTTCCCCGTTGTCAATGTCTTTCTTAATATCCCGCAGGATAGCAAGGAACACATTTTTGATTTTCTCAATCTCCGCCTCATGTTCCCCCATCTTCTGGGCGTTCAAAAGCTGTAAATCCTGCTTTGCTTCCGCCCGGTGTTCCGGGTGTTCTTTCATCAGGTCGGACAGGGAAGCCGTTGCCATCTCGATAAGCTGGTTTCTTGCTGTTATGCCTTTTGCCGCTGTGTCCTGAAAATAAATCCGTATCAAATCTATCAGCTTAGGAAAATTCCTATGTTCCAACAGGCGGTTGAGGATTTGCACATCAACAGCACCCGTCACAAGCCCCCTCACGGCTCCCTCGGACAAGCCTAATTCAGAAATATCGTAGCTTTTACGAACGCTCACGGTAGACAAGCCCAGTATGTAGTCTGTCGATACCTTAAATTCCTTTGCTACACCTATGAGAATATCACTGCTGACCGTTCTTGTTTCGCCGCTGACAATGCGGCTCAACTGGGAAGCGGAAACGCCTATCTTCTCCGCAAGTTCCTTTTGTGTGATGTGGTTCCCGTTGCATAAATCGGAAATCCGCTGTCCGGGTGTTCCGGGTAAAGCCATAGATGCGCACCTCCTCCGCATACTTCCATTATACAGAATGATTGCAAAAATGCAATTTCCAAAGTGTAAACTTCATCAAAATGCAATTCTCGCAATATTCCGGGAATTGCATTTTTTTCGTGTAGACTTAGGGTAGTTCATCGATGGACGGCACCTTGAAAACAGAATGACCGTCCGAAAAGGAATACCCAGGCTGGGGAAGCACCGCAAGGAGTCGGACTTCGGGACAAAATGTCCCGAAGTTGCGGGGAGCGTGCCAACGCCGGAACACGCCGCAGGAATGGGGCAGGAAACCTTTTCGGGGAGAACGGCAACGGAAAGCAAAATGGAGGGAACGCATGAGAGATAACCCCTATAAAGACTTGCCGCCGCTGGAACGCAGGCCGGACGGTTCCCTTTACCGCATGACCCCGGCGCAGAGAAAACAGGCGGCCAGCCTGATACGCCGGGAGTGCTGTTGCTGTGAGGACGGCAACTGCATTGTCCTTGACGATGGGGACACCTGCACCTGTCCGCAGACGATTTCTTTCTCGGTCTGCTGTAAGTGGTTCCGCTGGGCGGTCTTGCCGCTGGACGGGACGCTGGAAGCGGAGATTTTCCGGGATAAGGACTTGAAACGCTGTGAGGTCTGCGGCGGTGTGTTCGTCCCCAAATCCAACCGGGCAAAATACTGCCCCGGCTGTGCCGCCAGAGTTCACAGGCGGCAGAAAACAGAAAGTGAACGGAAAAGGAGGTCTGCTGTGGACAGTTAGGAGCGAAAAAAGCCTTGATTTATCAGGCTTCGCAAGCCCCAAACCGGGGCAGGTGGTATAAAGTATCGCCCGCCCCGGAAAACGGGCTTCTAACCGTCCACAAAACGCACTATGACAAATACCATCTATATCCATCAGCCGGAAAGGGCGTTCAGCTTCACCCGGCTCCCGAATTTCCTCTTTGAAGCCCCCACGTTCAAGCTCCTGTCCAACGAGGCAAAGGTTCTGTATGCCTTTATTCTGCGCCGGACAGAGTTATCCCGCAAAAATGGGTGGGCGGATGACTGCGGACGGATTTTCCTGTATTTCCCTATCTGTGAAGTGGTCACATTGCTCCATTGTGGGCGGCAAAAAGCGGTGAACACCCTGCGGGAACTGCAATACGCCGGACTGGTGGAAATCCAGAAGCAGGGCTGTGGAAAACCCAACCGCATTTTCCCAAAATCCTATGAAGCGGTTCCAAACACCGACTTCAAGAAATCCCGTTCTGGTACGCCGGAGGACTGAAAACCGTACCCTTGAAGTACGGAAATCAATCTTGAGAAGTACGAAAACCAGACGGTATATAGAAATACAAAGATTAAAATGATTTATTTATATCCATTCCATTCCTATCGTATCAGAGATAATTCTGGCGGGATTTTCCCTGTGGAAAACCCTGGATAGGAAAGGAATGGGGAAAGGAGCAGAATGGCACAACACGCAATTTTGCGGTTTGAGAAGCACAAGGGCAACCCGGCAAGGCCGCTGGAAGCCCATCACGAAAGACAGAAAGAACAATATGCCAGCAATCCCGACATTGACACAAGCCGGAGTAAATACAACTTCCATATCGTCAAGCCGGAGGGACGCTATTACCACTTCATTCAGAGCCGTATCGAGCAGGCCGGATGCCGGACGAGGAAAGACAGCACACGGTTTGTCGATACACTGGTAACTGCCAGCCCGGAGTTTTTCAAGGGGAAATCCCCAAAGGAGATACAGGCGTTTTTCCAGAGGGCGGCGGCTTTCCTCATTGGCCGGGTAGGACGGGAAAATATCGTGTCGGCGGTGGTACACATGGACGAGAAAACGCCCCACCTGCATTTGACCTTTGTTCCGCTGACAAAGGACAACCGCCTGTGTGCAAAGGAGATTATCGGCAACCGGGCAAACCTGACGAAGTGGCAGGACGATTTTCACGCCTATATGGTGGAGAAATATCCTGACTTGGAGCGTGGGGAAAGCGCCAGCAAGACAGGCCGGAAGCATATCCCCACCCGGCTTTTCAAACAGGCGGTTTCCCTCTCCAAACAGGCCAGAGCCATTGAAGCCGCCCTTGACGGCATTAACCCGCTGAACGCCGGAAAGAAAAAAGAGGAAGCCCTTTCCATGCTGAAAAAGTGGTTCCCGCAGATGGAAAACTTCTCCGGGCAGTTGAAAAAGTACAAGGTCACAATCAATGACCTGTTGGCGGAGAATGAGAAGTTGGAAGCAAGAGCAAAGGCCAGTGAAAAAGGCAAGATGAAAGATACGATGGAACGGGCAAAGCTGAAAAGCGAACTGGACAATTTACAGAGGCTGGTTGACCGTATCCCGCCGGATATACTGGCGGAACTGAAACGGCAGCAGCGGCACACGGCAAAGGAAAGGTGATAGATATAAGCAGAAATTTTCGCCGCCCCTGTGCGGCATTGTACCTTGAAAACTGAATATGGAGGACACTGGATGGCAAAAAGCGAAAGCGATATTTTTACACCCCGGACAGGGCAGGTCATACGAACAGAGAACGGGACGCAGTATTTTGTATGTGGGAACAACCGTATAAAAATCTCCGAACACTTCGCCGCAGTCGGGAAGCCCCTCGGTGATCTGATTGTAGATGTGGTGCGGCATACCGCAGAAAAAGCCGCTTCAACCTGATAGCCCATCATTGATAACACGCCCACGCTTATGATATAATTGCCATAGAGCAAAAGTATTGTAAGCGTGGGTTGTTTCTTTAGAAGGAGGATTTTTAACGGTGAAACAACCTTACAATACTACGATTTACAACACGGCGCTTTATATGAGATTGAGCCGGGACGATGAAAACTATGGTGACAGCGTAAGCATTGAAACACAGCGGACAATCCTGCAACAGTACGCAAAGGAACAGGGGCTTCATGTAGTCGGTGAGTATGTGGACGATGGCTGGTCGGGGACGAACTTTGAACGCCCGGATTTTCAGCGCATGATGGACGATATGGAAGCCGGAAAAGTAAACTGCATTGTCACGAAAGACCTTTCCCGTTTCGGGCGGGAACATGTGATGATGGACTACTATCTGGAATTTCTGTTCCCGGAAAAACGGGTGCGCTACATCGCCGTTGCGGAGAATGAGGACACAGAAAAAGGGCTTTCCGATTTTGTCCCGTTCAAAAACCTGTTCAATGAGTGGTTTGCGAAAGATACGAGCCGCAAGGTAAAGGCCGCTTTCAAAGCGAAGTTTGCCACAGGACAGCGTATCGGCGCCTATGCTCCCATCGGGTACAGGAAACACCCGGAAATCAAAAACAAGCTGATAATCGACGAGGAAACCCGCTGGATAGTGGAGAAGATTTTTGACCTTGCCATTCATGGCAGAGGGGCGGCCAGTATCACAAGAATACTGATTGCGGAAAAGGTTCCCACGCCGGGATTTATCAACTTCCAGCGTGACGGGACTTTCGCAAACATCTATGCGGGTGCACCGGAGGAAAAAAGCTACGCATGGACGATAGCGCAGGTCAAGAGCATTATGAAAGATGAAACCTATATCGGCCATACCATCCACTACCGGGAAACAAATATTTCCTTTAAGAACAAGCGGAGGGTACGCAAGCCCCAAAGTGAATGGGTGCGGGTGGAGAACACGCAGGAGCCGATTATCAGCGAGCAGGTTTTCCGGCAGGTACAGGAGCAGATAGCAAACCGCCGCAGGAAGTGCAAGGATGGTACAACGCAGATTTTTTCCGGATTGGTAAAATGTGCGGATTGCGGCTGGTCGCTGTCCTATGGGGAGAACAGGCAGAACAGCAAGCCTTACGGCCATTATCATTGTAGCAAGTACGGGCAGGGCACACGCCAATGCTCCATGCACTATATCCGTTATGATGTGCTTTATGCCTATGTCCTCTCCCGTCTGCAATACTGGTCGGGACTGGTACAACATGATGAAGAACGGCTCTTGAAGCGGCTGTTAAATGCCACTGATAAGGGACAGGCCGCCGCAAGAAAGAAGCAGGCCGCAGAACTGAAAAAGGCAGAGAAGCGAAAAGCCGAAGTCGATACTTTGTTTGCCCGGATGTATGAGGACTGGGCGGCGGGGCGTATCACGGAATACAACTTCTCTATGCTGTCCGGGAAGTACCAAAGCGAACAGGCTGAACTGGACGAAAAGATTGAGCGGCTTCAATCCGCTATCACCACTGAAAGCCAGAACGCCGCAGACGCAGAAAAATGGATTGCCTTGATGAAAGAGTGCGTCAATCCAACGGAACTGACCGCCGAACTTTTGAATACGCTGATTGAAAAAATCGTTGTCCATGAAGCGGTCAAAGGTGAGGACGGAAGCAGGGAACAGGAGGTAGAAATCTTCTACCGCTTTATCGGCAAGATTGATTGAATGACACCAATATCTTTAACTATGTGATACCGGAAGTACACTGCCGGAACTTGCAAAATTAATCGTGATTTCAGAATTATTTGACGTTAGTGTGGATTATCTGGTCAAAGATTCCATGGAAGAAGATTTCTCAGGAGATATGTATTCTATGGGAAATACGAGGCTGGAAGAAAAGATGGATGAACTTTCCAGATATGTGAAAGGATATCAGTATACCAGTAAGCGTCACATCAAGGGAATCCCTCTTGTATCCATCCGGCTTGGCCGGCGTCTCGGAAAAGAGAGTGTTGCAAAAGGAATCATAGCCATCGGAAACATTGCGATCGGCGTGGTCAGCCTTGGAGCTGTCAGCATTGGAGTATTCAGTTTTGGCGCACTGGCTTTTGGAATCATTGCCCTGGGAGCTATGGCGGCAGGACTGCTGGCTTTTGGAGCTATGGCAGTGGGGGTCATTGCCATAGGAACCGCTGCGGCTGGGCTTTATGCAGGTGGTGTGACAGCTCTTGGAAAAGAAGTGGCAGTGGGAGTCGCAGCCAGCGGGAAAACAGCCATTGGAGAGACGGCAGTCGGTCATCATTGCCTGGTGTGGAACAATGGTCTGGACGCAGAGCAGATTCGACAGTTCCTGGATCGGACCAATCCGCATCTCTGGGAACCTTTGCGGAAGTTTTTCATCTTTTTAGGGCAGCATATTAAATAAAAGGTGAAAAAGGGATGACTTTATCTAAATAAAGTGATACATTATAGAATAGATGAAAGAGAACATAAGGGACAAAGTTGTAATTCAATGACACACAGGAGGTAGAACGTATGTTGCAAGAGATTTCATTGGAAGGAAAAACAGCTTTGATCACCGGAGGGGGAACAGGGATTGGTTTCGCAATTGCAGAAGAAATGGCGGATGCGGGAGCCAGTGTAATTATTGTCGGAAGAAGAGAAGAAAAATTAAAAGAAGCGGCAGAAAAGATTGGAGAGAAATGCAGCTGGTATGTATTTGACGTAACGAAAACAGAAGAATATGAAGATTTTTTCCGGAAACTGGAAAAGAAAGCGCCGGTGGATATTCTGGTCAATAATGCGGGAATCAATATTAAGAAGGACTATTTTGATTTTACGGCAGAGGAATTTGATAAGATTATGGAAACGCAGGCAAAGGCGCCGTTTATGCTGTCACAGACAGCGGCAAAATATATGAAAGAAAGAAAATCAGGATGTATTTTGCTGATTTCTTCTCTGGCGTCCATTCTTGGCATGCATGAAATACAGGCATATACCGTAGCAAAGAGCGGCATGAAGGGGCTGGCGAGAAGCCTGGCAAGAGATCTGGGACCGTACGGAATCCGGGTGAACAGCCTGAATCCGGGGTTTGTGTACACAGATATGCTAAAAAATACCAATCTAAAGACGCCGGGACGTCTGGAAGAAATTCAGAACCGGACGCCGATGAGGGGATTTGCCAAAGAAAAGGATCTTGGAATGGCAGCAGCATTTCTGGCATCTGACGCAGCAGGATTTATTACCGGAATTGATCTGGTAGTAGACGGAGGAATCAGCAGTTCCTTCCTGATTTAAAAAAGAAAAAGGAGTCATAAAACCATGTACACGATGAGTGGAAGAATTCGATACAGTGAAACGGACCGGTCAGGGAAGCTTCCGGTTCCGGGAATTTTGGATTATTTTCAGGACTGCAGTGTATTTCAGTCAGAAGAACTGGGCCTGGGGGTAAAATATCTTGCGGAGCGTCATCGTGCATGGGTTTTGAATTCCTGGCAGCTGGAGATCGTAAGACTGCCGGTGGAATGTGAAGCAGTGACAGTCGAAACCTGGGCTTCCGGCTTTGACAAATTTCACGGAACAAGGAATTTTACAATGAAGGATCAGGATGGGAAGTTTTTGGCTTATGCCAATTCTCTCTGGGTTTATATGGATCTTGAAACAGGGCGGCCGGCAAAGCCGTCAGAAGAAGAAATTCAGAAATATCATGCAGAGACTCCTCTTGAGATGGAATATCAGTCAAGGAAGATCCGCACGCCAAAAGAGTGGGAAGAGCGGGAACCGGTTCGGGTGAAGCGAGACTGGATTGACAGCAATCATCATGTAAATAACAGTTATTATGTGAAAACTGCTTATAACGAGCTTCCGGAGGATGTCTCTGTAAAGAGACTCCGGGTGGAATACCGCCGACAGGCCCTTTATGGTGACGTGCTTTATCCGAAAACGGCACGGGAAGACAGCCGGATTATGGTGGCTCTTTGTGACCAGAAGGGCAGACCGTATGCGGTAACCGAATTTCTGATACAGGAAAAAAGCGCGGAATCATAAAATACAGCAGGAGGAAAAGACAGATGGAAACAAGAAAAATAGGAATCCTTGGAGCAGGCCATGTAGGAACCCACTGTGCGGTCAGTCTGATGTTTCAGGGACTGGCGCAGGAGATTGTTCTGATCGATAAAGACGAGAAAAAAGCAGAAAGTCAGGCACTGGATTTGAATGATATGGGAGCCTGCCTTTCGAGGAAAACGATCATCCGTGCAGGAGATTATGAAGATTTGAAGGACGCGGAGATTCTGGTCAATGCCATTGGCAGAAGCCGCCGCCCCGGGGAAACCAGACTGGATATGTTTGAAGATTCCATGGAACGGCTGAAAGATATCGTTCCCAGAATAAGGAAATCCGGATTTCAGGGGATTTTGATCAGCATTACCAATCCGGCAGATGTGGTCGGTGAATGTTTGAGAAGAAAACTGGGGATGGACCGGTTCCGGTGTTTCAGTACGGGGACCAGCCTGGACAGTCTTAGGATCAAGCGTATTTTGGAAGAGAAGACAGGATATGACAGAAAATCTATTGATGCTTTCTGCATGGGAGAACACGGAGACTCTCAGATGGTACCATTATCTCATGTTTCCATTGGCGGGAAACCATTTTTAAAACTTCAGGAAGAACATCCGGATACTTTAGGTATGATTACACTGGAAGAACTTCAGGAAGAAGTCCGGCAGGCAGGCATGACAGTGATCGAAGGAAAAGGCAGCACGGAATTTGGAATTGGAGTCGCTCTGAGTGAGATTGTAAGTGCGATTTTTTATGACCAGAAAAAAGTATGGCCTCTTTCTGTCTGCCTGGAAGGAGAATATGGTCAGAAAAATGTTGCGGCAGGAGTTCCTGCTGTTATTGGAGAGAACGGTGTAGAGGAAATCTTTGAAATTGACTTAAGCGAAAGAGAGAAACAGGAATTTGATCATTCCTGTGATGTCATAAGGGATTATCTAAGACAGGCGGAAGAAATGTTAAAATAAAAAAACAGGCATTGCCAGAGACAGATTCTGGCAGTGCCATTTTATTTATAAGATCAGCCCTCGCAGGGTGTCTATTCTTTGCTGTTCTTCGGAAGACATTCCTTCCTTCAGAGCATCCAAGATAATGGAAGTTTCTGTATTAGTAAAAGAAAGCCCCTGTTCGGAGAGACGGCTGGAAGCAGCCATTAGATCCGGCAGGATCATCTCCAGAGATTTTCCCTGACACTGATGGATCAGGAATTCCATGATTTCCAGTTTTTTCGGATCAATCTGTTTTAATTTTGGATGGTTTTTCCAGTTTTCATTCATACAAAGAAGCTCCTTTTACTTATTTAAGATTTGATTCAGCTGGTTCATAAAGTCGCTGTTAGGGGCAGGAGTATTTTGCTGCCCTTGTGACATTAAAAGAGGCATGAGTTTGGCAAACATATCGTCATTTGTATTTGGGGCAGAGGATGAAGCAAGATTTGGATTCGATTTCATAAAACTCTGATAAGACTGGTAGAGTTTCATCATCTGCATCATTTGAAGCATCTGATCAATCTGGGCGGCGGTCTCTTTCGGCGCACGCAGTTTCATGGCGTTGAGCAGCATTTCAAGGGAAGCATCATTTTGATCCAGACCGCAGGCGGAAAGAGTCTCTTCATTGTCAAATTCATGGGCAATGTGGGACAGTTCAGTCAGTTTAATATAGATGGCGGCGGTTTTCTTTAAAGAAGCCGGAAGATACGGAAGAGCATCTTCCAGCATGTTAGAAGAGTCATCACGGAAAAAATGATCCCATGATTTCTTTTTTTGTTCCATTTTCGTCACAACCTCAGGCTTTGTTCTCATATCCTATAGTATTAGGAGGTGAGAAAAAATATGAGTGAAATTTTTGTGGAAGAAGAAAATACAGTATATGAACTGGATGAAGAATGTATGAAAAGAAAAGAGAAAATGAAACAGGAGAAAAACGGTCCGGCGCGTTATCGGGCACAGGAGAGGCCTGGGAGCTGCATCGGAATTTTTCTTATATTATTATGCTGCTGCATGAAATAAAATCAGGCCGGAACCGTTAGAAAGTTCCGGCCTGAAAACGGTCTATAATCTGTTCTGGTCACCCCATTCACACATACTGTCTAAAATAGGAATCAGAGATTTTCCTCTTTCTGTCAGACTGTATTCGACCTTTGGAGGGATCTGTGGATATTCTTCCCGGTGAACCAGCTGATCTGCCTCCAGTTCCTTTAAAGTAGAACTGAGCGTTTTGTAGGAAATGGTTCCAATATATTTTTTCATTTCATTAAATCGTACAACGCCAAACTCCATCAAAGTATACAGAATGGTCATTTTGTATTTGCCATTGATCAGGGACAGGGTGTAGCTGAATCCGGTATCGCCCAGACTTTCATTTGAAATACATCGTTCGCTCATTTCTCACTCTCCTTAAGTAAGTATATAACCTGAATGCAAGTATCTCACTTTCATGTGCGTACTTGTTTTGTGTATTATTCTTGATATGATTATAGTATCAAAGATTTGAAAAGTCAAAAATCCGTGTTGGGATTTTGACATACACAGGGAGGTTTTGGCAATGAGTAAAAAAATAACAGTGATCACAGGAAGCCCGAGAAAAAACGGTAACAGTTTCGCTATGACGGATGCTTTTATCAAAGCGGCCGAAGCAAAGGGACACAGTGTTGAGAGATTTGACGCTGCCATGATGAAAATTGGAGGATGTCATGCCTGCGAAACCTGTTACCAGACAGGAAAAGCCTGTTCTTTTGATGATGATTTTAATATCATTGCGCCGGCGATTTTAGAGGCAGATGTGCTGGTGTTCACGATGCCGGTTTACTGGTATTCCATTCCGGCTCAGATCAAAGGAGTGATTGACCGGATTTATTCTATGGTCGCAGGCGGCAAAGAGATTGCGGGCAAAGAGTGCGCCCTGATTGCCTGCTGTGAGGAAGATGATATGTCTGTTTTGGACGGCATCCGGATTCCGATGGAGCGGACAGCCGCATTGAATCAGTGGAAAATGATTGGGGAAGTGTTGATTCCGGGCGTTCTAAATGAAGGCGATATCACGAAAACGGACGGATGCAGTCAGGCTGCGGCATTGGCGGATAAGATCTGAAGAAAAGGAGAATCGGGATGAAGAAAATTGTAATCTTAAATGGCAGTCCCCGCAGAAACGGGAACACATCAGCTCTGGTAAAAGCATTTACACAGGGAGCGGAAAGTGCGGGGAATACAGTGACAGAGTTTTTTCTGGATTCCATGGAAATCCATGGATGCAGAGGCTGTTTTGGAGGACACAGCAGTCAGGAATGTCCTTGTGTCCAGAAGGATGATATGAGTCAGATTTATCCGGCGGTAAAAGAAAGTGATGTTGTTGTTTTAGCAACTCCGCTGTACTACTGGAATATGAGCGGGCAGATCCGGACTGCCATTGACCGGCTGTTTGCGCTGGAGGAGGGAGATGGGAATCTTCTTCGCGGGCATGAAAGAGCATCGGCGCTCTTGATGGCAGCAGAGGGGAATGGTTTTGATGATGTCCTTTTATACTATAACCATCTGGTGGAACATCTGCGCTGGAAAAATCTCGGTCATGTCCTTGCCGGAGGCAATGGGGATATCGGAGATATCGAAGGGAAACCGGAAATCCAGAAAGCCTGTGATCTTGGAAAATCAATACAATAAAAAGGAATCATCATACAAAAAAGCAGGGGCGCTTCACAAAATGAAGCGCCCCTGAAAGCATTTTATGCTTTTTTTAGCATCCGCATCCGTGTCCGCCGAATCCGCCGCCTCCGCAGCAGCAAAGCAGAAGGATGATCCAGATGATGCTTTCGCATCCACATCCGTCTCCTCCGAATCCGAATCCGTCACCGCCGCCTCCGCAGCAGCAAAGCAGAATAATTAAGAGAAGGCATCCATTTCCTCCGAATCCTGAGCTGCAGGAATTTCCGCAGCCTGTAGCAGCTAAATCACTCATGTTTTAATCCTCCTAGATTTATTTACAGTTTATAGTATTCGAAGAATAGAAAGATGTGAAAAAATAGGAAGAATGAAAAAGAAGCAACAATCCGGCAGAAGTTTGTGATATAATTTTCAGGAACAGAGACGAAAGAGGAGAAGTGCCATGGGAAATCCAGACTACGGTAAAATTTTTGAAAATATAAAAGAACATTCACCGCTGATCCACTGTATTACAAATTATGTGACGATCAATGATGTAGCCAATATCATTCTTGCGGCCGGCGGTTTTCCGATTATGGCGGAGGAGAAAGAAGAAGTTGAGGAAATCACCCGGATGTGTGATGGACTCGTGCTGAATATTGGTACTTTGCAGAAGAAAAAAACAGAGGCGATGCTTCTGGCAGGGAAGACGGCAAATGAGACAGGGCGTCCGGTTATTTTTGATCCGGTAGGAGCCGGCTCGTCCGGACTTAGGACCGAGACAGCTCACCGTATCATGAAAGAGATAAAACTTTCGGTCATCCGGGGCAATGTTTCTGAGATCAAGGCGCTTTGTCAGGACAAAGCAATGACAAAGGGAGTAGACGCAGATGGAAAAGACGCGCTGACAAAAGATTCCATGGAAGATATGATTTCCATGGGAAGAAGATTATCAGAAGAAACCGGAGCCGTAATCCTGATGACCGGAGCTGTCGATCTGGCGGTTTTTGGGAGACAGACTGCGGTCATTTATAATGGAGATCCTGATATGGCGAGGATTACAGGAAGCGGATGTATGCTGGACGGAGTTCTTGGAGTCTTTGCAGGAGCCAGTCCGGAGAGTTTGTTTGACAGCGTAGTCACAGCTGCCGGCACTATGGGCATCTGCGGAGAAAAGGCAGCGGCAGCCAGCCGGGGCACAGGCTCTTTTCGTATGTGTTTCATAGATGAAATGAGCAAAATAACAGCAAAACAGGTGGAAAGAGGAATCAGAATTGAATATAAAAGCAAGTGATATGACGCTGTATGCGGTAACGGATGCGGCCTGGACAGGTGAGAAAACATTAACGGAACAGACAGAGGAGGCAATGAAAGGCGGGATTACGTTTCTGCAGCTTCGGGAAAAGCATCTGCCGGAAGCAGCGTTTTTAAAGGAAGCCATTGAAATTAGAGATCTTGCCCGAAAATACCAGATTCCTTTTGTGATCAATGACAACATTGAGATTGCGCAGAAGGCAGAAGCTGATGGCGTCCACGTAGGGCAGGATGATATGCCGGTGGAAGAAGTCAGACAGATTCTTGGACCGGATAAGATCATTGGAGTTTCTGCCCATAATGTGGAGGAAGCGGTCAGGGCAGAGCAGGGAGGAGCAGATTATCTGGGAGTGGGAGCTGTGTATCCTACTTCAACAAAAGAAAATACATCGGCGGTTTCCATGGAAGAGATGAAAAAAATCTGTCAGACAGTATCTATTCCGGTTGTAGCGATTGGCGGAATCAAAAAAGATAATATGAATGTGCTGACGGGAACCGGAGTCGATGGAATCGCTGTCGTATCAGCGATTTTCGCGGCAAAAGACATCAGGAAAGCAGCCAGAGAGCTGCTGGAAGCAGTAAAGGAGATGAAGGCAGAATGAAAACGGTATTAACGATTGCAGGATCGGACTGCAGCGGCGGGGCAGGAATTCAGGCAGACTTAAAGACCATAGCGGCTCATGGACTGTATGGAATGTCGGCGATTACTGCCTTGACAGCGCAGAATACGACAGGAGTTTATGGAATATCTGAAACGACAGGAGAATTTCTGGCCAGTCAGCTGGACTGTATTTTTCAGGATATTTATCCGGATGCGGTGAAAATCGGAATGGTGTCCAGCAGGGAACTGATCCATGTCATAGCAGAAAAATTAAAAGAATATAAAGCAAAAAATATTGTGGTGGATCCGGTCATGGTTTCTACCAGCGGCAGCAGACTTTTGAAAGATGATGCCGAAGAAGCTCTGGAGGAATGTCTGTTTCCTCTGGCAGATGTCATCACACCGAATGTCCCGGAAGCGGAAGTTCTTTCAGGTATAAAAATCAGAGAAAGAGAAGATTTCTGTCAGGCAGCAAAGATCATTGCACAAAAAACGGCAGGAGGAATTTTGATCAAAGGAGGACATCAGATAGAAGACGCCAATGATTATCTTTATCTGAAAGGAGAGGAACACTGGTTTTCCGGCAGAAGGGTCAACAACCCTAACACTCATGGAACCGGCTGCACGCTTTCCTCTGCAATTGCGTCCAATCTGGCAGCTGGGAACAGTCTTCCGGAGAGCATCCGGAAGGCAAAGGAGTATCTGACCGGCGCTTTGGAAGACGGGCTGAATCTTGGCGCAGGAAGCGGTCCGTTAAACCATATGTACCGTCTGAAAGATTTGTTGTAAAATGTTGATTTATTTTTTCAGCGTGCTATACTTAGAAACTGTGCAGTGAAGTGAAAAACTATAAGATATATAGGAGGAATACAAATGATTCATATGTTGACAGACGGAGTTCTGCCCATAATGGCATTTATTGGTGTCATTGCGGCATTTGCTCTGACCTGTTTCTTTACATCAACATGCAGTCAGTATCTGCCAAAAGACATGGGGAGAGAATTTGCCCATAATGGGAAGCTTTCTGCAGGAAAACCAAGGGGAGCGGGAATTATTTTTATTACGGTATTTACGCTGGCGGCACTGCTGTTTGGCAGTCTTTCAACGGAACTGATCATTTATCTTGTGCTGATTTATGTAGAAATGCTGACGGGATATATGGATGACGCAGCGGACGAGCCATGGGGAGAATATAAGAAAGGTATTCTGGATTTTATCGTGGCCGCGATCGTAGCTCTGAATTATATTCATTTCAATTCAACGCAGATTCAGATTGCGACACTGGGAATCGATATCACCCTCCATCCGGTCGTATTCTTTATTCTTACGATCATTCTTGTCTGGGCAGCGATCAATGTCACAAACTGTTCTGATGGTGTGGATGGATTATCCGGTACTCTGACAATTGTAACGCTGGTAACCATCTATGTGATTGATCAGGTAAAAGGTGTCAGCTCTGATTTCGCTTATGTTATTTTATTGTTTGTTGTCTGTATTCTCGGATATCTCTGGTATAACGCAACGCCGAGCCGTCTTATGATGGGAGATGCAGGATCCAGGGCAATGGGGATTTTTATCAGCATTGCAATCCTGAAAACCGGAAGCCCGTTTTTGTTCCTGCCTGCGGCAGCGGTTCTGATTGTAGACGGAGGTCTTGGTCTGATCAAAGTTGCGCTGCTTCGATTCCTGAAGATACATATTTTCAGCAACACAACGATGCCGCTGCATGATCATGTGCGGAAAACGATCGGATGGTCTAATACACAGACTGTATTTCGATTTGCGATCATACAGATCGTAATTTCAATTGCGACAGTATATCTGCTGATCATTTAATTGATGAAGTTTCATTTATAAAATTTATTGGAAAGAAAAAACACCAGGTTTTAACGGTTTTGCCGTTTGGAACCTGGTGTTTTTTGACAGATTAGTTCTTTTTAAAGTTTTCAATGACTAAAAGAATCGTATTCAGCTGTTTTTCATTACAGGATGATAATTCCTGCAGAATCCGGCTTATTTTTTCAGGATTCGGATTGGAAGTATCGAAAAACTCGCTGGGAGTAACGCCCAAATATTCGCAAATATAGAAAAAGCACTGCATCGAAGGCAACGCGCGGTGATTCTCGATTCGGTTGATATAGCTGGCATTCTGACCGATTGCCAGGCTCATCTCCCGGGCAGATACGTTTTTCTGATTGCGGAGCGATGCGATTCTTTCAGCAAAGAAAGTTTCATCCATATATCGTATCCTCCTGATATTAGACATTATATGTTATATAGTTGACTAATGCGTGATTATGAATACAATAATTAGATTGGTTTAAGATATACAATGTCTTACAATGTACTTGTGTAAGTTTAGAAATTTTGCTGACAATGGGAATGGAGGGGGTTCATGAAGAAAACGTATGTGAAATCAGCTATGGAGGTTCATCCGTGTGAGCCTCAAAAGCTGAAAGGAGATGCTGCAGAGAAGGAAATAGAACAGCAGCTGAAAGAATCAGAGGGGTTGAAGCAAAAGAAATACCGCGGCAGTAAAAAATTTATTTTAAGAAAGATAGCAGGAGAAACATTTGAGGTAGATGCGAAAAAGCGCAGAAAGATATTGAAGTATCATTGAAGCTGCTGGAAGAACATGGGATGATGGAATATGAATAGAAGAAAGAAAAGGATTCCGGTCAGCGGCACATTCGAACTGACAGGCCGATGCAATTTATCATGCCGGATGTGTCTGGTCCGGGTGAATCATGAAAAGATGAGGCAGCTGGGCCGGAGGGAAAAACATCGGAAGAATGGATCCACATGGCAAGGCAGGCCAGGGATGCGGGGCACTGGGACTGTTGCTGACAGTGTATACCAACGCTGCGATGATCACGGACCGGGGAATGCGAAGTTTTAGGAAGTTTCCGCCGCACCAGATTGTGACTATGTATGGAGCATCGAACCGGACGCATGAGAAACTATGCGGATGTCCGGATGGATATGACCGTTTCTGTGAAGGAATTCAAAAACTGAGAGCACTTCCTTCCTTATTAGAAATGCGTACGACAATCGTGAAGGAAAATCAGGGAGATCTGGAAGCAATGAAGGAATTCACAAGAGAACATTTTGGAGAGGACCGGAAAGTTCAGATCAGCCGTTTTGTGACAAAAGGAATCCGGGGCAGTGTCACGGATCCGTCCCGGTGCCGTCTGACACCGGAAGAAAATGTCCGGATGATTTATTCCGGAATGGCACAGCTGCATCGCAAGGTGAAAGCAGTTGTTTTGTACCGTAAGGACAGGAAAATCATATGCTGTCAGTGGAAATGGCGGCTCATCGCCAGACTCTGGATGGCAGGATTTCCGGTTAGAAAATATCTTGTAAAATTGATGTGTTAAACGCGGTTGACACATTGCCAACATATATTGCTTGTCAGGATACTGCCGCCCAATTTATAATGAAAGCACTAAATGTAAGGAGGCATATGGCAGAAAATGAAATTTAACGAAAAACTTTTATCCATTCGGAAGAAAAAAGGATTATCTCAGGAGGAGCTTGGCATGGAACTTCAGGTTTCAAGGCAGACAATTTCCAAATGGGAAGCAGGACAATCATATCCGGATTTTCAAAGATTAGTGAGACTGAGCGATTATTTTGATATGACATTAGATGAATTGGTAAAAGATATAGACGTTCAGGACGTTCGGGAAAAGAGTCTGACGGATGAAAAGGTAAATTCTATTTATTTAGATGTGGAAAATGGAAAGGCAAAGCTGCAGCAGTTTATAAAAATATTCTGCTATATAGGCGCAGCTCTCATTTTAATAGCTGCAGCAGGTTTTTTATTGCATCTTCTTTTTCCTGATACACAATGGCTTTGGAGAAAAATGTAGATGTATTATTCATAATGAAAGACTTACAGAAGCATGATATAATGAATGTAAAGATAAATTGGAATTTGAGGGGATATGACCTACTATGTTTTTTGACTTCAAACAGAGTTTATTGATAGTTTATCATCAGAACAACAGCTGTTTTTCAGGTCTTTAGGAGCTGACTTGACTAAAGTAGAGATTGACAAGACCATTTATGAGATACCAGAAGATGACGAGACACCAGCTTCAAAAATATGTAAAATATGCAAAGCTAAGTTGTATTTGATAAATCCTAAGTTGTCGAATCGGAAGTGAATGAGGTGAGAATAAATGGATAAAGAAAAAAAGAGGAAGTTTCATCTAGCATTATATGGAATTGCTATTCCTGTCAGTTTATTCGCTCTATATACATTTATGTTTGTTTTTGATAATGGTATTGGGTGGAAAATTGCGTTGATTATGATTGGTTTGGGCTGGCTTATATCTGCTGTCTCTGGGTTTATAGAAAATTTGAAGAAATAGAACAGTAGTTGTCAAATAAAAAATAGAAATTCAGGGGATTGTAGGAGGAATGTCATGGAAGTTATTATAGATATTATAAAAGCTTTTTCTGGAGGTATCGTTGAGATTCTGGCAGAAAATAAATTGAGTGAAAAAAGAAGAGAGTATTTTAGTCATAAAAAAGGAAAATGGGCGAAAATCTGTTTTTGGGTATCTTTGATACTTGCTTTAGTACTCGTTATAATGGGGCTGATCCAAATAATTCAGAAAAAGATGATAGGAATATTGCTGTTTTGTATAGGTATGGGAATCGGCTTATCTATGGCAGCTGATTGGGGAACGGCAAAAAGATAATTACAAATCCTAATTTATCGTCAGATTAAGAAAAGCAGTAATCTGGAAGTTGTGGAGAAAGACACCGGTCAAAGAACCGTTCATTGTTTTACGCTGGATACTATTTTTGTATGCTGGTATTTAAGAGGAGATGATAGAGATGAAATATGTTATCAGGATGATTTAAATTTCTATACTTTTAGGCGGAGCAGAGTTTATGGCAATGCTGATTTTTGGAAATCTGACAGAGAGTGTCAGACCGGTTGTATCAGGGGCGGTATTTGTCAGTCTGATGATATCCGGAGTACTTGGCATAATTGACAGAAAATTGGCCGATAGAAGAAACAGGATGTCAGGTGTTTACTGAGAATAAAAGAGAAAAGTTTCTCAAAGAGTTTGGATGTAATATCAATCAAAAAGTAAAAATGAATTTAAGCCGTTCTTGAAATCTTTGATGACAAAAAGAGGTACAGCTAATTGTTCCTCGCTTAATGAAGAGAGTTCATGTATGATCAGATTCAGTTTCTTGGGATTTAAGTTGGAAGAATCAAAAATTTCTTGTAAGGACTGGCGTTGAAAGTTGCAACAATAAAGAGAGGAGTATGACGCAATGAGAATAATGATAGCCGGGATATTATGAACTCACTGGATACAGCACAAATGCTATTTGACAGCGTAATGCCGGATTATAAAAAGGTTCCTGAATTAATGGAAGAAATATCATCGGAATGGAATGATCTGGAGGGGACATTAAAAGAAGTATTGGAAAAGATTACAGAATTGCATTTTCGATTTGAACGAATCCATCCATTTGAAGACGGAAACGGAAGAACCGGACGAATGATTTTAAATAGACAATTGATAAATATAGGATTATTGCCGATTGCCTTAGATAAAATTTCAAAATATCGTTGTTGTTTTAAAGTATATGAACATAAGAAAGATGTCTCACTGCTGATGCGTTTGATTTGTAAAAGCGAATTAGAAGCCATGCAGCGTGTAAAGGAACTGCAGAGTAAGTATAAAGAAGCTTATAGTTAATATTAATTCAGATGAAATATGCGATGGTGCATCAGAGTAAAGAGCCGGCACAGTAAGATCAAGATTTTTCCAAAATTCTGAATCTTCACTGTGCCGGCTCTTTTCTTAAGGATCAGGGGCTGAAAAACAGCGCCCCCATTTTAAGGATTTCACATTTTGTTTTACTTAGAAAACTATGCAGTGATATTGGAATTCAGCTGCGCTCTCATGCCCCGGATATCAGGGACTGCATCCAGCACAGGAAACAGCAGGAATGATATTACCAGTCCGGACAGTCCCTGCACAATATTTCCCGGAACGCTTAAGAGCGCTGCCGGTCCGATGGTAATGTAGCTGTAAATGAAATATCCGCCGGTTACGATGATGATAGCGGCAATTCCGCATAAAATAACGGCAAGCATCTTGTTTACATGCAGGCCGGTCACTTTTTTATAAATAACAGCGGCGCAGAAGGCTGTCAGAAATTTGATAATGAAAGTAACCGGAGCAAAATAAACATATCCTGTAAACAAATCCGCAAAGGCAGATCCGATGCCTGCGGCAAATCCTCCATATTTCTTTCCAAGAATGATGCCGCTCAAGATAACAAAGGCGTCTCCCAGATGGATATATCCGTTGGTGGCTGCCAGCGGAATCTGAATCAGCATAGTCGCTATGCAGCAGAGTGCTGTAAATAATGCAGTATACACGAGTTTCTTCATTTGGTTCATTTGTTGTTCCTCCCTCCTGTGCCCTGTATCCTAATACAAAGCTGGTACCAATAAAAATGCCAGTTATCATAAATTTTATAGAGCCAGATTCTTTTTTGCTTTTCTAATGCGCTGTGATGTGGTATAATTATTGGCAAAAATAAACCCCAGGAGGATAAGACATGATTAATTTGTTTTCAGAAGGCGCATACCTTGTGAATGGAACAACCCTTGTAAAAGAGTCTGAAAAAGAAAAATTAAATCAGATGACAGGAAATGTGCCGGACAAAGAAGAAGCAGCGAAACAAACGATTGCCTATGGAATCTTAAAAGAACATAATACATCAGGAAATATGGAGAAGCTTCAGATCAAATTTGACAAACTGACTTCTCATGACATTACATTTGTAGGAATCATCCAGACTGCCCGTGCGTCAGGAATTGAAAAATTTCCTGTGCCGTATGTACTGACGAACTGTCATAACAGTCTTTGCGCAGTCGGAGGAACGATCAATGAAGATGACCATATGTTTGGACTGACTGCCGCAAAACGTTACGGCGGCATGTATGTTCCGCCTCATCAGGCAGTCATCCATCAGTTTGCAAGAGAAATGCTGGCGGGCGGAGGGAAAATGATCCTTGGATCTGACAGCCATACCCGTTACGGAGCTCTTGGAACAATGGCTATGGGAGAAGGCGGCCCTGAGCTGGTAAAACAGCTTTTAAACAGAACATATGATATTAATATGCCGGATGTGATCGGTATTTATCTGAAAGGAAAACCAGCCAAAGGTGTGGGACCGCAGGATGTAGCTCTTGCGATCATCGGAGCGGTTTTTGACAAAGGATATGTAAATAACAAGGTTATGGAATTCGTAGGACCTGGAATCGCAAACTTAAGTGCTGATTTCAGGATCGGAATCGACGTTATGACGACTGAGACAACCTGTCTTTCTTCCATATGGAAAACAGATGATACCATCAAAGAATTTTATGAAATCCATGGAAGAGAAGAAGAATATAAAGAATTGAATCCTGGAGCTGTTGCTTATTACGATGGAATCGTGGAAGTGGATCTGGATCAGATTCAGCCAATGATCGCAATGCCGTTCCATCCAAGCAATACTTATACAATCCAGGAAGTCAATGAAAATCTGGAAGATATTCTGGCAGACGTGGAAAAACGTGCTCTGGTCAGCCTGGATGGCGCAGTGGATTATTCTCTGCGGGATAAGATACGCGATGGAAGATTATATGTAGATCAGGGAATCATTGCCGGATGCGCCGGAGGCGGATATGAAAATATCTGTGCGGCAGCCAATATCCTGAAGGGAACCAGCATCGGAGCAGACGAGTTTACATTAAGTGTTTACCCTGCAAGTACGCCGATCTATATGGAATTAGTGAAGAACGGCGCTGTCGCTGATCTGATGGAGACAGGTGCGATTGTCAAGACTGCCTTCTGCGGACCATGTTTTGGAGCAGGTGACACACCTGCAAACAATGCGTTCAGTATCCGTCATTCCACAAGAAACTTCCCGAACCGTGAAGGATCCAAGCTTCAGAGCGGCCAGATTGCTTCTGTAGCTTTGATGGATGCAAGATCCATTGCTGCGACTGCGGCGAACAAAGGATACCTGACCGCGGCAACAGATGTAGATGCGGATGATTTTATTCCGAAATATCATTTTGATAAGACAATCTATGAAAACCGTGTCTTTGACAGCAAAGGTGTGGCAGATCCGTCCGTTGAAATCCAGTTTGGACCAAATATCAAAGACTGGCCGGAGATGCCGGCGTTCCCAGAACATATGCTGTTAAAGGTTGTTTCTGAAATCCATGACCCGGTAACGACGACAGATGAGCTGATTCCTTCCGGAGAGACATCTTCTTACCGTTCCAATCCGCTTGGTTTGGCAGAGTTCGCTCTCTCAAGAAAAGATCCGGCTTATGTAGGACTTGCAAAAGAAATCCAGAAGGCAGAAAAAGCGCTGGAAGAAGGAAAAGATCCGGCAGAAGCATATCCGGAAGTAAAGGATATCCTGGAGGCAGTGACTGTCGCATATCCGCAGGTAAACAACAGTAATCTTGGAATCGGAAGCACGATCTTTGCTGTAAAACCTGGTGATGGTTCTGCGCGTGAACAGGCCGCTTCCTGTCAGAAAGTTCTTGGCGGCTGGGCGAATATTGCCAACGAATACGCAACGAAGAGATATCGCTCCAATCTGATCAACTGGGGTATGGTTCCGTTTATTATTGATGAAGGAGAACTTCCGTTTAAGAATCATGACTACATTTTCATTCCGGAGATCAAAAAAGCAATTGAAGATAAGCTGACAGAGATTCCGGCATATGTAGTCTGCGGTACTGAATTAAAAGAGATCCAGCTGAAACTGGGTGAATTGACAGATGATGAAAGAGAAATTATCCTGAAAGGATGCCTGATCAATTATTACAGAGGTTAATTATTACAGAAGTTAATAAAAAGAAAGACGAATTCTTTGAAGGACAGAGGGCCCAAAAAGGATTCGTCTTTTTTCTTTCGGATTTCCAGTGAAAAAACAAACAAATATTACGAAATTATGAAGAAAATTAAAAAAATTCTTGACAAAGTTATATTATTTATGTAGAATCGTAACCAGTGCAACAATAAGGAAACAATTTTGTAAGCAAGTTAGGAGTTTTTATGAGACATATTATTGTGAAACTGTTTGTTTTGATTTTGATGGCGGCAGCATCTGTGACGATGACAACAAGTGGAATTGAGACAGATACACAGGCAGCAACGAGTAAAGGACAGCAGGTAGTCAACTATGCGAAAAAATTTGTCGGCAACAAATACAAGTATGGTGGAACCAGCCTGACAAAGGGAGCTGACTGTTCCGGTTTTACAATGTCAGTTTATAAGAAATTTGGAAAGAAGCTTCCACATTCTTCCAGCGGTCAGAGAAAAGTTGGAAAGAAGGTATCCGGAGGCATTAAGAAAGCGAAAGCCGGAGATATCATCTGCTACAGTGGACATGTAGCGATTTATATGGGAAATAATAAGATTGTTCATGCGAGCAATTCTGCTAAATATCCAAAAGGCGGCATCAAGGTTTCCAATAACGCAGGTTATAAGAAGATTCTTGCAATCCGCAGATTGGTTTAAGAGAGAAGATACAGAGACATTCATTTGCAGGAATGTCTCTTTTTTATTTCAGAGGAAACTTCGTTCCTATGAAATAAAAACGCTTCGCGAGAATCACACTGCGGCGGAACAAAAGATACCGCTCATGTGCTCCGCCGCAGGCGGAGAATCCTGCAAAGCAGGATCCTTTCTTGCATGGAAAGGATGACAGAAAAGGTTTTCGCACAGGATGAAGAGGGTTCGCGGCCGCAAACCTTGACAGTAAAGAGAAGAACATATTATAATTTTATAAAGTAAAAAAACAGCCTGGATCAGGCAAGACGAAAGGAAGAAGATTATGATTATAGCGCCAAAAGTAAGAGATTTTTTATGTCTGACAGCTCATCCGGAAGGATGCAGAAAAAATGTTGAAAAACAGATTGAATATGTACGTTCTCAGGGAGAAATCGAAGGGAACGCAAAGAAGGTACTGGTGATTGGCTGTTCTACAGGATACGGCCTGGCATCCAGAATCGTTGCGGCTTTTGGAGGCGGTGCAGATACGCTTGGAATCATGTTTGAAAAACCGGCAAAAGGCAAAAGGACAGCGACACCAGGATGGTATAACACCGCAGCTTTTGAAGAATTTGCGGCCAAGGAAGGAAAATATGCAAAAACAATCAATGGAGATGCTTTTTCACAGGAAGTGAAGGATCAGACCATTGAAATGATTCGTCAGGATTTTGGAAAGGTAGACGCTGTCGTATACAGTCTGGCAGCCCCAAGAAGAAAGGCACCAGATGGCGTTACATATAATTCTGTTCTGAAAACAACAGGGGAAGAATTTACAAATAAGAATCTGAATCTGAAGAATAATACCATTGAGATGAAGAGTATCCCGGCTGCAACGGAGGAAGAGATCGAAGCTACAGTAAAGGTCATGGGAGGAGAGGACTGGAAACTCTGGATGGAAGCATTAAATGAAGCCGGAGTGCTCAGTGAGAATGCTGTAACGGTTGCTTACTCTTATATCGGACCGGAGATCACATATCCGATCTATTTTGAAGGAACCATCGGTGCGGCGAAGAAAGATCTCCACAAAGCAGCTGCCCAGATTACAGAAGAACTCAAAGACCAGGGAGTCAGGGCATATATTTCTGTCAACAAAGGACTGGTAACCCAGGCGAGCGCGGCAATTCCAATCGTACCATTATATATGGCGCTTCTGTATAAAGTCATGAAAGAGAAAGGTCTTCATGAAGGATGCATCGAGCAGATGGAACGTTTGTTTAAGGACAAAAAACTTCTGGCGGATGCCATAACAGATGAGAATGGCTGGATCCGTATGGATGACTGGGAGATGAAGGATGAAGTACAGGAAGAAGTAAAACGTCTCTGGGAGATTGTTGATACAGATAATATCACAGAATACGGGGATATCGATGGGTACTGGGATGACTTTTATCATATGTTCGGATTCCGTGAGGAAGGTGTGGATTATGACGCAGATGTAGATCCTGCAGTTGCGATCCCAAGTCTGGAAGCATAAGATGTCCGCTGAAATTGTCATCACAAAGATAAAGGACCATCTGGTCAGTGCATGGCTCCACGATCATAAGATCGTGGAGTTTCAATGCCTGAATACAAAGCAGAAACAGATTGTAGGGAATATTTATGTCGGCAAGGTGAAAAATGTCGTAAAAAATATCAATGGGGCGTTTGTGGAATTTGAAAAAGGAGAACTTGGATTTCTCCCGATGCGGGACCGGAGTCTGAAAGCGGAAGAAGAAATTATCGTTCAGATTAAAAAAGAAGGAAGCAGAGAAAAGAAACCGCTTCTTTCTCAGCAGATTGAACTGACCGGGAGGTATCTGGTTTTAACTTCAGACAAAACAGCAGTCGGTATTTCCAATAAGATAAAAAGCCGTGAGCAGAGACAGGAGCTTAGAAAAATGGCAGAGCCGATGGTGACAGAGTCTTATGGATTCATTTTGCGCACCAGCGCTGCCAGTGCGCAGAAAGAGTCGGTTTTAAAAGAAGCCCAGGAGCTTTCTAAACGGTATGAACAGATAATGCAGAAAGGAAAATACCGGATGCCGTTTCAGCTTCTGGAAGTTAATCAGGATACAGAGTCTGTGCTGACGTTCGGAAAACTTCCGGACCAGGTAGATCAGGTGGTGACGGACCAGGAAGCGTTTGCAGAATCCTTATCAGACCAGGGATACTGTGTCTTACGGGATGATGAAGAAAACAGCATCGAACGAAGGTACAGAATCCGGCATTTTCTGAAAGAGGCTCTCAGCAAAAAAATATGGATGAAATCCGGAGGATTTTTATATATTGAGCAGACAGAAGCCATGGCGGTCATCGATGTAAACACAGGAAAGTCCATTGGCCATGGAAGAAAAGCTGAACATATCCGTATGACAAATCTGGAAGCTGCCAAAGAAGCAGCAAGACAGATCCGTCTCAGGAACCTGTCGGGGATCATTGTGATTGATTTTATCGATATGGATTCAGAATATGACAAAGATACACTTTTAAGAGTAATGCAGCAGTATCTGAATGAAGATTCAAAAAAAGCAGTGGCAGTAGATCTGACGAAGCTTGGATTAATGGAAATTACAAGAAAAAAAGAAAGAAATCCATTATTTCGTCAAATAGATATTGACATTCTCGATTAGAGTTGGTATTATTACATGGTATGCCGCACAGCGAGGTATAAGTATGACCGCAGAGGCGGAATCACCGGAGCTGGCGAGATTGATGATAGGAGGTGCCGTGATGTACGCAATTATCGCAACAGGTGGAAAACAGTATAAAGTAAGCGAAGGCGATGTGATCAAAGTAGAAAAACTTGACGCTGAAGTTGGCGCTAAAGTAACTTTTGATGATGTGCTTTTAGTTGGCGGAGATACTGTTAAAGTTGGAACACCTACCGTTGATGGAGCGAAGGTTGAAGCTTCCGTTGTAAGCGAAGGCAAAGGAAAGAAAGTCATCGTGTACAAGTATAAGAGAAAAACCGGATACCATAAAAAGAACGGTCACAGACAGTTATTTACACAGGTAAAGATCGATAACATCGTTGGATAATATTTTTTGAGGATAGAGTGATGACAAAGATAACATTCTATCAGCATGAAGATGGATCCTGGAGAGGATTTGATTCATGCGGTCATGCGGGATATGCGCAGGCAGGGGAAGATATCGTCTGTTCTGCCGTATCGGCATTGATAATAAATTTCGTAAATTCTCTGGAGGAATTTACCGATGACGATTACCGGGTAGATACTGACCAGGAGAATGCGGAGATTAACGTAGAATTTACGGGAAAACTTTCGAAAGAAGGAAATTTATTATTGAAATCATTGATCCTTGGGCTGACTTCAATTGAGGAAGAACAGGATCAGTACTTAGATGTGATATTTAAGGAGGTGTAACGAAATGATGAAAATGAACCTTCAATTTTTCGCTCATAAAAAGGGAATGGGTTCTACAAAGAACGGAAGAGATTCAGAATCCAAGAGATTAGGTGCGAAAAGAGCTGACGGACAGTTTGTAAAAGCTGGAAATATTCTTTACAGACAGAGAGGAACTAAGATCCATCCAGGCGTTAATGTAGGACGCGGTGGTGACGATACATTATATGCGTTAGTAGACGGTATCGTACGTTTCGAAAGAAAAGGTAGAGATAAGAAACAGTGTTCTGTACATCCAGTTGCATAATAGAAAGCTGCGGATGCCATACAGAAGACATAAGCAACAGCAATTACGGCTTCAAATTGATATTTGAGGCCGTTTTTTTCAAATTAGGGAAAGGAACAAGCCATGTTTGCAGATAGAGCCAATATCATAATCAGGTCCGGAAAAGGCGGAGACGGACATGTGAGTTTCCGCCGGGAACTGTATGTGCCAAACGGCGGTCCGGACGGCGGAGACGGCGGAAGAGGCGGAGATGTAATCTTTGTTGTGGATGAAGGAATGAATACTCTTTCTGATTATCGTCACAGAAGAAAGTTTAAGGCTGGAGACGGACAGGAAGGCGGAAGACGCAGATGCCATGGAGCAGACGGAGCAGACATCATTTTAAAAGTGCCTCCAGGAACCGTTGTTAAGGAAAAGGAGTCAGGAAAAGTAATTCTTGACATGTCAAATAAAAAAGAGCCGGTTGTTCTCTTAAAAGGGGGAAGAGGCGGAAAAGGAAACCAGCATTATGCCACACCGACCATGCAGGCGCCGAAATATGCCCAGCCGGGAGGAAAGGCTCAGGAAATTGAAGTTATGCTGGAACTTAAGGTAATTGCCGATGTAGGTCTGGTAGGATTTCCGAATGTGGGAAAATCCACATTTTTATCCAGAGTTACCAATGCAAGACCGAAAATTGCCAACTACCATTTCACCACACTGAACCCTAATCTGGGAGTTGTGGATATGGACGGCGGCAGAGGGTTTGTCATTGCAGATATTCCGGGAATCATTGAAGGAGCATCGGAAGGAATCGGACTTGGATTTGAATTCCTTCGTCATATCGAGCGCACCAAGGTAATGATCCATATGGTTGACGGTGCATCTGTAGAAGGAAGAGATCCGATTGCAGATATTTATGCCATTACGGATGAGCTGGAGAAGTACAATAAAGAAATTCTGGACAAACCACAGGTTATTGCAGCAAACAAGATGGATGCCATGACTGAGCAGGACAAAGAGACAGTCATCGGGCTGCTGAAAGAAGAGTTCGAGCCAAAAGGAATCAAAGTATTCCCTATTTCAGCAGTCAGCGGGGAAGGAATCCAGGAACTGCTGTGGCATGTACAGGAACTCCTTGCTGATCTTCCGGAAGGAGCTACAGAATTTGAACAGGAATATGAATTGAATTTTGATGAAGAAGAAGGCGGCATCATTGTAGGACATCCGGAGGAAGGCGTCTTTACTGTAGAAGGACCGAAAGTCGAAAGGATGCTTGGATATACGAATCTTGAATCTGAAAAAGGATTCAGTTTCTTCCAGCGTTTTATGAAGGAAAATGGAGTCATTGATCAGCTGACAGAAATGGGAATCCAGGAAGGAGATACCGTTCGTCTGTATGATCTGGAATTTGATTATTATAGATAGGAAATAAAATGGAGGGAAAAATGACAAGTAAGCAGAGGGCATATTTAAAAAGCCTTGCAATGAAGATCGATCCGATTTTCAACATCGGGAAAGGGAGTCTTTCTCCGGAACTTGTAGAAGGGGTAAGAAACGCTCTGGAAGCAAGAGAGCTGGTAAAAGTCGGAGTGCTGCAGAACTGCATGGATGATCCAAAGGAACTGGCGGAAGTTCTGGCAGAGCGTACACGCTCTCAGGTTGTGCAGGTGATTGGAAAGAAGATCGTATTATATAAAGAATCCAAGAAGAATAAGAGGATCGAACTTCCTAAGACTGGGAAAAAATAAGCACACGGAGGCATGAGATGAAAAAAATAGGAATTCTTGGCGGAACCTTTAATCCGATTCATTTTGGACATCTGATTTTGGGACAGTCTGCCAAAGAGGAATTCGGGCTGGACAAGGTTCTGGTCATGCCAACGAAAAATCCGGCGTATAAAACCATATCCGGCGGAGTTACGGAGCAAAACCGGATCGATATGATACAGCTGGCGATTCAGGATTTTCCATATTTTGAGTTTAGCGATGTGGAGCTTCGAAGAGACGGGGCAACATATACGGTAGATACATTAAAGGAACTAAAAGTTGAAAATTCGGAAGATAAATTTTATTTTATCATGGGAGCGGATTCTTTGTATCAGATTGAGACATGGAAAGACCCAGATAAGATTCTGTCGATGGTCAATGTTCTTGTGGCAACGAGAAATGATTCCAGAAGCGCTCTGGATGCCCAGATTGATTATCTGGAAGACAAGTACCATGGAAAGATTTATCATCTGAATAGTCCCAGCATTGAAATATCATCCAATGAAATCAGAAAGAGAAACGTTTCCGGTCAGAGCATTCATTTTTTCCTGCCGGAACCCGTCATAGATTATATAGAAAGAAATGGTTTGTATGAGCATAAATGAAATAGAAGAGAAATTGTCACAGGTATTAAAACCGGGAAGGTACCGCCACAGCCAGGGAGTTGCCTATACAGCGGCGAATATGGCCATGGTATTTGATCAGGACATAGAAAAGGCTTTCCGGGCAGGAATGCTTCATGACTGCGCAAAAGGATATTCCCTGAAGGAACAGGAAGATTTCTGCAGAAAATATGGAATCTGTCTGGATGAAATGCTTCCGGACAGTCCGCAGCTGATGCATTCGGCTCTGGCTCCTTTTATTGCCAGAGACTGTTACCAGGAAGAAGATCCGGAAATACTGGCGGCAATTGAGTGTCACACAACAGGAAAACCAGGAATGACACCTCTGGAACAGATTATTTTCATTGCAGACTACATGGAGCCCAACCGGAAGATGATACCGGGGCTTCCGGAGGTGCGCCGGCTGGCATTTCAGGACCTGGATCTGTGCACCAGAACAATTTTAAAGAATACAATAGATTACCTAAAGAGTCAGGGACAAAAAATTGGTCATAAGACCATAGAAACTTATGAATTTTATCAGGCATAAGGAGAAGAGTATGGAACAAGCATTAGAAATGGTGAAGATTGCTTATCAGGCACTGGATGATAAGCTGGCGGAGGATATCAGGATTGTTGATATCAGGGAGATCTCCACGATTGCAGATTATTTTATTATCGCCGATGGAACAAATAAAAATCAGGTTCAGGCTTTGGTGGACAATGTCCAGGAAGAACTGGAAAAAGCAGGATATGAAATGAAGGCAATGGAAGGATATCGTGCAGGAAACTGGGTCCTTCTGGACTTTAATGATATCATTATCCATGTTTTTGACAGAGAAAATCGTCTGTTCTATGATCTTGAAAGGATCTGGAAAGACGGAAGAGAGGTAAAAGCGCAGGACCTGGGAATCGAAGTACAGGATTGATCAGGTTTTTGAAAAGAAGAAAAAGGACCTGCACATCGTTTAAAAGCGGACAATGTGCGGGTCTTTTGTTTTTGGAATCGACATAGAATCTGGGTCGAAAATTCGTTCGAGAACACTTGTTTTGATTTACTTTTTATGGTATTATGAAAACAATAAGATAAAATGGAGGATATATTATGCCAAGAGAACAGTTAACTGATAAACAGCAGCAAATTCTTGAATTTATCAAACACCGCATATTGGAAAAGGGATATCCGCCGGCTGTCCGAGAGATCTGCCAGGCTGTTCATCTCCGCTCCACTTCTTCCGTTCATTCTCATTTAGAGACGCTGGAGCGTAAAGGCTATATCCGAAGAGATCCGACGAAGCCAAGAGCCATTGAGATTATTGATGATGATTTTAATCTGGCAAGACGGGAGATCGTTCATATTCCGATCGTTGGCACAATTACAGCCGGGGAACCGATTCTTGCTGTGGAGAATATAGAAGACTATTTTCCGATGCAGCCTGATTTTATCAGCAGCCGTGATACTTTCATGCTTCATGTGCGGGGAGAGAGCATGATCAACGCAGGGATTATGGATGGGGATCTGGTCATTGTCCAGCAGCAGCCGACTGCGGATAACGGAGACATTGTTGTTGCCATGATCGATGATTCGGCAACAGTCAAACGATTTTATAAAGAAGACGGTCATTATCGTCTTCAGCCGGAAAATGACGCGATGGATCCGATCATTGTACCGGAAGTTTCTGTTATCGGCAAAGTCATTGGTTTATACCGCTCCATGAAATAAATATGATTCGACAATAAAAGATAATTGAAAGACGGTTTTAGACGGGATGATTCGTTTGAAACCGTCTTTTTTTGGACTCTTGTGTCAAGAACAGCGAACAAGTGTTTTCGAACAAAGTTTCGAAAACACATTGACAAACGAATGTTCGATAGTTATAATAAGAACATAAACAAATGTTCGAATTTGATGGAGGGATACTTATGAGAAAGAAAGGAATTATCGGATGCGCTGTTTTTGCTATTGTCTTATTGCTGGTTTCTGTTGTACTGATTACAGGCAGCCGTTCTGTAGTAGACGCCAAAGACGGCAGAGAGAAGCGCTTTACAAGCATTCAGGTACAGGAGGGGGATTCTCTCTGGTCCATTGCCAAAGAGCATATGAGCAAAGAATATCCATCAATTGATGACTATATTCAGGAGGTTTGTGATACCAACCATATCTATGATCAGAAGATCACGGCAGATATGTATCTGGTAATTCCTTATTATACAGATGTGAAGTGAATGAAAAGAAGAAAAAAAGAACTGCGGGATGAAGACTCCGGAAAGCCGTGTGACGGCAGGAAGAATTTCATCGGCAGTTCTTTTTCGTTTCAGGTTTCATGCAGAAAAAAGGATTTTCAGAAGGACTGACAAAGAGCCTGATAAAGATATTTTCCAATCTCGGCAGTGCGGGAATGGATTCTCTGCGCTTCAGTCTGATTGGAGATAAATCCTATTTCTACAAGAGCGGTGGTCATCTTAGGACCGTTTAATACGGCAAGATCAGTTCGGTATTTTAGTTTCCGGTCATAACCTCCATTTTTGGCATATCCCATTCCTCTTAATGCATGATCCTGAACCGTTTGAGCATAGGTTTTGTATGTTTTATACAAAGTTTCAGTCCCACGGACAGATGAGGAGGCGGAATTAATATGAACGCTTAGAAATCGATCTGCTTTTGTGTCATTGGCCATCCGGTAACGGTAAGAGAGACTCGGATACCAGTCGCTCAGCCGCGTATAATATACTTTGTAATCGGGATTCCGGTCAAACTGTTTTTTGATTTCATGGACAATTTTCAAAGTCATATTTTTTTCGGCGTATCCGCTGCCAACAGCGCCGGGGTCATGACCGCCGTGGCCTGCGTCTACGACCACCACCCTGCGGAACATGTCCTTTGGTGCTGCATATTTTACATATATATAGGAAGAAGTCTGCGTCACGCTGAATCCTTTGATGGATGATGTTTTCAGATCGATATAAGTTTTTCCGCCGCTGTAAGAGACACTATAGGCAATCGTGTCTTTAATAGTACGGTTCGAAGCCGAAGCAAAATGATTTTTGTGATTTCCTTTTATGATCAGCCGAAGCCGGGTGTTATGATAATCGTCCTCTGCTGAAACCGATGACAGGCTCAGGCCGGACGGCCGCCTGATTCTGACAGAATAATTGCCGGATGATGCAGTAATTTTAGCGCCGGATCCCATTACGCTGGAAGAAGCAGAAGAAGATGGTCTGCCGGCAGAAGAAGTTTTTTTGAGAGAAATCATGCCGGAAAGTTTTGAATTGTTCCAGCTGTAATTAAGTCCCAGTTTTTTTGCAGTGATCTCTCCTGGAATCATAATATAATTCTTCTTTTTTGAAACATAGCGTATGCTGCGGGGCGCCGCGGGAAGCTGGAATTTTTTCCCGTTTAAGGCGGCGGACCGGCTGTTTAATTTCATTGTGATCGTATTAGAACCCCTTTTTAATGTAATTTTCTTTGTTTTGCCGGAATAAGTATATTTGGTTCCAAGGCTGGAACACCGGCCGAAGATCCAGTAAGCGGAATACATGGCAGTATTTCCCTCGATAAAGCCAGGCATATTTGTTTTAATAACCTTGTTTTGATAACGTGCCGCTATGGCTTTTTTTGAATAACGTTTCTTGTTGTGAGTGTATTGGATTTTAAAAGATTTCCCTGCGGCAGCAGATGTCTGTGCCGGTTCTGTCAGGCCAAAAAGGACGATCAACGCCACTGCCAGACATATAAATTGTTTTTTTAGCATAATAGCCTCCCCTGTTTTTTTGTAGAGCCCATTATATTATATTTTCTGTATGAATTCTACGAAATTATGATTTTACCAGAAATTTCATGAAAAATTGTTTCCATTCTTAGAGTAAATGTGCTATCCTAATATATAAGTTCGATTTTTGGCAGAAAAAGTTCGAATGATTTTAAAATCTAGGAGCAGAAAATGAAAGCGCATGATGATTTTAAACAAGGATTGATTGATGGAATTCCAATCGGTCTTGCCTATGTGGCAGTATCGTTTGCATTTGGTATTTCCGGAGTCTCGAAGGGAATTCCGGTGTGGGCAGTGACATTGATTTCGGCAACGTGCCTGACTTCGGCAGGACAGTTTGCGGCCATTATATCTATGACGGCAGGAGGTTCTGTGGTAGAATTGATTCTATCGCAGATTATTATTAATTTAAGGTATTCCATCATGTCGATTGCCATCGGTCAGAAACTGGTGGAGAAAGCAAAACTCTGGAATCGTTTTACGATGGCGTTTGGGGTGACAGATGAGATTTTCGCGGTATCCTGCGGAAGACCGGGAGAGATTACTCCAAAGTATTTTTACGCATTAATGTCGATTCCTTGGATCAGCTGGACATTGGGAACGCTGCTTGGAGCAACTGCCAGCGAGATTCTTCCTGGAGTGTTAAGAAGTGCTCTGGGAATTGCAATTTATGGAATGCTGATTGGAATCATTATCCCGCCGGCCAAGACCGACAAGAGGATCGTGGCGGTTATTTTGATTTCTATGGCAGTCAGTCTGGTTTTCCATTTTGTGGATGCATTATCTTTTGTATCCAGTGGTTTTGTTATTATCATTTGTACCCTGATTGCGGCGGTCATCGGAGCTGTTTTATTTCCTGTAGAAGAGGAGGATCCGCATGAGAGTTGAAAAACTGCTGATCTATATTGCGGTGACCGCGGTTTCTACTTATTTAATACGAATGATCCCGCTGGTGGCAATCCAGAAGAAGATTGAGAATCGGTTTTTCCGTTCTTTTCTGTTTTATGTGCCGTATGCGGTACTGGCATCCATGATCATGCCGGCTGTTTTCTATGCCACAGGAGATATGAAAGCGTCCGCGGTTGGATTTGTTACGGCAATGATTTTTGCCTATTGTGAGAAAAATATTGTAACAGTTGCCTGTGCAAGCTGCATTGCGGCATTTGCGGCGCTGCTGTTACTGTAAGGAGGAAGATAGACTATATGAAGTGTAATTTAGCAGTCATTAAAGGAGATGGAATCGGACCTGAGATTGTGGAAGAAGCAATGAAGGTTCTGGATGCTGTCGGAGAAAAATACGGACATACCTTTTCCTACGAGCAGATTCTGATGGGAGGAGCATCGATTGATGTCCATGGAAAACCTTTGACAGACGAGGCGCTGGAGATCGCAAGAAACAGCGACGCGGTGCTTATGGGATCGATCGGCGGTGACACCAGCACTTCACCTTGGTATCAGCTGCCGGCTCAGTTAAGACCGGAAGCAGGACTTTTAACTCTTCGCAAATCTCTTGGACTGTTTGCGAATATCCGTCCGGCATATTTATATGAGGAGCTCAAAGAAGCATGTCCTCTGAAAGATGAGATCATCGGTGACGGATTTGATATGGTCATTATGAGAGAACTGACAGGCGGTCTTTATTTTGGGGAAAGACACACAGAAGAAGTAGATGGAGTCCGGGTTGCAACTGATACCCTTACATACAGTGAGGAAGAGATCCGAAGGATTGCAGTAAAAGCATTTGATATTGCAAGAAAACGCAAAAAACATGTGATCAGCGTTGATAAGGCCAATGTGCTGGATTCTTCCAGACTCTGGAGAAGCGTTGTGGAAGAAGTCGCAAAGGATTATGAAGATGTCACATATGAACATATGCTGGTAGATAACTGTGCAATGCAGCTTGTCAATGATCCGGGACAGTTTGATGTGATTCTCACAGAGAACATGTTCGGGGATATTCTTTCAGATGAGGCAAGTATGATTACAGGATCCATTGGAATGCTGTCTTCCGCAAGTCTTGCAGAAGGAAAATTCGGATTATATGAGCCAAGTCATGGTTCCGCTCCGGATATTGCGGGACAGGACATTGCGAACCCGATTGCGACTATTTTATCTGCGGCCATGATGCTGCGCTATTCCTTTGATCTGGATGAGGAAGCAGCGGCAGTCGAGAAAGCGGTCAAAGATGTTCTCGCAGATGGATACCGCACAGTGGATATCATGTCTGAAGGCATGAAACAGGTAGGATGCCGGGAAATGGGCAGTCTTATCATAGAAAAAATAAAATAATAAATACAGGAAACAGTCAGGCCCGGAGGGTGTTTCCTTTCCGGGCTTCTGATAGAAGTGGAGGTTATTATGGGCAATACTTATACAGAAGGAGAAGAATTTGCTCCTCAGAGGTCTTTATTTAACGCATTGGGATTTACGAAAGAAGAGATGCAGAAACCTTTAGTAGGAATCGTAAGTTCCTATAACGAAATCGTTCCTGGTCATATGAACATTGACAAGATCGTGGAAGCGGTTAAAATGGGAGTAGCGATGGCAGGAGGAACTCCGGTTGTATTTCCGGCAATCGCTGTATGTGACGGAATTGCCATGGGCCATATTGGAATGAAATATTCCCTTGTAACCCGTGATCTGATCGCGGATTCCACAGAATGTATGGCGCTGGCCCATCAGTTTGATGCACTGGTTATGGTACCAAACTGTGACAAGAATGTACCTGGCCTGCTGATGGCGGCAGCAAGAATCAATGTACCTACAGTGTTCGTCAGTGGCGGACCAATGCTCGCAGGACGCGTAAAGGGACAGAAAACCAGCTTATCCAGCATGTTTGAGGCGGTTGGTTCTTATGCTGCAGGAAAAATTTCCAAAGAGGAACTGGATGAGTTTGAAAATAAAACATGTCCAACCTGCGGATCATGTTCCGGTATGTATACAGCAAATTCCATGAACTGTCTGACAGAAGTGCTTGGAATGGGGCTTCGCGGAAACGGAACGATTCCGGCGGTTTATTCTGAAAGACTCCGCCTTGCGAAACATGCGGGAATGCAGGTTATGGAACTGTTAAAGAAAAATATCCGCCCAAGAGATATCATGACAGAAGGAGCTTTTGAAAATGCTCTGACCGTTGATATGGCTCTTGGATGCAGCACAAACAGTATGCTTCATCTTCCGGCAATCGCTCATGAAGCAGGTATTGAGCTTGATCTGGATAAGGCAAATGCAATCAGTGCAAAGACGCCGAATCTGTGCCATCTTGCGCCGGCAGGACATACTTATATTGAAGAATTAAATGAAGCGGGCGGCGTATATGCAGTTATGAACGAGCTGAATAAGAAAAACCTTCTTCATACTGATTTAATGACAGTGACAGGAAAGACAGTTGGAGAAAACATTGCCGGATGTGTCAATAAGAATCCGGAGGTAATCCGTCCAATCGACAATCCATACAGTGAGACCGGAGGAATCGCAGTATTAAAAGGAAATCTTGCACCGGATTCCGGCGTTGTAAAACGTTCTGCGGTAGCGCCTGAGATGCTGAAGATGGAAGGACCGGCAAGAGTCTTTGACTGTGAGGAAGATGCGATCAAGGCAATCAAAGGCGGAAAGATCCAGCCGGGAGATGTTGTGGTAATCCGTTATGAAGGACCGAAAGGCGGTCCGGGAATGCGTGAGATGTTAAATCCGACATCAGCTATCATGGGTATGGGATTAGGTTCCAGCGTTGCTCTGATCACAGACGGACGTTTCTCAGGAGCCTCCAGAGGAGCCTGTGTTGGTCATGTATCACCGGAAGCGGCAGTCGGAGGACCAATTGCGCTGGTTGAAGAAGGTGATATTATTGCCATTGATATCAATGCAAATACGCTGAATCTGAAAGTTTCCGATGAGGAACTGGAAGAACGCAGAAAGAACTGGAAGCCAAGAGAGCCAAAAGTTACAACTGGCTATCTGGCAAAATATGCTTCTCTGGTAACATCAGGAAACAGAGGCGCAATTTTAGAAATCAATCAGGATAAATAGAAAGAAGGTCAGCGAATGAAACAATTGACGGGAGCGCAGATTGTTTTAGAATGTTTGAAAGAGCAGGGCGTAGATACAATATTCGGGTATCCGGGCGGCGCGATTTTGAACATATATGATGAATTGTATAAACAAAAAGATGAATTTACGCATATCCTCACATCCCATGAGCAGGGGGCTTCCCATGCAGCGGATGGATATGCCCGGTCAACCGGAAAGGTCGGGGTGTGTTTTGCCACATCCGGACCTGGAGCCACCAATACGGTGACGGGAATTGCTACGGCATATATGGATTCTGTCCCGATTGTTGTTATTACATGCAATGTAGGAGTCGGTCTTCTTGGAAAAGACAGTTTCCAGGAGGTTGATATTTCCGGTATCACACTTCCGATTACGAAGCATAATTTTATTGTGAAGGACGTTGACAAACTGGCAGATACGATCCGAAGAGCATTTCGTATCGCAAAGTCAGGACGGCCGGGACCGGTTCTGATCGATATTCCGAAAGATGTGACGGCGGCGAAGGCATCCTATACTTATCAGGAACCTGAAAAAATCATTCGTTCCAGCGAGCATATCAGGGAAATGGATATTTATACAGCCATCAGCCTGATCGAAGAATCCAAACGTCCGTTTATCTTAGTCGGCGGCGGAGCGGTAATATCGGATGCGGCAGACGAAGTCCGGGAGTTTGCGGAAAAGGTTCACTGTCCGGTCTGTGATACTTTAATGGGAAAAGGTGCTTTTGATGGCACCAATGCCTTGTATACGGGTATGATCGGAATGCACGGAACAAAGGCATCCAACAAAGGAGTTTCCGAATGTGATCTTCTGATCGCCATCGGAACAAGATTCAGTGACCGGGTATTTGGAAATGCGGCTACCTTTGCGAAAAACGCCGCAATCCTGCAGATTGATATCGATCCGGTGGAAATTAATAAAAATGTTATGGCATATGCTCATATCATCGGAGATGTCAAGGCAGTTTTAACGGTTATGAACCGCCGCCTGTCCCAGCAGAATCATAACGCATGGGTTAAAAAGATCATGGAATATAAGGTCAAATATCCATTGACATATGATAAAGGACGTCTTACCTGTCCGGAGATCATTGAAAAGATTTATGAAAGGACCAAAGGAGACGCCATTATCACGACAGAAGTGGGACAGCATCAGATGTGGGCAGCTCAGTTTTTCAAGTATGACGCACCGAGAAAACTTCTGACTTCCGGAGGACTTGGAACCATGGGGTACGGTCTTGGGGCCAGCATGGGAGCAAAACTTGGAAATCCGGATAAAGTGGTCATAAACATTGCAGGAGACGGGTGTTTCCGAATGAATCTTAATGAGCTTGCAACCGCTTCCAGGTATAATATTCCGATCATCGAAGTAATTATAAATAACAGCGTTCTGGGAATGGTACGCCAGTGGCAGGATTTATTTTACGATGAGAGATATTCTTATACTACGTTTAATGACCCGGTGGATTTCGTAAAGGTTGCGGAAGGTTTTGGAGTCATTGCCAAAAAAGTAACAACGATCGAAGAATTCGAGTTTGCTTTTGAGGAAGCGCTGGATGCAGGAAGACCGGTTGTACTGGACTGTCATATTGATCTGGATGACAAAGTATGGCCGATGGTAAATCCGGGAGGTTCCATTTCGGAAGCTTTTGACCAGAATGATTTAAATCAAAAAGAAGCACAATAGAGAAACAGCATTAAGAAAATGAAAAAGGAGAAAGAAATGGCTAGAGTATATAATTTTTCAGCAGGACCAGCAGTTTTGCCGGAAGAAGTATTAAAAGAAGCAGCAGATGAAATGTTGGATTACAGAGGATGCGGAATGTCTGTTATGGAAATGAGCCACAGATCTCAGATGTTTGCGGATATCATTGAAACAGCAGAAGCAGACCTGAGAGAACTCATGAACATTCCGGACAATTATAAAGTGCTTTTCCTCCAGGGAGGAGCGTCTCAGCAGTTCTCCGCAATTCCGATGAACCTGATGAAAAATAAAGTAGCGGACTATATCATCACAGGACAGTGGGCAAAGAAAGCATGTCAGGAAGCACAGAGATATGGAAAAGTAAATATCATCGCTTCTTCTGAAGATAAGACATATACATATATTCCGGACTGCAGCGATCTTCCGATTTCCGAAGATGCAGATTATGTTTATGTGTGCTGGAACAACACTATTTATGGTACAAAATATAATAAAGTGCCGAACACCAAAGGAAAAATCCTGGTTGCTGATATGTCTTCCAGTATTCTGTCTGAGCCGGTTAATGTAGAGGATTTTGGCGTAATCTATTTCGGAGTCCAGAAAAATGTAGGACCTGCAGGTGTGGTAATCTGCATCATCCGTGAAGATCTGATTACAGATGATGTTCTTCCGGGAACACCAACTATGTTAAAATGGAAAACACAGGCAGATGCCAATTCTCTTTATAACACACCTCCATGTTATGGAATCTATATTTGCGGAAAAGTATTCCAGTGGCTCAAAAAGCAGGGCGGACTGGAAGCAATGAAGCAGCGGAACGAAGAAAAAGCAAAGCTTTTATATGATTTCCTGGATCAGAGCGAATTGTTCAAAGGAACAGTTGAAAAGAAAGACCGTTCTCTGATGAACGTTCCATTTGTAACAGGAGATAAGGATCTGGATGCAAAATTCGTTGCGGAAGCAAAAGCAGAAGGACTTGAAAACCTGAAAGGACACCGTACAGTAGGAGGAATGCGTGCAAGCATTTATAATGCGATGCCAAAAGCAGGTGTTGAAAAATTAGTTGCATTTATGAAAAAATTTGAAGAAGAGAATAAGTAAGGAGACGTCATGTATACAGTAAAATGTTTAAATCCCATTTCTAAGCAGGGTCTGGATTTATTTACAAGTGAATTTGAAGTAATCGATGATCTGAATGCGGCAGATGCCGTTCTCGTGCGAAGCGCAAAAATGCACGGTCTGGAAATTCCGAAAAGCCTGCTGGCAGTAGCCAGAGCAGGTGCCGGAGTGAACAATATTCCTCTGGATGAATATGCAGAAAAAGGAATCACAGTGTTCAATACTCCTGGAGCCAATGCAAACGGCGTAAAAGAGCTGGTAGTTGCCGGACTGCTTCTTGCATCCAGAGATATCATCGGAGGATATAACTGGGTAAAAGAAAACGCCAAGATGGAAGATCTTCCAAAAGCCATTGAGAGCCAGAAAAAAGCATATGCAGGAAATGAATTGAAAGGAAAATCCATCGGTGTTATCGGTCTTGGCGCCATTGGTGTTCTCGTTGCCAATATCTGTAACCGTCTGGGAATGAAAGTTTATGGATATGATCCATATGTTTCTGTACGTTCCGCATGGAGCCTGTCAAGAATGGTAAATCACAGCAGTTCTCTGGATGAGATTTTTACAAAATGCGATTATATTACCCTTCATGTACCATGTACTGATTCTACAAAGGGAATGATCGGGAAAGAAGCAATCTTTAAGATGAAAGACGGTGTTAACATTTTAAACTTCGCCAGAGGAGAACTGGTTGATGATCAGGCAATCCTGGCTGGTCTTGCGACACAGAAAGTAAAACATTATGTAACAGACTTCCCGAACAATGAAGTTGCCGGAGCAGAAAGTGTCATCACGATCCCTCATCTTGGAGCATCCACAGAAGAGTCCGAAGACAACTGTGCAGAGATGGCAGTAGAGCAGCTGATGAATTATCTGGAAAATGGAAACATCGTAAATTCCGTAAATTATCCAAACTGCAATCTTGGAGATCTGGAAGCTGAGGCAAGAATTACCGTACATCATAAAAATCTTCCGAATATGATCGGACAGCTTACCGCAATCCTGGCAGGAGAAGATTATAATATTGTAAATATGCTGAACAAGTCAAAAGGAGACTGGGCATATTCTATGCTGGATGTGGAAAAGAAACCATCAAAAGAAATCATTCAGAAGATGAAAGAAATTGACGGAGTCGTTCGCGTCAGAGTTTTATAGGAGAAAGAAAGATGAGTAAAAAATTACAAGTAGGTATTTTAGGAGCCACAGGAATGGTAGGACAGAGATTCATTTCTCTGCTGGAAAATCATCCATGGTTTGAAGTAAAGACAGTAGCGGCAAGTCCCCGCTCTGCCGGAAAAACATATGAAGAAGCCGTTGGCGGACGCTGGAAAATGGAGACACCGATGCCGGAAGCGGTTAAAAATATGATTGTAAAAAATGTTAACGAGGTAGAAGCAGTTGCGTCAGAAGTCGATTTTGTATTCAGCGCGGTAGATATGTCAAAGGACGAGATTAAAAAAATCGAAGAAGAGTACGCAAAAACAGAAACACCGGTTGTGTCAAATAACAGCGCTCACCGCTGGACGCCGGATGTTCCAATGGTTGTGCCGGAGATTAATCCGGAGCATTTTGAAGTGATCGCAAGCCAGAAAAAACGTCTTGGAACGACACGTGGATTTGTTGCGGTAAAACCAAACTGTTCGATTCAGAGTTATGCGCCTGTTTTAACTGCATGGAAAGAATTTGAGCCGTATGAAGTGGTAGCAACCACGTATCAGGCAATTTCCGGAGCAGGAAAAACATTCAAAGACTGGCCGGAAATGAACGGAAATATCATTCCTTATATCGGGGGTGAAGAAGAAAAGAGTGAACAGGAACCACTGCGTCTCTGGGGACATATTGAAAACGGAGAAATTGTCAAGGCAGATTCTCCTGTGATTACAACACAGTGTATCCGTGTGCCGGTATTAAATGGTCATACAGCAGCTGTTTTCGTAAAATTCAGAAAGAAACCAACAAAAGAACAGCTGATTGAAAAACTGACTTCCTTCAGCGGGCTTCCGCAGGAACTGGGTCTTCCAAGCGCTCCAAAACAGATGATCCAGTATCTGGAAGAAGATGATCGTCCGCAGGTTTCTCTGGATGTAGATTATGAAAATGGAATGGGAATTTCTGTTGGCCGTCTCCGTGAAGACACAGTATATGATTACAAATTTGTAGGCCTTTCTCACAATACTCTTCGTGGAGCTGCCGGAGGAGCAGTTCTTTGTGCAGAGACATTGAAGGCGAAAGGATATATTACAAAGAAATAAGCAGATTGATGCGTACAGCAAGTATGGACCGTCACAGAAGAAACACGCAGGTGCTGCGTGTTTCTTTTTCTAAAAAACATAAGAGGAGCATAGAATGTTAGGAAAGACAAATGTGGATTGGAATACAGTATTGAACAATTATCTTGACGCGATTCTGGAAATGGCAGGAAATATTGTGATAGCAGTGCTGATCATTGTAATTGGCTTTAAACTGATCAAAATGCTGGTTAATATTTTAAAAGCCGCTTTGGAAAAAGGGGAAATTGATTATGGAGTCATTTCCTTCTCCTGTTCTTTTGTAAAAATCGCGCTGCGGGTTCTGGTCATCCTGGCAGCAGTTGATCATGTTGGCGTCAAGACAAGTTCCTTTATCGCATTGTTAGGATCTGCAGGTGTTGCTGTAGGTCTTGCGCTGCAGGGAAGCCTTTCTAATATTGCGGGAGGAGTTCTGCTTCTGATCCTAAAGCCTTTTCAGGTAGGTGACTATATTGTACTGGATGGAACAGGCTGTGAGGGAGAAGTTGCTGCGATGGACATTTATTATACGAAATTGAAAACCGTCGACAACCGGGTGATCGTAATCCCAAATGGTACACTGACCAACAGTAATCTGATCAATAACACAAAGCAGGATAAGCGTCTGATCGATATCACCGTAGGAATTTCCTACGATGCGGACATCGAGAAGGTAAAAGCGATTCTGCAGGAAATTACAGCAAAAGAAAAAAGTATCCTGGATCAGGAAGGTGTCAAGATTTTTGTCAGCAGTCTGGCAGACAGCGCGGTTATGATGGGAATCCGGTGCTGGGTTTCTACAGAAGAGTATGTGGGAGCCAAGTGGAGACTGAACGAGGATATTAAGTTGTCGTTTGACCGGGAGGGAATTGAAATTCCTTATCAGAAACTGGATGTGTGCATTAAATCAGACGAGACAGAACAAAACCCTGAAATAAAAGGATAACAAAACAAAGACAGCCGCGGCTTTTAAACCGCGGCTTCATTTATTATAGATTTATTCTTTTTTATGATCCGAAATTTTTTCTTCGATCCAGTCCTTGATCTTTATGGCTTTCGACGCGATCCACTGCCTTCGGATCAAGATAAAAAGGGCGATGCCGAAACAAAGGATCAGAGGAATCGCGATCTGTGCAATGGAAAACCAGTGGCTGGCGGCTGTGCTTCCTTCATAGGTCAGTTCCATCTTGTCTCCGGAAACGGAAAACTGACAGAAATCCTGGACTGTTTCATCTGATCTGAGCAGTCTGGACACTTCACGATTAGAAAGAGCCTGGGTTTTCCGGCTGGTCACTTTCTTTTCCGGTCCAAAATCTATAGAAGCGGACTCGGAAGCATTGACGGACGCAAAAGTATAAGAACCTTTTACCTTTTTGCTGCCGGAGGTAAATGCGAAGGAATCTTTTAAAGATGTTATGGTTCCGCGAAACAGAGAGTGTCTGGTATCAGCAGTTAAAGAAGACTTTGGAAAAAGATCCGCAAGGTCTTTGCTGCAGTCTTTCACGGAGCCGCGCTGTTCAAATGATAAGACCATGGATGAATCATCGCCGGACAGCTGAACATTGGAAATCGTATCACCGAAAAACGCTTCTTTCATCTGAGAAAGCTGCTGGCTGCTACACCCGGAATCAAAAGTAAAGGAAAACTTCCGACGAATATCAGAAGCGGTATTCCACACAGTAATGATGTCATAACTGGAAACGGGCTGCGTATATTCTCCTGAAAACTTCAGAGATTTGCTTTTTACCTTATCGTCCAGGACTTTTTTTCCGTCAAAAGTATAGGTGACCGGAACGGTTCCATTTTCCTGTATAAAGTTAGAAAAATCCAGAGATTCCCTGTAATCCATCTGGAAGCCAAACGGGTTCTCTTTGGAAGAAGAGACGGCGCAGGTTCCATAAGAAGAATCGGAATGCAGGATTTCCCGGGTTTTGGCTGACAGGTCTGTCAGACTGCCGGCAGAGAAGGAAAAATTTAAAATCCGTCCGTTTTTCCAGGCGGACCATGAAGGATTAAAAGACTGAAAATATGCCTGGATTTTTCCTGTGTTCTGATCAAGAACTTTCTGAGGAATATAAAAAGATATCCTGCGTTCCAGACTGCCGTCATCCTGGGTTTTGGTATCAATATGGATGGAAGACAGCTGGGTGTATTTCATTTCATCAATGGAAATTTTATTGTCTGTCGTATAGGTTTTTCCCTTAACGGAAATCGTTGTTTCCTTCAGGTTCATAAAATCTTCCGCAGAATCCTTATCTACATAATTTTTCTCATACAAGGCAGTGTAAAGCCAGGTCATAAGGTCGGTAGAAGAAAAATTTTCTTTATAGATCAGACCGGATACAAAAGGGGAATCCCCGTACTGCCAGGTGACTTTCGGAGCAAAATTCAGAATTTTTTCTACTTTTTCCTGATAGTCATCCAGAGAAGAGAAGGTCAGAGAAAAAGTGTAGATCAGGCTGTCATCTTTCGATGATTTTTTGCAGGTAAGCTGAGAAGGACAGACCTCCTGAATTGTCTGATCCAGATCTTTCTGGGTCCCATTAAAATAACGCTGAAAGTCACGAGAAGAAAAGGTACAGGACATAGTCCTTGTACCTGAGAAATTCTCGTCAAGATTCACTTTGCTGGTAAGTTCCACGCCGCATCCGGACAACAGAAAGAGCATCAGGAACATACATGCTGCAAGAATTTTTTTCTTCATCGTAAAACCTCTTATTTTAAATCAGCCAGATATGCTTCGTTCAGAGCAATGACTTTTTCCATGGCATCATGGCCTGGAGCGCCGATGGTGTTTCGCTTTTCAACGCATGTTTTCATGCTGATGGCATCATAGATATCATCTTCAAACACCGGGCTGACTGCCTGATATTCTTCCAGAGGGAGTTCATCCAGAGAAATATCTTTTTCAATGCAGAGAAGGACAAGGCGTCCAACAATGCCATGGGCATCACGGAATGGAACTCCGTGGTTAACCAGGTAATCGGCTGCGTCGGTTGCGTTGGTAAATCCGTTCTTTGCGCTGGCTTCCATTCTGTCATAATTAAAAGTGATGGTCTTCATCATGCCGTTAAACAGGGAAATACAGCCTTTTACAGTGTCGATGGCGTCAAAAGTAAGCTCTTTGTCTTCCTGCATATCTTTATTGTACGCAAGAGGAATCCCTTTCATTGTAGTCAGAAGGGACATCAGGGCGCCATACACTCTGCCTGTTTTGCCGCGGACAAGTTCTGCGATATCCGGGTTTTTCTTCTGCGGCATAATGCTGCTTCCGGTGCTGAATCCGTCATCAATGGAAACAAACTGGTATTCGTTGGAATTCCAGAGAATGATTTCTTCGCAGAAGCGGCTTAAGTGCATCATGATCGTGGATAGCGCGCAAAGCAGTTCAATCAGGTAATCACGGTCAGATACAGAATCCATACTGTTTAAAGTCGGACCATAAAAGCCAAGAAGTTCTGCAGTCTGCTCCCGGTCCAGCGGATACGTCGTTCCGGCAAGGGCGCCGGATCCCAGCGGACAGTAATTCATTCTTTCATAAATATCACATAAACGGCTGTAATCCCGTTTAAACATTTCCATGTAAGCGCCTGTGTGATGAGCAAGCGTTACCGGCTGTGCTTTCTGAAGATGTGTAAAACCAGGCATAAAAGCGTCAATGTTGTCTTTCATGATCTGATGAAGTGTTTCCATCAGTTCTTTTACCAGACCTTTGATCTCGATAATCTCATCCCGCGTATATAATTTCATATCCAGAGCTACCTGGTCATTGCGGCTGCGTCCGGTATGAAGTTTTTTGCCGGCGTCTCCGATCCGGTCGATCAGATTTGCTTCGACAAAACTGTGGATATCTTCATATTCACTGGTAATCTCAATTCTTCCATGTTCCAGATCATCAAGAATGCCATTAAGCCCTTCAATGATCTGATCCCGTTCTTCCTCCGTCAGGACACCTGTGCTGGCAAGCATCGTAACGTGAGCAATGCTTCCCTGAATGTCCTGTTTATAAAATTTCTGGTCAAAAGAAATGGAAGCGTTAAAATTGTATACTAACTGGTCAGTTTCTTTTGTGAAACGACCGCCCCATAATTGTGCCATAAATGAAATCCTCTTTTCTGTTAATTTTGTTCCTTTCGGTTTATCTGTATGCTTTCTACATTTTACACGATATGGGAGAAATTTGCCATATAAATTTGATTTTCTTAAGAATATATGGATATGAAAAGACGCACAATAATGGAAGAAAAAAGCATAGGTGGGATTATGGAAAAAAGATTACAGGTAGAAAAATATATGATATTGTTTGCGATAGGCGGGATGGCCTACTTTTTTTTGGAAGTGCTGGTCCGGGGATATTCACATTATACGATGTTTCTGTGCGGAGGAGCGTGTTTTATATGCTGCGGTCTGTTAAATGAAAATAAAAAGATCAGAATCAGTTTTTTAAGTCAGATGGTGCTGTCTTCCGTGATCATTACAGTGCTGGAGCTGATCACGGGACTGATCGTGAATGTGTGGCTTAGGATGGATATCTGGGACTACTCCAATCTTCCCTACAATTTCAAAGGACAGATCTGTCTGCTTTATTCTTTTTTTTGGTTCCTGGTTTCCAGCGTTGCTATTGTAATGGATGATTTTTTAAGATACAAACTGTTTGATGAAGAAAAGCCCCATTACAAATTTTTGTAATTATCTTTCCAATGACTATCGACAGGATTCAGATTGTCTGATAAGGTAAAAGAAAAACGGACAGGAGGAAACAATTATGAAATATGTTGCAGCCGGAGGAGCGGATCTGGAAGCTCCGGCAGTTATCCAGGGATGCATGAGAATTGATGCGCTGACCCAGAGTGAACTGGATGCGCTGATCAAGAATGATCTGGAAGCAGGGGTAAACTTTTTTGATCATGCGGATATTTACGGAGGAGGGGTCTGTGAAGAAAAATTCGGCCAGATCCTGAAGCAGCAGCCGTCTCTGAGAGATCAGATCTTTCTTCAGTCAAAATGCGGAATTGTAACAGGAGAAAAAAACAACTATTTTGATTTCTCAAAAAAACATATCATTGAGTCTGTAGAAGCAAGTTTAAAGCGTCTGGAGACAGATTATCTGGATTATCTTTTGCTGCACCGGCCGGATGCGCTGATGGAACCGGAAGAAGTGGCATCAGCATTTGATCAGCTGGAGAGACAGGGAAAGGTTCTGAGATTTGGCGTCAGCAACCAGAATCCCATGCAGATTGAATTGTTAAAGACATGTGTAAAACAGCCTCTGAAGATCAACCAGATGCAGCTGAGTGTCGCCCATACCTGCATGATTGATGAAGGAATCCAGGTCAATACGATGTTTGACGGGGGAGCCTGCAGGGATGGAAGTCTTTTAAATTATGCCAGATTACATAAGATTACGATCCAGTGCTGGTCGCCGTTCCAGCATGGCGCGATTGAAGGCACATTTATGGGAAATCCTGATTATCCCAAGATCAACAAAGCTCTGCAGACGATTGGAGAAAAATATGGAATCACAGACAGTGCGGCAGCAGTCGCATGGCTTTTAAGGCACCCGGCCGATATGCAGGTGATCATCGGATCCTGCAATTTAAAGAGAATGCGGGAGATTGTCAAAGCCTGTGATGTGGAACTGAGCAGAGAAGACTGGTACTGGGTTTACAAAATGGCAGGAAATGTGATACCATAAACAGATGAAAAGGGGCTGCAGATATGAAGATAAGCAGGAATTTAAAAAGACTCCTGATTGCCCTCGTTATCATCGGAATATGTCTGGTGCTGTTTTATCCGTTTACTTTTGAAAAGTATATAAGAAATAAGCAGGAAGTGCAGATTATTGTTACGGATTCTATTTTCCAGACGGATACAGTGAAAGACAGCGGCCAGGCAACGACTTTTAAGGCTGGATCAGAAGGATTCCAGAAAATTCGTGAGATACTGGCAGATTATCAGTATCACTATACGATCAAGACTTTTATCAATAATCCGCAGATCAGCGGAGATCCGGATGAATTTATGATGCTGATGCTGGGAGAAGACAGTCTGATTCTGACCAACGGCGGTGAAATCCTGATCAACGGCAGGGTATATCGGATTGGCTATGCTGGTGGAGAAAAGGCGCAGGATATGATAGACGAGATCAAGGCAGTCATGGAATAAGAGGATGCTGTCATCGGAAACGGCAGAATAGAAAGGATGAAATTCCGGGAAAGAAGGATTCATCCTTTTTATGTTTTGTGATAGTTTTTATGGTATAATATCTGCGGATAGAGAACAGAACAGATCTGTTGGAAAAGAAAGACTGAGAACCTATCTGGGTTCCATAAAATACAGGAGGAAAGAACATGGGAAAAGTAATATTAACAGGTGACCGGCCGACAGGACGCCTTCACGTAGGGCATTATGTAGGCTCTCTGCGAAGGAGGGTAGAACTTCAGAATTCAGGAGAATACAGTGATATTTATATTATGATCGCGGATGCTCAGGCTTTGACAGATAATGCGGAACATCCGGAAAAAGTCCGTCAGAACATTGTTGAAGTAGCACTGGATTATCTGTCTGTAGGAATGGATCCGGAGGTGACAACGATTTTCATTCAGTCCATGATCCCGGAACTGTTCGAGATGACAGCCTATTATATGAATCTGGTAACAGTTTCCAGACTTCAGAGAAATCCGACGGTAAAAAATGAAATTCAGATGCGTAATTTCGAGGCGAGCATACCGGTAGGATTTTTCACCTATCCGATCAGTCAGGCAGCGGATATCACGGCGTTCCGGGCCAATACTGTACCGGTAGGAGAAGATCAGATGCCAATGATCGAACAGACCAGGGAAATCGTTCACAAATTTAACAGTGTCTATGGTGAGGATGTCCTGGTTATGCCGGAGATCCTTCTTCCGGAAAATGACGCCTGCAGACGTCTGCCGGGAATTGATGGAAAAGCGAAGATGAGCAAATCTTTAAATAACTGTATTTATCTGGCAGACACGGAAAAAGAAGTGCAGCAGAAAGTTATGTCCATGTTTACAGATCCGAATCATATTAAGATTACAGATCCGGGACAGGTAGAAGGCAATACTGTATTTACATATCTGGATGCCTTCTGTAAAGATGAGTATTTTGAGGAATATCTGCCGGATTATGCGAGTCTGGAAGAATTGAAAGATCACTACCGCAGAGGAGGACTTGGAGATGTGAAGATCAAGAAATTCTTAAATAAAGTCCTTCAGGAAGAATTAGGTCCGATTCGTGAGAGAAGAGCATACTGGGAAAGCAGAATTCCGGAAGTGTATGAAATCTTAAAGAGTGGAAGCGAGAAAGCACAGAAGGTTGCGGCTGAGACATTAAAGAGCATGCGCACAGCTATGAAGATCAATTATTTTGATGACAGTGCGCTGATTGAAGAACAGATCCAGAAATATCAGGGATAGGATATGAAGACAGGATTCATATCGGATGTGAACCAGATAGCCGGGTTCCTGGCAGAGCGGAATATAGAAACTCTGAGCAGAGAAACCCTGAAGGCAGTGTCTGGACAAGAGCAGGCAGATGCGGTGCTGGTATTTGGAAATGATCTTCCATATACGGCGGAATTTGCGTCTGAAGTATTTAAAAAAGGAATTGCAAAAAAGATGATTTTCTGCGGCGGCATCGGTCATTCCACAGGACGTCTCAGGAAAGCCGTGGGGGAGTCACCTGCATATCCGTGGGATACGCAGGAGCTGGAAGACTTAACAGAGGCGGAAATTTATGCCCGGATTGCCTGTCAGATTTATAAAACGGATCCGGCAGACATTTATCTGGATAAAGAATCCACAAACAGTGGAGAGAATGCAGAAAACGCGCTGAAAATCATAAAGGAGCATGGGATTGGAAAACAGATTTTGATTCTGATTCAGGATCCGCTGCTTCAGAAGAGAGCGTCTGCTTCCCTGAAACGCTATGAGACAGAGAGCCGGATCATAAGTTATGCGCCATTTATTCCCCGGCTGAAGGAAGACGGCGCCTGGCAGACGGAGATAAAAAATTTGTGGAGCAGAGAGAGAATGCTCCAGCTGATTCTCGGGGAGATTTCCAGACTGCGGGATGATGAGAATGGATACGGACCCAGAGGAAAAGATTTTATTGTCCATGTGGATGTGCCGGAACCGGTGATCGGGGCGTATGAGAGATTGAAAAAAGAATATCCGGAGATAGAAAGCGGAGCCAGATAGGCTTCGCTTTTTTGCCTCCATAAGCCCGGAAATCTGTACAGATCCGGTGATATAAGAAATTTGTTTAAAAAAAGTTTAAAAAGTATCAGGAGATTTTTAAATAATTTCTGTTAGACTTTGCGTTAAAAGAAAAAACAGGAGGCGCAGAGCGTATGAAAGAAAACGTATCCGGATTGTCCCTGCAGGAAGTGGAAGAAAGGCGCAGGCAGGGTCAGGGAGAAGGAAAAACAGAAAGTATAACGAAGAAGACATCACAGATCATATATGAAAATATTGTTACCTTATTTAATTTTCTGAACTTTTTGATCGCAGGATTGTTATTTGCGGCAGGCGCATATTCCAATATGCTGTTTATTGCCATTATCATCTGCAATATCTGTATCGGAATCTTCCAGGAATTAAAGGCGAAAAAGCTGGTGGATGAACTGTCTATCTTAAACCGGCCTTCCGTTAAAGTCATACGGGAAGGGAAGGAAGTGCAGATCGAACTGGATGAAATCGTAAAAGATGATCTGATGGTGTTAGAAAGCGGAAATCAGATCTGCAATGACGCGGCAGTTGCGGAAGGGAACCTGGAGGTCAATGAGTCGCTGCTGACAGGAGAAAGTGATCCCATCATCAAAGAAAAAGAAAGTGAGCTTTATTCCGGCAGTTTCGTGATTTCCGGAAAAGCCTATGCCAGAGTGACTCATGTAGGAGAAGAAAATTATGCGGCGAAACTGGCCAGTGAGGTAAAAAAGGAAAAAAAGGTGGCGTCAGAGCTGCTGGGTTCCATGCGGAAAGTAACAAAATTTACCAGTTTTTTTATTCTGCCGCTGGGAATTTTATTGTTCCTTGAGGCATATTTCCTTAGAAATACACCGGCAGATACAGCCATTGTATCCACATCAGCAGCGCTTCTTGGCATGCTGCCAAAAGGACTGGTTCTTCTGATTTCTGTATCACTGGCAGCAGGAGTGATCCGGCTGGCGAAGATGAAGATCCTCGTGCAGAATATATATTCTCTGGAGACGCTGGCCCATGTGGACACTATTTGTCTGGACAAGACTGGAACGATCACAGATGGAAATCTAAAAGTCCGCCGAGTCATTCCCATGTCAGATTTCAATCAGGGAGAGATAGAAGCTCTGGTAAAGTCATATATGGCTGCAAGTGACGACAATAATGCCACATTCCAGGCGTTGAAAGAACAGTTTGCGCCGGAAACGGTTTATTTACCGTCTCATAAAATCTCATTTTCCTCCAAAAGAAAATGGGGAAGCGTAAGCTTTCAGGAAGCAGGAACCATATTTGTGGGAGCGCCGGAACGGCTGCTTGGGGAGCTGCCGGAAAATCTGGAACAGGAGATGGAAAAAGGACACCGCGTAATCGTGATCGGTTATACAGGAAGCGGATGGGATCATGAAGAATCCCTTCCTGAAAACAGGATACAGCCGGTATATGCTGTGGTGCTGGAAGATACCATACGAAAGAATGCCAGGGAAACCCTGGATTTCTTCCGAAAGGAAGGTGTGGATGTCAAGGTGATTTCCGGAGATCATGTAAAGACAGTTTCCATGATTGCGAAAAGAGCTGGATTAAACCGATGGGCAGATGCGCTGGATATGTCGGCTTTGGAAGGAAAGATTGATTATGACAGAATCTGCCGGGATTTTGCTGTATTTGCCAGAGTAACGCCAAAACAGAAACAGGAACTGGTGAAGGCGATGAAACGTCAGGGACATAAAGTGGCAATGACAGGAGACGGAGTCAATGATCTGCTTGCCTTGAGAGAGGCAGACTGCTCCATCGCCGTGGCGGACGGCAGTGATGCGAGCCGTCAGATTTCACAGATCGTTCTGATGGATTCTGATTTTACGAATCTGCCGCAGGTTGTAATGGAAGGAAGAAAAGTAGTGCACAACGTAACAAGAACTGCCGGTGTTTTCTTTATAAAAACGATTTATTCTGTGCTGGCATCCCTGTTTTGTCTCGTGTCCAATGTTCCGTTTCCCTTTATCCCGATACAGATTACATTGATTGATGCTTTTGTGGAAGCATTTCCATCTTTTGTAACGATCCTGGAGTCTGATACAAGGAGAATCCAGGGAACATTTTTAAAGACAGCCCTTTTGAAAGCCATGCCGTATGGAGTGACAGCCGCGCTTATGATTGCACAGATCAGCTGGATGGCACCGTTTACAGAACCGCAAAGACAGACGGTTATGTATCTGCTGTTGATTTTTATTTCTGCTGCTGCGGTCATCAGGAGCTGTATTCCATTTACAAAACTCAGGATAGGAATCTGCACCCTGATGATCATAGGAATCACAGGTTCGCTGATCGTGCTGCCTGGTCTGTTTGAAATTGCTCCGATAACATTCTCCATGGGAGTTTTTGCGGCGGCAGAAGCCTTTGGAACTGTGGCGGCAGTCGCTCTTTTTGAAATGATCCGGAATGGAATTTTTGGAAGAAACTATGGCAAAAGGACAGAACTTCCGGTATGATGAAGAAAAGGACAGGGTAAAGGAGAAAAATATGTCTTTAAAAAAGAGGATGTTTCGCAGCAATATGATGATCTTGTTTCTGGCGCTGTTTTCTCTGATGATGATCATACTGCTTGTGCTGCTTGCATTTGAGGATTCCTTTGAACAACGTCTGGACGCGCTGGAACAGAGGAAACTGGATTCAAATGTTGTACAGGCTGTCTCGGAAATTCAAAAAACAGAAATAGAGAATTTCTCCGGGACACAGCAGAGGCTGAAAGAGTGGGGATATGAAACTGCGGTGATTTCCGGAGGAAAAATAGAACAAGGAAGCAGAAGTGAACAGATGTCAGAACTTTTGGAGGTTACTGCACAGCTGGATTTATCGGAAGAGAAACCGGAAATCTTTTTCCGCCGGAATGTTACATTGATTGCCCAATATCATCCGGAAGGAAAGTATTGTGTGGCTGCGGCGCATTTTCCGAAAGAAGACTGGAAAAAGTCAATGGTAAAAAATTTGTTTCGCCCGTTTTTGATTGCTTTTTTTCTGATCGGCACGGGAGCCATTCTTGTGATTCTCCTTCTGTCTGCTTTTTTTACAAGACGGATGAACCGGGTGGTGATGGAGCCCCTGGAGAAACTGGGAAAAGGAGTCAGACGGATCAAAGACGGAAATCTTCGGGAGGACATTGTATATCAGGGTGAGCAGGAATTTGAAGATGTATGCCAGGTATTTAATGATATGCAGCATACGATCCTTGCGGAGCAGGAGCAGCAGGCCAAAAATAAAAAAGCGAGAACAGATATGGTGGCAGGCATTTCACACGATCTGAGGACTCCACTGACTTCAGTTCAGGGATATATTAAAGGTGTGCTGGATGGGGTGGCGGATACGCCGGAAAAAGAATATCTGTATCTGAAGACTGCTTACGAATCTACAGAAGAGATGAACGTTCTTCTTCAGAAACTTTTTGATTTTTCCAGAATGGAGAGCGGACAGATGCCGTTTCATATGGTTTCTGCGGAACTTGGGGAATTTACCGCAGCCTGTATGGCACAGAAAGAAGCGGTTATGGATTCTAAGCAGGTACAGATTACAATGAAACAGGAACCGGAGTGGATTCCGGAAGTTATGCTGGATGTAGATCAGGTAAGGCGTATTTTTGATAATCTTCTGGAAAACAGTTTAAAATATGCCATGGTCCGGCCGGTGAAAATCCAGATCCGGGTCAGTGAGATAAAAGACTTTGTTTTGCTGGAGTGGAAGGATAATGGAAAAGGGGTTCCGGAAGAAAAACTGGACCGGATTTTCGAACGGTTTTACCGCTGCGATGAATCCAGAAATGAAAAAGGAAGCGGAATCGGACTTTCTGTAGTAAAATATATTATGGAACGCCACAATGGGAAAGTGGCGGCCGAGAATGACCAGGGATTAAAAATACAGCTCTATTTTCCGAAGGAGAGATAAGATGGCGAAGATTTTGATAGTAGAAGACGATAAAAAGATTGCCCAGCTGGAGAAAGATTATCTGGAAAGCAGCGGTTATGAGGCAGATGTCATAGGGGATGGAACACAGGTTATCCCTGAAGTAAAGAAAAATTCCTATGACTTGATTCTTCTGGATCTGATGCTGCCGGGACTGAGCGGTTATGATATCTGCCGGACCATACGGGATGAGATTGATATTCCGATTCTTATGGTAACGGCACGGTCGGAAGCAGCCGATATCATCCGGGGACTGGGGCTTGGAGCGGATGACTATATTACAAAACCTTTCGATCCTTCCCAGCTGATTGCCAGAGTACGTTCCCATCTGAAACGATATGCCCGTCTGACGTCTGACCGGGATACGGGAAGCAAAAATAAGGAAAATCAGGATCAGATTGCTGTGGCAGATTTGATTATAGAACCAAAGACCTGGAGAGTATGGAAAAACGGGAGAGAGATTAAACTGCCTAACAGGGAATTTAAACTGCTTTGTTTTCTGGCGGAAAATCCAAATCTTGTTTTTTCTAAAGAACAGCTGTTTGAAAAAATATGGGGATATGATTATGTTTCAGACGCGGCTACAGTTTCTGTTCATATTAATCGATTGCGGGAAAAAATAGAAGATGACGCAAGAAATCCTCAGATCATAGAAACCATCTGGGGAGCGGGATACCGGCTGAATCTTTAAAAATCAGCAAAGAAAAAGAAACGATGCATTGAGAACGCATCGTTTCTTTTTTATAGATCTGCAGATTATTTCTGGCTTTCCTCAATTTCTTTCATCTTCATAGCGCGAACCTTTAATGGAAGTCCGAACAGAGTGATGAATCCTTCTGCATCATGATGATCATATAAATCACCTGTTGTGAAAGATGCAAGAGATTCGCTGTATAAAGAATATGGAGAAGTAGTTCCGGCTTTGATGATATTTCCTTTGTACAGTTTGAATTTTACTTCACCTGTTACATACTCCTGTGTGGATTCTACAAATGCCTGGATTGCCTCACGGAGAGGAGTAAACCATTTTCCTTCGTATACAACCTGAGCCAGTTTGTTGCCCATATCTTTCTTTACTTCCATGGTAGCGCGGTCTAATACCAGTTCTTCCAGCTGAGCATGTGCTTCCATAAGGATGGTTCCGCCTGGAGTTTCATAAACACCGCGGGATTTCATTCCTACGACACGGTTTTCCACGATATCAACGATACCGATTCCATGTTTGCCGCCCAATGCGTTCAGCTTACGGATAATATCAGACACTTTCATCTTTTCACCGTTGATGGAAGTAGGGATACCTTTCTCAAATGTCATGGTAACGTATTCACCCTCATCCGGAGCTTTTTCAGGAGAAACTCCAAGAACCAGAAGGTGATCATAATCCGGCTCGTTTGCAGGATCTTCCAGCTCCAGTCCTTCATGGCTGATATGCCATAAGTTGCGGTCGCGGCTGTAGCTCTGGTCAGCAGAGAATGGAAGATCGATGCCATGTTCTTTGCAGTATGCAATCTCAGATTCACGGGAATCCATGTTCCATTTGTCATCTCTCCATGCAGCAATGATCTTTAAGTCCGGAGCGAGAGCTTTGATACCAAGTTCAAAACGGATCTGGTCATTTCCTTTTCCGGTTGCGCCGTGGCAGATCGCAGTAGCGCCTTCTTTTCTTGCGACATCAACCAGTGCTTTTGCGATTCCAGGACGAGCCATGGAAGTTCCGAGCAGATATTTGTTTTCATATACAGCGCCTGCCTGTACGCAAGGCATAATATAATCATCGCAGAATTCATCTGTGATGTCTACAATATATAATTTGGAAGCACCGGAATATTTTGCTCTTTCTTCCAGTCCGTCCAATTCTTCTTCCTGTCCGCAGTCAACACAGCAGCAGATAACTTCATAATCATAGTTCTCTTTCAGCCAGGGAATGATGGCTGTAGTGTCGAGTCCTCCGGAATACGCTAAAACAACTTTTTCTTTCATCTTATATATCCTCCTAAGTAAATAAGTAATTGTCTGTCTAATAATATACGTGATATGAGCGGGTTTTGCAAGGACTTTTTTCATTTTGAATGAATATTTATTGGAAAAGAATGAATAAAACGAAAAATAAATGTATATTTATGCAAAACTATTGCATATTTTCAATTTCAGTTGTATACTTAGGAACAATTGATGATAAATATATGAAGAAAAACTAAAGAAAGTGCAGGGATGAGAAATATGATAAAAGCAGGAATCATTGGATCTACCGGGTATGCCGGCCAGGAGCTGGTAAGACTGCTGATGCAGCATAAGGATGCGGAAATTGTCTGGTATGGTTCCAGAAGTTATATTGATCAGAAATATTATGATGTGTTTCATAATATGTTCGAAATCGTAGATGACAAATGTCTGGATGATAATATAGAAGAACTGGCAGAGAAAGCGGACGTTGTATTTACCGCAACACCTCAGGGACTGTGCAGTTCTCTTGTATCAGAAGATGTTTTGTCTAAAACAAAGATTATTGATCTGAGTGCGGACTTCAGGATCAAAGATGTTAACCGTTATGAGGAATGGTATAGATTAAAACATCAGAGTCCGGAATTTATCAAAGAGGCAGTATATGGACTGTGTGAGATCAATCGTGAAGATATTAAAAAGGCAAGGCTGATCGCCAATCCGGGCTGCTATCCGACATGCTCCACGTTATCCATTTATCCAATGGCGAAAGAAGGACTGATTGATATGAACAGTATCATCATCGATGCAAAATCCGGTACTTCCGGAGCAGGACGAGGAGCAAAGGTAAACAATCTTTACTGTGAAGTCAATGAAAATATCAAAGCGTATGGAGTTGCGACCCATCGTCATACGCCGGAGATTGAAGATCAGTTAAGTTATGCGTCAGGAGAAAAAGTCGTATTGAATTTTACTCCGCATCTGGTGCCGATGAACCGGGGAATCCTGGTGACCGCTTATGCGAATCTGAAAAAAGAAGTGTCTTATGAAGAAATTAAGGAAATTTATGATTCTTATTATAAAGAAGAAAAATTTGTAAGAGTTCTGGAAAAAGATGTCTGCCCGGAAACCCGATGGGTGGAAGGAAGCAACTATGTAGATGTAAACTTTAAGATTGACCAGAGAACGGGACGCATTATTATGATGGGTGCCATGGATAATCTTGTAAAAGGGGCGGCAGGACAGGCTGTTCAGAACATGAACCTGATGTTTGGTCTGGATGAAGCAGAGGGACTGGAATTAGTTCCGATGTTCCCGTAAAAGTTATAAGATAGGACAGAAAATGAAATACAGAAAGGAATCATAGAATATGAAGATAATCGATGGAGGAGTTACCGCTCCAAAAGGTTTTCTGGCAGCAGGAATCCGTGCAGGTATCAAACCGGGAAGTGAAAAAAAGGATATGGCCATGATCTACAGTGAACAGCCGGCTGTCCTTGCGGGAACTTTTACAAGAAATATTGTAAAGGCAGCACCGGTTAAGTGGGATCAGAAACTGGTAAAAGAACAGGAAGCTATTCGGGCGGTTGTCGTAAATACAGGAATCGCCAACGCCTGTACCGGGACGGAAGGCTATGAAAATACGCAGGAAGAAGCGGCTCTTGCAGCCGGACTTCTGAACCTGAAACAGGAAGAAATCGCCATTGGCTCTACGGGAGTCATCGGGCAGCAGCTGCCAATGGATATTATTAAGGAAGGAATCCATCAGCTGGTGCCAAAGATTGCTCATGACCGGCAGAGCAGCCGGGATGCGGCAGAGGCAATCCTGACAACAGATACAAAGTCAAAAGAAGCCGCTGTTTCCGTTGAGATTGACGGCAAAGAAGTAATCATAGGGGGCATCTGCAAAGGTTCTGGCATGATCCATCCAAATATGGGCACAATGCTTGGGTATATCGCAACAGATGCAGCCATTGATAAAGAGCTGCTGCAGGAACTGCAGAAAGAGATCGTAGAAGATACATTCAATATGATTTCCGTAGATGGAGATACTTCCACAAATGACACCGTTCTGGTTATGGCAAACGCAATGTCAGGCTGTAAAAAGATACAGGAAAAAGACAGAGACTATGAAGCATTCAGGGAAGGTCTCCTTTATGTAAACCGGGAACTGGCCAAACAAATTGCCGGAGATGGAGAGGGATGCACCAAGCTGTTTGAAGTTCACGTAGAAGGTGCGGATACGAAAGAGAATGCCAGGATCCTGAGTAAATCTGTTGTAACTTCAAGTCTTACCAAAGCGGCGATTTACGGAAAAGATGCCAACTGGGGAAGAATTTTATGTGCACTGGGGTATTCTGGAGTAAATTTTGATCCGGAAAAGGTAGATATTGCTTTTGAAAGTGCTGTGGGAACGATCGATATCGTAAAAGATGGAATCGCGGCAGATTACTCAGAAGAAGAAGCAACAAAGATTTTATCAGAAGAGAAAGTAACAGCAAAGATCCATGTCCACAATGGAGAAGAAGAAGCAACTGCATGGGGATGTGATCTGACACATGATTATGTCAGCATCAATGCAGATTACAGATCATAAAAACTGAAAAAAGAGAAAGAAGGAGAAAAAAGATGAATCAGGCAGAACAGATTGAACAGTCCAAACAGAAGGCGGAAGTACTAACCGAAGCACTGCCATATATCCGCCGTTTTAATAATTGTTATGTTGTTGTAAAATACGGCGGAAGCGCAATGAAAGATAAAGAACTGCAAAAAAGTGTAATCCGGGATGTGGCATTGCTGAAACTGATCGGAATGAAACCGATCATAGTCCATGGCGGCGGAAAAGAGATCAGCAAATGGGTGCGCATGTCAGGAAAGGAACCGGAATTTTATCATGGACTTCGCGTGACTGATAAAGATACCATGGAAGTAGCGGAAATGGTATTGTTTAAAGTAAATCAGGAACTGGTTGCCATGATGGCAGAGGCTGGAGTCAAAGCCGTTGGGCTGTCTGGAAAAGACGCGGAGATGATCCATGTCACTAAAAAAGAAATGCCGGGCAAAGATCTGGGATATGTGGGAGAAGTAAAATCTGTAGATACAGAGCTTCTGGAAGCTCTTATTGAAGATGATTTCGTGCCGGTTATTTCACCGATCGGACTGGGAGATGACTTTGAGCCATATAATATCAATGCGGATGATACAGCCTGTGCGGTGGCTTCTGCGCTGAACGCGGAAAAACTGGTATTCCTGACAGATATCGAAGGAGTCTTTGTAGATCCGGAAGATAAGTCCACACTGATTTCAGAAATGGATCTTGCCCAGGCAAGAGAATTTATCGAAAAAGGTGTTGTAGGAGGCGGAATGCTTCCAAAACTGCAGAACTGCATTGAAGCCATTGAAAAAGGAGTTGCAAGAGTCCATGTGCTGGACGGACGGGTTCCTCACTGCCTGCTTCTGGAGTTCTTTACGGAAAAAGGTGTAGGAACGGCAATCCTGAAAGAGCCATTATTCTAGGAGGCACATTATGAATCAGAAAGATTATATTGAACAGGGAGAAAAATACATATTAAAAACCTACAACAGGTATCCGGTGGTGCTGGAAAAAGGAGAAGGCGTATATTTATACGACGCAGAAGGAAAAAGATATCTGGATTTTGGAGCAGGGATTGCTGTATTTGCTCTCGGGTATGGAAATAAAGCTTATAACGATGCGCTCAAAGATCAGATTGACAAGTTGATCCACACATCCAATCTTTTTTATAATATCCCGGCAGTGGAAGCTGCGAAAAAGATTGTGGAAGCATCCAAAATGAAAAAAGTATTTTTTACAAACAGTGGAACAGAAGCCATTGAAGGGGCGCTGAAAGTTGCAAGAAAATATGCCTATAATAAGGATAAGACAAAAGATTACGAATTTATTGCCATGGATCAGTCTTTCCACGGAAGAAGCCAGGGAGCGCTGTCTGTTACGGGGAACGCCCATTATCAGGATGGATTTATTCCAAAGGAATTTCGTGCTGTCTTTGCAAAATTCAATGATCTGGAAGACGTGAAATCCAAAGTTACAGATAAAACATGTGGAATTATCTGTGAAGTGGTACAGGGAGAAGGAGGAATCTATCCGGCAGAACCTGAGTTTCTTAAGGGGCTTAGGAAACTTTGTGATGAGAAAGACATTCTGCTGATCTTCGATGAAATTCAGTGCGGCATGGGAAGATGCGGGTCCATGTTTGCTCATGATCTTTATGGAGTAAAACCAGATGTTATGACACTGGCAAAGGCTCTGGGATGCGGAGTTCCGGTAGGAGCGTTTGTTGTCAATGACAAAGCAGACGGAGCGCTGGTGCCGGGAGACCATGGAACAACATATGGAGGAAATCCTTTTGCCTGCGCTGCCATCAACGCGGTATTTGAGCAGTTTGAGGAAAAGAAAGTGCCGGAGCATGCCAAAGCGGTCGGAGAATATCTGTGGGATCAGCTGGAACAGCTCAAAGACCAGTATGATTTTATTTCCGGCCACAGGGGAATTGCTCTGATGCAGGGGCTGGAGTTTGTTCCGGAAAAACCTGCGGGAGAGATTGTAAACGCCGCGTTGAAAAAAGGACTCATTCTTATGACTGCGGGAAATAATGTCATAAGATTTGTACCGCCTCTGGTCATCGAAGAAAAAGATGTAGATGAAATGATCCGGATTTTAAAAGAAATCCTGGATGAGGCATAGAAGGAAATTGAATAGAAAAAGCTTTCATGGAAAAACTAAGGGTAATATAGTTTGAAATGGAGGCTTTTTTCTATGTTTGGATTTATAATCGCGCTGGTTTCCGGTGCGCTGATGAGCATTCAGGGAGTCCTGAATACAGAAGTGACAAAACAAAGCAGCACCTGGACGACCAGTTCTTTTGTTCAGTTTACAGGTTTTCTGGCATGCATTTTAATCTGGGCGGTGACAGAACATGACAAGAGCTTTTTAATGCTTGCAAAAGTCCATCCCAGATATCTCCTGCTGGGCGGTGTGATTGGAGCCGCGATTACATTTACTGTCATTAAAAGTATAGGAGCTCTGGGACCGGCACAGTCTGCGATGCTGATCGTGGCGTCTCAGGTCATTGTTTCTTATCTGATCGAGGTGTTTGGGTGGTTTGGAGCAGAGAAAACAGGCTTTCAGTGGATCCGTCTGATTGGTGTGATTTTGTTTGTTGCAGGCCTTGTAATATTTAAATGGAAATCGTAAATATCTCTTGTAAAGTATTATTATTTTCGTTACAATAGTAAGAGATTTACATGTTCAAAGCTCTTTGCAGCGACCGGGAGGTTAACGTTGTTTCAAAGAGTCCGAACCATATTTTTAATATTGATTTTGATGTTTACTGCACCAGCGGGGTGCTCTTCCGGCCATCATGTGGAAGTGTCGCAGGATACGGAAGCGGAGAAGAAGGGAAGCACGGCCAAAGCAGAGAAGAAGATCGTGATCTATATCTGCGGGCAGGTGAAACATCCGGGAGTTTATGAATTTTCTGCCGGTGACAGGATCGCGGCAGCTGTGAAGGCGGCAGGAGGCTTCACTTCAAAGGCGTCCTGGGAGAGCGTCAATCAGGCGGAGAAGATGAAGGACGGACAGCAGATTTATGTTCCGTCAGAAGAAGAAGCGAAGGAACCGTCTTCGCAGAATGCGGCGGAAGGTGCGGGGACTTCTGCCGGAAAAGTCAATATCAATACGGCAGGCAGAGAGGAGCTGATGACTCTCTCAGGAATTGGAGAATCGAAGGCTGAGGATATCATTGCTTACAGAGAGGAACATGGTCCTTTTTCAAAAACCGAGGATATTATGAAGATACAGGGAATCAAGGAAGGAATATACAACAAGATTAAAGACAGCATTACAATATAATAATAGAGGTGTAAGAAATGAAAAAGGTTTTAGTGGTTGATGATGAAAAATTAATCGTCAAAGGGATTAAATTCAGCCTGGAACAGGATGAGATGCAGGTGGATTGTGCCTATGACGGTGAAGAAGCATTAGAAAAAGCAAAAGCGAATACATATGATATTATTCTTCTGGATGTCATGCTTCCGGGGTTGTCCGGATTTGAAGTATGCCAGGCAATCCGTGAGTTTTCCAATGTTCCGATCATTATGCTGACCGCAAAAGGTGAGGACATGGATAAGATTCTTGGACTCGAGTATGGGGCAGATGACTATATCACGAAGCCTTTTAATATTCTTGAGGTAAAAGCGAGGATTAAGGCGATCATGAGGAGAACCGCACATCATGATGCGCCGGCGGAGGAGACACCGAAAGTTGTGGAATACAGAGGCCTTAAGATCGATTGTGAGAGCCGAAGAGTCCATGTTCACGGGAAAGAGGTGAATCTCACCGCAAAAGAATTTGATCTGCTGGAACTGCTGGTGTTCCATCCGAATAAAGTATACAGCCGGGAGGATCTGCTGAATACCGTATGGGGGTATGATTATCCTGGAGATGCCAGAACTGTGGATGTGCATATCCGAAGACTCAGGGAGAAGATAGAAGCGAACCCGGGAGTGCCGGATTATGTACATACGAAGTGGGGGGTAGGTTACTATTTCCAAGGATAAGAAGAGATGGAAGAAGCGGTTTGCCTATTTGGGAAGCCTGCAGTTTCTGATCTGCATTTCAGTTCTTACTGCTTCTGTATTTATTGCTGTCCTGTTCAGCAAATTTTTGAATGACGGATACAGTGAGAAAGCCTTTAATCAGAAGGTAGACAGTGTGGAAGCGCAGTGCAGATGGCTTGGCAATCAGGTTGTAGGGGTGGATTTTATTTTGAATGACAATTCCAATACCCTGTCGTCCCAGACTAATGACCTGGCTGCAAGTATGAATGGGCGGATCATTATCATCAAGAAGAATTATAAGATTATTAAAGATACCCATACGGATTTTCAGGGGAAATATTTCCTGAATCGGGATGTTCTGCGGATTATGAAAGGAAAAGAAGAACGGGTTGTCAATGAAAAAGGCAATTATATTGAGATCATGTGTCCGATTTATTCCGCAGGATCAGAGGGCGGTGAGGTGCTCGGAGTTGTGATTGCCACAGTTCCGCGGGAGGATCTTATGGCCGCGAGCATAGAGATGAATCAGCGCAGGAATATGCTGCTGGTGGCATTTATTGTTTTCGGACTGGCATTTGCGATGGTTGTCAGCTATCTGCTGACAAAAGATCTGAGAAAGATCCAGAAAGATGTGGACTTTATTGCCATGGGGCATGAAGATGAATCAATTGAAGAAACAGGATTTCTTGAGATTCGAAGAATCGTATCCCGGTTCAATGAGATTCTGACAAGGATGCAGGTGCTGGAAGACTCCAGGAAGGAATTTGTGTCCAATGTCTCTCATGAGCTGAAGACGCCGATGACGTCTATGAAAGTGCTGGCGGATTCCCTGCTGCAGCAGGGGGATCAGGTTCCGGCGGAATTATACCGGGAATTTATGTCAGACATGGTAAAAGAAATTGACCGGGAGAATGTCATCATATCGGATCTGCTTTCCCTGGTGAAAATGGATAAGAAGGCGTCAAAACTGGAGATTTCCAATGTTGATATCAATGAACTGCTGCAGATTATCATGAAAAGGCTGAAGCCGATCGCGGCCCAGAGAAATATTGAGCTGATTTTCGAGAGTTTTCGGCCGGTAACCGCAGAGATTGATGAGGTAAAACTGACACTTGCGCTGTCCAATCTGATTGAAAACGGAATTAAGTATAACAAGGACAATGGATGGGTCAGAGTCAGTGTAAATGCCGATCATAAATACTTTTATGTGAAGGTTGCGGATGCAGGAGTCGGCATTCCGGAAGATTGTCAGGACCGTGTGTTTGACCGCTTTTACCGTGTGGATAAGGCAAGATCCAGAGACACGGGAGGTACGGGTCTTGGACTTGCAATCACGCAGAATGCGGTGCTGATGCATAAAGGTGAGATCAAGCTATACAGCAAGCTTGGTGAAGGAACAACGTTTACTGTCAGAATTCCGTTGAAATATAATGCGTAGGAGGGAGTCATGAAGAAAAAGATTGGGTTTATCTTCTTGTGCTGTCTGTGTTTTGCGCTGATATTTGGCGGATGCGCCGGTCAAGATAAGAAACAGACCGACAGCAGCGAAGAAGGAACGGCAGTTTATTATACGAATGAGAGCGGAACCCGTCTGATTCCTGTGAAAAAAAAGCTGGATCTGACGTCAGATGACCCTCAGGAGAATGTGAAGACTATGCTGAAACAGATGAAAAATGTTAATGATGATGCGGAATATAAGTCTGCGATACCGGATGGTGTGATCATTAACAGTGCCGCAGTGAGCAACAACATCGTTGCGGTGGATTTCTCGACCGGATATAATAAGCTGGATGAGAATGAAGATCTGATCTGCAGAGCAGGGATTGTATATACGCTGACGCAGATAGACGGTATTAATTATGTATCGTTCAGTGTTTCAGGGAAGGCAATGCTTGATACCGATGGAAAAGCAATCGGCGCGTTGGGACGTGACAGCTTTGTGTTTGGAGAACTGCCGATGGAATAAAATATGAAAAAAAGACCAGTTGTGTTATTTTTTGCCGGATGTGTTTCCGGCATGGCCGCTGTCTGGAATGAGGAAATTCCAGCGGCGGTTTTTTATTGTCTGGGAGGAGTGATTTTCTGGGGGCGGCAGATCCTCCGGGACCGGAGATATCTGATCGGACTGCTGGGAATGGCCATAGGGATGCTTCTTCTTTTTGCTCAAAGGCATACGGCAGAGCAGGAAATCCGCATGGTGGAGAAAAAGGCCCCGAAGGAAATATCGGGAGTGGTCCTTAAAAGTTCACAGACAGAAAGGAGCATGGCCTATCTGATTCAATGCCAGGGGTGGGATGGGAAACTTCTGCTTTATGATACCAGCAATGCAAAGGTGCGGACAGGAGATTGGATTCAGGCAGAGACCAAAGTAGAAATCCAGGAGAAAGCGGGAAATCCGGGGCAGTTTTCTGCCAGAAATTACTATTTTGCCAGAGGAATTTATTACCGGGGATTTGCAGAAAGAATTTATGTGAAGGGATACAGGAAAAATCCGCTGGAAAATGTTTTGGAAAAATCCAGAGAATGGATGAAAGATCAGATTCAGGAGCAGTACAGTAAAGAGGAGGCAGGGCTGATCCAGGGGATGCTTTTAGGCGATAAGAGCCTTATGGAAGAAGAACAGAAAGATGATTTTAAAGAAAGTGGTCTGATTCATCTTCTGGCAGTCTCCGGACTGCATATTTCTCTGGCAGGAAGAAGCATTTACCGGATTTTAAGGCGGATTGGAGCTGGATTTCTTTTAAGTTCAACTGCAGGTTTTTTCACAGCCCTGTATTATGGCATGCTGACAGGAGGTTCTGTTTCCTCCATCCGGGCTGTCCTTATGCTGGGAATTTATTTTTTGTCACAGGTTCTGGGAAAAAACTATGATCTTTTGTCGTCTGCCTCTCTGGCCGGCAGCCTGATCCTGATCAGGAATCCTCTGTACTTTGGCGACACAGGTTTTTTGCTGTCCTTTTGTGCGGTGATCATCATCGGGTGCATCGGACAGGAAACAGGGAAAAAGAAGAAAGTGTGGGGAAAAGTCTTAAGCCGTATTGTATTTCCTTTAAAACTTCAGATGGGAATGCTGCCGCTTATGATTTATCTTCAGTATGAAACGCCAGTGTTTTCGTTTCTGGCAAATGCGGCGGCGGTTCCGGCGGCGTCTGTGGGATTTGCCATGGCGCTGGCTTTTGTGTGGCTGCCGCCCCTCTTTCTTCATCGGTGGATCCAGGCTTTCTTTTGGGCTGTTCTGAAGATTTCGCAGATCAAATATGGCATGATTACCATAGGACAGGTTCCGTTGTGGTGGGTCGCGGCAGGATATATCGTATTTTACCTGGCAGGAAAGAAAAAAGTGAAAATGCCTTTCTCTGTCCGCGTTGGTGTGATCTATATGGGAATCCTGTGCATGACGGCAGTGCCGGTGATGAGACCAAAGACCATAGCGTTTCTGGATGTGGGACAGGGAGACTGCATGATGGCAGAAACAGCAGGAGGAATGATCCTGGCAGACGGTGGAAGCAGCAGCGTTAAGAAAACAGGGCGGTACCGTATGCTTCCATACCTTAAGAGCCGGGGAAAACAAAAAATCAAGATTGCGGTCATTTCCCATATGGATGAAGATCATTATTCGGGAATACTGGAACTTTTGGAGATGGGCCGGATTGAATATCTGGGGCTTCCGGACGTTCCCCGGGATGCGGCTTATGAGTCGGTAAAAACAGCAGCGGAAAAAGCAGGAACCGTCATATTTCTTCTGGCAGAAGGCAAAGTGATCAAAGGAGCGGATTTTTATCTGAAAGTCCTGCATCCGCCGGCCGGAAGCAGCCTGGAAAAAAATGCGGCATCTCTCGTGCTGCAGGGAAATATCAATGGGAAAAGAATCCTTCTGACAGGAGATGTTGAAAAAGAAGGGGAGAAAGAATTATTGAGAAAGGAACTAAAACAGGCGGATATTTTGAAAGTGGCTCATCACGGATCAAAAAATTCTACATCAGAAGAATTTCTGAGTCTTGTAAAGCCGGTACATGCGGTCATTTCCTGCGGAAAGGAGAATCGTTACGGGCATCCTCACAAAGAAGTGACGGAAAAAATTTTAAAATACAACAGCAGAATACACAGAACAGACAAAGAAGGCGCGGTTATTTTTTGGTAGATTTTTTTATGAACAGGTAAAAAATTTCAATTTAATTGTGGAGAACAGAAAAATAATGATAAAAATAAAAGAGAATCTATTGCATTTTCCACAATGCATGTCTATAATAAAGAATATAATCTTTGTTTTAAAGAAAAAATCTTTGAAATAAACAAAAGGAGGATGTTTTAAATGTTTAATTTACCAATGGATCATATCGGACTTCACTGCAGTGATGTGGAATTGAATGCAAAGTGGTATCAGGACGCAATGGGATTTAAGGTTGCAGGAAAATTCCCGGGAAAAGGCGGACATAATGTCTATTTTCTGGAGAACCCTTCTGACGGAAAAATGTATGAAATTTCTCAGAGGGATCAGCTTCCGGGAGGAGCGACTACAAGAGTAGATCATATTGCGTATCGTTCTGAGGATCTGGAAGCTGATTATGCTTACTGTAAAGAAAATGGATATAAAATCGTATCAGACGGAATCGAATTAAGTCCGAATTTCTGGGAAAAAGGATCCCGCTGTTTTAAGATTGAAAGCCCATGCGGTGAAGTAATTGAAATCTGCCAGAAAGTATCATAATAATGATATTTTCAAAATAAATACCCGTCCGGCCGGTCTGCGGAAGAATTTTCTGCGGATCGGCCTTTTTTGGCAGTATGAGCCAATGATTTTTTTTTAACGGCTGCTGGACGTTCTCTCTGGGATGGGGTATACTTAGGAAAGCAGAAAGAAAGAGCAGGCATAAAAGCAATGAAAAAGATATTAGAACATATAAAAACAAATACATATCCCAGGTTTTATCTGTTTTACGGCAGTGAAAAATACATGATCGCTCAGATGAAAAACCAGCTGAAAAAGGCGCTGGTTTCTCCGGAAGATACAATGAATTATTCTTATTTTGAAGGGAAAAAAGCAGATGTGGAGGAGATCGCGGAACTGGCAAAGACGCTGCCGTTTTTCAATGACCACCGCCTGATCATTCTGGAAGATACAGGGCTTGGAAAGAAAACCAATGAAGATTTCCTGGAGCAGTTAAAAGAATGCGCAGACACAACTGTAATGATTTTTATTGAAGATGATGCAGACAAACGTTCTAAAATTTATAAATTTCTGTCGAAGGAAGGACATGCGGTATCTTTTGAACCGGCAAAAGATGCAGAACTGATTCGGTGGCTTCAGTCGCTTTTAAAAAAAGAAGGGAAGCAGATGTCATCTTCCGTGATCCGAAGTTTTTTAAACCGCTGTGGATCAGATATGTTTACATTGAAAAATGAACTGGAAAAACTGATTTCTTATACAGGAGAGCGGCAGGACATTACGATCAGAGATCTGGATGAACTGACCTCTTCTCAGACAACCAATCAGATTTTTGCTATGCTGGAAGCGATTGCAAGAAAACAGAGAGATAAAGTGCTGGGATTATATTATGATTTGATTGAACTGAAAGAGTCGCCTTTTGGAATTCTTGCTCTTTTGGTCAGACAATGCAATCAGCTGATTCAGGTAAAAGACCTGACATCCAGGAATTCATCCAATGCGGCCATGGCAAAAGCAATGAAAGTACCGCCGTTTGTGGTGGGGAAATTAAAGGATCAGGCGAAATTGTTTCGCATGGAAACGCTTTACCGGATGACGGAAGCCTGTGCCAGAACGGATGAACAGATTAAGAACGGACGGATCAACGACCGGGTCGGAGTAGAGCTTCTCCTGATAGAATTCAGCGGGAAAGAAGCAGAAATCGGATAGGAGAAGTTTCGTTTTCCTTTTTTGCTGGGGCGCTTCGGCCGGCGGATGATACAAATAAAAAAGAAGCCTGACGGTTGGCTTCTTTTTTTATGGGTTAATGATTTGTTTTATATCTATATTCGAATTAAGCTACTTTGTTTACAGCTTTTGTCAGACGGGAAATCTTTCTGGAAGCTGTATTTTTGTGGTAGATTCCTTTAGAAGCTGCTTTGTTGATTTCAGCGATGCATGCTTTTAATGCGTCTTCAGCTGCTGCTTTATCAGCTGCTGCGATGGCTGCTTCTACCTTTTTCACATAAGTTTTAACTTTAGATTTGATTGCTTTGTTTCTTGCTGTTTTTGTTTCGATTACTTTAATTCTCTTTTTTGCAGATTTAATGTTTGCCAATGTGGGCACCTCCAATATGATAACATTCTTTTTATTTGATTCGTTTCGTGATTCATCTATAGCGAGACACGGTTTAAGCCATAGACAAACATACTGTTATATCTTATAGAATTCCGGTTTTTTTGTCAATATCCTGATGGGAAAAAATACATAAATTATTGAAAAAAATACAATACTAACTCAAAAAAAGGAGGCAGCTATGCAGAATCGAACCGATCTGGCTCTGGAACTGAAGGAAGATGCAAAGGAAAGTTCCTTGTTATCCGGAATTGCGGTTACCACAAGGATTGACGCTTCTCATCATATCAAGGAGACGAAGATTACCATTAAAAATAGAAAAGGAGAAGAAGCCCTTGGAAAACCAAAAGGACAGTACATTACGATTGAAACAAAAGATTTGTCGAGAAATGATCAGGGATTTCATAGGGAGATGAGTGATGCGCTGTTTTCTAATTTGAAAAGCATGATCTCAGAAGACAGCAAAATTCTTGTGGCAGGACTGGGAAACGCGGGAGTTACGGCGGATTCCCTGGGCCCGAAAGTCGTAGAAAATCTCTATATTACCCGGCATTTGAAAAAAGAAGGGATGATAAAAGAAGCGAGAGAGTTAAGCGCTATCGCGCCAGGAGTCATGGCGCAGACTGGAATAGAAACCAGCGAAATTTTAGAGGCCCTGGTAGAAAAAACAAAGCCGGATGTTATGATTGCTATTGACGCACTGGCAGCCAGAAGTTCCAAACGTCTGAACCGAACCATTCAGATCAGTGATACAGGAATCGCTCCGGGATCCGGAGTAGGAAATCACAGGAATGAGATTACCAGACATACAGTAGGAATTCCTGTGCTGGCTATCGGAGTGCCAACGGTAATTTCTGTGCCGGCGATTATCAATGATCTTCTGGAAGAGGAAGAACAGGAGACAGCTTATAAGAAACTGGATAAAGAATTTATTTCCATGCATGTTACGCCTAAAAATATTGATGAATCTATAAGAAGGATCAGTTATACGATCTCAGAAGGAATTAATCAATTGCTGCATATTCGTGAAAATCGTGAATAGAATGAAAACATGGGGAAAAAAAAGAGATGGACCATGCTCCTTTGTTTCTGCTTGTTTGTGATTTTCACGGCAGCCGGGACGGTAAGAAACCAGGAATTTGCAGTAGAGGCAGTGACTGGGTATTATGACGGCCTGATGGAAAGTTTTTTTCCGTCCTATCGAAATAAAAGTCAGCCTGTTTATGGGACAGTCCTGTCCAGAATGATCGGAATTTACCGGGAAGAAGTAAACCCGCTGCTTCAGTACAGCAGTGATTACCGAAAGACTACAGGGGAAGATCTGGTATCAGGAGAATACTATTATTTTGAAGATGATGAAGACAGAGACAACAGTGTAGAGGAAGTGGCAGAAGGAACAAAGAAATTTAATCTGAAAAACTGGGAAAAACCGGCATACCTGAGAAAATATATTTACCAGATTGACAGTACGACCATGGTAACCAACAGTGAGATCAATGGAAAAGAACTGCTGGGAATGGATTTAAGTCTTTCAAAATCAGATTCTCCCCAGGTACTGATCTATCATACACATGGAAGCGAGCAGTATAAAGACAGCCGTCCGGGCAGTAAGAGTGATACAGTGATCGGTGTCGGAGATGAACTGACCAGAGAGCTGAAGGAAAGAGGAGTTTCTGTAATCCATGACCGAAAGGTTTACGATATGAGAAATGGAAAAGAAGAGCGTTCCAAAGCCTATGATTATGCGGCAAATGCCATAGAAAAGTATTTAAAAAAATATCCGGGGATTCAGGTGATCATTGATCTTCACCGGGATGGTGTCAATGAAAACACTCATCTTGTGACAACGCAGAATGGGAAGAAAATGGCGCAGATCATGTTTTTTAACGGGGTCAGCCGAACAGCCAGCAATGGAAATCTTTCCTATCTGAAAAACCCAAACAAAAAAACGAATCTTGCTTTCAGCCTTCAGCTTCAGGCAGAGGCTATGAAAAAATATCCGGGATTTACCAGAAAGATTTATATCAAGGGATACCGGTATAATCTTCATTACCGGGGCAGAAGTCTCCTGGTAGAGGTAGGAGCCCAGAATAATACGGTAAAACAGGCAAAAGCATCCATGAGTTTACTTGCTGAATTATTGAATAATGTGTTATACTGAACCGTAAGTTCTATGGAAAGAACGAGTAGATGTGTTTAGGAGGAAACTTATGGCTGCTGATCAGAGCAAAATTCGTAATTTTTGTATCATTGCCCATATTGATCATGGAAAATCAACGCTGGCAGACCGGATCATCCAGATGACAGGAACGCTGACTGACCGGGAGATGCAGGAGCAGGTCCTTGATAATATGGATCTGGAGAGAGAGCGTGGAATCACTATCAAATCTCAGGCAGTGAGGATCATATATAAGGCAAAAGACGGAGAAGAATATATTTTTAATCTGATAGACACGCCGGGACATGTGGACTTTAACTATGAAGTGTCAAGAAGCCTGGCGGCTTGTGAGGGCGCAATTCTTGTAGTGGATGCGGCCCAGGGGATTGAGGCTCAGACCCTTGCTAATGTTTATCTGGCATTGGACCATGATCTGGAAATCATGCCGGTAATCAACAAGATCGATCTTCCAAGCGCTGAGCCGGAAAGGGTAAAAGCGGAAATTGAAGATGTGATCGGGATTGACGCAGAAGATGCGCCGCTGATTTCCGCAAAGAGCGGTCTTAATGTAGATCAGGTGCTGGAACAGATCGTAGAAAAGATACCGGCTCCCCAGGGAGATCCGGATGGACCGCTGCAGGGCCTGATCTTTGACAGCATATATGATGCTTATAAAGGGGTCATCATTTTTACCAGGATCAAGGAAGGCACCATTAAGGCCGGCACCCGCATGAAGATGATGGCAACCGGAGAATCTGCGGAAGTCGTGGAGGTAGGAACCTTTGGAGCCGGGCAGTTCCTGCCGTGTGATGAACTGACGGCAGGAATGGTAGGCTATGTAACCGCAAGCCTTAAGAATGTTCATGGAACCAGAGTTGGTGACACCATCACAGATGTGGATCGTCCGTGTTCCGAGCCTCTGCCGGGATATAAAAAAGTCAATCCGATGGTTTACTGCGGATTATATCCGACAGATGGAGCAAAATATCCGGATCTGAGGGATGCGCTGGAAAAACTGCAGCTCAATGACGCAGCGCTTCAGTTTGAGCCGGAGACGTCTGTGGCGCTGGGATTCGGATTCCGCTGTGGTTTTCTGGGGCTTCTTCATTTGGAGATTGTTCAGGAACGTCTGGAGCGAGAATATAATCTGGATCTCGTAACGACAGCTCCGGGAGTTATTTACCGGGTATACAAAACAGACGGAACGATGGTGGAACTGACGAATCCGTCCAATCTGCCGGATCCGTCTGAGATTGACCATATGGAAGAACCAATCGTGACAGCGGAGATCATGGTGACATCAGAATATGTAGGAGCCATCATGGGATTATGCCAGGAACGCCGGGGCGTGTATCTTGGAATGGAGTATATTGAGGAGACCCGGGCGGTGCTTCGCTATGAACTTCCGTTAAATGAGATCATATATGATTTCTTCGACGCACTGAAATCCAGATCCAGAGGATATGCCTCTCTGGATTATGAAATGAAGGGTTATGAAGAAGCGCGTCTTGTGAAACTGGACATCCTGATCAACAAAGAAGAAGTGGATGCCCTTTCCTTCATTGTCCATGAAGATACCGCATATGAAAGAGGCAGAAAGATGTGCGCCAAGCTGAAGCAGGAGATCCCGAGACACCTGTTTGAAATTCCGATTCAGGCGGCAATTGGAAGCAAGATTATCGCCAGGGAGACAGTCAAGGCTATGCGCAAGGATGTCCTGGCCAAATGTTACGGCGGAGATATTTCAAGGAAGAGAAAACTTCTGGAAAAACAGAAAAAAGGAAAGAAGAGGATGCGTCAGGTGGGCAGCGTAGAGATCCCGCAGGAAGCGTTCATGAGTGTGCTGAAGCTGGATGAAGATTAAAGACATGGAATTATATATTCATATTCCTTTTTGCAGGAAAAAATGCAATTACTGTGATTTCTGCTCATTTTCATCATCCAAAGGACAGGTGGAAGCTTATATGGCACAGCTGGAGTCAGAAATCAGAGCCTGGGGAGAGTCCCTGCCGGGCCGGAAAATTTCCACGGTTTTCATTGGAGGAGGCACGCCGTCTCTTTTAAATGCCGGACAGATCAGACATTTGATGCAGACAGTGAGGGACAGCTTTCAGGTAGAGAAAAAAGCGGAAATCACAATGGAGGCAAACCCGGGGACGGTCTCTTTCGACCGGCTGAAAGGATATCTGGAAGCCGGAGTCAGCCGGCTCAGTTTTGGCCTTCAAAGTATGCAGGAAGAGGAACTCCAGTATCTGGGCAGGATTCACAGCCGGGAGGATTTCCTTTCTGGATTTGAGGCTGCCAGGGCTGCCGGATTTCAGAATATCAGTGTAGATCTGATGAGCGGGATTCCAAAGCAGACAATGGAATCATTTGAAGATACCTTAAGAAAAACGGCAAAGCTTGGACCAGAACATATTTCTGCCTATAGTCTGATCATTGAGGACGGCACGCCTTTTGCGGAGGATGAGAATCTGGAAGAACTGCTGCCTTCGGAAGAAGATGACGTCAGAATGTATGAGATGACGGAAAAAATCCTTGAAGAATATGGATATCATAAATATGAAATTTCTAATTATTCCAAACCGGGATATGAATGTCGGCATAATCTTGGCTACTGGTCCCGGATTCCGTATCTGGGAGTTGGACTGAATGCCGCTTCCTATTTGGAAGAGAAACGGTTTCAGCAGACGGAATCCATGAAGGAATATCTGGATCAAAAAAATTTCCTCAGATATTTTGAGGAAGCGCGGCCATTATCCTGGGAAGAACAGGTGGAAGAATTTATGTTTCTGGGACTTCGCAGAACAGCGGGTGTAAAGGAAACAGAATTTGAAGAGTGTTTTGGACGTTCTATGGAGTCAGTTTACGGACCAGTGATTGAGAAGGCGGAAAAAGGCGGATGGATAAAAAGAAATCCGGACCAGATCGCTTTAACACAGCAGGGAATTCTGTTTAGCAATCAGGTATTAAGTGAATTTCTTTTATCGGAATAAAAAGGAATGTGAGGAACCGATTTTTGAATCGGTTCCTCTTTTTTGGTTATACTTTTAGAAAGGCCGCATTATGGAAGTTCCAGAAGTTTTTGCACATTGATCCGTCCCCAGCCCTGGTGGGATTTTGGTGTGTTAAGCTGATCACAGTTGAATTTCAGCTTCTTTTTTGCGTCCTTATTTGTATAATACGGGTATTTTTCCAGAAGCAGAGCCATGGCTCCGGAAACGACCGGGGTTGCCATGGAAGTGCCGCTTTTCACAGCGTAGCGGTTATGGAGACTGCAGGAATAGATATTGGTTCCCGGAGCGACGACATCCGGCTTCATAACACAGGAACGGGTCGGTCCTCGTCCGGAATAATGACTTGGAAGTCTGCGGTTTCCCCAGATTTTCAGGGAGTCATCGCTGGAGCCCACGGTAATGATCTTATGACTGTTGCCTGGGATTGAGATACTCTGCGGCCGGGGTCCATGGTTGCCTCCTGCGATACAGACGATCAGTCCGTCATCCCACAGCTGGTTTACCTGACGAAGGATTTCGCGGCTGGTCTGGTCTTCGTCAGTTCCCGGACTTCCGATGGAAATATTTACAATACGGATTTGATAGATCCTGTAATTTTCGTGGATCCATTGAAGACCATGGATGAATGCTGAGGGCACGCCGTTTCCAAGAGAATTTAAAACTTTCAGGGATATGATATGAGCTTTTGGAGCGATGCCGATATAATCTTTGCCGGTTCTGCCTGCGGAACAGGCAATTCCTGTGATATGAGTGCCGTGGCTGTTATCATCGTAGCATTCATATTTATGATGAACGAAGTCAACAAAGGCTTCGATACGCTGACTGACAGGGGAAAAATCCCGATGGGGAGACAGTCCGGTATCCAGAAAAGCGATGCCGATGCCGTCTCCCAGAAAGCCGTTTTTATGGGCCAGATCCGCATGGATCTGAGCGGAAACAGGTTGTATCATTTCTTTTCTCCTTTTTGTTCTATTATAGAATACGTAAAAAGGCAGAAAAGGGTTTGTGGGAGAAGTTATGAAATATTTAAAACAATGGATGCTGATACTGATCTTTACTCTGCTGGGAGAGCTTCTGAAGGCGATTCTGCCGTTTCAGATTCCGGCAGGAATATACGGACTGATTCTGATGTTTTTTTGTCTCTGGTCAGGGATTCTGCGAAAAGATCAGATTCAGGAAACCGCAGGGTTCCTGCTTCATATTATGCCGGTCATGTTTATACCAGCGGCAGCAGGAATCCTGCAGGCGGGAGAAGAATTAAGAAAAATCTGGGTGCCGGCGCTTTTTGCAGCTGTGATCGTTACGGCGGCGGTTATGGCCGTGTCAGCGGCGGCAGCTCAGAAAACATCAGGAAAAGGAGAATGAGATGGGTGCGTTTTTTCGAAATTCCATATTTGCAGGCGCGGCTCTGACGCTGGCTTCTTATGAAATCGGACAGATCATCAGAAAAAAATACCGGTCGGCCCTGTTTCATCCGCTGTTCCTGGCGTCAGTGATCGTGATCCTGATTTTGAAAATATTTCAGATCGAGTATGAAGATTATTTCAGAAGTGCCAGGTATATTTCTTTTTATTTAACACCGGCGACGGTCTGTCTGGCCCTGCCGCTTTATGACCAGCTTCATCTGTTAAAACGAAATGCCCGTGCGGCGGCAGCCGGAATCATGTCAGGCACGCTGACCAGTTTTTTGTCCGTGTATCTGCTCGCCAGATGGTTTCGGCTGTCAAGGCAGGAATATGTAACGCTTCTTCCAAAATCCATTACAACCGCCATTGGGATTGAGATTTCAGAAGAACTGGGTGGAATTATTTCTGTAACAACAGCGGTGATTCTTATGAGCGGGATTTTTGGAAGTCTGATGGCAGAATTTATTTTTAAGATTTGTAAGATAGAAGATCCGATAGCAAGAGGAATTGCCCTTGGAACGGCCTCTCATGCGGTAGGGACAGCAAAAGCCATGGAGTCAGGAGGCGAAGAAGGGGCGATGGGAAGTTTTGCCATTGTCGCTTCCGGGCTGGTTTCGGTTCTTCTTGCGCCAGTTTTTGTAAAGTTGTTTTAAGTGAAAATTTTCGACATGCAAAAAGCTGCCGGTTTTAAAAGGCAGCTTTTGTTATGGTTATTTAATTGAACCCGATAAATTTACGGGCAGCTTTGTAGATACCGATCGTTGTTTTCCTTCCGCCGTATCCAGGAAGGTTAACGGCAAATCCGACAATGCTGTGGCGGATTTTGCGGTAAAGCTGTTTGTCCTGATCGTACAGGTAGCGCCATAGTTCTTTCTTCATCTTAAGATGTTCTTTCTTTCCGGATTTCAGTGCAATAATGGAAGAAATGCACATGATGATAGAAAGATAATGACGCATATATCTGGCCAGAGGCTTGCTGTCCAGCTGGAATCCGGCAAGATAATCGATCATGACTTTTGTGACATAAAACTGCTGATCGATTCTCTTGATCATGTTGGCTTCGTTAACAGACTGATCGTCTCTTCCAATAAAATAGCGATAGAAATTTACGTCCAGATAGTACATGGTCTTCACATAAGGAAGAGGTTTGAAGACGTAAATATTGTCAACATAAAAAGTATGTTCCGGAAGCTTTAAGCCGCATTCCCGCAGAAGAGCGGTCCGGTAAATAACGGAATGCATCAGAATATACTGTCCAATCGGAAAACGTTTTACATCGCTCCATCGGAAAATCTTTTCTTTTGGAATAGCGTGACGGTAGTGGATGACTGTCTTGTGTTTTGCGCCCTGTTTCTCATATACATAGTTGGCAAGCAGCATGTCAAGGACAGTACCCTTGTCGTAGAAATCTGAGAGCGTCTCCATGATCTTATCGTATGCGGCACGGTTTACCCAGTCATCACTGTCGACAACTTTCAGGTAGATGCCGGACGCATTGGCGATTCCGGTGTTGACAGCACCGCCGTGGCCTTTGTTTTCCTGGTGGATGGCACGGCAGATGGAAGGGTATTTTTTTTCATATTCATTAGCAATATCGGCCGTATGGTCGGAAGAACCGTCATTGACGATCAGGATTTCCACTTTTTCACCGCCTGCAAGAAGCGTATCAATGCAGTGGCGCATATATTCCTGGGAGTTGTAACATGGTACAACAAAGGATAATAATTTCATAGTTACCTCCAAATTCTGTTAATGATTTTGGTCATTTTCCTATTATAAACTCTTTTTGGGAAATTAGCAAAGAGTTTCCCACTCTTCATATAATTGTTCCAGAGATTCTGTGATGGAAGCCTGTTCTTTTCCGAGTTCCATCAGACGGGAGACGTCTGTAGCAACTTCAGGGGCGGACATTTCTTCTTCCAGTTCTGTCTGGCGTTCTTCCAGCCGGGTGATTTCATCTTCTACTTTTTTCAGCCGGTTTTCTTTTTTTCGCTGCTTTGCCTGAAGTTCTTTCTGCTGCTGCCAGTCCAGCTTTGATTCAGTGGTCTTGGTTTCCTTGACTGCAGTTTCAGAAGAAGCGGCCTCTTTTTCCTTTTGATGAAGGTAATCCTGATAGTTTCCGGGATAGGAAGTCAGTCCGTCTTTGGAAATCTCCAGAATTCTTGTGGCTGTTTTGTTGATAAAATAGCGGTCATGGGAAACATATAAAATAGTTCCCGTATAGGAATTCATGGCGGATTCCAGAATCTCCTTGGACTGGATGTCCAGATGGTTGGTCGGCTCATCCAGGATCAGGAAATTTGCGTGAGAGAGCATGAGCTTAGCTAAAGAGACCCTTCCTTTTTCTCCTCCGCTTAATGAAGAAATCGGGCGAAAGACATCCTCGCCGTAAAAGAGAAAGGCCGCTAACGTATTCCGGATCTTGGTATTGTTTAGATCCGGATGAGCATCGGAAATTTCATCAAAAATCGTCTTTTCATTATCCAGATTGTCCTGTGCCTGATCATAATATCCAATGGATACTCCGGCACCCAGCTGGATGGTGCCGCTGTTTTTGCTGATTTTCCTGCAGATGATCTTTAAGAGAGTCGTTTTTCCGGTTCCGTTTGGTCCGATCAAAGCAACTCTTTCCCCGCGGAACAAATGGCAGGATAATCCGGAAAATAATGGCCTGGATCCGAAGGATTTAGATACATCTGTTAACGTCAGGACATCATTGCCGCTGACAACTTCCGGTTCAATGGAAAGGCGCATATCGCCATGGTATTCCTGAGGTTTTTCAAGAAGTTCCATTTTATTCAGCGCCTTTTCCCTGCTTTCTGCCCGCCGGATGGACTTTTCCCGGTTAAACTGGCGGAGTTTGCGGATTACTTCCTGCTGATGCTTGATTTCCTGCTGCTGATTTTCATATTCTTTTTGACGAATGGCTTTGACCTGATCTCTCTTTTGGATAAACTGTGTATAATTTCCATTAAACAGCATGGAACGGCCAAATTCGATTTCCATGACTTTGTTGACAATCTTATCAAGAAAATACCGGTCATGGGATACAATGATAACAGCGCCTTTATATCTGGAAAGATAGGTTTCGAGCCACTGGATGGAAGCCACGTCCAGGTGGTTGGTCGGCTCGTCCAGAAGAAGAATATCCGGATTCTTCAGCAGAAGCTTTCCAAGAGCGACACGGGTCATCTGTCCGCCGGACAGAGTATGGACTTGTTTTTGAAAATCTTCCTCAGAAAATCCAAGTCCCTTTAGAATCCCCGTTATCTCACTTTTATATGCAAAGCCGTTCATCTGTTCAAATTTATGAGTGGCATTGGTGTACTGGTCCATTTTCTGCTGGAGAGCTTCTCCCTCCAGATGTTCCATCTCTTTTTCGTAGGTGCGCATCTGCTGATCCAGTTCGATGATCTCTTTTTTTACGGATAAAAGCTCATCAAAGATTGTTCGCTGGAAATCATGTTTCTGATGCTGAGCCAGATAGCCGATGGAAGCATCTTTCTTTGTGGAAATTTCCCCTTCATCCGGGCTCAGTTCCCCTACAATGATCTTAAGCAAAGTTGATTTTCCTGCCCCGTTATATCCAATAATCGCCAGGCGGTCATTTTCATTTAAATGAAACGAAATATTTTGTAAAACAGGTTTGTCTACAAATGTTTTGCAAATGTTCTGGCATGATAAAATCATAATTGACTCCTTCTTTTTGGATTGAGCCATCGATAAGATGGCATTATGAATCAGAATATCATATTTTCAGTTAAAATGGAATATTTTATGAAAAAATGTACAGAACCAATTGTGGAATGTTGCCGGGAATGAGATTGACAGATATTAGACAATCTTATATAATAAAAGAAGAAAATTTGTTTGGAGGAAATAAAATGGGGAACTCAGAAAAGAGTATTTCATCGGCGGTCATTAAGAGGCTTCCAAGATATTTCCGGTACCTTGGCGTTTTGAAAGCCAACAATATTACAAGGATTTCTTCAAAAGAACTGAGCGAGCAGATGATGGTGACGGCGTCTCAGATCCGGCAGGATCTGAATAACTTTGGAGGATTCGGACAGCAGGGGTATGGTTATAATGTAGATAATCTTTATACAGAGATCGGCAAGATCCTTGGACTGGATAAGCGCAATGATATGATCATTGTGGGAGCGGGAAATCTGGGTCAGGCTCTTGCGAATTATCAGTCATTTAATGAAGATTATGGATACAAAGTAATGGCTCTGTTTGATGTGAATCCGAAACTGATCGGGATCTCTGTGCGCGGGGTGAAAGTACTGGACATTGATGAGATGGAATCGTTTATCAAGGCCCATGACATTAAGATCGCAGCGCTGACGCTGCCGAAAGATCAGGCGCCGGAGATGGCGAAACGCCTGGTGGAATGGGGAATCAAGGGCATCTGGAATTTTGCTCCGATCGATCTCCATCTGCCGGAGGATGTCACAGTGGAGAATGTACATCTGGCTGAGAGCCTGATGACACTGACTTATAATATCCATAACCGGGAAGAAAGCGGAGATTGACCAGTATGATCGTAGGAATCGGAACAGATCTTGTGGAGATCCGGAGAATGCGGGATATGATGGACCGCCACAGAGGGTTGGAGCGAATATTTACGAAAAATGAATTAGCGCACGCAAAAGACCGGGCAGATGTTCTGGCCGGTACATTTGCGGTAAAAGAGGCCGTTTCCAAAGCGTTTGGAACCGGCTTTTTCGGTGCAGAACCTTATGAGATTGAGGTGCTTAGAAATGAAAAGGGCGCGCCTTATGTCAGGCTGACGGGAAGAGCCCTGCGTCTGGCAGAGACTCTTCATATGGACCGGATCCATGTGTCCATTACCGATACGAAGAAATACGCCCAGGCTTTTGTAATAGGAGAATGTCTATGAAATATGTATTAAAGAATCAGGAAATGCAGGATACAGACTATGAAACAATTCATCAGATTGGAATTCCCGGACTGGTTCTGATGGAAAGAGCATCAAAGGCTGTGGCAGACTGTGCCATGCGGCATGTCAGAGAGAACGGCAGGATTCTTGTGATTGCGGGAATCGGGAACAATGGGGGAGACGCGCTGGCGGCAGCCAGGATTCTCCTGGAAGAAGATAACCGGACAGATTATATGGTCGTGGGGAATCTGGAAAAAGCATCTGAAGATTTGAAACTTCAGATGCAGATCCTTCAAAATCTTGGATATGAACCGGCAGAAGATCCTGATTTTAAGAATTATGATCTTTTGGTGGAAGGAATTTTTGGAGTAGGACTTTCACGGGAAGTCGGAGGCGTTTACCGGGATGTCATCGAAAGGATCAACCAATCAGAAAGACCGGTCATCGCTGTTGATATTCCTTCCGGTATCAGCGGAAATACAGGAAAGGTGATGGGATGTGCTGTAAAGGCCGTGGAAACTGTAACGTTTGGAGGCTATAAGAGAGGGCATCTTTTGTATCCGGGAAGAGAGTACTGCGGAAAGGTTACTTTGGAGAAGATAGGATTCCATGATCAGACCATAGAAAAATATGCGTCAGGGTTTACGCTGGAAGAACCGGAGGGCCTGATGCCGCCAAGGCTTTCTTATTCTAACAAGGGCACTTACGGAAAGATTCTGATGATCACAGGAAATGAAACCATGTCCGGCGCGGCGGCATTTGCCGGCGAGGCGGCGCTGCGTATGGGCGCGGGACTTGTAAAGATTTTGTCAGATGCGTCAAACCGGCCGATTCTTCAGAGCCGTCTTCCGGAAATCTTGTTTGGAGAACGCGGGGACCTGGAAAAATCTCTGGACTGGTGTGACTGTATTTTGTTTGGTCCTGGCCTTGGAGCAGGGGATGAGACAAAAGAAATGCTGGAATATGTCTTAAAACATGGAACCAAACCTCTGATCCTGGATGCAGATGGATTGAACACGATCAGCAGATACCAGATGGAAATCGATTATCCATATGGCGTTATCATGACGCCGCATCTTATGGAAGGGGCGAGACTTCTTTCCAAAGAAATAGATGAGGTAAAAGCGGATATCTGCCAGGCGGCAGAAGAAATTGCCAGCCGCTATCATGCCATTGCTGTTTTGAAAGATGCGGCAACGATAGTTGCGAAGAATCGGGATAAGTTGTATATTAATCAGAGTGGCAATCATGGTATGGCATCTGGCGGAAGCGGAGATGTTCTGGCAGGGATGATCACAGGACTGGCGGGAACCGGATGTGATCTTTATGACGCCGCAGTCCGCGGAGTATATCTTCATGGACTGGCAGGAGACGCTGCCATGAGAGAAAAAGGGCCGTACAGTATGATTGCGTCAGATATTTTACATCATATAAAAGACGTCACAGGAGGAAAAAATGAATCAATATTACCGGGTGAATGCAGTCATTGATCTGGATGCGATCTGTCATAACATAAAAGAGGTAAAGCGGGTAATCGGGCCGGGTGTGAAAGTCATGCCGGTGATCAAGGCAGATGGATACGGACATGGGGCGGTTCCCATAGCCAAGGCTTTAAATGAGATTGGCGTGGACGCGTTCGCGGTTGCAATCATTGAGGAAGGAATCACTCTGAGAAATAATGGAATTACCCAGCCTATCGTAATTTTGGGGTATACTTCAGAATACCAGTACAGTTCTCTGATTCAATACGAGATTCAGCCAACAGTATTTTGTTATGAAATGGCGGAATCTTTATCAAGGATTGCGTCTGCTCTTGGAAAAGACGCAAAAATCCATATTAAGCTGGATACGGGAATGAACCGCATTGGTTTTAAGCCGACAAGGGAATCCCTTGAGATTGTAAAAAGGATTGCAGGGCTCCCTCATATTATCATCGAAGGAATTTTCACACACTTTGCCTGTGCAGATGAAGCGGACAAAACATCAGCGAAAAAGCAGAAAGAAGAATACGATAAATTTGTCGGATGGCTGGAAGAAGAAGGAATCCACATACCGGTAAAACATGTTTCCAACAGCGCGGCGATCATTGATATGGACGGCTGGAGAATGGATATGGTTCGCTCCGGCATCATTACGTATGGACTGTACCCTTCCGAGGAAGTATCAAAAGAAGTGCTGGATCTGAAGCCGGCTATGTCGTTAAAGACTCATATCGTATATATCAAAGAAGTTGGACCGGGAGAAGGAGTCAGCTACAATCATACGTTTGTAACGAAAAGAAATACCAAAATCGCAACGATACCGGTAGGATATGCAGACGGATATCCGAGGGCTCTTTCCTCTAAGGGAAAAGTTCTGATCCGCGGACAGTATGCGCCGATCATTGGAAGAATCTGTATGGATCAGTTTATGGTTGATGTGACCGATATCGACGGTGTGGAGACCATGGATGAGGTAACTCTGGTAGGACAGGATGGCGATCAGCGTATTTCCGTGGAAGAAGTCGCCAGCGAGGCAGGCTCCTTTAACTATGAATTTGTCTGCGGCATCAGCAAAAGAGTGCCAAGAGTCTATATGCAGCATGGAAAAATGAAGAAAGCAGTGGAATATCTGGAAAAATAAAAGCCTTCTTTGAATACTTTTGAAAGAATCGGAGATACTCTTCATAAAATAAATGAAAGAAAGAAATGGAGAGTGAGAAGGCTTATGGTAATTAAGCGAGGAGATATATTTTATGCGGATTTAAGGCCTGTGATCGGATCTGAACAAGGCGGAATACGCCCTGTTATCATTCTGCAGAACGATGCAGGCAACCGTTATAGTCCTACGGTAATCTGCGCGGCAATCACAAGCAAGATGAACAAAGCAAAACTGCCAACTCATGTTCCTCTGGACTGCAGAAAATGTGAGCTGGAAAAAGATTCTGTGATTTTGCTGGAACAGATACGAACCATTGATAAGAGCCGTCTTCGGGAAAAGGTATGTCATTTAAATTGTTCTTTGATTCAGAGAGTAGACCGGGCTTTACGAATCAGTTTAAGCCTTGATACATAGAAGGAAACAGGAACATTGACCTTTTGACCTGAAAATGGTATATTATTTCCAGTTTAAGACATGAAATTTAGAATGGAAAATAGAAACAGAAAGGAAGATAAAAATGTCAGGACACAGTAAATTTGCGAACATCAAACATAAAAAAGAGAAAAATGACGCAAAGAAAGGAAAGATCTTTACCGTCATCGGTCGTGAGATCGCGGTAGCGGTAAAAGAAGGAGGAGCGGATCCGGACAATAACAGCAAACTGCGAGACGTAATCGCAAAAGCGAAAGCAAACAATATGCCAAACGATACCATCGAGAGAGGAATTAAAAAGGCAGCCGGTGATGCGGATTCCGTTAATTATGAACAGATTACATATGAAGGATATGGGCCAAGCGGAGTTGCGATCATCGTAGATACTTTGACGGACAATAAAAACCGTACTGCTTCCAATGTAAGAAGCGCATTTACAAAGGGAAACGGAAATGTTGGAACGCCAGGATGTGTTTCCTACATGTTTGAGAAAAAGGGTCAGATCATCATTGATAAAGAAGAATGTGAAATGGACGCAGATGATCTGATGATGATGGCACTGGATGCCGGAGCAGAAGATTTTGTAGAAGAAGAGGACAGTTTTGAAGTTCTTACAGCTCCGGAAGATTTCAGCCAGGTGCGTGAGGCGCTGGAAAAAGAAGGAATCGCAATGGCAGATGCGAATGTGACCATGATTCCGGGAACAACGGTACAGCTTACAGATCCTGAAGATATCAAAAATCTCCAGAAAACCCTGGATCTGCTGGATGATGATGACGACGTCCAGGAAGTATATCATAACTGGGAAGAGTAATAAGATATTGATATCAGTATGAAAAAGTATGAAAAACAGGGGATACATAAGTGAAAAAGTTTTTTAAGACAAAATATCGTGCTGTCATGGCAGTGGTATTATCTTTACTGGTATTTTCTGCTTATGGAAATATAGTCCAGCTGCAGAAAGCCGGCAATCAGCAGCAGCAGGTGAAAGAGCTGAAGGCTGATTTAAAAAGTAAAGAAGAAGAATACGATAGTCTGAGAGAAGAATACAGCAGTACTTTGTCACAAAAAGCAGATTATGAATCAGATTATTATGATTTATCGGAAGAATATGACGAATTAGAAGAAAAATATAATGAGCTGAATGAGAAACAGAATCAAAAAGAGGAAAAGAAAAGCGCAGCTTCTTATGATACAGCATCATCGGAAGCGCCATCTGCGGCCGTTTCTTCTTATAGTTCTAATCATAGTGATGACTCAGACGTGACGGATTCGTCAGATTCGTATAGTGTACATATTACAAAAACGGGAGATAAGTATCATTCTGCAGGATGTCAGTACTTAAGGCAAAGTGATATTGTGATCACAAAATCAGAAGCGGTACAGCGTGGACTGGATCCGTGCAGTAAATGTAATCCATAACAAATGAGAATCTCAATCGTTTTTTGTAAAGGATAGAGATAAAAATTATTTTATGAAAAAAATCAGGTGTGTGAAAACATCTGATTTTTTTCTTTCACAGGAATTTTCCTGTGAAAGAAAATGTTCCATACGGACAGACTATGGACCGGGGGATATAGATTATTTCAGAATATAAGATCTGATAATTCCGCCGACAGGATTATAAGACAGGATCTTATCGTAAAACTGAATCAGTTCATCCAGTTTGGAAGCGGCAAATTTCTGAAGAATATCCGCAGATGTAATATGAGAGATAAAATCAATTTTGGAGAATGCCCTTTGATACAGTTCTTCTCCACCGGTATAATAGTGATCTGTATCGAGAGCCAGTCTTTGTGCATAATAATGATATCCGATCTGGTGACGTTCCAAAGTGTATTCTCCGGCACGGATTTTCCTTCCAATAATAAAATTAACCGGCTCTTGATTGGAAGCATCAGAAGACATTTTGATCAGAAGGGTTTGGAAAAAATCAGCGTCCAGTGTCTGCCGGGACCGGAGATGCTCAAAGACAAAATCTTCAATATTTACTTTTTCCGGAAAAAGACGGTTGGGATTGAGCGTTTTAATCTGATTCGCTCCGTATGTAACGGCAACGCCGTTGGGAAAAGGAAAAAGTTTTTGAGGTTTTCTCTCAGGATCTTCTACATATTTCCCGTTTTCTTCAATAGACCCTTTGGAATCGGCAATGGCGACAATTCCGTCCTTCGCTTTAAAGATACCTGTAAATGACATAGTGATTTCCTCGTTTCTAATTACTGTCTGAAATTATACACTTGCATAAAAGGGATTTCAAGAAAGAAAAGAATTCATTGAATGATATGAAGAATGATGGTATACTGGCATTTGCTGGAAATTATACTGTTGAAAAAAGGAGATAAGTATGAAAATAAAAATTGGAATATTAGGATATGGAAATTTAGGCCGAGGGGTGGAATGCGCAGTCAGGCAGAATCCGGATATGGAACTGGCGGTTGTTTTTACAAGAAGAAACCCTGAGGATGTTGCGATCCTGACGAAATCCGCGCAGGTGTGCCATGTATCAGAGGCAGAACAATGGAAGGATAAGATTGATGTTATGATCTTATGTGGAGGAAGCGCTACAGATCTGCCGGAGCAGACACCGAGATATGCCGCAATGTTTAATGTGGTGGACAGCTTCGATACTCATGCAAGAATTCCGGAACATTTTGCCAATGTAGACGAAGCAGCCAAAAAGGCAGGAAAGGTAGGAATCATTTCTGTAGGCTGGGATCCGGGAATGTTTTCTTTAAACCGCATGTATGCCAATGCCATTCTTCCGGAAGGGAAAGATTATACATTCTGGGGGAAAGGAGTCAGCCAGGGGCATTCTGACGCAATCCGAAGGGTAGAAGGAGTCAGAGACGGCAGACAGTATACCATTCCGGTGGAAACTGCTTTGGAAGCGGTAAGAAATGGAGAAGATCCGGAACTTACAACGAGAGAAAAGCATACGAGGGAATGCTTTGTTGTGCTGGAAGAGGGAGCAGATGCCGATGCAGTAGAAGCACAGATCAAGAATATGCCAAACTATTTTTCAGATTACGACACAACTGTTCATTTTATCAGTGAAGAAGAGTTAAAGAGAGATCATAGTAAGATTCCGCATGGAGGATTTGTTCTTCGAAGTGGAAGAACCGGATGGGAAGGAGAGAATCATCATTTGATCGAATATCGTCTGAAATTAGATTCTAATCCGGAATTTACATCCAGTGTTCTTATTGCTTACGCAAGGGCAGCTTATAAGATGGCTCAGGAAGGACAGACAGGCTGCAAGACTGTATTTGATATCGCGCCGGCTTATTTAAGTCCAAAATCAGGAGAGGAACTTCGTGCAGCTTTATTATAGAGAGGCAGGAAGCGGAGAACCATTGATCCTGCTCCATGGAAACGGAGAGGATGGGAGTCATTTTGCAGATGTGATGAAGCATTTTGCTTCCCGGTACCGGGTGATTGCAGTCGACACCCGTGGACACGGAAAGTCTCCGAGAGGGGAGGCCCCATTTACAATTCGGCAGTTTGCAGAAGATCTCAGAGAATTTATGGATCAGCAGAAAATTGAGAAAGCAAATCTTCTGGGATTTTCAGACGGAGGCAATATTGCCCTGATTTTTGCCCTTCAGTATCCGGAAAGAGTACTCAGGCTGATTCTAAATGGAGCGAACCTGAATGCGGAAGGCGTCAAGCCGTCTGTGCAGATTCCGATTGAAATCGGATATCGAATGGCCAGAATCTGTTCAAAAATCAGTCAGAGAGCAAAGAAAAATGCAGAGATAGTGGGACTAATGGTCCATGATCCTAATATAGATCCGGATCAGCTTCGCAGTCTCTGCATGCCTGTACTGGTGATTGCAGGAAAGCAGGATATGATCAAACAAAAGCATACGGAACTGATCGCGAAAAGCATTCCGAATGCCTGGCTGTCCATTATCCCGGGAGATCATTTTATCGCTTACAAAGAATCGAAAATGTTCTGTAAAGAGGTGGAAGGATTTCTGGAAAACGCTTAAGTGATCAGAAAATAAAAGATAAAATAGGAAAAAAAGTGACAAATCATACCAAGGAATGAAATGATTCTAAAATAAGTATAAACTCTATTGATTTCGTTATATACTAACGTTATAATGCTATCAAGCAGAGAAGAAAGAAGGGAGCATTTATGTTTTACCCATACGGATTTTATTTTGATGGAACGTATCTTTTAATCATCATAGGAGCGGTTATAACAATGATTGCATCTTCCAAGATGAATTCTACGTTCCGCAGGTATTCCAGAGTGAGATGCCACTGCGGACTGACAGGATCTCAGGCTGCAGAGAGAATCTTGAATCAGGCTGGAATCTATGATGTTTCTGTGCAGCGGGTCAGAGGAAATCTGACAGATCATTATGACCCAAGGAATAAAGTGCTGCGCCTGTCTGATTCTACCTATGGATCAGATTCTATTGCGGCAATCGGAGTCGCAGCCCATGAGTGCGGCCATGCAATTCAGCATCAGAAGGGATATGTGCCTTTGACGATTCGGGGAGCTTTGGTGCCAATCGTCAATATCGGATCCAATTTGTCATGGGTGTTCATTATCGCAGGAATCTTTTTGGGAATGAATCAGTCACTGATTCATTTTGGAATCATTTTGTTCTCTCTGGCAGTTGTTTTTCAGCTGGTTACACTTCCGGTTGAGTTTAACGCTTCAGCCAGAGCATTGAAGATTCTTGGAAATACAGGAATCATGTACGGAGATGAAGTTGCGCAGACAAGGAAAGTGCTGTCAGCGGCAGCGCTGACTTATGTCGCAGGTGCAGCAGCGGCACTGCTGGGTCTGCTGCGCCTTGTCCTTCTGTTCGGAGGAAATGACAGAGACTGATAGTCTTATGGTGATATTTAATCTCATAACAGGAAGAAAAAAACACCTCCAGGCTTTTATGCGGCCTGGAGGTGTTTTTTTGCGGAAATTATGAAAGCGGCTGCTGCCGTTTGTCTTTGTCCGGAAGCGATTCGTGAATTTTTGTTGTTCCGGCCTTCAGAGCAGTTTCATAGTACCAGCATTTGTAATCAATCATTTCCAATGTATGCTTCAGTTCCTCAATTTTTCGCAGGGTTTCTTCCCGGCGTTCCAAAAACATTTCATAGCGGAGTTTGATCGTGGAATCACCTTCAGAACACCAGTCGATAAATTGTTTGATTTTTTTGATAGGCATACCGGTTTTTTTCAGACATTCTATGACAGACAGACGATCAAGATCATCATCATCGAATTTGCGGATTCCAGAGTCCGTACGGCTGACGGATGGAAGGAGACCTTCTTTTTCATAATAGCGCAGGGTAGAAGGTGAAATATTCGTCTTTTTTGCAACTTCTCCTATCGAATACATAATACTCCTTTCTTTCTTGACTTCGAGTTAACTTTAAGTGATAAGATAATTGTACAATGAAAAAGTTCAGTCTGCAAGAATGAATCTTGAGATGTACGGGAATTCGAAGTACAATGAAAAGACGGAATAGAATAGTACGGGAGGTATACGGCTTACAGATGGAAGTACAGGAGATATTATCAAAGGTAAAAGAAGGCACAATGTCTGTAGAAGAAGCCCAGAGGTATCTGAAGAGACAGCCTTTTGAGGAACTGGGGTATGCCAAACTGGATACTCATAGAAAAATTCGTTCGGGATTCGCGGAAGTAATCTTCTGCAGCGGCAAGGCAGATGAACATCTGCGCCAGATTGTTGGGAAACTGTATGAGGAAGAAGGAGAAGTTTTCGGAACACGGGCAAGCAAAGAACAATATGAAATGCTGAAAAAGACGTATCCTGAATTAGAGTATGATGAGATTTCCGGAATTATAAAAATAGAAAAAAAGGGGAAAAAACAGGAAGGAAAGATCGCTGTATGTACCGCGGGAACTGCAGATATATCAGTGGCGGAAGAAGCGGCGCAGACGGCAGAATATTTCGGCTCCAGAGTAGAAAGAATTTATGATGTTGGCGTCAGCGGACTGCATCGTCTGCTGGCGAGACTGGATGCGATTCAAAGCGCCAACTGTGTCATTGCGATCGCAGGAATGGAAGGAGCTCTTGCCAGTGTGATCGGAGGTCTGGTGGATAAGCCGGTTATCGCAGTTCCTACTTCTGTGGGATACGGTGCGAATATGCATGGATTATCGGCGCTTTTGACGATGATCAATTCCTGTGCCAATGGAATTGCAGTGGTGAATATTGATAATGGTTACGGAGCCGGATATATGGCAACGCAGATTAACAGATTGGGGGTAAGACATGAATAAGACACTGTATCTGGAATGCTGCAGCGGAATCAGCGGAGACATGTTTGTCGGTGCTTTGCTGGATCTGGGAGCAGATGAAAAAGGTTTAAAAGAAATGCTGGAGAGTCTGCCGGTGGATGGTTTTGAAGTAAAGATCACCAGAAAGAAAAAGGCGGGACTGGATGGCTGTGATTTTGATGTTGTCCTGGATCAGGAACATGAAAATCATGATCATGATATGGAATATCTCCATGGACATGATCCGGAATATCAGAAGGAACACAGCCATGCCCATGTTCACAGCCATTCGCATGAACATTCCCATGAGCATCCGCATGAACATGCCCCTCACGGGCATCACCATCATGGACATCATCATGCGCACAGAGGACTGACGGATATTTTAGGCATTATTTCCCGGTCAGGGCTGAATCAGCATGCCAGACAGACTGCCTCAGATATCTTTGAAATTATTGCTCAGGCAGAAGCAAAAGCCCATGGAGAACCGGTGGATCAGGTGCATTTCCATGAAGTGGGAGCAGTGGATTCCATTGCGGATATCTGTGCGGCAGCGTTTTGCCTGGATGATCTGGGAATCAGTGAGGTGATCGTTCCGGAATTATATGAAGGAAGCGGCACGATCCGCTGCCAGCACGGCATCATTCCGGTTCCGGTGCCGGCAGTTACTCATATTGCGGCAGATCATCATCTGACCCTGCATATGACAGGGGTTCGTGGTGAACTGGTAACGCCGACCGGAGCGGCTATTGCGGCGGCTGTCCGCACGGCAGATCGCCTTCCGGAAAAATTTAAGATTTTGAAAACAGGAATCGGAACCGGCAAAAGGGATTATGACTGCCCGGGTATTTTAAGAGCGATGCTCATTGAACCGGAGGCAGGAAAAAAAGATGAAATCTGGAAACTGGAAACTAATATTGATGACTGCAGCGGGGAAGTGTTTGGAGGTCTTATGGAAACTCTGCTCCGGGCAGGCGCCAGGGATGTTCATTATTTTCCTGTTTATATGAAGAAAAATCGTCCGGCATATCAGCTGAATGTTGTTTGCGACGAGGACAGGATAGAGCCGCTGGAACAGATTATTTTTCAGGAGACGACAACCATAGGAATCCGGCGGATCCGGATGGAACGTACGGTTCTTTCGCGCAGGGAAACAGAAGTTAAGGGATGGTTCGGTACGGCAAAAGTAAAAGTCTGCAGTCTGCCTTCCGGGGACCGGGCGTATCCGGAGTACGAGAGCGTAAAGAAAATCAGTGAAAAGCACGGAATTTCTTATATGGAAGCCTATCATGAAATCGTACAGGCATGGAAAGAAAGAGGAAAATATGAACAGTAAACAGGAGCATCTTTGTCAGATGATGGAACAATATGCGGCAGATGATGTAATGGTTGCGTTTTCCGGGGGCGTCGACAGCGCCCTGCTTTTAAAACTTGCCTGTGAGGCAGCTAAAAAGACAGGGAAGAGAGTTCATGCAGTGACAGTCCATACAATGCTGCACCCGGCAGGCGAACTGGAAGCGGCAGAAGAAGAGGCGAAAGCGATGGGCGCCATTCATCATGTAATTCAGATGGACGAGCTTAGAGACGCCGGGATTTCTGAAAATCCTCCGGACCGGTGTTACCGGTGCAAACGGCATCTTTTTCTTGAAATCCGGAAACTGGCACAAGAAAATGGAATATCTGTTGTCATTGAAGGAACCAATGAAGACGATCTGCATGTCTACCGGCCCGGAATCCGTGCAGTCAGAGAACTTCAGATCAAAAGTCCGCTGGCAGAGGCGGAGATGACAAAAGAAGATGTCCGTGCTCTTGCAGGGAAATATGGATTAAAGGTTTCATCAAAGCCGTCCATGCCCTGCCTGGCGACCCGGTTTCCGTACGGAGCCAGATTATCTTACGAAAAATTAAAACAGGTGGATCAGGGAGAAATTTTCCTCAGAAATCTGGGATATCGAAACGTAAGGATCCGGGTTTACGGGGATCTGATCCGGATTGAAATTGACAGTGATGAGATGAGGCGGTTTGTGGATCAGAAAGAGGAAATCATTTCCTATTTAAAAGAACTGGGATATTTATATATTACAGTGGATCTGGAAGGCTTCCGTTCCGGAAGCATGGATCTGCAGATCGATCAGCAGAAAGAAGGGAGAAAGTAGTTATGCATATGGCTGACGCGCTGGTAGCGCCGGCGGTTGCGGGAACTATGTATGTGTGTTCCGCAGCGGCAATGACATATTCAATAAAGAAAGTTCACCTGGAGGTGGATACTAAAAAAATTCCTGTTATGGGAGTCATGGGGGCATTCGTATTTGCGGCCCAGATGATTAACTTTACGATTCCGGGGACAGGATCTTCCGGACATTTATGCGGCGGCATGATGCTGTCTGCGATTTTAGGACCGTTTGCGGGATTTTTGACTATGATAGGAGTCCTGCTGGTACAGTGTTTATTGTTTGCAGACGGAGGTCTGCTGGCTCTGGGAGCCAATATATGGAACATGGCATTTTACGGATGTTTTATTGGCGGAATGGTCATCTGGAGGATGATCATGAAAAATGGAATGTCAAAGAAAAAGATTATGGCAGCTTCTGTTTTAGGGTGCATCCTGACGCTCCAGCTGGGAGCATTTTCCGTCACACTGGAAACGTTAGCTTCAGGAATCACAGAACTGCCGTTTGCGGTTTTTGCTGGAACCATGCAGCCAATTCATCTGGCGATTGGACTTGTGGAAGGACTTATTACATCAGCGGTTCTCTGCTTTATTTATGACGCGAGACCGGAACTGCTCTGGATGTATCAGAAAAAAGAAAGAGGGAAGCTTTCTTACAAAGGAACGGTTGGAGCACTGGCCTGCGCTGCGCTGGCGGTCGGAGGTCTGCTGTCCCTGGCAGCTTCTTCCAATCCAGACGGGCTGGAATGGTCCATGGAAAAAGTGTCAGGAACAACAGAATTGTCTGCTTCAGGAACCATACACCAGGCTGCACAGAAAATACAGGAACTGACAGCTTTTCTTCCAGATTATTCTTTTAAAGGATCAGAAGGGGCTGTGGGAACTTCGGTTTCAGGAATTGTGGGAGCAGTGATCGTGGCAGCCTTGTGTATTGTAATCTGTATCTGTATAAGGAACATAAGGAAGAAGAAAGTGAAGTAGCCGTGGGGAAAATCAGAGAAGCAATTTATGGAATTCATCATATGGATGAAACAGCGTCAAAAGATCGATGGATGCAGAATCTCCATCCTCTGGCAAAGCTCCTGACAGCTTTTGTCTATATCTTTGTTGTAGTCTCTTTTGACAAATATGACCTGCCGGGACTTGCGGTCATGGGGCTGTATCTTTTTGTCCTGTTTTTCTTTGGAAAGTTTTCGCTTTTTCGGGCGGTACGGCAGATGAAAGTCATTCTGGCGGTTTCTGCTGCTGTGGGAATTGCAAATCCGTTTTTAGACCACAGCGTCTGGATGGAGGCTGGAGGGTTTGTGATTACCGGAGGAATGATATCCATGATCACATTGATGTTAAAAGGCATTTATGCAGTGCTGGAATCCTATCTTCTGATTGTGTCTACTTCGATTGAGGAAATTTGTTATGCTCTTCAGTGTCTTAAGATTCCGAAGACATTCATCACAGTTATTTTACTGATTTACCGTTATATGATCGTTCTTCTAAAAGAGGCAGAAAGAATCATGCTGGCCTATGAAATGCGGGCTCCCGGTCAGAAAGGCGTCCATTGGAAAGCATGGGGATCCCTGGCAGGGCAGCTGCTTCTGCGGAGCATTGACCGGGCCCAGATTGTTTATGAAAGCATGATGCTCAGAGGATATGACGGAACGTTTCGTCTGATACGGAAAAAAGAAAATACGGCACAAAGTCTGGTCTATGGGATCGGATGGATTCTGATTTTTCTCTTATATCGATGTTTTTGCGAATATTTGAGATAACAGGGAAAATGTTTTCAGTGCCATGATAGGAGGAAATGTGACATGCAGACAATTGAGATCAGTCATCTGTCTTTTGCCTACGGTGATGAGCCGGTGCTTTCTGATGTTTGCTTTCAGGCAGAGGGAGAGGAGACCATAGGGATCATCGGCGCCAATGGAGTGGGGAAATCTACTCTTCTGAAAATCATAGTAGGAATTCTGCCGGAATATCAGGGAAGTTTAAAAATCTGCGGTATGGAGGCAGAAAGGAAAAACCTGGCGCAGATCCGGGAAAAGACGGGTTATGTATTTCAGGATTCTGAAAGCCAGCTTTTTATGTCCAATGTTTATGAAGATGTGGCGTTTGCGCCGAGAAATTATGGATATCCGGAGGAGGAAGTTCGAAGAAGGACGGAAAGAGCTCTGGACATGGTCCATATCAAAGATCTTCAGGAAAAGCAGATTTACCGTTTGTCAGGAGGACAGAAAAAACTGGCATCGATTGCTACGATTTTATCGACGAATCCGGAAATCATTCTTCTGGATGAACCTTCTGTCGCTTTGGATCCGAAAAACCGGAGAAATCTGATTCGGATTTTGAAAGAACTTCCGGGAATGAAGATCATTGCATCCCATGATCTGGATATGGTATGGGATACATGCAGCCGTACGATATTAATGTCAGACGGAAGGATCATAGCGGATGGAAATACAAAAGAACTATTAACAAAGCAGGATTTGCTGGAAGCACATGGACTGGAACTTCCGATGTTCGTGGCAGGACAGCAGAGTATGCAGCAGAAAAAATAACCAGCAGGGGGAATGTTAAATGAAACAGGTGACATTAGGAAAGACAGGGATTACGGTACCGCAGAATGCGTTTGGAGCACTTCCGGTTCAGAGAGTCGGGATGGAAGACGCCGTAAAGATCCTGCGGCGGGCATATGAGGGAGGAATGCGCTTCTTTGACACGGCCCGCGCCTACAGTGACAGCGAGGAGAAGCTGGGAAATGCTTTTGAAGGAATGCGGGATAAGATTTATATCGCCACAAAGACCATGGCAAGAACACCAGAAGATTTCTGGGATCAGCTGGAGACTTCTCTGAAGTTATTAAAAACAGATTATATTGATATATATCAGTTTCATTGTGTGGATGTCTGTTATCGGGAAGGAGACGGCACAGGGATGTATGAGTATATGCTGGAGGCGAAGAAACAAGGAAAGATCCGTCATATTGGCGTAACGGCCCATAAACTCAATGTTGCCAGGGAATGTGTCGAGTCCGGTCTTTATGAAACACTGCAGTATCCGTTCAGCTACCTGTCATCCGAAAAGGAGCGGGAACTTGTGAAGCTGTGCAAAGAGCATAATATGGGATTTATTGCAATGAAAGGACTGGCGGGCGGTCTCCTGAATCATTCCAAAGCAGTATTTGCCTATATGTCTCAGTTTGACAATGTACTGCCGATCTGGGGGATTCAGAAAATGGAAGAGCTGGAAGAGTGGCTGTCCTATATGGATCATCCTCCGGTTATGGATGAAGAAACAAAGAAATTTATTGAAAAAGAAAGAAAAGAACTGACAGGAGAGTTCTGCAGGGGATGTGGTTACTGTATGCCGTGTCCGGCAGGAATTAAGATCAATAACTGTGCCAGAATGTCGCTGATGCTTCGCAGAGCGCCGTCTAAAAACTGGCTGAGCAAAGAATGGCAGGAAAATATGAAGAAAATTGAAGACTGTCTCCACTGCGGACAATGTATGTCCAAATGTCCGTATGAACTTAATACCCCGGAACTGCTGCAGAAAAATTATGAAGATTATAAAAATATTCTGTCAGGAAAAACCGTGATCGAATAAAGCAGCAGGGAGGAGCGGATATGACAGGAATGTTTCTATTGTTTCCGGCATTGATCTGGGGACCTCTGGGAATTTATCTTTATCATATTGTTGTTCGTTTTTTTACTTTGCTGCGGATCCGGGAAAAAACAGCGGTCTCCAGAGTTCTGTCTCTGGCGGTCACTTTGTTCTGCGTTTCCAGAGGCTGGATGCTGTATGGGCTGGGAGCGGTTGTGCTTCTTCATTTTCTGGCATTTTCTGCAGGTATGGAAATCATCTGGCGGATTGTACAGAAACGAATTCATAGAAAAAAAGTCAGAAAAGCATGGGATATAATTTACAGAAGCAGCGTTGTTTGTTTTATTTTGCTTGCAGTTGTCTTTGCTTATGGTGCATACAATATGAGAGATGTGAGAAGGACACATTATGATCTTACGGTTGAAAAACCGGCGGCCAGAGACTTCAGAGCGATTCAGATCTCTGATCTTCACATGGGAACAGCCATGGGAGCCGATAAGCTGAAAGAATACTGTGATAAGATTAAAAATGAAAATCCAGATCTGCTGGCACTGACCGGGGACATTTTTGATGAAAATACAACAAGAAAAGAAATGCAGGCGGCTGCCAGACTTCTGGGTGGAATTAAGACAAAATATGGTGCCTATTATATTTTCGGAAATCATGATTATAATCTTTATACAGACCATCCTTATTATACTCAGAAAGAGCTGAAACAAACATTGGAAAAAGAAGGGATTCATGTATTGGAAGACAGTGTGGTTAAAGCCGCAGACTGGCTGACTGTCGCAGGAAGAACGGACGCATCGATGGAACGGAAAGAAATTGGCGATCTTTTAAGCAAAGCAGACCGGGATTCTTTTATTCTTCTGCTGGATCATCAGCCGAAAGGTCTGAAAGCGAATCAATCAGCGGGGGCTGACCTGCAGCTGTCAGGTCATACTCATGCAGGACAAATCTGGCCGACAGGTCAGCTGGGGAGCCTTTTGGGGATAACAGAATTAAATTATGGCTGCCGGCAGGATGGAAGCTGCCATGTTATCGTTTCCTCAGGGATCGGCGGCTGGGGATATGCCATTCGGACCGGAGGGCATTCTGAATACGTGGCAGTGGATGTTCATGTCAGATCATGATTTTTGGCTTGAGGTTTTTTTCTGTTTCCAGTAGAATAAGGAACGGAATGAAGAAAAGACGATGGAGGAACCACGATGGCCAGTAAATTTTATGCGGTAAAAACAGGAAGAAATCCGGGAATATATCATACCTGGGAGGAATGCAGGAAACAGATTCTTGGATTCTCCGGCGCCAGATACAAAAGTTTTGCAACGATGGAAGAGGCAGAAGCGTTTATAAAACCCGGAGAAAATGAGATGATGGAAGTGGATGAGGATACGCTGACTGCGTATGTAGATGGGAGTTTTTGCAAAGATAACGAGACTTTTTCTTACGGAATGGTCATTGTGCAAAAACAGCAGGATGATCTTTATTTTGCCCGAAAATATGAAGACCCGGATCTTGCCGCCATGAGAAATGTGGCAGGGGAGATCAAAGGCGCAGAAGCCGCCATGAAATATGCTCTGGATCAGGGGTATAAAAAACTTATGATTTATTATGATTATGAGGGCATTGAAAAATGGTGCACCGGGGAATGGAAGACAAATAAAGAGGGAACACGCGCTTACAAAGCGTTTTATGATGAAGAGAAGAAGAATCTTGGAATCAGATTTGTAAAAGTAAAAGGTCATTCCAATGATAAGTACAATGATATGGCAGACATGCTGGCAAAATCAGCTCTGGGAATCGGAGATGGAAGTTTTGAGCCGAAAGACGGAGACCAGTGGGAGATGGTAAAATAGGAGAAAAGGGTCAAGGTTGACAGAAATTTCAGGAGTGATATACTAAAACTGCCGCATCAGTTCCGGAAGGAGTGCAGGCTGCAGCCTGTATCGGAGGTGTCTAAGCTCACTTAAAGATTATTCTTAGAAACACGCTCCGGCTGGTGGGCTTTTTAATATCTGCCGGAAAATATAAAAAAATGCTTGCAAAAAGTTTCATCTTATTATATTATAATATAGCTGTGTACCAGTAACTCAGTGGATAGAGTGGCAGCCTCCGAAGCTGTTGGTCGCGGGTTCAACTCCCGCCTGGTGCATTTTAATTTTATAATTGTCGATTAGGACTATAGATTTTTCTGTTTCTGACTATAAACAGAAATCTATAGTCCTTTTTATTTCTGTTTGAAAGGGAGGAGAAACATTATGGATCAAACTTATATGAAAAAGAAACCGATTTTGCCGCTGCTGATGTCCATGGCACTGCCAATGATCATTTCTATGTTTGTAAATTCATTATATAACATTGTGGACAGCATTTTCGTGGCAAAGATCAGTGAAGAAGCAATGACAGCTTTGTCTCTGGTATATCCGGTGCAGAATCTGGTGACGTCGATCAGTGTAGGATTTGGAGTAGGAATCAATGCGATGATCGCCATGTTTTTGGGAAGCGGAAATGAAGAAAGAGCAGGAGCGGCAGCAACGCAGGGACTGCTGCTGAACGGAATCCATGGAATCTTATTGAATGGTCTCGGTCTGCTTTTTATGCCAGCCTTTTTGCGAATGTTTACTTCCGATCCGAAGCTGATCGATCTTGGCATGCGCTATTCTGTGATCGTTCTCTGTTTTTCTGTCGTGATTACCACAGGGATTACTTTTGAAAAGATTTTCCAGGCAGTCGGAAAGATGATGGTGACGATGGCAAGTCTTATGTGCGGATGTGTGCTGAACATTATCCTGGATCCGGTTCTTATTTTCGGGATTGGACCTTTCCCTGAAATGGGAATTGAAGGAGCGGCTCTTGCCACAGGCCTTGGACAGCTGTCAACTCTGGTAATCTATCTGGCTGTTTATTTCTGGAAGCCGGTCAACGTAAAGATTTCTGCAAAATATCTGAAGCCGGAAGCAAAGCTTTGCCTGAGACTATATTCCATTGGAATTCCGGCAACCTTAAATATGGCACTGCCGTCTGTGCTGATTTCCGCCTTAAATGGAATGTTTGCTGTATACTCCCAGACTTATGTAGTGGTACTTGGCATTTATTATAAACTGCAGACCTTCCTTTATCTGACGGCCAATGGGGTTGTGCAGGGAATGCGTCCTCTGATCAGCTATAATTACGGAGCAGGTGAAATACAGAGGGTGAGAAAGATTTTCCGGACATCTTTGACGATTATTATAGGAATTATGATCGTAGGTGTGATCTTATGTCTGGCTGTACCGGAAATGCTGATGAAAATGTTTACGTCAAATCCGGAGACCATTCAGATTGGAGTAACTGCCATGAGAACAATTTGTATCGGTTTTGTGGTTTCGGCAGTATCTGTTACATCCGCGGGAGCTTTTGAGGCCCTTGGAAAAGGAATTCAGTCCTTTATGATTTCTTTCTTAAGGTATGTGGCAGTCATTCTTCCGGCGGCATTTCTGTTAAGCCGTTTGTTTGGTGCCGGAAGTATCTGGAATGCTTTCTGGATTGCGGAGTTTGTAACAGCGGCCGCGGCATGGGCGCTGTATAGAAAAGTAATGAATCCTAAAGACGAAAGTGAAAAAGAAATTTTGACAGAAAAAAAGGAATAGATTACAATATGGGGCAGGAGGAATGATTATGGAACATATTTCAAAGATTGTAGTAAGATATGCGGAAACGGATCAGATGGGAATCGCCCATCACAGCTGCTACCCGGTCTGGTTTGAAGTAGCAAGAACGGAATTCATCAAAGCTGCCGGCATCTCCTATACAGAAGTCGAAGAAATGGGGATTATCCTGCCTCTTACTTTTCTGGAATGCAGATATAAAACAGCTGCGCTGTATGAAGATGAGCTGGAAATCCATGCGAAACTTACAAAACTTACACCGGTCAGACTGGAATTTTCTTATGAAGTTACAAGAGATGGGGAAGTGATCGCCACTGGAAAGACCGGACATGGAATGGTAAGCAAGGATCTGAAGCCGCTGAATGTAAAAAAAGAACACCCGGATTTGTACCGGATGTTTGAAGATGCATTAGAGACGGCTTAGCTGTTCCGTGAGGATCAGCCGCATAAGCTGATGTGGAAATGTCAGATTTCCAAAACTTAATTTGATTCGGCCTTTGGCGACAACGTCAGGAGACAGTCCGAGAGATCCGCCGATGATAAAGGAAACGCAGGAGATGGAGTCCTGTTTCAGCTGATTCCATGTTTCCATAAATTCTTCGGTGGAAAACGGGGTGCCTTCGATGCACAAAGGAATTACAAAACTATCAGAAGGAATTCGTGACAGAATACGGGTTCCTTCTGTTTTTTTGATTTTATCTTCTTCTTTCTGACTGGCATTGTCCGGTGTTTTTTCATCAGGAAGTTCAATGATCTCAAAATCGTATTTTTTCCGGATCTGTTTTGCGTAACGTGCAATCAGTTCTTTCAAATAAGTTTCTTTTAATTTTCCGACACAAATGATCTGTATTTTCATAAAAGGAGGCTCCTTCTGTATTTTTCGTTTCATTGATTTTACAATAAAGGAGAGAGGAAAGCAACCGGCGGGGACAGTTGTCAGGGGCTTTTTCTGAAATCAGAAGGATTCCCGCTTCGGACTGGACGGGCTATCCGGTATGGGGTATAATATAATGAAATCTGGGATAATATCAGTATAATGGAACTGGAGGAGTGTATTTGAAATTAAAAAAATCAACGATTATGATTCTGGTAATGAGCTGGATCTTATTTTTTGGGGTATGTTTTGCGGCTTTTTATCAGCTGGAACAGATGAAAGAAGCCCGGGCTGCAAATGAAAAGATCTTTAAGGATCAGTCCACAGAGCAGATTTCAGAAGAACCTGCGGAATACGCGGATGTCAGAAAGTTTATGGCTGATTATTATAAAGCCATTCAGAGAGATGACAGAGAAAAATTAAAAACGATGGTAGAGGATTACCAGGAACTGGAAAAACAGCAGGACAGCCTGGAACAGTATATTGAGGAATATCAGGATCTTTCGTACCGGGTGGAGAGCGTACAGGATTCCGGGGATTATATAGTATACGTTTCTTATCAGCTGAAAATAAAAGGAATCAAGACTCCGGCGCCGGGGATGACACCGTATTATCTGGCAAAAAAAGGAGATTCGTTTCTGATCTATAACAATGAGGATCATGATACGGAGGCAGTCAGGACGGCCAAACAGGAAAGTCTGGGGCGCAAAGAAAACAAAGAGCTGATCGAAAAAGTAAATGAAGAGTACGAAGAGGCTTTGAAGACAGATGATCAGCTGAAGAATTTTTTGAAGGATGAGTAAGAAGTATGATGAGAATACAAGTGTATGTACAGCAGAAGAAGGCTGATCCACTTTACCGTAAGGCGATGGAAGAGTATCTAAAACGCCTGGGGGCTTATGCGTCGGTTTCTGTCACTTATCTCAAGAATGAAAAACAGATGCAGAAGAAGGCGGCCGGAAGCAGAAAGAAGTTTTTTGTTGCATGTGGGAAAAAAACAATGACGAGCCCTGAATTTGCCAGAGAGATAGAGAATCTTTCTGTCCGCGGAGCGTCATCGATTGATTTTTTTATTGGGGAACAGCCGGAAGAAGATATGGAAGTATTTCGGATTTCTTCTTTTACGATGGATTCGTCTCTGACGGCAGCGGTGCTTCTGGAGCAGATTTACCGGGCCTACCGGATCATTCATCATCAGGCATATCATAAATAGAAGAACAAAGCAGAAAATATCAGCAAGGAGTATATCATGGAGTTTAAGACACCAACGTTGGGAGACAAAGAATTTATTGACTCGTTTTTTGAGGAAGAATCAACAAGAAGCTGTGATTTTAGTACAGCGAACATTATTTTATGGAATCAGTTTTATGACTGTCAGTATGCAGTTGTCTGTGACACTCTTGTTATGCGGACCGATGAAGAAGGGGAATCTTTTTCTTTTCCAATGGGGAAAGGAGACAAGAAAAAAGCAGTAGAGGAGATCATGAAATACTGCGAAGAGCAGGGCATTCCATTTGTCATGAATGGGATCACCCATGAGACGGAAGAACAGATGAAGGAAATGTTCGGAGACATTTTCCAGGTGGAGTATGACAGGGATGCAGCGGATTATATCTATGAACGGGAGCAGCTTGCCACTCTCCGCGGCAAAAAGCTTCATGGAAAAAGAAATCACATCAACCGGTTTAAAGAAAACCATGAATGGTCTTATGAAAAACTGACAGATGAAAATCAGCTGGAAGCACTGACGATGCTGATGGAGTGGAAGATGCAGAACTGTACTCCGGAAGACCTGGAAAAGCATGAGGAAATATGCGTATCCAAAAACAGTCTGATTTACTATAAGGAACTTGGGCTTGCAGGAGGGATCCTAAGGGCAGACGGGAAGATCGTAGGCTTGTCATTAGGGGAGCCGGCGGTAAATCCGGACACATTTGTTGTTCATATCGAGAAGGCGTTTCCGGATATACAGGGTGCCTACCCGATGATCAATCAGCAGTTTGTTCTCCATGAAATGGAAGGATTTACTTATGTAAACCGGGAAGAAGATATGGGAGAAGAGGGACTTAGAAAGGCAAAAATGTCATACCGCCCTGCATTTATGCTGGAAAAAGGATTTTTGAGGTTTCGGCAGGAGCATAAAATAGTAAGTAAATGAATTGACACTAAGAGTCTAAAAATGTAGAATGAAATTATACCAAATGGGAGTAATGTATGATTTAGGAGGAAATTACGATGAGACATTTGATTGATCCCATGGATCTGAGCGTGGAGGATATCGACCGGCTGCTGAACCTGGCGGATGATATTTCCAAACATCCTGAGAAATATCGGGAGGTGTGCCGCTACAAGAAACTGGCAACTTTATTTTTTGAGCCAAGTACAAGGACCAGGCTGAGTTTTGAAGCCGCGATGCTCGAGTTAGGAGGCAGCGTGCTTGGTTTTTCTTCCGCTGATTCTTCTTCCGCCGCGAAGGGAGAGAGCATTGCGGATACAGCAAGAACAGTTGCCTGTTACGCGGATATCATCGCAATGCGTCATCCGAAGGAAGGAGCGCCGTATGTCGCGTCGCAATTTGTCGATATTCCGATCATCAATGCCGGAGATGGAGGACATAACCATCCGACTCAGACGCTGACGGATCTTTTAACGATTCGAAGGGAAAAAGGACGGCTGGATCATTTTACGATTGGTTTTTGCGGGGATCTGAAGTTTGGACGTACCGTTCATTCTCTGATCAAAGCATTATCCAGATATGATGATATCAATTATATTATGATTTCTCCGGAAGAACTTCAGATCCCGGAATATCTGAAGAAGGATGTTTTTGAGCGAAAAGGCATTCCGTTCCGGGAAGTTGAAAAGATGGAAGAAGTTATGCCGGAACTGGATATCATATATATGACCAGAGTTCAGAGAGAGCGGTTTTTTAATGAGGCGGATTATGTGCGTCTCAAAGACAGCTACATACTGGATATGGATAAGCTTAAAAATGCAAAAGAAGACCTGTCCATCCTTCATCCGCTGCCGCGTGTCAATGAGATTTCTGTTAAAGTGGATCAGGATCCGAGGGCATGCTATTTCAGGCAGGCACTGAACGGAAAACATGTCAGGATGGCGTTGATTATGGATTTGCTGGGGGTAAGCGCAGATGAAGATTGATAGTATCAAGAATGGAATCGTGCTGGATCATATTACAGCAGGAAGAGGAATGGAAATATATAACAGCCTTGGGCTTGACAAGTTAGACTGCAGTGTCGCGATCATAAAAAATGTAAAGAGCAGTAAGATGGGAAAGAAGGATATCATTAAGATTTCGGATAATTTTGAGGTAAACTTCGATGTTCTTGGATATATTGATCCGGATGTAACCGTCTGTGTGATCGAGAACGGAGGAGTAAAATCCAAACATAAGGTGGAACTGCCGCAGATGCTCACCAACATTGCCAAGTGCAGGAATCCGAGATGCATTACATCCGTTGAGCAGGAGATAGATCATGTGTTCAAGTTAGTAGACAGGGAGAAACAGATTTACCGCTGCATTTACTGTGAATCCAAGTTAAAGAAGAACTAAGAAGACAAAGAGGTACTCATGGAACAGGAAAAGAAAAAACCGATCAACCGTGTAAAGAAGGATATCAGCAAGCCGGCGAGCTTTACGCCTCCGGAAGAATTAAAGCAGCAGCTGCTGGATACGATGGAAAAGATATACAATAAAGATGACATTGAATGTGTGAAGAAAGCTTATGATGTAGCTTACAAGGCTCACGATGGACAAAAGAGAAAGTCGGGAGAACCGTATATCATCCATCCTATTTGTGTTGCCATTATTCTTGCAGAACTGGAACTGGATAAAGAAACAATTATGGCAGGACTGCTCCATGATGTAGTAGAAGACACAGAAGTAACACACGATGATATTGTCGAACAGTTTGGAGAAGAAGTCGCTTCTCTGGTGGACGGTGTTACCAAACTGGGACAGCTGAGTTATTCAAAAGATAAGATTGAGGTTCAGGCAGAAAATCTCAGAAAGATGTTTCTTGCCATGGCAAAAGATATCCGTGTGATTTTGATCAAACTGGCAGACCGTCTTCATAATATGAGGACCATGCAGTTCATGCGTCCGGAAAAGCAGAAAGAAAAATCCAGAGAGACAATGGATATCTATGCTCCGATCGCCCACCGTCTTGGAATTTCCAAGATCAAAGTGGAACTGGATGATCTTTCTTTAAAATATCTGAAGCCGGATGTATACGAAGAACTGGAACATTCGCTGAATTCCAGAAAAGAAGAGAGAGAAGCCTTTATCAAGGAAATTGTGGAAGAAGTCGGAGGACATATCAAGCGGGCAGGGATCAAGGCAGAGATTGACGGGAGAGTCAAGCATCTTTTCAGCATTTATAAAAAGATGGTCAATCAGAATAAAACCATTGATCAGATTTATGATCTTTTCGCTGTCAGGATCAAAGTCGATACGGTAAAAGACTGTTATGCGGCTCTTGGAATCATTCATGAGATGTATAAACCGATCCCGGGACGTTTTAAAGACTATATTGCGATGCCAAAGCAGAATATGTATCAGTCTCTCCATACGACGCTGATCGGCCCGGAAGGACATCCGTTTGAGATACAGATCCGGACGTTTGAGATGCACCGTGTAGCGGAATATGGAATTGCCGCTCACTGGAAATACAAAGAAAACAATAATACTCCCGGACTGAACAAAGAAGAGGAGAAACTGAGCTGGCTTCGTGAAATCCTGGAATGGCAGAGAGACATGGATGATAATAAGGAATTCCTGAGTCTCCTGAAAACAAATCTGGATTTGTTTGCGGAGCAGGTATACTGTTTTACGCCGAATGGAGATGTGAAGAATCTGGCCAACGGATCAACGCCGATCGATTTTGCTTATTCCATCCACAGTGCAGTCGGCAATAAGATGGTAGGAGCCAGAGTCAATGGAAAACAGGTTCCATTTGAATATAAACTGCAGAATGGAGACCGTGTGGAGATCATTACTTCACAGAATTCAAAGGGTCCGAGCAGAGACTGGCTGAATCTTGTCAAAACAACACAGGCAAGGAGCAAGATCAATCAGTGGTTCAAACACCAGTTTAAGGAAGAGAATATCGTCAAGGGGAAAGAACTCCTTGAGAAATACTGTAAGAGTAAAAGCATCAACCTTCCAAAACTTATGAAACCGGAGTATATTAAGAAGGTTGAGTTAAAATACGGATTTAAAGACTGGGATTCTGTCTGTGCCGCAGTCGGGCACGGAGGCCTGAAAGAAGGCCAGGTTATCAATAAGATGCTTTCAGAAGACCGTAAGCGTCAGAAAAAGGAAATTACCGATGAACAGATTCTGGCGAAGACACAGGGAGAGCCTTCTGTCGATAAGGGCACAGTGGAGAAGTCCAAAGGCGGAATTGTCGTTCAGGGAGTTAATGACGTATCTGTCCGCTTTTCAAAATGCTGCAATCCGGTGCCGGGAGATGAGATCGTTGGTTTTATTACCAGAGGAAGGGGAATTTCCATTCACAGGACGGATTGCGCCAATGTGCTGAACATGTCAGAACTTGACCGGTCCCGCCTGATTGAGGCCGAATGGCAGGTAAGCGAGGAAGAGACAAATCAGACCTATACCACTGAGATCAATATTTATGCCGATAACCGGAAAGGACTGCTGGCAGATGTGTCTAAGATTTTTCTGGAACTGGATATCGACATTATTACGATCAACGTATCAAATAATAAGAAAGGCAGGGCAACCCTCAGCATGTCTTTTGATATTACCGGCGTAAGCCAGCTGAACCGGATCATTTCAAAGATCCGCAGCGTTGAGGGAGTGATAGACATAGAAAGAACAGCAGGATAGGTGAAAATTATGGAAAAACCTTTAGAATTGCACTGCATTGCCCTTGGGCAGATGCAGACCAATTGTTATATCGTAATCAACCGCAGTACAAAAGAAGCCGTTGTCTTTGATCCGGGAGATCAGGGAGAGAAGATCATGGAGACTTTAAAGAAGGAAGGAGTCCGTCTGACAGCTGTCTGTCTGACGCATGCTCATTTTGATCATATTATGGGACTTCCATATCTGATGGAAGTTAATGATAAACTTCCGGTTTATCTTCATGAGGATGAACAGGATGTTTTGCTGGATCCTCAGTTAAATCTGTCTACCATGGTCGGGCTTACCATTTCTCTCAAGGCAAACCGTATCGTAAAAGATGGAGAGGAGATTGAACTGCTTGGGGAGAAGGTGACATGTATTCATGTTCCGGGACATACAAAGGGCGGTGTCTGCTATTATTTTTCAGCTTATGGGTGGCTGATTTCCGGCGATACGCTGTTCCAGAGGAGCATTGGAAGAACAGATTTCCCAACAGGAGATCTGAATGCGCTTCTGCTGGCAATACGATCAAAACTTTTTGTGCTGCCGCCTGAGACCAGGGTATTTTCAGGACATACCCCGCCGACAACGATTGGAGAAGAGATCCGGAGCAATCCGTTCTTGTTATAAATATGGTTGGATTAATTCAGAACGATACGGTATATGAATACGATATACGCAGTTTAATATTGGCATTTTTGATAGGAGAAAAGATAGAATTGACAGATCATGTTGATTCTATCTATGACTTTGTACTGGATGTTTTTTACGAAGAAGAACAGATGCGCATGACGCTGTATCAGGAAGGATCCGTTTGCGGTGAAAAGATTTTGACCGGAGATTACAGAAATAAAAAAGTATGGAAGAATCCTGTAAAACGGGCTGTGTATCAGCTCTTTTCGAAGGCCCTGGGAAAAGAACTTCCCTGGGGGACTCTGACAGGGATCCGTCCGACCAAGATTGTTTTTGATGGATTTGCAAAGGGTAAGACTCAGGAGCAGATCATCCGGGATTTTCAGAAAGATTATCTGGCTTCGGAAGAAAAAGCCGCCTTATGTACAAAAGTAGTAAAGACGGAACAGGAACTTTTATCCAGGTTTCCGTATGAAGAAGGATACAGCCTGTATGTTGGAATCCCATTTTGTCCAAGTACATGTCTGTATTGTTCTTTTGCGTCCTATCCGATCCGGGCATATCAGGAGCATGTCAAAGCATATCTGGATGCGCTGGAGAAGGAAATTTTGTTTGTAAAGGAACACTACAAAGGGCAGAAGCCTCAGACTCTGTATATTGGAGGAGGAACGCCGACATCACTTGAGGAGAAAGATCTGGAACGGCTGCTGGAGATTATAGACCAGTGTTTTTCGATTAAAGATCTAATGGAAGTGACTGTGGAAGCCGGACGGCCGGACAGTCTCAGCTGGGAGAAATTAAAAATACTGTCTCAATACGGAGTCACCAGGATCAGCATTAATCCTCAGACGATGAATGATGCGACTCTTCGAAGAATCGGAAGAAATCATACAGCGGATGATGTGAGAGAGACATATGATCTGGCAAGAAAAGCCGGATTTCAAAATATTAATATGGATACGATCTGCGGTCTTCCGGAAGAAGGCATGAAAGAACTGGAGCAGACTTACCGGGCAGTCCGGGAGATGGGACCAGACAGCCTTACGGTGCATTCTCTGGCTGTAAAACGTTCTTCCAGACTGAATCAGGTGAAAGAACATTTTCATCATTATGGAGCAACCCCTGAGATGGTGGCATATGCGGGAAAATGCGCTCTGCAGATGGGGCTTGAGCCGTATTATCTGTACCGGCAGAAAAATATTCCGGGGAATCTTGAAAATGTCGGTTTTGCAAAAAAATCAAAAGAATGTCTCTATAATATTTTGATTATGGAAGAATTACATGATATTATAGCAGTTGGCGCAGGAACGTCATCAAAGATCATGGATCAGAGCAGACATTCCATATCCAGAGTCGAAAATCTGAAAGATGTGCTTCAGTATACTGCACGCGTAGATGAGATGATTCATAGAAAAGAAGTAAAGATGAACGGGAAATAGGAGAAATTATGGCAATCAGCTACGGAAGAAAAGATATAGAGACGCCGATACAGGCAGGCCTGGAAGAAACGATCAGCCATGGGATTGTCGTAAGCAACCTGGCTTATCTGGTTGGGCAGGAACTTGAATTAGATGATAAGACCTGTTATGATCTTGCGGTTGCGGGTTTTTTGCATGATATCGGAAAAGTCCGTTTGAATTTTTATATGAATGAAAAAGAAGAAGAAATACTGGCTGTAGATGAAACAAGGTATATGAGGATGCATCCTGCCATCGGTTATGCGATTCTGCTGGATTATGATTATAATCAGACTGTGCTGGATGCGGTGCTGTATCATCATGAACATTACGACGGCACCGGATATCCCCACAATCTGAGAGGAAAGGAAATCCCTCTGGCAGCGAGGATCATGCACGTATGTGACGTGTTTGGAGCGCTGATCTCCAACCGGGATTACCGGGAAGCGTTTGATGTGGAAACCGCGCTGGATGTCATTCTTGATGACGTAAAAAACTTTGATATGAAAGTCTTTCTGGCATTTCAGAGGGTCGCTTTTTCAGGGAGTATGAAAAATGTGATCGAGAAAGCCACGATTGAAGAATTTGAGGAGGAAATAACATGATTACAAAGGCACCAAGAGGAACAAAAGACTGGTTTGGAAAAGAGGTGGAACAGCGCACATATCTGGAAGGAATATTCAGAGAGTTATGTGCTTCATGCAATATTCACGAAATTATCACGCCGGTATTTGAACATACAGAACTGTTTCAGCGTGGTGTCGGAGAGACGACAGACGTAGTTCAGAAAGAAATGTATACATTTTTAGATAAAGGAAACAGGAGCATTTCGCTGAAACCGGAAGGAACTGCAGGAGCAATCCGCGCATACCTGGAACATGGAATGCAGAATGATCCGCAGCCAGTCAAATTATTTTATGTAACTCCTGCATTTCGATATGAGAAGCCTCAGAGCGGAAGATTGAGACAGCATCACCAGTTCGGCATTGAGTTTGTGGGAGCGGAAAGTCCCCTTGCCGAAGTTGAGCTGATTACTCTGGTTTCTTCTTTTATTAAGAAAATCGGATTAAAAGATGTGAAGCTTCATATCAACAGCATTGGATGTGAAAACTGCAGGAAAGATTATAATGAAGCGCTGCTTTCTTATCTGAGAAAACATGAAGAGCAGCTTTGTCCGACCTGTCGTGAGAGGATGCAGAAGAATCCTCTGCGCGTGATCGACTGCAAGGTGCCGGAGTGCAAAGAGATTGTAAAAGATGCTCCGAGAACGATTGATTATCTGGACGATGACTGCCGAGAGCATTTTGAGACATTAAAAGGACTTCTGGAAGCCCTGGAAATTCCATATGAGGTAGACACAGAGATTGTCCGCGGACTGGATTACTATACAAAGACAGTGTTTGAATTTGTAGATAAGGATGGATTTACACTGTGCGGCGGCGGCCGTTATGATAATCTGGTTCATGAAATTGATGGAAAAGTATCCATGCCGTCTGTAGGTTTTGGAATGGGAATTGAGAGAATCCTTTATTTCCTTGAGGAAGAAGGTATCGATCTCCCATGCGGCCGTGACATCGATTTGTATGTAGGAATCCTTGGAAAAGAGGCGAGATCAAAAGCGTATAAGATCGTGACAAATCTTCGGGCAGAAGGTTTTGTGGTAGAGACAGATTATCTGGGAAGAAGTGTAAAAGCTCAGATGAAGTATGCCAACAAGATTCACGCGAAGAATACGATCATCATTGGAGATAACGAACTGGCAGAGAATAAAGGCCGCTTAAAAAATATGGAAACAGGCGAAGAGATCAATGTTTCTCTGGATGCTGTAAAAGATTATTTATAAAATAACAGCTTAAGTTTAAGAAGGAGGAAGAGTAAAATGAGTGAATACGCAATTGTAGCGCCGGAAGATTTTGACGAAAGCGTATTTCGTCTGATTGGAAAAGAGTGGATGCTGGTAACTGCGAAGAATAAAGAGGGAAAAGTAAATACCATGACTGCGTCCTGGGGCGGATTCGGAGTTATGTGGGGCAAAAATGTAGCGGTTACGGTTTTAAGACCTCAGCGTTACACCAAAGAGTTTATAGATCAGACAGATTCCTTTACATTATCTTTTTATGACGATACATTTAAGAAAGATCTGTCTTATCTTGGAAGTGTTTCCGGAAGAGATGAGGATAAGATTTCCAAAACACGTCTGACATCGACAGACGCAAATGGAATTCCTTATTTTGAGGAAGCAAAGATCGTTTTGATCTGCAAAAAACTGTATGCTCAGCCGATGGATCCGGCAGGCTTTACAGAAGCAGGCCGCGAACTGGACGGGGAATGGTATCCGGAAAAGGATTATCATGTACTGTACGCAGCAGAAATTGAGCAGATTCTGGTAAGACAGGATGGGTAAATAACAGAAGCGGGAGATGACATTCATCTCCCGTTTTATGAAAAGATCATGCAGAGAAGCGGTTTTGTCCGCTTTTTTTGCTTTTACTGGAAAAGTTTTTATGCTATAATAACTCACAGTTACGTATGAAGGAGGAAATATCATGGCAGAATCAATGTCAGGTTTAGCCAGAACTCATCGATGTACGGAAGTTTCCAGCCAGATGACAGGGGAAGAAGTTACCGTTATGGGATGGGTACAAAAAAGAAGAAACTTAGGAAGTCTTATATTTATAGATTTACGGGACCGATCCGGTTTGCTGCAGCTGGTATTTGATGAAGAGTCTTTATCTTCAGAAGATTATGAGAAGGCAAACGGATTGAGAAGTGAATATGTCATCGCTGCTGTAGGAACCGTTCAGAAACGAAGCGCAGCGGTCAATGAAAATCTGAAAACAGGAGATATTGAGATTAAAGTACATACATTAAGGGTACTTTCAGAATCTGATACTCCTCCATTTCCGATTGATGCGGATCAGACGGTAAAAGATGAACTTCGTCTCAAATATCGTTATCTGGATCTGCGCCGGCCGAATCTGCAGAGAAATTTAAGGATCAGGGATCATGTAACAAGGATCATCCGCAATTTCCTGTCTGATGAAGGCTTTATTGAGATTGAGACCCCGATTCTTGGAAAGAGCACGCCGGAGGGAGCAAGAGATTACCTTGTGCCAAGCCGTGTGCATCCTGGAAGTTTTTATGGTCTGCCTCAGTCTCCGCAGCTTTACAAACAGCTTTTAATGTGTTCCGGATTTGACCGTTATTATCAGATCGCCAAATGTTTTCGTGATGAAGACCTGAGAGCGGATCGTCAGCCGGAATTTACACAGGCGGATATGGAGCTTTCTTTTGTAGATGTGGATGATGTGATCGATATCAACGAGCGTCTGATGCAGAAAGTATTTAAGGAAGTCCTGGATGTGGACATTCCGCTTCCGATGCAGAGACTGACTTATCAGGAAGCCATGGATCGTTTTGGATCCGATAAGCCGGATACACGTTTCGGCATGGAGCTGGTCAATGTATCAGACACTGTTTCCGGATGCGATTTTATGGTATTTAAAGGAGCTTTGGAACATGGCGGAAGCGTAAGAGGAATCAATGCCAAAGGTCTGGGAGATCTGGGAAGAAAGAAAATTGACGGATTTGTAAGTTATGCCAAGGATTTTGGAGCCAAAGGACTTGCATATATCCAGCTGAAGACAGACGGTACGGTAAAATCTTCTTTTGCCAAGTTTATGAAAGAAGATGAGATGGAAGCTCTGATCAAGGCTATGGATGGACAGCCTGGAGATCTGCTGTTATTTGCAGCGGATCAGGATAAAGTTGTCTTTGATGTTTTAGGCAATTTAAGAATTCATATTGCAAAACAGTATGATATGATTGATGAGTCATTGTTTAATTTCTTATGGGTAACAGACTTCCCTCTTCTTGAATGGAGCGAAGAACAGAATCGTTACACTGCCATGCATCATCCGTTTACGATGCCGTTTGAAGAAGATCTGGAATTTATTGATACAGATCCGGGAAAAGTTCGCGCGAAAGCATATGATATTGTTCTGAATGGTACGGAGCTTGGAGGAGGATCCATCCGTATTCATCAGAATGATATTCAGGAAAAGATGTTTGAAGTTCTCGGATTTACAAAAGAAGATGCTTATGAACGTTTCGGATTCCTTCTGGATGCCTTTAAATTCGGCGTTCCGCCTCATGCAGGACTTGCATATGGACTGGATCGACTGGTTATGTGGCTGACAGGAGAAGACAGCATCCGTGATGTCATCGCCTTTCCGAAAGTAAAAGACGCGTCCTGCCTTATGACACAGGCGCCTGGTACGGTTGATGAGATTCAGCTGGATGAACTGGGAATCGAAATATCCAAAAGCGGAGAGGAGAGTTAATTATGGAGAAAATGTTATTCAGCGGCGTACAGTCCAACTCTGATGTAGCGCTGATCGTAATCAAAGGTTTAAAACATCAGCCGGGAATCGCGGCTAAGATTTTTGGATCAATTGCAGATGAGAAGATCAACGTGGAACTGATTCTTCAGTCCATCGGGCGGGGACCGGAGAAAGATATTTCTTTTGTCGTTGCTCAGGAGGATGCGGACAAGGCAGTGGAGACATTAAAGAAAGCCTTTGCAGAAGATGACTATGAAGAAATCATGTGTGACACAAAAGTCGGGATCGTATCAATTGTAGGAGCCGGCATGATGTCAAATTCCGGAGCAGCCTCCAGAATGTTCGAGGCGCTGTACAACAAAGGAATCAATATTAAGATGATATATACATCTGAGATCAAGATTACAGTCCTGATCAAGGAAAGCCGAGTAGAACGGGCTGTTGAAGCCCTCAAAGAGCAGTTCCAGGAATAGGAATCTGCAAAGAAAGGAGAACACGATGTTTGATTTTAGCGAAGTGAAAAATTATGACAGCGAAATTGCCCAGGCAATGGAAGATGAGATGACCAGACAGAGAAGCAATCTGGAGCTGATCGCTTCTGAAAATCTGGTTTCCAAAGCAGTTATGGCAGCCATGGGAAGCCATCTGACCAATAAGTATGCGGAAGGATATCCTGGAAAGCGTTATTACGGCGGATGCGAGTATGTAGATGTGGTTGAGAATCTTGCCAGAGAAAGGGCTAAAAAACTGTTTGGCTGTGAATATGTTAATGTACAGCCGCATTCCGGAGCACAGGCAAATATGGCAGTCTTCTTTGCCGTTATGAACCTGGGAGACACTTATATGGGAATGAGTCTGGATCACGGCGGACATCTGACCCATGGAAGCCCAGTCAATATGTCAGGGAAGAACTATCACTGTGTTCCTTACGGAGTTAATGATGAAGGCTTTATTGATTATGATGAAGTAGAAAGAATTGCCCTGGAATGCATGCCAAAGATGATCATTGCCGGAGCCAGCGCATATGCAAGAGCCATTGACTTTAAGCGTTTTCGTGAGATTGCAGATAAAGTAGGAGCTGTGCTTATGGTAGATATGGCTCATATCGCCGGTCTGGTTGCAGCAGGACTTCATCAGAGCCCGATTCCGTATGCTCATGTGACAACAACAACGACACATAAGACTTTAAGAGGACCTCGCGGCGGCATGATCTTAAGCAGCAACGAAGTCAATGAAAAATACAACTTTAACAAAGCAATTTTCCCTGGAATCCAGGGCGGACCTCTGATGCATGTTATTGCTGCCAAAGCGGTTTGTTTTAAAGAAGCTTTGTCTGATGAGTACAAAGAGTATATGAAGCAGGTAGTCAAGAACGCCGATACTCTGGCCAATGCGCTGATCGAAGAAGGATTCGATATTGTATCCGGCGGTACAGATAACCATTTAATGCTTGTGGACTTAAAAAAATATGATCTGACAGGAAAAGAAGCAGAGAAGGTTCTGGATTCTGTGCATATTACATGTAATAAGAACACAGTGCCGAATGATCCGAAATCTCCGTTTGTAACTTCAGGACTCCGTCTTGGAACTCCTGCAGTAACGACAAGAGGATTGAAAGAAGACGATATGAAAGTGATCGCAAAAGCCATCCGTCTTACTCTTCTGGATCAGAAGCTGGATGAAGCAGCGGCTATGGTAAAAGAACTGACAGATAAATATCCATTATATGAATAGAAAGAATAGGAGGGAGGCCGTAAAAGGCCTCCTTCTCTTCTGGATAAAAAAGATTGACAATAAATGAAAGAGGATTTATATTATAATTAATAACACCAGTGGAGAAATTAATATGGGAAATAAAAAGCAGCAAAGTCAGATGGAAATGAAAATTGAAAATAGAAGAGCTGTTATGGAGCAGGTAAAGGATGAAGAATATGTATCAAGAGCTTCTCTGGCGAGAGAACTTCGGATGAGCCCAACGAGTATGAGCCGGATCTGTGGGGATTTGATGGAACTTGGACTGATTCATGAAATCCAGAAAGCAGAATCGGCAGGAGTAGGGAGAAAAGCAGTCTGGCTAAAGAAGAATCCGGACGCCTTTTATAGCCTTGGAATTCTGATAAGACAGGATTTTATCGGATGTATCATTGCAGATTATGGAGAAAAAATGATATTTCAGAAGAAATGGGAAGAAGAAGTACCACAAAACAGCAGACGGCTGATTGAGACAGTGGCACAACATATCAAAGAAGTGGAAACACAGCAGCCAGCTTTTTTTAAAAAAGTGGAAGCTGTGGGAATCAGCTTCCCTGGAATCATAGATGTAAAAACAGGGATGATCCGATATTCAGATCTGTTTGGATGGGAAAATACGGCATTTGCAGTGCCATTGTCTGAAATGATCGGAATTCCATGTTATATGGCGAGGGACATCAAAGCTTCTGTAATTGAGGAATATCACTGCGGCGGAAGGAAAGAAAAATCCATTGGATTTCTAAGTCTGAGTCAGGAAGTCGGTGCTGCATGGATCCAGGATGGAAACATCATAAATGGAGCAGACGGAATCTGCGGGGAGATTGGGCATAAGACGGTTATATTTCATGGAAGAAAGTGTACCTGCGGAAAACAGGGATGTGCGGCAGCTTATCTGACGGAGGCTTCCATTCTAAAGCAGGCGGAGGAATCTGGACATTTTTGCGCGTCATTATTCCAGCTTGCACAGGCTTATGAAAGAAAAGAAAGCTGGGCGGAGACACTTCTTCAAAAGACAGCAGAAATTGCAGCATTGTTAGTTGAAGATATGATTGTATGGAATAATCCTGAAAAAATCGTTCTGGGCGGACGAACTGTCAGGCTGTTTCCGGAACTGCTGGATCTGGTACAGGAAGAGGTGGCAAAGTCCAATGCTGGTTTTCCGGCAGCTGCCAGGATAGAAGGTTCTATTAACCCGGGGAATGAGAGCATGATGGGAGCTGCGTATATTGCCATGGATGAAAATGAAAAGGTAAAAATTAATTCATTAAAGGAGATGTGACGCAATGAAAGAACAAAAAGTTGTGGATGTGAAACGAATGGACTGGTTCTGCCGGCCAACAAGTACAACAGGAAAAATGTTTGGACAAAAAAGACTGGTGGAGGATCCTGATATGGGGATGTCCATTGTCATGAACCGTTATCCTGCAGGATTTACGACCGAACGCCACAGGCATCCGGCAGCCCATGGATTTTATGTGCTGTCCGGGCAGATTCGTTCCAATGATGAATACTATGGTCCGGGAACCGTGATATGGTATGAGGAAGGATGTATTGCCGAACATGGGGCTAATGCGTACGAAGACCTGATCTGCTTACAGATTTCAAATAAACATTTTTCCATAGAATATATGGACAGGGAAATGAATTGATCGTCTGATTTATTAATTGCAATATAGAGGAAATTACGATAGAATAGTATTCGACAGAAAATGACAAGCTTTTTATGAGAGAATGGAATCTATATGGAGGATAATGATGAAAATTAATAGGAAGCAGGGGTATATGATTGCCGGAGGGATTGCGATAGCAGCGATTGCCATAGCAGCAGGAGTTCATGTCCATTATTCTGGACGGTGGTATCCGGGAAGCAGGATCGATCAGGTTGATGTATCCGGCATGACATATGAGGAATCTATTGATAAGATTGAAGATCAGGTCAATTCTTATGAATTAACAATAAAAGGACGGAATAATGGGACAATGAAGATATCAGGAAAGGATATCGGTCTTACTCTGGTCGGAGAAGATGAAATCCGGAAAGTATATGAAAAGCAGCATGAGAGCAGTGTGCTGTCATCTCTCTTTGGAAGAGAAGATGATGATGCGGATCAGCTGATTTCTTATTCCAAAGACAAAATCGCGGACGCAGTGGCAAAAGCAGATATGGTTACAGGAAAAAACGGATATAAGATTACGGAACCGAAAAATGCAACGATCGTATACTCACCTGAGAAAAAGTATGGAGTATTGAAAAAAGAAGCAGAGGGCAACAAACTGGATCAGGACAAACTGGTGCAGGCCATTGCCGGCAGCGTGGAAGAACTGGATACAGAGATGGATCTTACCGATTCAAAAGCCTTTCCTGGCGTGTATCAGGAGCCTTCTCTCAGAGAAAATGATGATAAGCTCAAAGAAATGCAGAAAACTTATAATCAGTATCTTCTCCACTGGATTCAGTGGAAGCTGGGAGATGGAGTGACAGAAACTCTGACGCCGGACACATTAAAAGACTGTATCACGGTTGATACGAAGAATAAAACCGTCAAGATCAGTCAGTCTAAGGTAGAAGACTGGATCGAAGCTTTCTGTCTGAAGTATAAAACACAGGGAATCGCAAGAAACTTTAAGACTCATGACGGCAGAACCATCCAGGTCAGCGGCGGAGATTATGGCTGGCGTCTGGATTATGATAAAATTGTAAACCAGGTTATGGCGGAACTTAAGAAAGCTCCTGATGAGAAAGCCGCAGAAGCTTATATGGAAAATCCGACAAATGCCAGCGCCAAAGCACTTAAAACATCTTTAAAACCGGTATACAGCCACGAAGGATACCGCATGGACTTTGATAATCTTCAGAATGACTGGGATACAAAGAATTACAGCGAAGTAGATCTGTCTGCCCAGCAGGTTTTTATCTACAAAGATGGAAAGCAGGTATTCAGCTGCAAGTGCATTACCGGAAAAGATGAGCCGGATCGTATTACAAGAACCGGCGTCTATGACGTCAAAGAGAAAAAGCTGACAAAGACTCTGGTTGGAGAAGATTATGAAGTTCCGACCAAATACTGGACCAGGATCATGTGGACAGGAACAGGCTACCATTACAGCAGCCGGAATGACTGGAACAGGTGGTCTACCACCTATTACAAGACAGCCGGATCTCATGGCTGTGTGAACCTGACTCTTTCAGACGCAGAATCCGTATACAATCTGACAAAGATCGGTGATCCGGTATTTATCCATTATTAAACGAAAGAAAAGGAAGAATGTGCGATGGGAACATATGAAAAACAGGAAAAAGTGTTATGGTATATTCAGATTCTGATTTTTGCGGCAGCAATCTACATTTATTTTCAGATGGGAAACCGGGAACTTCTTCAGGTAATTCTTGCGGCGGTATCAATGATTTCCCTGACTGCGGATCGATTCTATTTCAGCAGCAGGATCGGACAGGAAGTATATTTTTCCTATTCAATAGCATACGGAGTGATTCTTCTGTTTGGTATTGTTCTGATCCTGGATTTTGCAGGAGTTTTTCATTTCGAAGTGCTGAATACCACAGGAAAGATGCTGTGGGCACTGACGCCGGCACTGGCACTGCTTTGGAAGACAAAATTTATCGCGTTTCGTGAGTGGGATCAGAATCAGTAGAGAAGAAAAGACAAAAAGGCTCGAAGCACAGGGAAATCAGCCCTGATGCTGAGGGCCTTTTTTGATTTTCCGGTAATAATCTCTTGGGGAAATCCCCATGACTTTTTTAAACGTTTCAGAAAAATAGCTGCCGCCTGAAAATCCGGTTTTTGCGGCAATGTCTGCCATAGACAGTTCGTGGGCTGCGATCAAAGGAAGACTGTGAAGGATCCGGACTTTGATCAGGCAGTCAACCGGACTGCAGTGGAGGATTCTCTGAAAAAGCCTGGAACATTCACTGCGGCTGAGCATGCATGACTGAGCGATATCGAGGAGTGTATGTTTCCGGGCATAGGTTTCTTCCAGATATGTCATTGCGGTTTTGATCCGGGCAATATCCTTTTTCTGCTGTCTGGACAATTCAGGGAGGGCAGACAGGTTCTGAAGGATATAATAGAAAATCTCATTGACAAAATGATGGATTTTAAATTCATAACCATACTGCATTGTCCGGCAGGTCTCCATCATTTTTTTTACATTTTCCAGAATATATTTCTGCCATGGAATCCGGGGAATCAAAGTAAGATGACAAAAAGAAGGATTTCCGGTCACAGGCCGAATGTATTTCTGGAAGATCTGATCATCATTTTCCGGATAAAGAAGACTCTGGCTGATATGGATTATAAGAAAACGGCACGGATAAGACTTGTATTTTTCCGCAAAATAGACCTGCCCTGTGTTCAGAAAGAACCCCTCGCCAGAGGATGCAAGATAAGTTTTATGATTGATATGAAAAACCAGCGTTCCGGAAAGAATATAGACGATCGTAAAATCCTCATGCCAGCAGGGTGCCAGTGTTGTAAAAGGCAGATCATCAATTTCATAGACCGTTTCTTCAAAATTTTTCTTCATGTATTTCTCCAAAGTAATATTGTTATAAAACAGGCTTAAAAATAGTAGAAATTACAATTATATTACAATGATTGTGATAAAAATGCAAGAAGTCCCGAAAGGAGTCTTTGCTCTTTCCAGGACTTCAAAAGGAACCTGCATCTGTTGGTGCAGATTAGTATCCGAGAGATTCTCCAACGAGGATAACCTTGATCCTGCCCCGCATGGCAGCGCTCTGACGTCTTGTTACAACGATATCGCTGCAGATACAGGTATCGCCGTAGCAGTCTGCGCATCGTCCGGTAATGGAACAAGGAGTCTCAAGGCCAAGCCGGATGCAGTTTGGAGGTGTTGCAATATTGCGGACTCTGGCAATTCCGTCTTCTGCATTGCTTACGACCTTGTTCATTCCGACGATCATAATGACATGTTTTGGCCCGTAACAGAGAGGGCCTACCCGGTTGCCGGTTCCATCAATATTGATCAGTTCGCCGTCTAAGGTAACTGCGTTGGAACTCATAAGGAAATAATCGGACAGCACAATTTTAGAGAAAATTTCTCTCTGTTCATCGTAGTTTTTCGCAATGGAACGGTCGATAACCTGATAATCTCCGGCTTTTACGGCATCTATAAGACCGATTTCCTCAATGCTCATGGATCCGCCCCAGGATACGGAAGATCCTTTCTCAATATAAGATAACGCCTGCTTCAGGGCGTCTTCTTTTGAAGCGCAGTATACGCCTTCCATATTTCGTTTTTCAAGATTCTTGATGATTGTTTTTGCTCTTGCTTCATTTGCTTTTGCGGTACTCATAGAAATCTCCTTTCTTGATTTTTATTCTCGTTTAGTATATCATGAATTTTCACGGTATGGTACAATACAAAAAATAAAATTGAAAGCAGGTAAGTGTTTGAAATCATTATTTATTACGGAAAAACCAAGCGTGGCAAGAGAATTTGCGGCCGCGCTCCAGATAAATGCAAAAAGCCGGGATGGATATATGGAAGGGGAAAAAGCCGTGATCACATGGTGTGTCGGACATCTGGTGACGATGTCATATCCTGATGAGTATGATCCGGCACTAAAGAGATGGGATTTGGAAACCATCCCTTTTATTCCGGAAACATTTAAGTATGAAGTCATTCCCGGTGTGAAAAAGCAGTATAATATCGTTGCCTCTCTGCTGAATCGAGAGGATATTGATACAATTTATGTATGCACTGACTCAGGACGGGAAGGAGAATATATTTACCGGCTGGTGGATCAGGAAGCTCATGTAAGCAGTCAGAAAAAGAAAAAAAGAGTCTGGATTGATTCTCAGACAAAAGAAGAAGTTATCCGCGGAGTAAAAGAGGCAAAAGATCTGAGTGAATATGATAATCTGGCGTCTGCGGCATATTTAAGGGCAAAGGAAGATTACCTTATGGGAATTAATTTCTCCAGAGTCCTGACTCTAAAGTACGGCTGGACCATTGCCAACTATCTGAATCAGAAACGCAGCGTCGTAGTTGCGGTCGGCCGTGTGATGACCTGCGTTCTTGGCATGATCGTAAAAAGAGAACGGGAGATCAGAAATTTTGTTCCTACACCGTTTTACCGGATTCTGGGACATTTTGACTGCAGCGGCTTTGAGGTAGAAGCAGAATGGAAGGCAGCAGAAGGGTCAAAATACTGGAAATCGCCAAAACTATATAAGGAAAATGGATTTCTGGAGAAGAAAGACGCAAAAGATTTTATAAACTATCTGGAAGAAGGGACTGACAGAGAAACTGTTGTGGAATCCTCTTCCAGGAAGAAAGAAAAGAAAAATCCGCCGCTGCTTTATAACCTGGCGGAACTGCAGAATCAGTGTTCTAAGATGTTTAAATTAAGTCCTGATGAGACGTTGAAGATCGTACAGGATCTGTATGAGAAAAAGATGGTAACATACCCAAGGACAGATGCAAGAGTGCTGTCCACAGCCGTCAGCAGGGAAATATACAAAAATATCAAAGGGCTGATGTCCTATGGACCGCTGAGTGAGGCAGCCTCAGGCATACTGGAAGAAAAGAAATATCAGGGACTTGCAAAAACAAAATATGTGGATGATAAGAAAATCACAGACCATTACGCTATTATTCCTACGGGCCAGGCAGTGGGAAGTCTTGCGGGGCTTCCGGTGACCGCTCAGAAAGTTTATGATGTCATTGCCAGAAGATTTTTGAGTATCTTCATGCCGCCGGCAGTGTATACAAAGATACGTCTGGAAACAAGGACGAAAGGGGAGTCTTTCACAGCAACATTTAAAGTATTATCTGATCCAGGTTATTTAAAGATTGCCGGGACGGGGGGACAGAAAAAAGAGGAACCCCTGACAAAAGAGCAGATGGATGCCATTGCCTCTCTCCGGAAAGGCATGAAACTCCCGGTCAATGATTATAAGATCAAGGACGGAACAACGACGCCGCCAAAACGATATAATTCCGGCTCTCTGATTCTTGCCATGGAAAATGCCGGACAGCTGATCGAAGATGAAGATCTGCGGGAACAGATTAAAGGAAGCGGGATTGGAACAAGTGCCACCCGGGCGGAGATCATTAAAAAACTGATTACCAATCAATACATAGCCCTGAATAAAAAAACTCAGATCGTTACACCGACTCTGACCGGAGAAATGATCGTAAATGTGGTAAATGCTTCTATCAGTTCTCTGCTGAATCCGACTCTCACTGCCAGCTGGGAAAAGGGGCTTACCTATGTGGCGGAAGGAACTGTTTCTGAGAACGAGTATATGCAGAAACTGGATCAGTTTGTAGCTCAGAAGACGAATAACGTAAAACAGACAAATTTTCAATATGAACTGAGAAGATCTTTTGATCAGATTGCTCCGTTCTATCAGAAAAGCGGAAGAAAAAAGAATGGAAAAGAGAAGAAATAAGAAAAAGAATCCTGAGGCCGGGATTCTTTTTTTTAGCATAATTTAAGGCTTTTCCCATATATTTGATTATACAGAGAATGGGAGGGCTTATGAAGGAAGGACGAGAGGTTTTTCAAATACTGCCGCTTACGATAAGAGGGATATTGTCGAAATATCATCTGGAAATAGAAAAAATGCAGGAAATCCGTCTGAGAGTCCAGAAACCGGTTCTGATCCGGTATGAACATCAGGAATATTTTATTTCAGAAAGACGGGGACTGACGACGATACGGGAAGGTGCGCAGATTTTCACAAAGGAAGAGCTGAGACAGGCTATGGAATATATCAGCGGATATTCGCTCTATGCATATGAAGAACAAATGAAACAAGGTTATCTTACAATACAGGGAGGCCACCGGGTCGGACTGGCTGGATCAGCAGTAATGGAAAATGGGAAAATAAAGACAATGAAGCATATTTCCTGTCTGAATATCCGGATTGCTCATCAGATCAAGGGGTGCGCCGGTGAAATGTATCAGAAATGCCAGTCGGAAGGAAGGCTCCTTCCAACGCTGATCGTCTCACCTCCGGGATGTGGAAAGACGACTCTGCTGAGGGATCTGATCCGCACGGTTTCTGAAAAAGGACAGACTGTGGGAGTTGTGGACGAGCGCAGTGAAATTGGAGCAGCATATCAGGGAATTCCCCAAAATGATCTGGGGATTCGTACAGATCTTCTGGATGGCTGCAGCAAGAGTGAAGGAATGAATCTGCTGATCCGCTCGATGGCGCCTGAGATCATTGCTGTGGATGAGGTGGGAACCAGAGAAGATGTGGATGCATTATTTTTTTGTGCTTTCCGGGGCTGTACTATACTGGCAACAGCACATGGAAGAAGCAGGGAATCCCTGATGAAGAATCCATATATGAAAGAGACCCTGAAAAAGAAGATGTTCCAGAGATATGTGATTTTGGATCACAGGGAAGAACCGGGAAAGATAAAGAAAATTTTCGATGAAAACGGGGTGGAACTTTATGTTTAAGATCATAGGAATTTTGCTGGTCGTGACGGCAGGCATCAGCTTTGGGTTTTCAAAGGCAGGGAAGGAACAAAAAAAACTGGAACAGGGGATTGCCCTGAAGCGGATGCTGTATCTGCTTCAGGGAGAAATCCGGTATGGATTTACGCCGCTGCCGGAAGCTGTCGCGGTAATCGCAGAGAAGACTGCGCCGGAATTCCGGCCGTTTTTAAATCAGATAGCGAAACGGCTGAAAAGTTATCGTGAGGAGTCGTTTTTTGCAGTATGGAAGGAAGCATTGGAGGAACAGTTAAAACCGCAGATCATTGAGCCGAAATTTCTGGAAATTCTTATGTCCATGGGAGAGACCATCGGATATCTGGATAAAGAAATGCAGGAAAAAACCATTGATTTTGCGATTGAGCAGATTGAAGATGTTATTTTTCAGATGAAGGATCAGGTCATAAAAAACTGCAGGATGTACCGGTCTCTCGGACTTTCCTTCGGGCTGCTTGTCGTGATCATTTTAGTGTAAGGAGGAAGGAATGGACGTAAATATCATTTTTCGAATTGCAGCGGTGGGCATCCTTGTAACGATTCTGGTTCAGCTTTTGAAACATTCCGGACGGGAGGAGCAGGCGTTTCTGCTGACGCTGGCGGGACTGATCCTGGTTCTGTCATGGGTGATTCCGTACATATATGATCTGTTCGAAAGTGTACAGACGCTTTTTACGATCTCTTGAAAATGGGGGTGGGTATGTGATACAGGCAGCACTGTTTGGGATCATCGCCAGTCTGGCAGCAATGAAGATCAAATCCATCCGTCCGGAAATCGGACTGGCCATCGGGCTGGTATCCGGCATGATTCTGGCCGGATATGCACTGAATGAAATGCGGGAAGTGCTGGAAGTTTTTGAAACCATACGAAGTTATTCCGGGATTCCAAAGAGCTATTTTCAGATTCTGTTAAAACTGATCGGCATATCTTTTTTGTGTGAGATCACCTCCAATCTCTGCAGGGATGCAGGACAGGAAACCATTGGGAAGCAGATTGAACTAATCGGGAAATTATCAATTCTTGCAGTCAGTGTGCCGATTTTTCAGGCGTTTCTGGAAACTGTGCAGGAACTTTTGGGATAGGAAAATATGAGAAAATGGTGTATATGTTTTATGATCTTTATGATCCTGGCATTTCCGAAGCCGGTTTCTGCCGCGGAAGAAGAACTTGATTATGATTCGCTCAGTCAGGTGGAATCTGTTCTGGAAGAGCAGGATGAAGATTTTTCCTTTGCACAGATCGTAAAACTGCTGATGACAGGAAATGTCAAAGGAGCTTTGCAGTCTCTGTGGGAAAAATGTACTGGAAACTTTGTATCTTCGTTTGTCCTGCAGAAAGAATTCTTAAAACAAATGATGATTGCCGCAGTGATCGCGGCGGTCTTTAAAAATCTGTCTGACGCTTTTCTCCAGGGGAATGCAGGAAGTGCGGGATTTTATGTGACCTATATGGTTTTTATCGCGCTTATGACGGATTCTTTTTATTATCTGAATGAAACCGCTCAGGATTTGATTCAGCTGATCATGGATTATATCAAGGGAATGATCACGGCGTATTCGATTGCAGTGGTATCAACTTCGGGGGTAACCACTTCTACAGCGGTTTATGAGTTTTATCTGATGGTCATTTATGGAATGTCCCTTCTTACGGATTATCTGATACTGCCGATGATCCGAATTCTGTTTGTTCTAAAGATTGTAAACCACATTTCGGAAGAAGAGCATTTTTCCAGGCTGTGCAGTACACTGGAAAAAGCCGCAGGATGGCTGATGAAAGGTTTTTTGTCTCTTGTCCTTGGGGTGCAAATGATCCAGTCTATGATTCTGCCGGCAGTGGATTCTCTGAAAAATACGGCATTGGAAAAAGGAATTTCATCCATACCCGGAATAGGAGGAGGGTTAAATACAGTTATGACAACGGTCATAGGTTCAGCTGTTGTGATCAAAAACAGCATCGGCGCAGCTGGAATCCTGATTCTTCTGGTGCTGGTTCTTCCGCCGCTGTTAAAAATCGGGACAGTTGTGCTGGCTTACATAGCGGCCGGAATCCTGCTTCAGCCGGTTTCTGACAAGCGGATTACCGGTGCCATAGACGCCGTGATCAAAAGCGGAAAACTCATGATGCAGATGATCATCACGATGACGGTATTGTTTATACTGTCTATTGCGCTGATTGCTTTTTCGACAAACGTAAATTATTATGCGGGGTGATGCAATCTTGGAAATGATACGGGCAGTTATTTTTTTCCTGATCTTGTCAACGGTGGCCGGACAGCTGGTCGAAGGAACGAAATTTAAGCCATATGTCAGTCTGGTAGCAGGATTCATGCTCTTGATCCTGATCATACGTCCGGTGATGGAATGGATGGGAAAAGACACAAAAATACAAGATGTGGTTTCACAGATTTCTCAGGAAACGGATGCCATATCGTTTGAAGATGATGCAAGGGAAGCCAGAGAAAAGCAGGTTCAGAAAGGGGTCAGGTCGATTCTGGAAGAGTATGGAATGAAAGCGCAGGAAATAAAGGCTGATGTAGATGAGAAAGGAGAAATCCAGGAAATCACCATAACGGCAGATGATGGAAAGAGTCAGGAGAGGAGAATAAAAACCCTGGTTTCCAGATTCTATAATGTGAAAGAAGCTAATATAAATATAAGTGAGTAGAGGAAATATGATAGATAAGAAAAAACTGCAAAACATCATAGAAACCATTGGAATCAGGAAGCTGCTCCTGATCCTCGCCCTTGGGATCTGTCTGATGGTTTTCAGCGTTCCATCTCCGGAAAAGAGCCAAAAAGAAGACGCAGCGAAAGAGACACAGGACGAAGAGGATTCAACGGATGACTATGTAAGAAAACAGGAGGAGCGGCTGGTAAAAGCATTAAAACAGGTCGAGGGGGTCGGAAAGGTCAAAGTCATGATCACAGTCAAGTCTTCTTCGGAAGCAGTGGTCAATAAAGACAGTCCTTATGAAGAAAGTACGGGAAAGGAAGAAAAGAGTGTGAAGGAAGATGAAGAAACTGTCCTGATTGAGGAAGACGGGAAAAAAGTTCCATACGTCATCAAGGAGCTGCAGCCGGAGGTGGAAGGAGTCGTTGTGGTTGCCCAGGGAGGAGGAAATGATATCGTTAACCAGAATATTGTTGATGCAGTATCTGTTTTGTTTCATATTTCATCCTACAAAGTCAAAGTCTTAAAAATGGAGGATTCCTAAATGAAGAAATTGTTTAGAAAAAATCAAATGATCATTACGACCCTGGCAATCATAATTGCAGTCGCAGGGTACGTAAATTACAGTGGAAAATTCGATTCGGCATCCGGCAGCAAGACAAAGACAGTATCTAATACGGCAAAGGAAACCGCAGGAGAAGTAACGGATGATATTACAGACGTTGGAGAGGCGGTCCTTACCAACGCGCAGGTCAGCAGCTATGTTGCAAAGGCAAAATTAGAAAGAGAACAAACCCACAGCAAAGCAAAGGATACTTTGGAAGAAATTATCAGCGATGATTCTGTCAAAGACAGTGTCAAACAGGATGCTGTTGATAAACTTTCAACCCTGGCAGAGCAGATGGAAATGGAAACGGCTTCTGAAAATCTTCTGGGCGCAAAAGGGTTTTTAAATTCCATTGTCACGATCAGCAACGGAAATGTGGATGTCCTGGTAAATAAAAAAGATCTGTCAAAAGTGGAACGAAGCCAGATTGAAGATATCATTGTGAGAAAAACAGGCTGTCAGTTAGACAAAATTGTCATCACATCGATAAAAACAGAAGATTAATATTTTTCCGGCAGTAAATAATAGTAGAAAAGCACTTTTCGATTTGATATAATAGCATAGGAAGAGTGCGGAGATACAGGAGGCTTTTTATGGAAAATAAGAACAGCTATAAGATAAAGGAAAAAGGAATTCACGGCGATGTGAAGATAGCGGATGATGTGATCGCGATCATTGCAGCACTGGCAGCGACAGAAGTCAGCGGCGTGGCAAGAATGTACGGGAATATTACCAATGAACTTGTCAGCAAGCTGGGGATGAAGAAGCTGTCAAAAGGAGTCAGGGTCAAGATTGAAAAAGACGCGATCATTGTTGATCTGGCAATCGAGCTTGAATATGGAGTCAGTGTTCCGGAGATATCTTCCAAGGTCCAGGATCGGGTAAAAACCGCGATCGAAAACATGACCGGGCTGAAGGTAAAAGAGGTCAATGTCCGGGTTGCCGGAGTGGCAGTGGATGACGAGTAGAGCGTCCGGCCCTGCAGTATGATAAAGACAGTATTTTCAGACGGGACTGTATCAGTTCCGTCTTTGTATCGTAGAAAGGAAATCAAATGAAAAGAAGTGAAGTAAGAGAGCATATTTTTAAGATTCTATTCTCGGTGGAATTTTGTGAAAGAGAAGAATTTGAGGAACAGGTCAGCCTGTATTTTCAGGAGAATGGCTATATCCGAAAGAAACAGCAGGAAGAAATTGCGGGAAAAGTAACAGATCTGATCGCCCATCTGGACGAACTGGACAAAGAAATCTCTGATCATGCCAAAGCATGGAATCTGGCAAGGATCGGAAAAGCCGAGCTTTCCATTCTCCGTCTTGCCATCTATGAGATTTTAATGGATCCGGAAGTTCCAAGGAAAGTAGCGATCAATGAGGCAGTAGAATTGTCAAAGAAATACTGCAATGAAAAAGCGGCCGGCTTTATTAATGGAATTTTGGCAAAGATTGGACAGGAACAGGATGAAGAATAAGGTTTTTTCTGTAACGCAGATCAATTCCTATATTAAGAGGATGTTTCAGAGTGATTACGCCCTGAGGCGGATTTCCATCAAAGGCCAGGTATCCAACTGTAAATATCATTCTTCCGGGCATATTTATTTTTCCCTGAAGGATGAGGGAAGTCAGATTTCCTGTGTGATGTTTGCAAATGCCCGGTACCAGGGACTTAAGTTTGATATGGAAGACGGACAGGAGGTAATCGTAAGCGGCAATATCAGCGTTTATGAGCGGAGCGGAAGTTATCAGCTGTACGCAGATGAAATCCGTCTGGATGGGATTGGAGAACTTTATATCGCATATGAACAGTTAAAGCAGAAACTGTATGAAGAAGGACTCTTTGACCATGAAAAGAAAAAGCCGATTCCCAAAGATCCAAAGAAGATCGGGATTGTGACGGCAAAGACCGGCGCGGCGATCCATGATATCATAAGCACCGCAAAACGGAGGAATCCGTTTGTTCAGCTGATTCTGTATCCGGCCAAGGTTCAGGGGGAAGGAGCAGCCGCAGCGATCGTTAAAGGAATAGAGACACTGGACCGGTATGGAGTTGACATCATTATCATCGGAAGGGGCGGCGGCTCCATCGAAGATCTGTGGGCATTTAATGAAGAAATCGTGGCAAGAGCCATTGCTGCCGCAGAGACTCCGATCATATCCGGCACCGGCCATGAAGTCGATACAACCATTGCAGATTATGCGGCAGATCTTCGTGCCGCAACGCCAACTGCGGCATGTGAACTGGCGGTTCCCGATATCCGGGAAGTGCTGGAAGGAATCCGCAGCCGTGCTCAGACTCTAAATACGTATTTGAGACAGGTTTTAAGGAGATATCAGCTGAAATTAAAGCAGTATCAGCTGGAAATTGGGAAATTTGATCCGAAATTTCAGCTTCAGGAACAGAAAATGCGGCTGGCTGAACTGGAGGACAGGCTTTCTCTCCGCATGAAGAATCTTATGACAGAGTACCGGCACCGGCTGGAACTCTATACGGGAAGGCTGCATGGATTGTCACCAACAGCAAAACTGGTAAATGGATTTGGATATCTGGAGTGTGAAAATGGTGAACCGCTGGGGTCTTCCAGAAGCGTAAAGAAGGGGGACAAGATATCGGTTATCATTTCGGATGGTACATTAGAAACCAGAGTGGAAGAAGTGAAACCGCATCAAACAGAAGAATGACAGGACGAAAGATAAAAAAACTGATTCTGATGGCCGCCTTTGGAATCATACTCTGTATGACTCTGCAGGTAACCTGTCTGGCGAGGGCAGGAGGCGGAGGAAGTGGAAGCGGCGGCGGTTCCGGCGGAAGCGGAGGCTCCCACAGCAGCAGCCGGTCCTATGGCAGATCCAGAAGAAGCAGTCCGATCGGCGCTCTGATCAATAATGGGATCATTGTTTTTATGGTATGCGGAGGAAGCATTGCTTTTGCCTGGAAAGTAAGAAAAGCAGGCTGGGCCAGTAAAAAGCAGATCCGGGCGTTTGAAAAAACAGACGGCAACTGGAACTACAAAGAAATGCAGGGTTATGTGCGCCAGGCTTATTTTGAGATCCAGGAATGCTGGAGGAGACAGGATGTAGATTATGCAAAGGATTATTTAAGCCGGGAGCTCCGGGAAAACTGGAGAACGAAGCTTGCCTGGATGGAAATGCGGGATGAGGAAGAAGTGCAGGAAGATGTCCGGCTGTTGAGCGCAAGACCGGTGAAGGCAAAGAATCCTGAAGGAACCGAAGGAGATCACGTCTGGTATGTGATCCATGGAAAGATGAAAGATTATCGTATCAGAAAGTCAACAGGAGAATTTCTGGAAGGCAATGAAAGAGCCGTGGCTTTTTATGAATACTGGAAGTTTGTCTATGAAGATGAGCGATGGAAACTGGATGAGATTAAACAAAAGAACGAAATTAATCTGGAACATTTGCAGTAACAGGAGATGAGAAGATGACGGAAGAGGAATGGATGGAGCAGCTGTTTGAACGGCTTGGCAGATCAAAATTCCGCAGCCGTTTTCATTTGGGTGAAAAAGACAGGAAATATGTCAGGGAAAAGGGAATGAATCAGATTCGCTCCCATGCCTGGGATTTTGTTGAAAAGCGGCTGGCGCCGGCAGTGATTCCCAATGATGGAAAGCAGACGCCGATGAAAGGACATCCGGTTTTTCTTGCCCAGCATGCGACTGCCACCTGCTGCAGGGGATGTATCAGGAAATGGCATAAGATTTCTCAGGGAAGAGAACTCACATTCCGCCAGAAAGAATATCTGGTCAGCGTTATAATGCGGTGGATTGAAAAAGAAATGAAAGAATGATTGTTGAAAAAACAGAGACACCTTTGCGGGGAAACCTGCAGAGGTGTTATTTTTTTTCAAAAAATTTCAGGAAAAACAGGCCAAAACAAGTTTTTCTGGGAAAAAGAGTCTGACTGTTTCGGCTGTATTGAGACAAAAAGCCGGGCGGATTATGATGGACTCAGTTAAGAAAACAAGGAGAAAAACAAGGAGGAGAATAAGATGAAAGAAGCAGTCAAAATCGTGACCATCGGCGGCGGAAGCAGCTACACACCAGAATTAATGGAAGGATTTATCAAACGTTATGAAGATCTTCCAATCCGGGAAATCTGGCTTGTGGATATTGAAGATGGAAAAGAAAAAGTAGAGATTGTCGGAGGACTTGCACAGAGAATGTGGGATGCTTCCCCATATGATGTGAAAGTGTACACGACACTGGATCGAAGAGAAGCACTGAAGGACGCGGATTTTGTTACAACACAGTTTCGCGTGGGACTGCTGGATGCAAGAATCAAGGATGAAAGAATTCCTTCTCTTTACGGAATGCTCGGACAGGAAACCAATGGTGCCGGCGGAATGCTGAAGGCCTTTCGAACGATTCCTGTCATAGGAGAAATCATCCGCGACATGAGGGAACTGTGTCCGGACGCATGGCTGATCAATTTTACAAATCCAAGCGGTATGGTAACCGAAGCGGCCATCAAACATTTCGGATGGAAAAAGACCATTGGATTATGCAACGTTCCGACGATTGCAATGATGGCAGAGCCAAAACTTGCAGGAAAAGATCCAAAAGACTTAAATTACCGTTTCGCGGGGATCAATCATTTCCACTGGCACAAAGTGTTTGACGAAAATGGAAAAGATCTGACGCCGGAATTGATCGAACATATCAATGAAAAGAATGGCGGTACACCGGCTAATATTTATCAGGCAGAGTTTCCGATGGAACTGCTTAGAAGCATGAATCTGCTTCCTTGCGGATATCACAGATATTATTATGTAAAACAGACGATGCTGGATCATGCCCTGGAAGAATTCAGGGAAGGCGGAACCAGAGCGGAACAGATGAAGCAGACCGAAAAAGAATTATTTGAGCTTTATAAAAATACAGAGCTGCATACGAAGCCGGAACAGCTGTCAAAAAGAGGAGGAGCCTATTACAGTGACGCAGCCTGCGAATGCATCCGGGCAATTTACGCAAATCAGAAGATCCATATGGTAGTAAGTACACAGAACAATGGCGCGATTTCCTGTCTGGATGATGACTCCATTGTTGAGGTATCATCCATCATATCCGCTGCAGGAGCACAGCCGATGGCTTTTGGAAAACTTCCGCCGGCAGAAAAAGGATGGCTTCAGATGATGAAAGCAATGGAAGAATGTACGATTCAGGCAGCTCTGACCGGAGATTACGGCATGGCTCTGGAAGCATTTGTTTTGAATCCTCTGGTGGAAAACAACAAAGATACACAAAGGGTGTTAGACGAGCTGTTAGTGGCGCATGAAAAATATCTGCCGCAGTTCTCAGAAAAAATACAGGAGCTGAAAGCAGCTGGTGTTCATACAGAAGACCCTGCAGTAGAAGATTTGATGAAACATGGAAGGTAAAGAAAAATGAGTGTCAAAATAGAGAAATTTGGAGAGCTTCCGGATGGAAGAACCGCCAGTCTTTACCATCTGAAAAATCATCGGGGATTTGAAGTCTGTGTCACTGATTTTGGAGTGAACATCCAGTCGATTCTTGTCAGAAACTGCCGTGGTGAAAAGACGGATGTGGCGCTGGGATTTGATCACCTGGAAGATTATCTGGAAAACAACGGCATGTTTGGCGCTACGGTAGGAAGAAATGTAAACCGGATTTCCAATGCGGAATTTCAGATAGACGGCATAAAATACCATCTGGCAAAAAACAGAGGAAAACACAATATCCACAGTGATAAAGAACACGGATTTCATAAAGTATTGTGGGACGCAGAAGTAATTGATGAAAACGCAGTCAGATTTTCATATATCAGTCCGGATGGGGAACAGGGATTTCCGGGAGAACTGAAGGTTTCTGTGATCTATACGGTAACAGAAGCCAATGGACTGATTCTTTCTTATGAAGCAGTAAGCAGTAAAAAAACACTGATCAACCTGACGAATCATAATTATTTCAATCTTGGCGGACATGAAAGCGGAAATGTCGAAGATACGGAAGTAAGGATTCTGGCGGATCAATTTACACCGGTGGACGAAGAAACCATTCCTACCGGAGAAATCAGAAAAGTAGAAGGAACTCCAATGGATTTTCGGGAACGCAGGACCATTGGAAGAGACATTTTAAGCGAAGATGATCAGATTCGCTTCGGAAAAGGATATGATCATAATTTTGTGATCCGCAGCCCTCACTGCGGCATCCGGAAGGCAGCAGAAGCTTTCCACAGGCAGCAGGGAATTCTGATGGAAGTTTATTCAGATCTGCCGGGACTTCAGTTTTATACAGGAAATACGATCAGGGACGTAAAAGGGAAAGGAGATATTGTTTACAAAAAGAGAAGTGGATTTTGCATGGAGCCACAGTATTTTCCTAACAGCATAAATACAGAGACGTTTGAGGCGCCGGTATTTGAAGCGGGAGAAACATATCATGCAGCAGTTATATATCAGTTTGTATCAAGGGAGGAGAAAGAAAATGGCCAATAAAAAAGAAAAAGGATCCGTGTTTGCAGTCGTTCAGCAGATTGGAAAATCCTTCTTCCTGCCGGTTTCCGTACTGCCGATCGCAGGATTGCTTCTGGGATTAGGGTCATCGTTTACCAATGAAAAAACGATTGCGGCATATCATCTGCAGGGAATCCTGGGAGAAGGAACCATATTAAACGGTCTGCTGACCATTATGTCACAGGTAGGAAATACGATTTTTGGAAATCTTCCGCTGATCTTTGCTTTGGCAGTGGCGCTGGGAATGGCAAAAAATGAGAAAGCTGTGGCAGTATTATCTGCTGGCATATCATTCTTCGTTATGAATTCCACGATCAACGCGATGTTAAAACTGACAGGAAGCATCCTGCCGGATGGAAGTTATGCCCCGGATGTTCTGGAAGGTTCCATTACCAATGTCTGCGGAATTGATTCCCTTCAGATGGGCGTATTTGCCGGTGTTGTTGTCGGTCTTGTGACAGCAGCGCTGCATAACCGGTTTTACAAACAGGAACTTCCGGCAGCTTTATCTTTCTTCTCCGGAGTCAGATTTGTGCCGATCATCAGTGTAATCGCTCACATCGGAGTCGGAATCATCTGTTTCTTCATATGGCCGACCATCCAGAATGGAATTTTCGCGCTGGGAGATCTTGTTTTAAAATCAGGATATTTCGGAACCTTCATTTTCGGATTTTTAGAGAGGGCTCTGATCCCGTTTGGTCTTCACCATGTATTTTATCTGCCGTTCTGGCAGACCGCTCTTGGAGGTACCGCGGTAATTGATGGCGTTACAGTATCGGGCGCCCAGAATATCTTTTTCGCTCAGCTGGCATCTCCGGATACGGTAAAATTCAGTGTAGAAGCATGCCGCTTTATGTCAGGAAAATATTCCTTTATGATGGCCGGACTTCCGGCAGCCGCTTACGCCATGTATCGATGCGCGAAACCGGAAAACAGAAAAGTAGTGGGAGGACTGCTTTTCTCTGCCGGATTAACATCATTCTTAACAGGTATTACAGAGCCGATTGAATTTACCTTTTTATTTATTGCCCCGGGATTATTTATCCTTCACTGCGGGTTTGCAGGATTGTCCTTCCTTTTGATGCATCTTCTGAAAATCTGTATCGGAACCACATTCTCCTGCGGTCTTATTGATTTTACATTATATGGAATCCTGCAGGGACAGGAAAAAACAAACTGGATGATGATCCTTCCGGTATTTGTGGTATATGCGTTCTTGTACTTCTTTGTTTTCAAATTTATCATTGAAAAATTTGATCTGCCGACTCCTGGAAGGGAAGATAACGCAGAAGATATTAAACTGTATACCAAGGCAGATTATCAGAAGAAAAAGGGAAAAGGAAAAGAAGATTTTGTATCTCCACTGATTCTGAGGGGACTGGGAGGCGTCTCCAATCTGACAGACATTGACTGCTGTGCTACGAGACTTAGGGTAACAGTGGAAGATGAGACAAAAGTAGAAGATGAATTTCTGACCCGGTCCGGATCCAAAGGAATCATTCGGAAAGGAAATGGAATCCAGATCATTTACGGACCACAGGTTTCCATCATTAAGAGCAATTTTGAAGAGTATGTTCAGGACTGCGCGCAAAGAGGAATCGAATTTGAAGAGATCGAAGAATCCGGCGCAGAACCTGAGAAAAAAGAGACGGCAGAGGTACACGGTCATGGGAAAATGGTGGCTCCGGCTGATGGAAATGTGAAACCGATGGAAGAAGCCAGAGATGAAGCCTTTGCCTCCTGCGCCATGGGAAACGGCATTGTGATCGAGCCGGAGGATGGAACCATTGTATCACCGGCTGACGGTATCATTACAACAATAATCGAACCATCGCTCCATGCTGTTGGAATCCAGACAGAGGATGGAATCAATATCCTGATCCACATTGGAATCGATACGGTAAAAATGGACGGAGATGGATTCCGGAAGTGGGTTTCCACAGGACAGAAGGTAAAAGCAGGAGACCGTCTGATTACCATGGATCTCGATAAAGTAGAAAAAGCAGGATATCTTACGGATGTTATGGTTGTTGTCTTAGAGGAAGGCGGACTTCCGGACATTGCTTATCAGACAGGAATGAAAGCAGAAAAAGGGATAACGACAATAGCAGAATACTAGATCATCAGAAAACAGGCATTTGCTGTGAGCAGATGTCTGTTTTCCTGCAGCAGACAGCTTGTGAGGAAATTTGTAATTTGTTATGATAAAGAAAAAGAAAGGGATGAAACTATGGATCTGGAACATAGAATCCGCATGGCAGAAGGGCTGACGCCTCTGGAAGCTGAGATTGGGAGTTTTATTCTGAGAAATCCCATGACAGCGGAAAATGCTTCGATTATAGAGCTCGCAGATGAAATCCATGTATCAAAATCAGCAGTATATCGTTTCTGCAGGAAAATCGGACTGAAGGGATTTAATGACCTTAAAGTGCTTCTGGCAAAGGAGCTGACAGAAAAAAAGGAAAACATTGAAATGATCGATGTGAATTATCCTTTTAACCGGGAAGATGGACCGCAGGTGATTGCTGACAAGCTGTTAAAACTTTATGAGACGGCAGTGCGTGATACGAACCGCTGCATTGATGCCATGGAACTTCAGCGTGCCGCAAGGATGCTGCATCATGCCAGTGTGATCGATATTTATACTCATGCCCATAATCTGAATGCGGCAGAAAATTTTCAGGATAAGATGCTGACCATTGGAAGAACGGTCAACTGCCCGAAATCTTTTTACAAACAGCGGTCAGCTGCTCTGGCTGCAGATCAGAGCCATGGCGCGATCGTGCTGTCATATTCCGGAAAAGCGACTTATATTCCGCCGATTCTCAAAGCGCTGTATCAGAAGAAAATACCGGTCGTGCTGATTGGAAGATATGGAAGCAATCTGTATCCCCAGTATATCACCCATGCCCTGTATATCAGCGGCAGAGAGAATTTAAGAGACAGGATTTCCCAGTTTTCATCTTATATTTCCATGCAGTATATGATGGATGTTCTCTTTGGATGTATTTATAATATGGACAGGGAGAAGAATATTGAATACCTGAAAAATGCCATAGATTTTATGGATGACAGACAGGTAGAAGAGGAAGACCGGTAAAATTTCATAAAAAAGCCAGAGACAGATTACAAGGAAAAAAGTTTGTATCTGTCTTTTTCTATGATATAATATACACAAAAAACAAGGAGTACAGATATGGCGAAGAAAGAATTTAGTATCGATCAGGGCTTTGAACAGCTGGACGATATTTTAAAAAAACTGGGGAGCGAGGATGTAAAGCTGTCAGATGCGGTGAAACTGTATTCTGAAGGTGTCAGTGTAGTAAAAGAGTGCAAAGATTCTCTGGATCAGGTAGAAAAAGAATTGATAATTTTAAATGAGAATGGGGAAGAAAATGAAGTTTAAAGATGAGATGAAAGAACGGATCGGCCATATTGAGGCAGTCCTTGACTGGTATCTGCCCCGGCCGGAAGGACTGCAGAAAACAGTTCTTACGGCGATGAATACCACAGTAAAATCAGGGGGAAAGCGTCTGCGTCCGATGCTGATGGAAGAGACGTATCATATGTTTGGAGGAGAAGGAGAAGTGATCGAGCCTTTTATGGCGGCGATTGAGATGATCCATACGTATTCACTGATTCATGATGATCTGCCGGCGCTGGATAATGATGATTACAGGAGAGGAAAGAAGACCTGTCATATTGTTTACGGGGAAGATATGGCAATTCTGGCAGGAGATGCTCTTCTTAATTATGCTTACGAGACAGCTTCCAAGGCCTTTGACATGGCTAAGGGACAGGAAACAGAACGAGTGATCCAGGCCATGAAGATTCTTGCGTCAAAACCGGGGATTTATGGGATGATCGGAGGCCAGACAGCCGATGTGGAGTTAGAAGGAACACCGCTTACGATGGAGCAGATTCTTTTTATTCATAAGAATAAGACCTCTGCGCTGATCGAGGCATGTATGATGATCGGAGCCGTGCTTGCCGGTGCAGATGAAGATGAGGTCAAACGGATGGAACAGTGCGGAGAAGCCATCGGGCTGGCATTCCAGATTCAGGATGATATCCTGGATCTGGTGGGAGATGAAGAAGAGATCGGCAAGCCGGTCGGCAGTGATGAGAGGAATCATAAAGCAACATATGTAACTCTCAAAGGGCTGGAGCAGTCCAAAGAAGATGTCCGGGAAATTTCAATGAAAGCTATCGATATCCTGAAAGACTATGACCAGGAAAATGGCTATCTTACAAGACTGACAGAATATCTGATCAGCAGGACAAAATAAATCAACCCGAAAGAATCCGGGTTTCAGGAGGAATCAGCATGTTAGAAAAAATCAATCATCCTAACGACATTAAAAAGATCCGGCCGGAAGATTACAAACTTCTGGCAAAAGAAATCCGCCGCTTTCTTTTATATCATATCAGCAGGACAGGAGGGCATCTGGCGTCCAATCTCGGAATCGTAGAACTTACGATGGCGCTTCATCTTGTACTGGATTTTCCAAAAGACCAATTGATATTTGACGTAGGGCATCAGTCCTATGTCCATAAGATACTGACCGGAAGAAAGGCAGGATTTAAGACCCTGCGGCAGTTCCATGGCATGAGCGGTTTTCCAAAAAGAAAAGAAAGTCCCTGTGATGCGTTCCACAGCGGCCACAGCTCCATGTCGCTTTCTGCGGCTTTGGGATTTGCGGCAGCAAGAGATATCAATCACACAGACGAGACGATCGTGGCAGTGATCGGAGACGGCGCCCTGTCTGGAGGAATGGCTTATGAAGCTCTTAACAACATGGCCCGTCTGAGGGCAGAAAAGAAGAATCTTATTATCATCCTCAACGATAATAAGATGTCCATCGCGGAGAACGTAGGAGGAATGTCCGCATATTTAAATAAGGCACGGACTCAGAAAGGATATGTGGAGTTTAAAGGAAATGTAGAGCAGTCTTTATCGAAGATTCCGGGAGTTGGAGAACGGCTGATCCGGGTTTTGAAAAAGTCCAAAGATTCCATCAAGCAGCTGTTTATACCAGGCATGATGTTTGAAGATATGGGAATTACCTATGTAGGGCCGATTGATGGTCATAACATTCCGCAGATGCTGGAAATTTTTCAGCGGGCAAAGCAGCTGGATGAGCCGATCATTATCCATGTAGTAACGAAAAAAGGGAAGGGATATCTGCCTGCAGAGAAAAATCCGGCGAAATTTCATGGAGTCAATCCATTTGTTGTAAAGACCGGTGAGAGCAAAACGAAATCTTCCGGGCCGACTTATACAGATATTTTTGCCAAGACTCTGGCAGAAGCGGCAGAAGAAGACCCAAAGATTACGGCGGTAACAGCGGCTATGCCGGATGGAACCGGACTGCAGAAATTCGGAGAAGTATTTCCGGACCGCTTTTATGATGTGGGAATTGAGGAAGAACACGCAGTCACATTTTGCGCAGGCATGGCGTCCAGAGGACTGAAGCCGGTGTTTGCGGTGTATTCTACCTTTTTGCAGAGGGGATTTGATCAGATCCTTCATGACACGGCAATCGGCAGTTATCCGGTGCTGTTTGCCCTGGACCGTTCCGGGCTGGTCGGCGCGGATGGAGAGACCCATCAGGGAATTTTTGATATCCCGTATCTGTCCATGATTCCCAATATGGCAGTTCTTGCGCCGGTCAATGGAAAAGAATTACGGGAGATGCTTCTTTATGTTCTGAAGGATCCCAAATGTCCAACGGCAGTTAAATATTCCAGAGGAGCTGCAGAGACGCTGTATGAAGACCAGGTGGAGAAGATTGTATGGGGGAAAGGGCAGGTCTTAAAGGAAGGAAAAGACGCCGTGATCCTAAGTGTCGGAAACATGCTTCCTGAGGCTGTCAAGGCAGCGGAGATCCTGGAAGAACAGGGATATCGGATTGGTCTGGTGAATCCAAGATTTATCAAACCAATGGATACAGAACTGCTGGATCAGCTGGGAGAAGAATATTCTCTGATCGTAACGCTGGAAGAAGGAATTCTAAACGGCGGATACGGATCTATGGTCATGCAGTATCTGATGCAGAAAGGATATAAAGGAAGAATTCATAATATTGGCATCGAAGATCAGTTTGTGGAGCATGGCTCCATTTCAGAGCTGCGAAAGATGCTGAAGATAGACGGAGAAAATATTGCTGCTCGTATGAAGCAGTGGCTGGAGAATGAAATATGAAGAAAAGATTAGATGTATTACTTGTAGAAAAAGGGCTGGCGGCATCCAGGGAAAAAGCAAAGGCAATCATTATGTCAGGTGTTGTCTTTGTGGACGGCCAGAGAGAAGATAAGGCCGGTTCTGCTTTTGATGAAACAAAAGAAATCATAATCAAAGGAAAAACATTAAAATATGTAAGCAGAGGCGGTCTGAAACTGGAAAAGGCCATGAAAAATTTTGATATATCACTGAATGGGAAGGTCTGCATGGATGTAGGCGCCTCCACCGGCGGTTTTACGGACTGTATGCTGCAGAACGGCGCTGTAAAAGTTTACTCAGTCGATGTGGGACACGGACAGCTGGACTGGAAATTAAGAAATGACGAAAGAGTTGTCTGTATGGAACGGACCAATATGCGCTATGTAACGGAAGACGATATTGAAGAACCGGCACAGTTTGTTTCTATTGACGTTTCTTTTATCTCTCTTACCAAAATCCTGCCGGCGGTTTACCGGGTCTTGGAAGAAGGCGGAGAAGTCGTGGCACTGATCAAGCCTCAGTTTGAAGCAGGAAGAGAAAAAGTAGGGAAAAAAGGCGTCGTAAGAGACAAAAAAGTCCATGAAGAAGTCATTGAAAAGATCTGCAGTTTTGCGGCCTCCAATGGATTTGAACTGCTGCATCTTGATTATTCCCCGATCAAAGGACCGGAAGGAAACATTGAGTATCTGCTCCATATGAAGAAAACACCGACAATGGAAAACGGACACGATCTGGAAAAAGAGATTCCGAAAGTCGTAGAGGATTCCCATCAGGATTTGGCATAAAGAAGGAACATTATGAAAAATTTTCTAATATTGACGAACGAAAAGAAGGATCCTGGACTTCGGATCTCGAAGCACATCCAGGAATACATTGAAAAATCCGGAGGCACCAGCTACCGGATGTGTGATTTTACAAGAGATATCCAGGAAAACATCAATTGTATCACAGACCTGACAGAGTGCGTGATCGTTCTGGGAGGCGACGGCACTATGCTTCATGCAGCAAGGCTGCTTGCGTCCCATGATCTTCCAATTGTAGGGGTGAATCTCGGAACGCTGGGATTTTTAACAGAAATTGAAGTTCCGAAATTGTTTGAAGGGCTTGACTGCCTGCTTAAGGATCAGTTTATCATTGAGGAAAGATCCATGCTGGAAGGAACTGTGTTTCATGAAGCCAGACCAACATATCATCTTCTGGCTTTAAATGATATTGTGATCACAAGAAGCGGCTTTTCCAGAATCATTACCATGCGGATCATGGTAAATGGGAAGTTTCTGGATGATTTTGCGGCAGACGGCGTGATTATTTCCACACCAACGGGATCTACCGGATATAATCTGTCCGCCGGAGGTCCGGTCGTGAATCCGAAAGCAAAGGTCATTCTGGTAACACCGATCTGTCCTCATTCACTTCATGCCAAAAGCATGGTCCTTTCAGAAGAAGATGAGATCGAGATCTATCTGGAAAATGTCAGGGAAAATCAGCTGGAAGAAGCATACGTTACTTTTGATGGACAGGTGGCGCAGAAACTGAATCCGGGAGATGTATTAAAGATTGGAAATTCCAGCAAGTCAGCCAGAATCATCAAAGTAAACGGCGATAGTTTTTATGAGACTTTAAGAGTGAAAGTTGGGGGAAACTATGAAGAAAAATAGACAGGAAGCAATTATCGAATTAATTCAGAAATATCCCATCGAGACCCAGGAAGAGCTGCTGTCAAGACTTCATGAGATGGGATTTCAGACAACTCAGGCAACCATATCCAGAGACATTCGGGAGCTGGAGCTTACCAAAGTGCCCATTTCCGATGGAAAACAGGCCTACAGCCTGCTGAGCAGACAGGATAAGGATAATCGAAAGTACAGACGGATTCTTTCAGAAGCGATCGTTTCCATGGAACTTGCAGAAAATATGCTGGTAATTAAGACAGTTTCCGGCATGGCGATGGCCTCAGCGGCGGTTCTGGACGCAATGGAGATTCACGGAATGGTAGGGACCATTGCGGGAGACGACACGATCATGTGTGTTATGAAAGATAAAAATATTGGAAAAACCGTAATGACAGAGATTGAAAAGATGATGAAAAACGCAGAAAGATAAACGGTGACAGACATATGCTACAAAACTTACATGTAAAAAATTTAGCTTTGATTGATGAAGTGGAGATCACATTCCACGAGCATCTAAATATTCTCACCGGCGAGACCGGAGCAGGAAAATCGATCCTGATCGGATCCATCGAAAGTGCTTTGGGGAAAAAGGTATCGAAAGATATGATCCGGCCAGGAGAAAAAGAGGCAGTCATAGAGCTTCTGTTCTGGATCGATGATCCGGAACTGATCCGGGAAATCGAATCCTTTGATCTGACGGTGGAAGAAGGACAGGTATTTATCAAGCGGGTAATCCATGAAAAAAGAAGCATCAATAAGATCAACGACAGCACTGTAACGCTGCAGACGCTGAGAGAAGTATCCCATCGTCTGTTCGATCTCCATGGTCAGCAGGAAAACCAGACCCTGCTGAAAGAGAAAAATCATCTGACGATGCTGGATCATTTTCTGGAGGAATCTGATCGTAAGAACTTAAGAGAGTGTCAGAAAACTTATCAGGAATATACGAAGATTTCTCAGGAAATCGAAGAGCTGGCCATGGATGACCAGAAGAGACTGAGGGAAATCGGTTTTCTGGAGCATGAGATCAATGAAATCGAAGCGGCAGAACTGGTTTCCGGGGAAGATGAGGAACTGGAGCAGCAGTACCGGAAAATGCTCCACAGCAGGGAAATTGCCGCAGCATGCGGAGCAGCCAGCCGACTGACCGGATACGAAGAAGATACCGCCATCGGCAATCAGCTGACGGAAAGCATCCGGCAGATCCAGGAAGTCAGTCATCTGGATGAAAAAGTAGAGCAGTTCCACGAACAGCTGCTGCAGATTGAAGATCTTCTGGGGAGTCTTCATCAGGAAATGGCAGATTATATAGAAGATATGGAATTTGACCCTCAGACATTTGCAGAAACAGAAGAACGGCTGAATCTGATCAACAGTCTGAAAGATAAGTATGGAAGGACGATTGAAGATGTTGTGCAGTATGCAGAAACATCGGCAAAACGGCTGGAAGCACTGCAAAACGCAGAAGAGCAGATTCAGAAGCTGAAACAGCAGAGAGAAAAAATCCGGGAACAGTATCATAAATCCGCGGTCCGTCTTTCTGCCGCACGCAAAAAAATCGCAAAAATGCTGGAGAAGGAGATTACAAAAGCATTGGAGGATCTCAATTTCCTGTCTGTTGCCTTCAAAGTTCAGGTAACAGAAGAAGAGACTATGACTTCAGATGGAATCAACCGAATCCGTTTCCTGATCTCAACCAATCCGGGGCTTCCGCTGCGGCCGGTGCAGGAAGTGGCCTCCGGAGGAGAACTTTCCAGAATTATGCTGGCGATGAAATCTGTCCTGGCAGAAGTTGATAAAGTGGAGACGCTGATCTTTGATGAAATTGACACAGGAATCAGCGGAGAGACCGCTAACCGGGTAGCAAAGAAAATGGCAGTAATTTCCAGAAAGCATCAGGTTATCGCAATCACTCATCTGCCGCAGATTGCAGCAATGGCAGACAGCCATTATTATATTGAAAAGAAGACTGATCAAAATAAGACAGCAACAGAGATCCGGCAGTTAAGCGAAAAAGAATCACTGGAAGAAATTTCCAGAATGATCAGTGGAAATGAGAGGACAGAAACATCGATGAAAAATGCAGAAGAAATGAAATCTTTAGCAAATGACGCAAAATTATACTGATTTGATCCAAGAGAATAGACGCATAATAAAAAGGATGTATCACAAAAGAAGGTACGTCCTTTTTTTAGGAGGTAAATTTATGAGGAAAATCTATTATCGAAGGATTTTGTTTGTGCTTCTGCTGTTGAATCTTCTGGCATTTGCCTCGCTGTATGTCAAGTACTGCAGAGATCAGCTGCCTTCTTCGATCCATATCGAACAGGGAGAAGAAACCTGTTTTCAATATGATGTGCCGGTTACAGCGACCATCAATCACCAGACCATAAAGCTGGATCAGCCTTTTGTATTTAAGGAAGACTCTACGGGACAGTATGAAATGGACGCCAGTCTTTTTGGAAAGATTCCGTTAAAAAAGATAAAGGTAAGTGTTGTAAAGAGTCAGGAAGTCATTCCCAGCGGCAAAGTTGTCGGAATTTATGTGGAAACCGACGGACTTCTCGTGCTGGACACCGATACCTTTACAGGAATTGACGGGGCAAATCACACTCCCAGCAGTCAGAAACTGTATCAGGGTGATTATATTTTAGCCATTAACGGTAAATCCATACCTTCTAAGGCTGATTTCATGAAAGCGGTCAACCAAAGCAGCGGGGAAGAAGTAACGTTGAAAGTAAAACGAAATGAAAAGGAAATTTCCATTAAAGTAAAACCGGTAATGTCAGCTACAGACCATCAATATAAGATTGGAGCCTGGGTCAGAGACAATACACAGGGAATCGGTACACTGACTTATACAAGTGGTGAAAATTTCGGGGGATTAGGCCATGGCATTTGTGATATGGATACAGGGGATTTAATGAAAATCAAAGGCGGTTATCTGATGACTGCCAACGTGGACACGATCGCAAAAGGAAAATCAGGTTCGCCAGGGGAAATTGTTGGCAGTATCTATTATAAGGAAGAAAATTTAATAGGATCCATTGATAAGAACACAGAAGTCGGCATATACGGAAGCTGTAATCCATCCAGTCAGAAAAAATATAAAATCGGCTACCGGCAGGACATCAAAGAAGGGAAAGCATACATTATTTCAGACATCAGCGGAGAGTCAAAGCAGTATGAAATCAAAATCCGAAAAGTCAGCCAGGACAGTACCAACACAACGAAAGGAATGGAAATCGAGATTACGGATAAAGAACTTCTGAAGTTAACCAATGGCATCGTCCAGGGCATGTCGGGAACGCCCATCGTTCAAAACGGAAGATTCATAGGCGCCATCACCCATGTCTTCGTCAGTGACCCTTCCAGGGGTTATGGAATTCTGGCAGAAACGATGCTTTATGAAATGGAAAAATAAAGAGAACAATCTACCTGCAAATAAGAAATATTCATAGGTAGATTGTTCTTTTTTTCATACTTTTTCTGATGATATAAGAATAGTCCGAAAGTATTACACTATTAGATTTCATAAAAACACTCCCCTGTAAATATAGCTTTTTAACGATCTGACGGCTTATTTTGACGGTAAATGAAAGGTCTAATCCCCCAGCTATGCTGGGGAGAATGGAGTAAGCAGGAGCGTGTAAGATATTAATAAAAAGCCTCCTATGCTAAAATGAGAATGGTGTCGCAAGCCAAACTCAAAAATTAGTATAGGAGGCGGTCCAAAATGGACAATAAGAGTTTATCACACGTACGGTGGAAATGCCAATACCATATAGTTTTTATTCCGAAATACAGGAAGAAAGTACTGTATGGAAAGTTGAAAGCAGATGTAAGAGATATAATTTCTACATTGTGCAGATATAAAGACGTAGAGATTATAGATGGCGCAGTATGTGAAGATCATATACATTTAAGCGTAGCTATTCCGCCCAAGTATAGTATTTCAAAATTTATGGGGTACTTAAAAGGAAAGAGTACGCTAATGATATATGATAGACATCCAGAATTGCAGAGCAAATGGGATAAAGCATTCTGGGCCAGAGGATATTACGTTTCAACAATTGGTAATATCACAGAAGATGCAATAAAGAAGTATATAAGAGAGCAGGCGGAAGAATCAAGGAAAGAAGATTCAAGTAGTACCGCTTTATAAGCGGACCAGTAACAACGCTTGCGATACCCGCCCTTTTGGGCGAGCATGTAACCGGCCCTTATGAGGGCCAACCCAAACCACCACTTGAAGTGGTGGTTGTGACTTAGAAGCGGATGCCAGCCTCTCTATTTGTTCCCGTTTAGAATCCATTGACGGATGGACATATCTCTGAAGAGTGGTACTTACATTGGCATGTCCCAGAATTTCACTGAGCGCTTTTACATCAAAACCGTTCTCCACACATCTGGTAGCAAACGTATGCCGAAGGCAGTGAAACGTATAATCCCCCAGCCCTGCGTCCAGTAAAATCTGTTTATATTTTCTTAAATATATTCGCGGTTCCATGAAATGCTTTGTTCCGGTCAGAAAATATGCTTCCTTTTCCTTTCGGATCGGTTTTAAATGCTCCGTCAAAAAATCTGGCAGTGGGATCATACGGATGGAAGTATCCGTCTTTGGTCGATCTATGATCACTTTTGTTTTTCGCCTGGAGTTTGAATTCAATTCAGGTATTCGGATGATCGTTTTTGTAACCTGCAGATTTCGTTCTTCAAAATTGATATCCTGCCACTGCAGGGCACAGATTTCTCCAATCCGCAGCCCGCTGTACAGCGCCAGAAGAATTCCTGCTGATACAGAATCACTGGCTGCAAATACAATTTCCTCCAGCTTATGTTGTTCCCGTCTGGACAGAACCTGGACTCTCTTTGAATGCAGAGATGGATAGAAAATATCTCCACTGTCAGCACAGGGATATTTTTTACTGCGGGCAAATTTAAGCCCCATCAGTAAAATAGAGCGGATATCCGCTACAGTTTTTGGTGACAATCCTCCTCTGTGATCCATGCGGCCGCAGCGCAGCTTTTCTTTTAAATATGCATCAATACGCTCTGTTGTCAGAGTCATCATACGGCAGCTGCCTAACTCGGGTTTCAGATGTCTTTCATACAGGCACTTATATGTCGTGTAAGTAGATTCTTTCAGGGAATCCTTCCGGGTTTCCAGCCACTCCTGCATTACTTCATCCAATGTAATCTTCAAATAATTTCTTTGAAAATTTCGTGTCATGGTAGAAGTTTGAAGTTCTGCCAGAAGAGTATTCTTCTTATTTTTTGCTTCCTGATATGTTTTCCCATAAAGATAGCGGTAGCATGCTTTTCCTTCCGGGGTGTAATCGAAAATAATTCTCGCTTCCCATCTTCCGTCTTTTCTCTTGTAAATGTTTTCTCCTCGTCTTGCCATTGTTTACCTCCTTTTTCTCTGCTGATATACTCGGTTTCAAGCGATTCTTCTGACCAGAATTTTGACTGCAAATCAAAAGAAAAAATAAAAAAATCAACCGCATTTCTTAAATTTTTTAAAAATTTTTTTGTAACAAAATTGTAAAATACGTTGACAAATCGCCTGATTTGTTTATAATGTTTAGCAGAATGTATTACATTTTACAGTTTTTTGTCAGACGCAAAGTGTAATACTCTAAGAATATTCTTACCCAAATCATACAAGATGATAAGGGATTCGATAAGAGAAATTTGTAAAAAAATGGGGAGTATAAAGAAAAGGGTGAAAGCGAAGTGGAAATGAACCATTCACAGATGCAAAATTTGATTCTGTACATATGGGATGTCATAGGAATTACCGCAGGGTATTTTATGATGACCTACATACGTTTCTATTCAAGTGGGCATACAGACTGGATCGGTGATAACAGGGTGTATTATCGCTGGATTTTCGCAGTCTTTATGCTGACACTGGTCTATCTGATATTTTATCCCAACAAAGACTTTTTTAAGCGCAAATTTAAAGAGGAATTGATCCATAATCTTAAAACCAACGGGATGACAGGGGTTTTTATGGCAACAGTGGCATATTTGATCAAGGATGCCGATGATTATTCCAGGTTCATCTATTTGGGAACGATTGTCTTTAGTTTATGTTGGATGCAGATTGTACACAGTATTTATAGAAGATATGTACTGGATAACCGTCAGAAAGTGCGGACGACACGCAAGATTCTGATTCTTTGCAGAAAGGATCGGGCAGAAGAGATTGTATTAAACATTATAAAGGAAAAAACATACGATCTCTGGGTCGAGGGGATTATTGTTATAGATGAGGATATGGTAGGACAGACGATTCACGGCGTGCCGGTTGTCGCCAACTGTCGTTCCATGTATTTGTATGCCGCAAGGACTGTTGTGGATGAAGTATTTATTCAGTCCAACAGTTTTGAGGAATATATGATGCAGGAAGTGATTTCCAAATTTGAAGAAATGGGAATCAAAGTGAACTTAAGCATTGATCTTCTGAATTTAAGCATGGAGAAGCAGAGACGTCTGGGAAAAGTTGGAAGCTATTATACGATTGCTTTTACAGACAAAGAAGTTCCGCTTCGTATGCTGTTTGGCAAAAGACTGCTGGACATTGCAGGAGGAATTATCGGAGTCATTCTGACAGGATTTCTGACGGTTATTCTTGGACCTCTGATTAAACTGGAATCTCCAGGACCGGTCTTCTTTTCGCAAAAACGAGTAGGAAGGAACGGAAGAATTTTTAAGATTTATAAATTCCGTTCCATGTACACAGATGCAGAAGAACGGAAAAAAGAATTAATGGCTCAGAATGAGATGAATGGGCTGATGTTCAAGATAAAGGATGACCCTAGAATCACGAAAATCGGAAAATTTATCAGAAAAACAAGTCTGGATGAATTTCCTCAGTTTTGGAATGTGCTCAAAGGTGATATGAGTCTGGTTGGAACAAGGCCGCCGACAGTGGATGAATTCCAGCAGTATGATCTGCATCATAAGAAACGGCTTGGCATGACGCCGGGACTTACCGGAGTATGGCAGGTCAGCGGCCGCAGTGACATTACAGATTTTGAAGAAGTCGTCAATATGGATGTTGAATACATAGAAAACTGGAGCCTGAAACGGGATATTGGAATCCTGTTTAAAACCGTTCAGGTTGTATTAAGCAGCGAAAGCGGTGCGAGATAGCTTTATGAATAAAGGTGAGAATCTAGGGGACTTGGTCTGAACCTTTTTACTGTGTACATATATGGTACAGAGCAGCAAAAACTTCGGGACAGGTGTTCCGAGGAGGTTGAGAATGGTTTGTGATGAAAGATAAGTGGGTTTAGGAGAATGAATTATGAGAGAGTTTAAAGATTTGAGAATCGCAGTAGCGGGAACAGGCTATGTCGGTCTGTCGATTGCAGTACTTTTGTCTATGCATCATGATGTTTGCGCAGTTGATATTGTGCCTGAAAAGGTGGATATGATAAATTGTCGGATTTCCCCAATTGAAGATGAATATATAAAGAAATATTTTGCAAAAAAGGAGCTTCGTCTGAATGCAACGCTTGATGCTGAGACGGCATATCGTGATGCAGACATTGTTGTGATTGCGGCTCCAACAAATTATGATTCACGGACACAGCGTTTTGATACATCAGCAGTCGAATCAGTCATCAGACTTGTGACGCAGTATAATCCGGAAGCTGTCATGGTTATTAAATCTACGATTCCGGTCGGATATACAAAGTCTGTGCGTGAGAAGACCGGCAACTGCAATATTATTTTTAGTCCGGAGTTTTTGAGAGAATCAAAAGCGTTGTATGATAATTTGTATCCGAGTCGTATTATCGTAGGTGCAGATATGGAAGATAAGCGTCAGGTGGAAGCTGCGAATATTTTTGCAAGGCTGCTTCAGGAAGGTGCCGTCAAGAAAGACATCGACACTTTATTCATGGGATTAACAGAAGCGGAAGCGGTGAAACTGTTTGCAAATACGTACCTGGCACTGAGAGTCGCCTATTTCAATGAGCTTGATACGTATGCAGAAAGCAAAGGATTGAATACACAGCAGATTATTGAAGGTGTTTGCCTTGATCCTCGCATTGGCAATCATTACAACAATCCAAGTTTTGGGTATGGAGGCTATTGCCTTCCAAAAGATACCAAACAGCTTCTTGCAAATTATTCAGATGTCCCGGAAAAGCTGATCGAGGCCATTGTTGAGAGCAACCGGACAAGAAAGGATTTTATTGCAGACAGAGTATTGAAACTTGCCGGATACTACGATTATTACAGTAGCGGTGAATACAATGCAGACAAAGAAAAAGAATGTGTGATTGGTGTATATCGGCTCACAATGAAATCAAACAGCGACAATTTCCGTCAGAGTAGTATTCAGGGCGTGATGAAAAGAGTAAAAGCCAAGGGGGCCCGGGTAGTTATTTATGAGCCGACGATTGAGAATGGCAGTACATTTTTTGGCAGTAGGGTTGTGAATGATCTCGAAGCATTCAAGAAAATGAGTCAGGCAATTATTGCCAACAGGTATGATGCCTGCCTGGATGACGTTCGGAGCAAAGTATATACGCGGGACATTTTTCAACGAGATTAACGGCAGGAGGATAAAAACATGGCAGATCAGCTGAAAATATGTTTTGCTGCATCATCAGGTGGTCATTATGAACAGCTGATGATGTTGAAACCATTGATGAAAAAGTACTCAGGATTTGTGCTGACGGAAAAGACGTTATACAATGCTGAAATAGAAGGCGAGAAAACATATTATCTGAGTCAGGTAAACCGCAGAGAAAAATCTTTTCTTCCAAGAATGATTATAAACTGTATAAAGTCTTTAGGAATATATCTGAAAGAAAGACCGGATGTTGTCATTTGTACCGGCGTACTGGCAACGATACCAATGTGCTTAATCGCGAAAGTGTTTGGAAAAAAACTGATTTATATTGAATCTTTTGCAAAGGTCACTTCACCGACGGAGACTGGAAAGCTTCTGTATAAGTATTCCGACAGATTTTATGTGCAGTGGGAACAGATGAAAGAGATATATCCAGATGCTGTATATCTTGGCGGGATATATTAATATTGAAGGAGAACAGATATAGATGATTTTTATAACGTTAGGGTCTCAGAAGTTTCAGTTTAACAGGCTGCTTCGTGCAGTAGACCGGCTTACTGCATCCGGCGACATCGATGATGAAATTTTTGCACAGATTGGATACAGTGACTACAGACCTGAGAATTACAGATTTAAAGAGTTCTTGGACCGCCAGGAATTTTCTGATATGACAGACCGGGCGGGTATTGTAATTACACACGGTGGTACGGGGGCAATCATAGGAGCACTGAAAAAGAAAAAGAAAGTTATAGCAGTACCGCGCAGAGCGGAAAATAAAGAACATGTAGATGATCATCAGCGGCAGCTTGTAAAAGAGTTTGGAGATTTGAATCTTATCTATGAATGTGATGACTGTAATCAACTGGGAGAGGCACTGAAAAAAGTCCAAAATATGCAGTTTGACTCATATCAAAGCAATACGGAAGCATACATTGCCAGCATTGAAGATTTTTTGAAGCAATGAAACAGGTGATTTCATGAATAAAGTCGAAAAATATATAGATTATGTAACAACCAAAATAAGACAGTTTCTGAAACAGAGAACATTTGTCAGCAAAAAGCAAAATGTAAGTTTAAAATATATGCTGGAGAAAAACAGGTCTTCCCGTATACTGATCGTAGTCTTTAGCGCATGCACTCGAAAAGGAGTCAAAGCCAGATATAACTATGTCCGCACGCTGAAAGATGTGAAAGAAAATAAACTGTTTATTTTGGATGATTTTAGTGCTGATCACAGAGGAGCATATTATCTTGGACAAAATGGCGGTAATGAAATTGAGTTGGCATGTCAGGAGTTGATCATGCAGAAAGCAGAAGAATTGAGAGCAAAAAAGATTATTTTATGCGGAAGTTCCAAAGGTGGATGGGCAGCCTTGAATCTGATGACAGATATCAAAGATGCGGATGCCATAGTAGGTGCGCCGCAGTATTATCTTGCAAATTATCTTCTGGCTCCGCCTCTGAAGATATGTCGGGAATTTATCATGCCGGATGTCACAGAACAGAAAATTAAAGGATTAAATGAGTATTTAAGAAATAAACTGAAGAAGAAAGCAGGAGACAAACATAAGATTTATCTTCATTATTCGGATTCAGAACATACATATAATGAACATGTTCGGTTTCTGATCGAGGATTTGGAAAGTTTTGGATATGATGTAGCGTTTGACTGCAGGCATTATACAGAACATTGGGATGTAAGCAGATATTTCCCTGACTATTTGCTCGATTCGTTGACCGGATGCTGTAAAGGAGAATAAAATAATGAAAAGCAAAGTATCTGTATATTATGCGAAAGTTCCTAATATGGGAGATTTGCTGAACAGAGATATTATAGAAAAATGTTTTGGATATGATGTTGAACGAAGAACATATCTTACAGGAAAGGTCAGTGGTATTGGAAGCGGCCTGGGGAATTATACATATGAAGAGGGAAAATGGAAAAATATGCTGAAGTTTATTTCCGGGATCTTTTTCCCGGAAGCATATATCTGGGGAACGGGTTTTGTACGGTACAAAGATGCTGATACAAAATTTTACAAGAAGAATATGCATTTTTGTGCAGTTCGAGGAGAATTGAGCAGGAAACGGATAGAAAAAATGCTTGGACATGACCTTGATATTCCGACAGGAGATGCGGGGATTCTATCCTCTTTTCTGTTGGATCAGATGCCGGAAAAAAAATATAAAGTTGGAATAATTGCTCATTATAAAGAACAAGATGAACCGGCTTTTCAGACATTATGTGATAAGTTCCAGGGTTCAAAGTTTATTGATGTTCGTAATGAGCCGGAAGAAGTCACCCAGCAGATTGCAGAATGTGAGGTTATTCTTTCCAGCAGCCTGCATGGACTTATTATCGCAGACAGTTTAAGAATTCCTAACAGACATATTGTAGTTACTGATAATTTACTCGGCGATGGATTTAAATTTGATGACTATTATTCTGCATATGGTCTTGAGCACAGCTTTACAGATCTTAATATTGAAAAGATTGATTCACTGGAAGAAGTATGTGATCAGTACCGTATTACAGATGAGATGGCAGAAACGAAGAAAAAGTTGATGCTGAAAAGTTTTCCGTTTCCGCCCCTGTCTGGCAGTGTTCAGTAACAGGATGTTAAGATGACTTGAAACAAAAGCAGGAAGGGTTTTACAGATGAAATATTTAGTTTTACTTAATCGAAGATTTCCATTCAGATACGGGGAAGCGTTCCTGGAAAATGAAATTGATGAGATATCAGAGAAGTTTGACCGCATTATTATTTACCCAAGTGATGCTCGTATCGGTGATAAGCAAAACAGAAAGATATCATCGCAAAATGTGACGGTAAGAACAATTGAAAAAAGTTCACTGAAGTTAAGAAAAATTAAATATTTATGTAGTGCGCTGAGATATATCAGTAAATCCAGACAGCCGAAGCTGCTGCATAAGCTGTTGGACGGATATTTTTTGGCTGCGGCATATGACCAGATGGGTAAAATCAGAAAGGATCTGGGAAATTTTCCTGTCCGTTCAGGAGATACAGTTTATTTTTACAGCTACTGGCTTTATATCAATGCCAAAGTGGCATGTCTTCTGAAGGAATATTATGAGAAAAAGGGAATCCATACAGTTGTGTTTTCCAGGGCACATCGATTTGATATATATGAGGAGAAAAGAAGATTTGCTTATCTGCCTGAAAGAATAAATCTTCTTGGACATCTGGATCATGTTTTTGCATGCTCCGACAATGGGTCTGATTATCTGAAGAAGCATTATCCGAAATCTAACAGAAAGATATCCACATCATACCTTGGTACATACGATCACGGTCTGGGAACTGTGGAGTCCAGAAAGAAGTTCCACATCATATCTTGTTCCAGAATGAGTAGTGTCAAAAGGGTAGATCTTATTATAGAAGCATTAAAGCTGTTGAAGAATGAGAATCTTTCCCTGGTATGGACACATCTTGGCGGCGGAGAGTTGTATGATGTGATTACAGAGAAGGCAAAAGAGCTGGACTGGATGGAAGTACACCTTGATGGTGCTGTTCCCAACAAAGAAGTATATGATCATTACAGAGACTGTCCGGAACATCTCTTCGTAAATGTAAGTTCTTCTGAGGGATTACCCGTATCTATTATGGAGGCCATTAGTTTTGGTATTCCGGTAATTGCTACAGATGTCGGAGGAACAGCAGAAATTGTTCTCGACGGCGTGAATGGGAGACTGCTGGATGCAGACTTCCAGCCGGAAAAACTGGCAGAGCAGATAAAGTATTTTGTTTCATTAACTGATGAGGAATATCGTAAATATCGAATGAATGCGAGGGGAACATGGGAGAAATATTTCCAGGCTCCGGTGAACTATAAAAACTTTGTTCATGATATCCATACATTATATAAGGAAGGAAAAGAATAGATGCAGGGGTGTAGTACAAAAAGAATTAAAATCTCGGTTATTGTGCCTGTATATAAAGTGGAAAAGTATATAGACAGATGCGTGAAATCTCTTCTCCAGCAGAGCCTGAAGGAAATACAGATTATACTTGTTGATGACGGATCACCGGACCGTTGTGGAGACATCTGTGATCGGTATGCAGAGAAGGATCAGCGTATCAAAGTGGTTCATAAGGAAAACGCAGGGCTTGGTTTCGCACGCAATACGGGAATGGAATATGCAGACGGAGAATATATAGCATTTGTTGATTCTGATGATTACATCAGTGCAGACATGTTGGAACGATTGTATCGCTTTGCTTCCGAGGAGAATTTGGATGCAGTATTCTGCGGTTTTACTGTAGTAACCAGAGACAATAAACATATGGATCGCCAGGAAGTGTGTAAGATTACTTACTTTAATAACAGGAAAGAACGGGAGAAATATCTGTTGGGAATGATTGGTGCGGAACCGGAGTATCCGAAAGATGCCCGTTTTACTATGTCTGTATGGAGAGGGATTTATAAAAAAGAAGTAATCGATGCCGGTCAATGTATGTTTCCATCCGAACGGAAAGTAGTTTCAGAGGATATTATTTTTCATATTCAGTTTCTGCATTATGCAGAACGAATAGCCGTTCTGCCTGAATGTTACTATTACTACTGTGAAAATCAAAGTTCTCTGACACATACCTACCGGGCAGATCGATTTGAAAAAGTTTTAAATCTGATTGCACTGATTGACCAGATGATGAAAGAGTATGGATTTCAGGATCCTGAAAATATGAGCAAAGACAGGCTTCTTCTTGCAAGATCAAGAAGCGCCATCCGGCAGATCTGTTATCATCAGTATATGCTTGGAAAGAAAAAAGCAGATAAGGAAATCTATAAGATAATGACCTCACCGCAGCTTCGCCGCTGTATTGGTGAATATAGGTGTGCAAAACTTCCGTTTGTACAGAAATGCTTTTTCTATGCGGTCAAATGGAAGAGTGTGAAAGGATCTAAACTGTTAATCAGGATAAATGATATAAGAAAAAGAAAGGGACGATTAGTTAGCAGGCATTTGAGGAAATAGTTATGAAAATATCAGGAAAACAAATGTTATATTTTGAATTGATATGTATTTTTACAGTTCCATTCTGTACTTCTGTTTTTGGGCTTCCCAGGCCTCTTCTGTACATAATGGATCTTATTAACATTTTCCTGCTTTTGCTGTGTCTGGGATATTTCGGACTGCGTAGGCAGTCGGTCATACAGATATTAATAATTGCCGTATTAATTACAGTAGTTGGTCTGGCTGGATATATGTCCTGGGGAACATCTTTTGCTCAGTATATCTGGGGAATGAGGACGACCTTAAGATTTTTTATTTTTCTGATTAACTGTTATTACATATTTGATATGGAAGATATTTGTAAAATTTGGAATGTTTTGTATAAATTATTATTTGTTAATGTTATATTTGCTACATATCAGTACTTTGGAAGGGGAATCTCAGGAGATATGCTGGGCGGCACTTTTGGAACATTAATGGGAGCCAGTGGATATCTGGTTGCTTTGCTTTCACTGGTCTTAACTTATGTTACTTCATTATATGTATATAAAAAGATTAAAATATGGAAAGTATCATTGACATATGCAGGAGTTTTGTATATTTCTATTCTTGCCGAACTCAAAGTCATCTATCTGCTACTGGTTTTAATTATTGTGGTGTCTGCCATTATTTCAAAACCAGATCCAAGAACCATTCTGATTGTGGCAGCAGCAGTGATACTGCTGATTGTGGCACTGAGAGCTCTTGCAGTTCTAAATCCAGTCTCTTTCGGGTATATGTCAAGCTGGGAAGACCTGATCTTTTATCTAAATAACAGTTATACATCAGAAGGAGGATTCAGTCGGATGGACAGCATCCCGAGGATTAATGAATTATTTTTCAAAGGGTCTTTTTCGAAGGAAATGTTTGGATATGGTCTTGGTCAGTGTGACAATTCGAATATTGAGGTGTTGAATTCTATATTTTACGAGAGATATGGGCATTACAATTATAGATTATTCTTCTATGCAATGACCTATCTGGAGATGGGTATTGCAGGACTGTTTATATACTTAATGTTCTATATAGGAATACTAATAAATACAGTGAGATGTAGTTTCGCAGAATATAAAGAGTATAAGCTTATGTCAATATTAAATATTTTGATCATTTTTATTATGTTTGTTTATAATTATACGTTAAGATCAGATCCTGGATATATCTGGATGTTGGCATGTGCGGTTCCTTTGGTCTGTAGCAAGGTGAAACGAACAGAGACGACAACGAAGTAAATGGAGGTGAGTGGTAAATGCAGGATTATAAAGGATGGATTACGATTGAAAAGCAGAAATACATCGATCAGATGGGTGGGAAGAAACAGTTTTTATTAAGAAGAATAAAATTGCATCCGGACTATTATTCTTGGAAATATATCAAGAGCCTCAGAAAAGCTGGTTATTATTACGACAGAAGAAAGAAGAATATATTTTATATGATGCGCTATCTTTTGGCATGCAGAAGAAAAAACAGACTTGGGAGAAAACTGGGAATTGAAATGGGAGAGAAATGTGCAGATTTAGGGTTGATGATTTATCATACGCAGGGCATTGTTGTTAATGGGAATGCGAGACTTGGAAAAAACTGCAAATTACATGGAAACAACACAATTGGGAACAGCGGAAAAGATAATGCAGTTCCGAGGATTGGAGATAACGTTGATATAGGAGCCGGTGCAAAAGTAATCGGCGATGTACAGATTGAAGAAAATGTGACAATTGGGGCAGGAGCAGTTGTTGTAGATTCGTGTCTGGAAAAAGGAGCCATTCTTGTCGGTGTTCCTGCGAGACCGCTGAAAAGAAAGTAAAAAACTGCAGGACTGTTGGGATGGGAGGACAACATGATACCGAAAAAGATTCATTATATATGGATAGGAAAAGGACCGAAAGGGAAAATAGCGGAAATCTGTATTAATTCCTGGAGACGCGTGATGCCGGATTATGAGATCATAGAGTGGAATGAAGATACATTAGATTTGCCAACGCTCTGTAAGAAGAACAGGTTTTTGAAAAAATGCTGTGAATTAAAGTTATGGGCATTTGTGTCGGATTATATTCGTTTGCATGTGTTGTATCAGGAAGGCGGCATTTATATGGATACAGACGTAGAGGCAGTAAAGGTATTCGATGATTTTTTATCTGATTCTGTCTTTATGGGATATGAAGCAGGTGACTATATTGGAACGGCCGTGATCGGAGCAGAAAAAGGGAATAATCTGATGCAGAGGCTGCTGAGATTCTATGATGAGGAAATCTGGAATGTCCGCTTTATTAATAATCCGATTATTTTTAAATATGTAATAGATCGGGAGCCAGACTATTTTCAGCATTGCAAAATATATCCTATCAATTATTTTTCACCATATAATGCTCAAAAATCCTATGATTGTATCGTCGATACAGAAGAAACATATGCCATTCACTGGTATACACAAAACTGGAATATGAGCAGAAAAGGGTATGTTTTTATGCATACGAAGCATGTCAAAAATCCTTTGAAAAAAGGTGCTTTGATTATTAGAAAAAATATAGGATACACAAAAAAACAATGGAAGAAAAAATACTCGTGAATGACAGATGAGGTGTGTGAACGGAATGGGAAAATATAAATATCTGATAAAGAATATAGGGCTTCTTACATTAAGCAGTTTTGGAACAAAACTTCTGACATTCTTTTTGGTTCCGCTTTATACCAGTGTCTTAAGTACATCAGAATATGGTACGTTTGATCTAACCTATACAACAGTGAGTTTGCTGATTCCGATTCTAACAATGAGTATTGTGGAATCAACATTACGTTTTTCACTGGACAAAAATGCGGATCAGCAGGAAATATTCAGTATATCGTTAAGGATCGTTATACGAAGCAGCATTATTTTCATTGCATGTATTGTCCTAAATTATTATTTGGAACTGTTTCCTTTTATCAATGATAATATTGTATTTTTTTGCATGTATTATATTGTCATGCTTTCTCAGCAGCTGCTTCAGGCATTCGCAAGAGGGATTGACCATGTTGCGGATATAGCAGTTTCAGGTGTTCTTAATTCTGCAGTGATGATCACACTGAATATCGTATTTTTATTATATTTTCGCCTGGGACTGACAGGATATTTTCTGGCATATATTATCGGGTTGCTGACCACAAGCATCTATTTGAGTGTAAGAATAAAAATATGGAAGTATATACGGTTCTCCAAACTAAGAAAGTCAAAAGAGAAAGAAATGTTGTCTTACAGCAAACCACTGGTAGTAAACTCAATCAGCTGGTGGATTAATAATGCTTCTGACCGATATGTTGTAACGTGGATTTGTGGTCTTGCTGCAAATGGTGTATATTCTGTCGGCTATAAGATTCCTTCTATCTTGTCTGTTTTTCAGACGATTTTTAATACCGCCTGGCAATTATCTACAGTTCGGGCATACGACAGGGAAGATGCCGATGGATTTTTTAAGAATATATATAGTCTTTATAATCTGGTGATGGTTTTTGGGTGTTCGTTAATGATTGTGTTGACTCGTCTGTTGGCACGGTTTTTATATGCAAAGGATTTCTTTGGGGCATGGCGCTATGTTCCGTTTTTAATGATGGCAGTTGTATTTGGAGCTTTGATCGGAGTTTTCAGTGGTGTTTTTCAGGCGGTCAAGGATTCGAAAAGTCAGGGAAAGATAACAGTTGTCGGTGCATTGATTAACTTGGTTCTGAACATCATTCTTACTTTGTGGATTGGTGCAATCGGAGCAGCGATTGCTACTGCCGTTGCATATTTTATCATGTGGCTTTTGAATTTGTATTATATTAGAAAATATATTGTTATTAAGATACGGCTGAAGCGTGACATTTTATCATATGTGCTGCTATTTCTTCAGACAGTATTAATGCTGTGGTTTGCAGATTCCATACCGCTTTATTTGGTACAGCTTATAATATGTGGAATCATATTGTTGTTATATTCAGAAGAAGTCAAGACAATCTTACAGCGATTTGTGTTAATTATTACAGGAAAGCGCGAATAAATATTATTTACAATAGATAGTACATAAGTGGAGTTTGAGTAAAGATAGTATTGAATGGGGAGGCATTATGAGAGATGAGGAAAAACTAATATGAACAGCTATCCGAAAGCACCGTTATTATTCAGGTTTATAATGCTCAGGATGTAGTTTATGATTTGTTGGAGAATATCAGAAATCAGACATTTACAAATATTGAAGTCATTATGGTTAATGGTGGGTCAACAGATAACAGCGGAGAAATCTGCAAAGAGTTTGCAGAAAAAGACAGTAGATTTATTTACCTGTATCAGGAAAACAGCGGTGTTTCTGATGCAAGAAATTATGGGGGTTCTATTGTCACAGGATATTTATTATATTGCGTTTCTGGATGTGGATGACAGAATGCCGCTGAATCGTTTTGAAATCATGATAAAGATCATGGAAGATGACAAAACAATTGACCTTGTGCTCAGTTGCTATGTTGTTAAAGTGAAAAACGGAAAGTTTCTTTATTCTTTATGGCAGTCTGAAGCAAGTGGAAAACAGTCTGAAGAAAAACTGATTATGGATTTTGCCAGATCAATGATCAGTTTTTATTATGGAGGTATCTGGAATAAGTTGACCCGTTGTATTAGTGCGATTTGTGTTGATTAAAAACATATAAAGGCCCATAGTATCTCCTGAAATAAAAAATTATTACCATATAAATACTTGAAGGATAAAGAAAAATTATTCTTTTCAATTATTAAGAATAGAATATAAATAATTTTTGAAATGTGAAAATAACATATAATGAGGGATGAACGTGAGGATAATTTTTAATGATTTGTTTTTTTCGGTATATCAATATCTGGGTTTTGGAATAATATTTGCTGTTATTACAATGTTAGCTTTACCCAATCTTGAAAGAGAAGGAATTGCAATATCACTAAAAAAATTATGGAATAAATTAAAATCAGATAACAGACAAATATGGAAATTTATATTTTTTGTTTATTTTTTTATGGTTTTGTCAAGAACTTTGATTTGTAGAAATATTTGGAAGTCACCATGGGAAAATGTAATTGGGGAATGGGGATTATATACTTCGTCAGGCGAAGTTAATGCAGAAGGGATTTTAAATATTTTATTATTTTTTCCATTAACCCTTTTTTGGTGGTTGGGATTTAATTTTTTGAAGAGAAATGAAAGTGAAAACAAAGTGATACGTATTACTTTGAAATATTCGTTTTTGTTTTCAATAATAATCGAACTTTTACAACTATTTTTACGATTAGGGACTTTTCAACTATCAGATATAGCGCAAAATACTTTTGGCGGATTATTAGGAGCAATCTTATATATTGTTTTATGTAAATTTAAAAATATAAAAGATAACAATTATTTATTAAGGGAGAAACAAATGAATACTACACTACTTATCATGGCTGCCGGTATCGGTTCTCGTTTCGGCGGCGGTATCAAACAATTAGAGCCGGTTGGCTTAAATGATGAAATTATCATGGATTATTCCATTCACGATGCCATTGAGGCAGGTTTCAATAAGATTGTCTTTGTTATCCGCAGGGATATCGAAGCAGATTTCAGAGAACGGATCGGCAGTCGTGTGGAAGAACTCTGTCAGTCTTTAAATGTGGAAACAGCTTACGCTTTTCAGGATCTGACTTCCATTCCGGAAGGCTTTCAGGTTCCGGAAGGACGTACAAAACCCTGGGGAACAGGACAGGCTGTTCTGGCGGCAAAAGATCTGATTCACGAGCCTTTTGCGGTCATCAACGCTGATGATTATTATGGGAAAGAGGCATTCCGCCAGCTGCATGACTGGCTGGTGCTGGATCATGAGGAAACAGCCCTTGCCATGGCAGGTTTCATTCTGAAGAATACACTCTCAGATAATGGCGGAGTGACCAGAGGGGTATGCAGTGTAGAGAAAGGGCATACCCATCTCCTGGATGTGGCAGAGACCGGAAACATTGTAAAAACAGTGGATCCTGCATCAGGAGAAACAGGAGCCGAAGCCGATGGTGTGAAACTGGATCCTGAATCTTTTGTTTCCATGAATTTCTGGGGATTCCCGGCAAAGGAAAATGAAGATCCGGCATTTTTGACTGTGCTGGAGCAGGAATTTAAGACGTTTTTCCAGGAGGATGTTCCGGAAAATCCACTGAAAGCAGAGTATCTGCTGCCGACACTGATTGGCGGATTGTTAAGAGAACAGAAGTGTATGGTTAAAGTCTTAAAGACCAATGATACCTGGTTTGGGGTTACTTATAAAGAGGATAAAGCAGACGTGGCAGAAAGTTTTAAGAAGCTGATTGCCGACGGTGTTTATCCGAAAGATCTGTATTCAGATTTAATAAGAAGCTGATATCACAAGAAATATAGAAGCAGAATCAGCAGGAAGGGAGAAAAATAACAGAATAAAGGGTTAGAGAAGGAAGGGCATACTATGAAACTGACAGATATACATACACATATTTTATATGGGGTGGATGATGGAGCACAGACATTAAGCGATTCCATGGATATGATTTCAGAGGAATGGAAACAGGGAGTGCAGGATATTTTTCTGACGCCTCATTATGGTCATAAATATGGATATGTAGATCGAAGGGTTCTGGAACAGAGATTTCAGAAGATACAGCAAGAAGCTTCAAAACATTTTCCGGAAATCAATTTGTATCTTGGAAGTGAATTATACTATCAGAGCAATACGATACAGCATTTGAGAGAAGGGAAAGCACTGACCATGGCAGGCAGTAAGTATGTGCTGGTGGAATTTGGAACCGGGGATTCCTATTTTGATATTTTTCAGGCAGTCCACGACATGGTCTATGCCGGATACCTTCCGATTATTGCGCATATTGAGCGGTATGATTCCATTCGAAATTGTATGAAGGCGGTCAGGGAGCTGATGAAATCAGGCGCCTGTCTTCAGATTAATGCGCAGAGCATTTTGGAAAGATTTCCATATCGTAAAACATTGTTTTGCAGGAAACTGCTGAAAGAAGGTCTGGTATATTTTATCGGCAGTGACTGCCACGACATGGAGACAAGGAGTCCGAATCTGGAACGGGCATACAGAATGCTGAATAAAAAAGAGGGACAGCAAAATAAATTTGGGTTTTACGCAAAGAAGGTTATAGAAGGAAGTTACATATAAGGAGAAAGAGACATGTATGAATTGGAAAACGATGAGATCGAAATTGATTTGGGAGAATTATTCAGAATTTTAAAAAGCAAGATTCTGATCATTCTGCTCACCGTGGTTATATTTGCCGGAGCAGCCGGTGTGATCACAAAATTTGCGATTACACCAGTGTATTCTTCTTCTGTGCAGCTGTATGTTGCGTCAAGTGATGGAATCTCCAGTCTGCGGGATTTGACGAAAGAAACCCAGCTGACCCAGGATTATATGGCGATTGTAAAGACAAGAACTGTTTTGGATCAGGTCATTGACAGTATGGATCTGAAAATGGATGATCAGCAGCTGAGTGGAAAGGTTGCTGTTGAGAATCCGGCAGATACCAGAATTCTGAAAATTACGGTTACAGATGAAGACCCGAAAGAAGCAAAAGAAATCGCACAGGAGATTGCGAAGATCACAGCGAGTACAGTTTCTTCCAAAATGGATACGAAAAAACCGGCGATCATAGAAAATGCTTATCTTGCAGATGCGCCGGACAGCCCTAGCCTGAAGAAAAACACAGCTATTGGCGCTCTGATCGGGCTGGTATTATCTGGCGGGTACATAACGCTTCGTTTCATTTTTGATGATACGATTCGAAAAGAAGAGGATATTGAAAAATATTTGAAGATTAACACCCTTGCAAAACTGCCGTTGGCCAGGGGAGATGAAAAACGCAGGAAGAAAGTCAGAAAGGTGAAAGAAGCGATATGAAAAAAGTAAAAATGAACATCCCGGACCAGGGAGATTATCAGTTAAAAGAAGGATTAAACCAGTTAAAAACCAATGTGGCATTTTGCGGGGAAGGAATTAAAGTCATTTCCATAACAAGCAGTGTCATGAATGAAGGAAAAAGCTCCGTTGCTTTCAGCCTCGCAAAAACACTGGCAGCAGATGGAAAGAAAACATTACTGCTGGATGCGGACCTGAGAAAATCGACTCTGGTTGCAAAGTATCACATAGAAGGAATCGAGAAAGGGTTTTCTCATTATCTGACCGGACAGGCCGGGAAAGAAGATATTATTTATGCAACAGAATATGATGACTTTTATCTGACCGTTGCCGGTCCGCTTGTGCCGGATCCGATCCGGCTGTTAAACTCTGATCTGTTTGGTACATTTATGGAGCAGATAAAGGAGAAGTTTGATTATGTGATCGTCGATACCCCTCCGCTGGGGCTGGTTGTGGATGCTGTTATTATCGGACAGCACACAGATGGAACGATCGTTGTCATTGAACAGGGAGTGATTAAGCGGAAAATCCTGCAGGATGTGGTAAAACAGTTGAGAACAGGAAATGTTCAGATTCTAGGAGCTGTTTTAAATAAGGTAGACCAGGTATCCGGCGGATATTATAAATACAGCTATTACAGTGAGGGATATTCCCATGGAAAACATAAGAAAAAACAAAAATAAGATTTTAATTCTTTTGATCATCCTGGCATGTGTGGTTTTTGTGAAATTGATCTTTTTTACGGAAACGAAAGAGACAGGACAAAAGGAAGGCGGACAAGAAGATGCACCCGCTGAACAATACTCTGAAATCACGGAAGGAGCAGACACTTTCGTGATTTTTGGTGTAGATTCCCGGTCTGATGATGTCGGAAAAGGAACCCGGTCGGATTCTATTATGGTGGTAAATGTGAATCATGAGACAAAAGAGATCAAAGTAGCTTCTATATATCGTGATACATATGTGGACATTGACGGACACGGTCTGAATAAAATAACTCATGCCCATGCCTATGGCGGACCTGTATTTGCAATGGATACCATAAACCGTAATTTTGATCTTGAGATTGGCAAATATATTACCGTAAACTTTGGAAATGCAGCTGAAGTGATTGATGACATCGGGGGAATCGAGCTGGATATCACTTCTTCGGAGCTAAAATATATCAATGGTTATATTGATGAGATGAATCAGGATAATGGTACCAGCTCTGCACATCTGACAGCGGCAGGAACACAGAAAGTAGACGGAACGCAGGCAGTTGCCTATACACGGATCCGATATACAGCAGGCGGAGATTATAAGCGTGCCGAACGCCAGAGAACGGTTCTCTTTCAGATGTTTGAGGCCGCCAAGAAGCAGAGTACTACGAAACTGCTGCAGATTATGGACAAGATGATGGATCAGATTGGAACCAACTATTCATCCGGGGAAGTAACTGAGATTCTGTCTTATCTTGCCAAATATAATATGGAAGAAACAAAAGGCTTTCCGAACAGGTTATGGGGCGGAACCATAGACGGTACATGGTATGCAGTGCCGGTGACGCTGGAAAGTAACGCGAAAGCACTTCATAGTTATCTATATGGAGATGAAGACTATGAACCGTCTGATAAAGTAAAAGAAATCAGCAGTGAGATTGAAAAAGTCGCCTCCACGCCAAATGAAGAATTGGAATAAACAAAAAATGTCGTCAGTCGATTACCGGCTGGCGATTTTTTTATAATCTGGAATTGTAAAAAACAAATTTTCCAAATCAGAAGATATGATAAAACCATCAAGAACAGCGGAACAGTAAAAGCTGAAAATAGAGGATAAGAATAAGGAGGAATTCGATATGTTAAGGAAAGACTTATTAAAAAGAGGATGGCTGTTTAGAGGAATGAGGATTGGGATTGCAGCAGCGACGATGGTAATCAGCATGACAGCAATGCAGGGAACAGCATCGGCGGATATGAAAAATGGAAGCTTTGTTTCCATTTCAGGTGGAAAAGTTGATAGTATCACAGTGAATGGTGTAACCGTAGACGCCTTGTATGAGCCGTATGATTATGGAACCAATACGGATACAACCTATTCCTGCGCAGCGTTTGTAAAACGTTTCTATAGTCAGGTGTACGGCAGAAATGTATACAATCTCAATTCCACCACATCAGTTCCTTTGGTGGATCAGGGAAGTTTTTATGAAACAAACAGTCCGAAAGTGGGGGATATCCTGAGGGACAATCAAAGCGTACACTGGGCAATTGTAAAAGAAGTCGATGGGAATACAGCAACGGTAATTCAGCAGAATGCATGGGATGGATCTTATACAAAAGCCTGGGTGGGAGCCAAAGTGGATTTAAATGACAGCCGTTATTCTTTCTTCCGCTGGAGCGGAAATACCGGCAGCAGTTCAGAAACAGCCAGAACCCACAACTTTTCTTTCAATTATCACAGCCTGGAGCGGTATGACACCAATGCGGTCATCCATACGAAAGTGAACAATCCGGAGAGACTTCAGGTAAACACAGTAGGATGCTATATTTACGATGCAGATGGAAACCTGATCAAACGTCATCAGGAAAACTGTTCCAGAAATGAAAGCAGATTTAATATCTGGTATGATTTCAATGGAGAATTAGGTGTGACATTAAAACCTGGTACTGCTTACAGCTATCGGTTCTATGTGATTTATGACGGAAAAGAATATCAGGGAGCAAAGGAAACGTTTACAACCACTGGCACAGCGCCTGCGGCAGAGACTCAGAGCACAGAAGCAGAGAAGGAAGATCAGGGAAACAGCGGCGGATTCTGGAGTAATATGTGCCGGAGAACAAAAACATGGTGGAGTGGATTGTTTCGTTAATGACAGGGAGTTTTTTTCCTCCCTTCTATGATGTATAATAACAGAGAAGTTATATGCGTCAAAGAAAGGAGGAGACGGAATGAGTAAAAGGAAAATCCCGGTTGGAATTGAAAAATTTAAAGAAATACGGTCAGAAAATTTTTATTACGTCGATAAAACCAGTTTCATCCGGGAATTATTAAATTCCTGGGGAAAAGTAAATTTGTTTACCCGTCCCCGCCGTTTTGGAAAATCACTGAATATGGATATGCTGTGTTCATTTTTCGAGATTGGTGCAGACCCTGCGCTGTTTGAGGGACTGCAGATTACAAAGGAGAAAGAATTATGTGACAAATATATGGGACAATATCCTGTTATTTCGATCAGCTTGAAAGACGTGGATGGAGATTCTTATCAGATGTCCTATGATCTTTTGTGCAGTGTGCTGTATAATGAGGCAATCCGGCTGCAGTGGCTGCTGGATAGTGACAGATTGACAAAGTACGACAAAGCATCTCTCTTGAAACTTCTGAATCAGGAATTTGACCGGCCTGTGGATCTTTGCCAGAGTATTCAAGTATTGTCCAGATTACTATATAAGCATTATAACAAAAAAGTTATCATCTTGATTGATGAATATGATGTTCCATTGAACAAGGCTTACCAGGATCATTATTATGAACCGATGATTTCGCTGATCAGATCAATGTTCAGCATGGCATTAAAAACCAATGAGGCATTGTACTTTGCCGTCCTGACAGGATGTCTTCGTATATCCAAAGAAAGTATTTTTACAGGATTAAATAACTTCAAAGTACATGGAATATCAGATGTACAGTATGCGCAGTACTTTGGATTTACAGATACTGAGGTGAGAAAATTACTGTCATACTATGGAATGTCATACTGCTTTGAAGAAGTAAAAGAATGGTATAATGGATATCATTTTGGCCGGGAAAGTATATACTGTCCATGGGATGTTTTAAATTATATTTCAGATCATTTGACAGACTCTGAGGCAGAACCGGTTCTTTACTGGGCAAACAGCAGTGGAAATGAAACTGTCAGAGAAATCATAGAACATTCGAATGGAACGGTAAAGGCAGAATTGGAACTGCTGGTATCAGGGGAACAGATACAAAAAGAGATCATCCCGGAAATGACATATCAGGATTTATTGTCAGGAGACAAAGGGGAGCGGATAAAATATCTTTGGAGTCTTTTGTATAATACAGGATATCTGACAGATGGGGAAAAGCCGGCTGGCGGAAGACATACTTTAAAGATTCCAAATCGTGAGGTCAGGCTTATTTTTGAACAGCAGATTTTGACCTGGTTTTCGAAGAAAATAAAAAGTGATGCCGGAAAACTTCAATCTTTTTGCAAAGCGGCAGAGGATGGAGACGCAGAGAAAATGCAGCAGATATTCGGAGAATATTTAAGAAAATCCATTAGTGTTCGTGACAGTGCTGTAAGAAAGGGACGCAAAGAATCTTTTTATCATGGTATGCTGGTTGGAATCCTTGGAAGCGAAGATACTTGGATTGTGCTGTCCAATCCGGAATCTGGTGAAGGTTACAGCGATATACTTGTTGAAATACCGGAAAAAAGCATTGGATGTGTAATAGAAGTGAAGTATGCGGAAAATAGAAATCTTGATAAGGCATGCAGAGAAGCAATCAGACAGGTCAGGGACAAGCAATATATGACACGACTGCAGGATGATGGTATGGAAACAATTCACATATACGGAATCGCATGTTATCTCAAAAAGTGCAGAATACAGCATGAGAAATATGAAGAACAATCCTGAAGATATCTGGAGATAGAAAGCAGTACGGTTTTGAATTCAGAAATAAAGACAGGTCATTGAATGCCGGGAAAGGAGAGACATCAGAGATGAATTCATTTACCATAGACGAGAAGAAGGTCACGATTTATCAGGCGAATACAGCGGATGTCCCTGTGATTTATCTTAATACTGTCATGGAAGAAGGAAACGATAAGATATATGAAATATTGAAGCAGCAGGAATGTCCGGAAGTTACACTGATAACAATCAGCGGTCTTGACTGGAATCATGATATGACGCCATGGGATGCGCCTCCGATTTCCAAAAACGCCGAGCCATGTACCGGCGGAGCAGATGAATATCTGAATTTCATGACAAAAACCATTGTTCCTGAAGCAGAGAGAAGAATAACAGGTAAAATTTCATGGAGGGGACTGGCGGGATACTCACTGGCAGGGCTTTTTGCCGTGTATGCGCTGTATCAGACGGATCTTTTCTCCAGGGCGGCAAGTATATCCGGATCTCTGTGGTTCCCGGGAATTATAGATTATGTATTCTCTCATGAAATGGCAAAAGAACCGGAATGTATATATTTTTCTGTGGGAAGCAAAGAAAGCAGGACACGCAATCCGTATATGAAAACGGTGCGTAAAAATACGGAACAGATAGAAAGATTTTACCGGGAGAAAGGAATTCAGACAGTATTTCAGTTAAATCCGGGAAATCATTTTCAGAATGCCGCTGAGAGAACCTCGGCGGGGATTGGGTGGCTTTTAACGCAGCAGAAACAGGAAAGCAGGCAGAAGTATTAAGTTTTAACTTTACACTGTTTAAGAAGAATCTAATTCCCGATTCCTTCGATAAATGATAATATTTTAACGAAGTTAGTTGTTATCGTTTAGAAGAAAGAGGAATGAATGATGGAGAAAAAAGTAGTTATTATAACCGGAGGAAGCGCCGGAATCGGATATGCGGCCGCAAAATTATTTCTGGAGAAAGACTGCCGGGTGGTAATTTTAAGTACCAATGAGGAAAAAGGCCTTCGTGCGCAGGAAAGACTTTCTGAATTCGGGGAAGTGACCTGGAAACACTGCTGCGTGCAGGATTATGAAGAGTGCAGAAAAGTGGTAGATGAAACGATGGATACATATGGCCGTATTGATGTATTAGTCAATAATGCCGGAGTTGTAAGCAGGAGAGAAAGTTTTTTCAAAGCAGATATGGAAGATATCCGGAGAACGATGGATATTAATGTCATGGGGACGATTCATATGATACATGCCGTGAGTAAATATATGGCGGATCAGCAGAAAGGTACGATCGTAAATATTGGCTCTATCTGCGGAACTATGGCAAACTCCGAATCCGTAGGATATCATGCTTCCAAAGGAGCGGTAGAAATGGTAACGAAGAGTCTGGCCAGAGAATTGTCAGGCTATGGAATCAGAGTGGTATGCGTATCACCAGGCTGGGTCAGAACGGAGATGATTGATGATACGGTAGCTAAAATTGGAGCTTCCCTTCATATGAAAGGCCGGATTGTAGAGCCGGAAGAGATTGCCGGCGTCGTTTTATCTGATGACTCTCGATGAGGCGTCTGCGGTAAATGGAACGACGGTAATGGCAGATGACGGATATTCTGCGTTCAAAGGAATTGACGGGGGACAGCGTTTATAACCTCAATAATGGAAGGGCAGATTCGACGGGTCTGCCCTGTTTTAATTCATCTAAAAATAAGATAAAAAATGAGTGACGGCCGGAGACGGATTTTTCCTGCAGACCGCGCCGACAGGTCCGGCAGGCAGATCAGAAGGGACTACGGTAAGAAAGGACTGGTACTGGCTGCTCCAGCGGGAGTGAATCGCGAAAATATCATCTGTCAGCAGGACTTTGGAGCGGATGGACATATCGTATTCGCTGTCCAGCACCTGTATGCGGCTGGAGACGGCAGACAGCTGCTGGTGGAAAGGATATTTCATATAATAATAATTTCCGCATAAGATAGAACCATCTGTCAGATCATCGGCTTTAAGAAGGCTGCGGTCCGCAAGCGGATGTTCCGGCCTCATGCAGAAACTATAGGTGTCTTCAAATAGTTTGGTGAAGATCAGATCCCCCAGACATTCTTTCCGTGGTTCTGCGAGAATCGAACAGTCAGCCTTTCCGCCTGCGATTTTAGCAATATGCTCGTTGTACGGCATCGGAAGAAATGTAACGGCAGTGTTTGGAAAATCTTGTAAGAAGGTTTCATATGCTTTCAGGATAAATGGCGGAAATTGTTCCGGAGGATATGCGATTGTGAGAGAATCATTTTCTGTCCGGCTGATTTCACGTCCCCGGGCACAGGCGTCTTCATAAGTCTGCAGGATTTCTCTGGAAGCGTCATAAAAGATCCCGCCTGCAGGCGTCAGGGAAATTCCCTGGTGTGTGCGGTAAAATAATGGGAACCCGATATTTTTTTCCAGTAAATTGATCTACTGCACCAGAGCCGGAGTGGAAATAAAAGCGGCCTGTGCCCCTTTGGAAAAACTTCCGGAATCGGCTGCCAGAAGAAAAGAATGTAATTGACGGTCGTTCATGTGTAAATACCTCCATGTCTGCATTATATCATATTATCTCTTGACCTGTACGCTGCGTACAGGTTTATATTAAAACTGTAAGGAGGTTCAGGATATGAGATTAAATGAAGTTGTGAGAAAAGTAGATCTCAGCAAACGAGCAGTAAAATATTATGAAGAAAAAGGTCTGCTGAAAGTTAAGAAAGACAGCAATGGATACCGTAACTATACCCCGGAAGATGTTAAGATACTGGAGAAGATTTCTTTGTACCGGAAACTTGGAATCGGAATCAGAGAGATAAAAATATTGTTGGAAGAAGGGGATGACAGACTGCTTGATCAGATCAGCAGCGAAAAGGAACAGGAAATCCGGAAGCTGACCGTTCAATGGGAAGAATTAAAGAAATATATTCAGACAAAAGAAATAGAAAGTGTCTGCAGCGTAATTGATTATAAGACCATAGGAGAAAAACTGAAAGATATGTTTCCGGGGTTCTATGGGTACTATTTCCTGCATCATTTTCTTCCGTATTTGCAGATTCCAATGGAAACAAAGGAGCAGAAAGAAGCATATGATCGTATTGTGGATTTTTTAGACAATGCTGATATTAAAATTCCGTTTTTTATGAAAGTGAGTTCTTATATCATGTACCGTTTTTTGCCGAAACCATCGCTGGATACCATGATAAAAAAGATGGACGATCAGATCAAAGATTATTTGAATCCCACAGAGGAATCATATGAGAAGTTGAAAAAACAGACAAAGCAGAATGTGAAAATGAAAAACAGCTTTTTCTTTCGATATCATCCGGCATTCATATCCCAGCGCCGCTTTATGAAACGGCTCCAGGATTGTGGATATAATGATATTTTTCTTCCGGCCATGATGGAATTATCCCCAAAGTATAAGGAATACAGGGAGGCGCTGATGCAGATCAATGACAGAATCTGCAGAGACCTGAATCTGTATTATGATTCAGATTTTCAGTTAAGGATGAAAAAAGGCAGTTAAGACAAGTGATCTTCGCCTTTTCAAATCAGATTTTATGTCAGGGTTGTTTTTTTCGACAAAAATCGGTATGATATGACATAAACAATAGGATTTTGGAAAGGATATTATAATGAACGAAACATTTTATCAATTGATGTGGTTTTTTGTACTGTATTCGTTTCTGGGCTGGCTGTTTGCCACGGCGGCAGCGGCAGTAAGAACGAAGAAGTTCGTTGATGTTGGTTTTTTGTATGGACCTTATTGCCCTTCGTACGGAGTCAGTGCCGTAGTATTTACGATTTTTCTGTCAGAATTAAGAGAAAGCGTTTTTTTCCTGTTTCTCGGAGGAGCGATTCTGTCCTTTGTCATGACATTTTTCACAGGATTTTTACTGGAAAAGATTTTCCATCATAAATGGTGGGATTATTCCAGGAGAAAATATCATTTCAGCGGATATGTCAATCTTCCTTATACAGCCCTTTGGGGCGCCTTGGCGGTTCTGATGATCCGGGTGGTTAATCCTATATTGAAAGATGCGACTTTACTGATTCCGAAAACGATCGGAGGGATCCTGCTGATCATTCTTGGAGTGGTTCTTATCATTGATCTGGCGGGTACAGTAACAGGAATCCTTAAGATCAAGTCCCATATCCGTAAATTGTCACTGGTATATCAGGTGTCAGAGAATCTTCAGAAGACAGCGGATATGATGGGAGAAGGCGTTACAAAATGGATATTGAAGCATCTTGAAAAGGCCTATCCTCTGCTGGATGTCAGGACAATTCTGAAGGCAAAACTGGAGAGAGAGAAGGAAATCAAAAAGGCAGAAGCAGAAGCGGATGTTTTTGCGGCGGGATGCGGCTTTTACAAGCTGGTCTGCATCTTTTTCCTGGGAGCCTTTCTTGGAGATGTGATAGAGACGATCTTCTGTTATATGAAGTACGGCGTTATTATGAGCCGCAGCAGTGTTGTGTTCGGACCATTCAGCATTGTATGGGGATTTGGCTGCGTGCTTCTGACAGCAATTCTCTATCAGTACCGAAACCGAAGTGACCGTTTTATTTTTATTTACGGAACGCTGCTGGGAGGAGCTTATGAGTATATCTGCAGTGTCCTCTCCGAGATGGTTTTTGGGACTGTGTTCTGGGATTACAGTAAAATTCCATTTAATCTGGGCGGCAGAATTAACCTTCTGTATTGCTTTTTCTGGGGATTCGCTTCTGTAATCTGGATGAAAGGTCTTTATCCGTTTTTTTCAAAATGGATTGAGAAGCTGCCGAAAAAAGCGGGGAAAATCCTTGCGTGGGGATTCCTTATTTTCATGACGCTTGACATGGCGCTGTCAGGACTTGCCATGTCAAGATATTCGGAAAGACACATCCAGGGGAAAAAAGCGGAAAACCGGATGGAACGATTTTTGGATGACCATTTTCCTGATAAACGGATCAAAGAGATTTATCCTCATGTAAAAATTGTAAAATAGATCATGAAAAGTCCTGGCATTTTACATACTGAATAAAATCCTGAAAGGCAGATTTCAGGGGATTATCTTTCCGATATACAATATAAAAAGACCGATGGATGCCGGATTCCAGAGGGAGGGTCAGTATGACTCCCTGGGCTTCCAGATCTTTTACCGCATATTTGGAAAGAATGGAAATCCCCATGCCGTTTTGGATCATTCGCTTAGTGGATTCCAGATCATTGGTTCGCGCGATGACATTTAAGTTTTCGGGAGAAAGATGAATGGAATCCAGATACAGGTCAGCAGCTTTTCTTGTTCCGGAACCCTGTTCTCTTAAGATAACAGGTTCTTTCAGGATTTCCTGTATGGGAGGATTCTGGTTTAACAAATGAAAATAGTACTGGTTCGCCGGTAGGGCAAGAACCAGATCATCTTTACAAAATGGCAGGAAGACGCACTTTGGTGTGTCTTCTTTTTTTCCGATGAAACCAAGTTCCAGAGATCCGTCCAGTATTTTTTCCAGGATTTCCCCGCTGTCACCCTGCTGGATATCGAAAAAGGTATGAGGATGAGAATCGTGGAAGCCCCGAAGAAGTCTGGGAAGAAGATATCCGGAAGGAATTGTGGAAGCTCCGATGCGCAGTATGGTTTCAGAAGGGGCATTTAGGGCTTCCAGGGCGGCCTCTCTCATTTCCAGTATGGAGTTTGCATATCTCAGGAAGGTACAGCCGTCCGGAGACAGCTCCACAGATTTTGTGGAGCGGATAAACAGTGGCTTTTGAAGTTCTGATTCCAGATTTTTAATATGAGAGCTTACCGTAGACTGAGACAAAAACAGGTGTTTTGCGGCTTTTGAGAAACTTTTTGTCTCAGCGACAGCAAGAAAAATTTCTAAATGACGAAATTCCATAACAGAAAATCTCCTTTGCATATGGTTTTCTTTTATTGTAATCCTATTTATCGATTTTATCAATTAATAGAATCGATAAAACGAATAACACGATAAAAGGAAGATGAAAGACATGGTATAATGGTTTTAAAAAGAAATATATCAGTGAGTGCTGAAAAGAAAGGCAGAATATGAATTATATCGGAATAGATATCGGATCAACCTGTGCAAAAACAGCGGTTTTAGATGAAAATGCGGAGATTTTGTATACATTTGTTCTTCCTACAGGGTGGAGCAGTTTCGAGACAGTCACCAGGATTGAGGAAGCGCTTATGTGTCAGGGAATAGACTTAAAACAATCGCTGTGTGTCTCGACCGGGTACGGGAGAGAAGCTGTTGAAGCAGCACAGAAGAAAGTAACGGAAATTACCTGTCATGCAAAGGGAGCGGCAGTTCTGTTTGGAGAAGAGCCAATGAATCTGATTGATATTGGCGGTCAGGATACCAAAGTAATTTCCTGTACAAAAGGCAGAGTGGAAGAATTTTTTATGAATGACAAATGTTCGGCTGGAACCGGGAAATTCATTGAGATCATGGCAAACAGACTGGAACTGCCTATTGATCAGATGGATTCGGCCGCCAGAAACCGGACGGAGGAACTAAAAATAAGTTCCATGTGCACTGTGTTTGCGGAGTCTGAGATTGTTGCGCTGATCGGAAAAGGAACCTCAAAAGAAAACATTGCCTGGGGTGTTCTGGATTCTGTTGTCAGAAAAGTGAAGCAGGAATATGCAAAACTTGGAGATGGTGACCGTCCGGTGTTTCTTACCGGAGGGCTTTGTGAAAATCAATATTTAATAGAACTTTTATCTGCACAGCTGGGCAGGGAGGTCCGTTCTCACGCCCTGGCAAGATATGCAGGCGCGGTTGGAGCAGCGGCGGCAGCCCTTAAAATGGAAAAGTAAAGGAGAAAAAGATGGAAGAAATAAAACTGCCCAAAGATTTTGTTACATATCCAGAGGCAAGGAAGAAGGCTTTTTTAAGTCTCAAAAAGTTAAAAGAAGAAGGACGCAGAATTGTGGGAGTATTTTGTACTTATACGCCATGGGAACTGATTGAGGCAGCTGATGCAGTCGCAGTCGTATTATGCGGAATTGGAGAAGAGAATATCCCGGCAGCGGAAAAGAGACTGCCGAAAAATCTGTGTCCTTTGATTAAAGCAAGTTATGGTTCCGCGGCAACGGACCGCTGTCCGTTTTTCTATTTTTCGGATATGGTGCTGGCAGAAACAACCTGTGATGGAAAGAAGAAAATGTATGAGCTGATGGGAGAGCTGAAACACTGTCATATTATGCAGCTGCCTCCGGGAGCAGGAGGAAAAGGCGCGCTGGAGTTTTGGAAGGCGGAAGTGGAAAGTGTAAAAGAAGATCTGGAAGATTTTTATGGGATCAAGATTACAGAAGAAAAACTTCGTGCGGCAATCCGTTTAAGAAACCGGGAAAGAAAAGCAATTCTTGATTTTTATGAAGTTGGACGTCTGAAGCCGACGCCGATTTCCGGATACGAACTGAATACGGTCGTTACATCCAATGATTATGCCTTTGATATAGAAGAAAAGATCAAGTATCTGGAGCAAAGAACCAGGGAATTAACAGATCTTTATGAAAAGGAATATAAAGGGAAAAAATCGAGACCGAGGATTCTGATCACGGGATGTCCAACGCATGGAGTGATTGACAAAGTAATCAGACGGATTGAGGAATTAGGCGCAGATGTTGTCGGCTTTGAGAACTGCTGTGGTCCGAGAGAAAAGAAGGATCCAATCGATGAAGAAAAAGACCCGATTACCGCAATTGCAGAAAAATATCTGCGGGTAAACTGTTCTGTGATGAGTCCTAATCCGGGCCGTTTTAAAGCCATGGGAGAACAGATTGATGAATATCAGGCGGACGGAGTGATTGAAGTGCTGCTGCAGGCCTGCCATACGTTTGCCATCGAATCGGACGCGGTAAAACGTTTTGTCACAGAGGAGAAAGATATTCCATATCTGGCAATTACAACAGATTATTCTATGACGGACCAGGGGCAGATTGATACCAGGATCGGAGCATTTATTGAACTGCTGGACAGCTGATCGATCGGCTTTATGACTGGAAACGAAAGAAAGAAGGAGAAGTATGGGAGAGAAGATTGTTTTTTGCAAAGGCGGCGGATGCACGGCAAAACTTGGAGCAGGCATTTTAAACAGAGTTCTGGAAAAACTGCCGAAGGGTCCGAAAGATGAAAATCTTTTGATTGGCTATGACAGCAGAGATGATGCGGCGGTTTATAAAGTGTCGGATGATACTGCTTTTGTTCAGACATTGGATTTTTTTCCTCCGATGGTAGATGATCCGTATACTTTTGGCCAGATTGCGGCTGCCAATGCCCTGAGTGATATTTATGCCATGGGCGGTGAAGTGAAAACAGCGCTGAATATTGTATGTTTTCCCGAGACTATGGATCTTAATATTCTGGGAGAAATTATGAGAGGCGGATCAGAGAAAGTCATAGAAGCGGGCGGAACTCTGGCAGGAGGCCATTCCATTCAGGATTCAGATGTAAAATATGGTTTGTCAGTGACCGGGCTGGTTCATCCGGATCGGATTTATTCCAACAACGGAGGATATCCTGGAGATGTGCTGATTCTGACGAAGAAATTAGGTGTGGGAATTGTCTGTACGGCCAGCCGGGTGCAGGAAGCAAAAGAAGAAGATATGAAGGAAGCAGTCAGCTCCATGATCCAGCTGAATAAATATGCTTCTGAAATCTGCAGAAAATATGAGATTCATGCATGTACAGATGTAACCGGTTTCAGTTTTCTGGGGCATCTGCATGAAATGCTGGATGGACGTTTGTCTGCGGAAGTGATTGCAGAACAGATTCCGGTGATTTCCGGCGCGGCTGATTATGCCAATGAATTTCTGCTGACGGCGGCAGGACAGCGCAATCGCAATCATGTAGGACCATATGTGGAGTTTGAACATGTTCCGTTCGCCATGGAAGAAGTGCTGTTTGATCCTCAGACTTCGGGAGGACTTCTGATCGCTGCGGCGCCGGATCAGGCGGAGAGACTTCTGGTGGAACTGAGAGAAGCCGGACTTCCGGCATCGGCAGTGGGAACATTAACAGAGAAAAAGGAAAAAGAAATTTATGTCCGCGGTCAGCGGTAGAAAGGAAAGATTATGATAAAGGTAAATGCCATTGGAGATGCATGTCCGATCCCTGTAGTGAAAACAAAAAATGCAATTAAAGAGTTAAACGGTCCTGGAACGGTGGAAGTTCTGGTAGACAATGAGATTGCGGTTCAGAATCTTACGAAAATGGCCGTTCAGAAAGGATACGAGATTCAGTCTCAAAAGCTGGAAGAACAGAAATATCAGGTAATCATGACAGTGGGAGAAGGCGGAGAAGGTATGGAAAAGCAGGAAGATACCGCAGAAGAAACCGTGTGCATTCCAGACAGCCGAAACCATAAAATTGTTGTGATTTCTTCTGGCAGGATGGGAGAAGGGAACGATGAACTGGGAGAAGTTTTAATGAAGGGATTCATTTATGCTTTAACTCAGCAGGATGAACTGCCGGAGACTATTTTGTTTTACAATGGAGGAGCGCCTTTTACCTGTGAGGGCTCTCCGGCTCTGGAAGATCTGAAGCAGCTGGAAGCTCAGGGAGTGGAAATCCTGACCTGTGGAACCTGTCTGAATTATTATGGGCTGTCAGAGAAATTAAAGATCGGCGATGTGACCAATATGTATGTGATTACCGAAAAGATGATGCAGGCGGATTCCATCATCAAACCGTAAGGAAGGAAGAACATGCGGAAGAAAAGAGAACAGCTGATCATTACATTTTCCACTACAACAGAGGCCATGAGGATGGAAAAATTCTGTCAGGGACAGGATCTCCCGGGAAGAATCATTCCCCTGCCGTCAGAGATTTCTGCAGGATGCGGTCTGGCGTGGAAAACAGATCCGGATCAGAAACCGGTTTTTTTAGAAAAATTACGACAGGCAGGAATCGAGTGGGATTCCATGATTGTTTTAAAGATTTAAAGTCGGATTCACAGGGGGTTTTTCAAAATTAGGAAATGTACGTCGGATATCTCCAGCTTTTACGAAGGCTGGGGGTATTTTTTTCGACATTTTTCAAGGATTTTAGGTAAAAATATGTTGATTTTAATATATTATGAAGAAAAATTGCGATTGATAACGGCTTGTATGTAAACTCCGGTAAAATATATAATATTCTTGTAAATAAAAACAGAATTGGAGGACTGAATATGAGCAAGATTAATGTGGCGATTGCAGATGATAATCAGAGGATCATTGAAATGATGACCCAGCTGCTGGAACAGGAAGACGACATTGAAGTCGTGGCAAGTGCAGATAATGGCGAAGCTGCTGTGGAAGTTATCAAGGAAAATCACCCGGATGTCGTGCTTTTGGATATCATCATGCCAAAACTGGATGGAATTGGCGTGCTGGAACGTCTGAAAGAAGAAGACATGGAAAAGAAACCGGCGGTTATCATGCTGTCCGCCATGGGGCAGGAGAATGTATGTGAGGAGGCGATCGAACTTGGAGCGTCTTATTTCATTTTAAAGCCGTTTGACTCCAACACGGTCATCCGGAAGATCAAGCAGGTAAAAGCAGGAAGTGAATCTGCGAAACCATTTGTTGCATGGAAGGATCCATCTGGTAAAATTACAAGGAACCAGCTGGAAATTATTGTGACGAATATGATTCATGAAATCGGAGTGCCTGCTCACATTAAGGGGTATCAGTATTTAAGGGATTCCATTATGATGGCCGTATATGATATGGATATTTTAAATTCGATTACAAAACAGCTGTATCCGGCAATTGCGGAAAAATTTCATACCACATCCAGCCGCGTGGAGCGGGCGATTCGTCATGCCATTGAAGTGGCATGGGGCAGAGGAAAGATGGATACAATTGACGCCCTGTTTGGCTATACGGTTCATGCCGGAAAAGGAAAACCGACAAATTCAGAATTTATTGCTTTGATTGCAGACAAGATAAGGCTGGAGTATGGGTATGATATGATACAATCATGAGAAAAAGATGCTTCAGATAGGGTGGCTAGGTAAAGATTATGCATGAGGAGGATAAGGAAATATGGACAAGAAACTAAAAGTATTGATTGCGGATGCGAATCAGACGGAATCGGAAAAACTGGCAGAAACGCTTGCGGATGAATTAGAAATCGCATCGGTTGTAAACGATGGCGTAAGAGCAGTGGAAGATATTATGAAACATCATCCTGATGTCGTTGTCATTGATACGATGCTGCCTATGATTGATGGACTTGGAGTCATTGAAAAATGCAGAGAAAAGCTAAGTGACAAAGATATGCCTTCCTTTATCGTTACAACTTTTATAGGAACGCAGAAATTAATTGAATGCATCAATCATATGGAAGTTGATTACTGTATTATGAAGCCATTTCAGCCGGATATCCTGCTTCACAGGATCGAACAGATTACAAGGATGAAATACATGAATCAGCAGATTCAGTATCAGCAGAGAAGAGAAATCAGAGACAGCAGGAATTTTGATACTGCGAAGTACGATATCAGACAGGATGTGACAAAGATCATAAGAGATCTTGGAATACCGGCTCATATAAAAGGGTATCAATACATAAGAGAAGGAATTATCATGGCAATCGAAGATGTGAATATGATGAATTATATTACAAAATTATTGTATCCTACGATTGCAAAGAAATATAAGACGACGTCCAGCAGTGTAGAAAGAGCCATAAGGCACGCCATTGAGGTGGCATGGAACAGGGGAAAAGTAGAGCTGCTGGAAGAAATGTTCGGGTATACGATCAGTGCCGGAAAAGGAAAACCAACGAATTCAGAATTTATCGCACTGATTGCAGATAAAATGAGATTGGATTACAGAATGAATGCTTCATAAAGAAGGACTTGAAGGATGATTTCAGATTAACAGATGCCCTCAGGCAGAACGTAAAACTATCTGTCTGAGGGTAATTTTATGACAAAAAATGAATGAATAATATTCATTGACAAAATCAGACTGCATGTGGTATACTCGGTTACGAAAAGAAAACAGAAAAGAGGTGAGCCGGAATCATGACAAGAGTAACCAAGGCGCCGGAGGAACGACGTCAGGAGATTATTGATACCGCGATGAAAGTGTTTTATGAAAAGGGCTATGAAAAGACATCGATTTCTGATATCGCAAGAGAAATGCATGTGGCACAGGGGCTCTGCTATCGGTATTTTTCTTCCAAGGAAGAATTATTTGATGTCGCCATTGACCAGTATGCCCAAAAGCAGGTGGATCATATCTGCGGCATTTTGCATGAGAAAATGTCACTGGATGAGCTGATCAGAAATATGCCCACATTCCTGGAAACAGAAAATAATGACAGTTATGCACAAAAAGTATGTCATAAAAAGGGGAATGTAAAGTTTCATTATCAGCTGTCTTTAAAGGTCTGCGCAAAACTGCAGCCAGTTGTAAAAAAATTGCTGCTGGCTGCAGAAGAAGAGGGAGCTGTTCATATACAGGATCCAGAGACAATGGCATCCTTTTGTGTATATGGTCAGCTGGGTGTGCTGCTGAATCAGGAAATTTCCCCGGAAGAAAGAGCGGAACGCATCCGCAGTTTTTTACTTGAACTTATAAAAAAATTTTCATAAACGAACACAAAGATTCCTGCTTTGGGCTGGCAGGAATTTATTTTAAACTGAAAGTGACTGATATTCATTCATTAATTTATTCATTAGAGGAGGTACTGTACGATGGAAATTGATTTTATCACAGGAAGTACAAAGAAGTGTCTGGCGGCAATGGTTCTGCCAATGATGGCAGCTATGTTTCTGAATATGGCGTATAATCTGGTGGATAGTCTCTGGATTGGAAATCTGCTGGGAGAAACGGCTTATGCCGCATTAACGAATGCGACGCCGGTTATTCTGATTCTAAGTTCTGTTGCAATGGGAACGGCCAATGGTGTGGCTATTTTATTGTCTCAGGCAGTTGGAGCCAACAGGAAAGAGAGGGTGGACAGGCTGATTATGACGTCGTTTATTGCTGCGGTTGTATTTTCTGCCGGAGTGACGATCCTGCTGGAGGCGGCATTAAAACCGATTTTAATTTTGCTTCATACGCCGGGAGAAGTTATGCAGATGGCATATCAGTATCTGGCAATTTATATACTCGGGTATCTGGCGGTATATTTATACTGTTATTTTACGGCAGTTTTAAGAAGTTTTGGAAATAGTGTCTTTCAGGTAATCGCAATGCTGATCTGTACTTTGCTCAATGCAGGGCTGGATCCCTTGTTTATTCATTTTTTTGGATTTAATGGTGCCGCGGCGGCTACAGTGTTATCTCAGATTTTATGTCTCATTTTTATGATGATATATTTATATCGGAAACGGCTTTTTCATTTCAGGCTATCCTGCTTTGATAAACAGCTGATTCCTTCTTTTATCAAAAAAGGCATTCCTTCTGCTTTTCAGCAGAGTATACCGGCAGTCAGCACCAGTTTTCTTACTTCCCTGGTAACGGGATACGGCATTTCAGCTCTTGCCGCCTATGGAATCACAGGGAAGCTGGAAACCATTTTATTTTATCCTGCAATGGCTTTGAATATGGCGCTGACAAGCATCGTTGGACAGTGTACTGGAGGAAGAAGATATGACCGGGCAAAAGACTACATAAAGATTTCTCTGCTGTATGGAATAATCGTGCTGGCTTTGTTATCTGTACTGGTTATCTGCTTTTCCAGCCCATTGTCACACTTATTTGTAAACAGCGATGCGGCGGCACACATTGTCAGTGTTTATTTTGAAATTGTCAGCATAGGATATGTTTTAAATACTGTAACCAACTGTTTTCTTGGCAGCCTGAATGGAATGGGAAGACCCGCGAAGAGTATGTTCTGTATGGTAATGTATTATATGATCATAAGAATGCCGCTGGCGTGGATTTTATCAAATCGAGGCTTTGGAATCAATGGAATCTGGACTGCGGTTCTGATCAGTCATATTATGGCAGCTGTGGTAGCAGCAGCGACAGCAAATCATGAACTGCGGAAACAGGAAAATAAAGGATCAGGTGTGTGAAAATACACCTGATCCTGATTATTTCTCCTTGATTTCCTGGATGCCTGAAATATCCGGCACACACATCATAGAGTAATTGGTATGATAGATGACAAATCCCGGTTTAGCTTTTGGCGGCTTTTTCAGCTCTTTTCGCTGGATATAGTCGATTTCTACTTTAGGAGCCTGTCTTCCCTGAGAATAATAAGCAGCGAGTCTGCCAGCTTCTTCAAAGGTTGCATCCGGAAGGGTTTCTGCCTGCTCTTTCCGAACGATTACATGGGATCCCGGCATTTGTTTGGCATGGAACCACCAGTCGCCTCCATTGGCGAATTTAAAAGTCAGTTCATCGTTCTGGTAATTATTTTTTCCAACATACATATGAAAGCCATCGGAAGAAACAAAATGCAGGGGTTTTGATTTTTTCGGCTTTTTCGCTCCTTTATGTCCGCGGCTTTTAATATATCCGTAATCGGTCAGCTCCTGCTTGATCTGATTCAGATCTTTTTCATCTTCGGACAATGAAAGAGATGTGGCGATGGACTCCAGATGATCCAGGTCTGCTTTTGTTTCCACAACAAGACTGGAAAGCGCTTCATAGGTCCGCTTCAGCTTGTTGTACCGGGCAAAATATTTCTGCGCATTTTCCAGAGGCGTTTTGTTAGAATCCAGCGGAATCGTAATTTCCTGATCTGTATAGTAATTCATGCAGGTCAGAGATTTCGCATTTGGTTCCAGCTGATATCCATATGCCTGGATCAGTTCGCCGTATACTTTATACTTTTCTCTTTTTTCTGTATCCTTCAGCTGCTTTTTCTGAAGATCATATTTTTTGCTGGTTCTTTCCTGAGCGGTCTGGATGATTTTTCTCAGATCAGCGGATTTTTGCTTCATCCGCGTATATTTTTCTTTTTCAGAAAAGTACTCGATCAGGACGTCGAAGATGGAATCAAAGACTTTTTCCTGAGCATCAGCATAAGAAGTCAGAGTAATACAGGAAAATTCTTTTGGTTCGTCTTTATAATATATGATATTAGGATGATAGTCCTCATCTTCAATGGCGGTTCTCAGTTTTAGCAGCTGTCCATAAAGACCGCCTGCGCCTTCTTCTGTTAAAGAATCCGTGGAATCATTTCCATCCAGTCCTGCCCGATAACAGACTTCATTGGCGATTAATGGACTCATGCCGGTGATTGAAGTATAAAGGGCTTTTGTAAGACTAAGCGGCTTTTTGATGATTTCATTGGCAAACAGTTCGGGAGTCAGCATGAAAATAGAATGTTTTCCCTTGGATGGCGGTGCGCAGTAGGTGCGGCCGGGAAGAACCTCGCGGACAGAGCTGATGTTGGCTGAAATATGCTTGATGCTGTCCAGGATCATACCTTCAGAATCTGTAAAAATGATATTGCTGTGTTTGCCCATAAGTTCAACGATAAGATGCTTCTGACAGACGTCGCCAAGTTCATCCAGATGTTCGACGGTAATGTCGATGATTCGTTCAAAATCCGGCTGGCAGATGGAAACGATCCGTCCGTTGCTTAAATGTTTTCGTAAAAGCATACAGAAATTTGGAGCCTGCATAGGATTTGTTTTGGTTTCTGTTGTCAGGTAGATCAACGGAAGAGATGCGCTTGCAGAGATATGCAGGCGCATCGTGTTTCGTTCCTTTTTGATCACGAGAGTGATTTCATCGGTTTCCGGCTGGTAAATCTTATAAATTCTGCCGCCGGCGATTTTTTGTTTTAGTTCGGTTACAATATTTGAAATGACAAATCCGTCAAATGCCATAGTATCTGCCTCCTGTAGGAAATCAGGAGTCTTCTTCCTCCTGATGTATGATAGGGTTTTTAGTTACGGTTGTATCACGGATAATATGATTTTCTACTTTATGCACATGAATGTCCAGATTTTTATAAGCACACTGGAATTGCTCTCCATCCCGGGGGATCATTTCGATAATGCTGCAGATGAATCCATTAAAAGTGTCGTACATATCGGTTGGGAGTTCCACCTGAACGCTTTCCTGAACATCATCCAGTTCTGCATCACCAGAGATGTTCCAGCAGTTTTCTGAAACCGGCTGAATTTTTTCTTTTGGTGTGGTTTCATTGGCGTCATACATATCGCCGACCAGTTCTTCAATCAGATCCTGTACTGTAATGATTCCGGACATTCCGCCGTGTTCATCCAGAAGAACTGCAAAGTATGTGCGTTTGCTTTTCATATTCTGGAACAGGATATCGGCTTTCATGTCTTCCGGAATAAAGTAAACCGGATGAATGGCCTGTTTTCTCAGAGAGTCTTTTGTGCGGACCTCCATACGGAAATAGTCTCTGGTATCCAGGATGCCGACAATCTGATCTTTGTTTTCTTTAAAGATCGGATAATAGGTGTGACGGGTAGACTGGATGATCTTATCCCAGGTTTCCAGGCTGTCATCCACATCCAGAGCATCCACTTCCAAACGATGGGTACAGATCTGCTGGGCAGAAATATCATCAAATTCAAACACATTCTGAATCATTTCGTTTTCATAGGATTCCAGGATTCCCTGCTGATTTCCTTCCATCAGCATCATTCTGATTTCTTCTTCTGTCAGAGTGTCTTCATTATCATTCGGATTAATGCCCAGCAGACGTAAAAGTCCATTGGTAGAAACAGTCAGCAGGGCAACCAGAGGGAAAAAGAACTTGGAAACTCCATAGAGAAGACCGGATAAAGCCAGAGACAGAGACTCTGTTTTTTTCATGGCAATTCGTTTTGGAACCAGTTCCCCGAAAACAATATTAAAATAAGATAAAATGATCGTAATCAGGATCATGGAAACGGATCGCAAAATACTTTCAGAAACCGGGATGCCGGTTTTCATCAGAAGATTTGCCAGTGGACCGGAGAAATTATCTGCGGCAAAAGCACTGTTTAAGAATCCGGATAATGTAATGGCAACCTGAATGGTGGCAAGGAACCTGGAAGGCTGGTCGGTCAGCCGGCAAAGTTTCACGGCCCTTTTGTCTCCGTCTTCTGCCATTTTTTTCAGTTTTGAGTTATTCATGGAAATAACAGCGATTTCCGCACTGGCGAAGACCGCGTTTAGAAAAATCAAAATAATTAGTAAAATTGCTGATTGTATCATAAATGTATGTATCCTTTCAAAATGAGAAAATTTTTAAAATCAATGTAAAAAACAACACAAAAAGGCATGACCTGTGTTTTTCTAAACAAAGCCATACCGCAGTCTATCTTCTGAATCTGGAATGAATCTTAAAACGCTTTAATGGAATATAAGCTTTCGTCGAGGCATCTTCCACTTTGGTCTGCACATCCTTTCAAATAAGTTACTGTTATTTCAGTTATCTATAAAAATAGCACAGTTGAAGTAAAAAGTCAATTGCCGGCGCGGTTGCCATTTTCCATTTTATGTAGTAGGATTGCAGTAGCAATAATGAAAAGGAAGTGTGTGATTATGGAAACAATTGGAAGAAACAGTGCCTGCTGGTGTGGAAGCGGAAAAAAATATAAGAAGTGTCACTATCAGTTCGATGAGAGATTAAAGGAAATGGCACAGGAAGGACATCTGATTCCTTCTCATGATATGATAAAAAACAAAGAACAGATTGACGGAATCAGAGAAAGCGGCAAAATCAACATTGCAGTTTTGGATTATGTGGCAGAGCATATCGGACCGGGTGTGACAACGCAGCAGATTGATGACTGGGTGTATGAACAGACGACGTCCAGGGGAGCCATACCGGCTCCGCTGAATTATGAAGGATTCCCGAAAAGTGTGTGTACATCTGTCAATGATCAGGTTTGCCATGGAATCCCGTCAGAAGACGTTGTACTTCAGGAAGGCGACATCGTAAATATCGATGTTTCTACAATCTATCACGGATATTTTTCTGATTCTTCCAGGATGTTCTGTATTGGAGAAGTATCACCTGAGAAGAAAAAACTGGTGGACGTGACAAAGGAATGTGTTCAGGCAGGTCTGGATGCGGTAAAGCCATGGGGGCTTATGGGAGATATGGGGCATGCTGTTCATGAACACGCTCTTGCCAATGGATATACCGTTGTAAGGGAAATCGGCGGTCATGGCGTCGGCATTGAATTTCATGAGGATCCATATGTCAGTTATGTTTCACAGCCGGAAACAGGAATGGTTATGGCACCGGGCATGATATTTACCATTGAGCCTATGGTCAATATGGGAAGCGATAAAATATTTGTAAATGATGAAGACGGATGGACAGTATATACAGACGACGGAAAACCATCTGCTCAGTGGGAAGTACAGGTGCTTGTAACAGAAGACGGATATGAAATCCTTGCTTATTAGAGACTGAAGAAAGAGGTAGAGGCGTGGATCGGATTTTAATTGTAGAAGATGACGGCCATATTAATGAACTGCTGTATGAAGCTCTGACCAAAGAAGGATATGACTGTGAGCAGGCATTTTCCGGAACCGAGGCAGAGCGTCTTTTTCAGGAAAATGAGTATGCTCTTGTGATGCTGGATCTGATGCTCCCGGGAATGCCGGGAGAAAAAGTCCTTTCTTCTCTTCGGAAGAACAAAAAGACACCGGTCATTGTTCTTACAGCGAAGGATCAGCTGGATGACAAAGTAGATCTTCTAAAGAGCGGCGCGGATGATTATATTACAAAACCGTTTAATATTGAAGAAGTGCTTGCCAGGGTTTTGGTGCAGATGCGCCGCAGAAATCAAGAAGATACATCGGAGACGCTTTCCTGCAAGGAAATGACGCTTCACAGAGATACGTTTCAGATAGAAATTCAGGGGCAGGAGCTTCCCAGGGTTACAAAACAGGAATTTGCGATTTTGGAGCTTCTGCTTCGAAATCCTAAAAAAGTATTCAGTAAAGAAGAGATTTTTGAATATGCCTGGGATGAAGTTTATATGGGTGAGACAAAGACGCTGGATGTACATATCAGCAATATCAGAAAGAAGATAAAGCAGGTGACAGATGAAGGGTATATTGAGACGGTCTGGGGTATCGGATATCGTCTGCAGCGGTAATCTTTACTCTTTTTTTACTTTTTATTTGCGATTGATTAGGATTCTCATCGTAAGATAAAAGCAAATAAGAAAAGGAGTGAGAGAAAATGGAAAAATTGCTGCAGACGTATGGTCTGACAAAACAATTTGGAAAACATAAAGCGGTAAACCATGTAGATATCCATGTGAACCGCGGATCGATCTACGGTTTCATCGGAAGAAACGGGGCGGGAAAGACAACATTTCTGCGTATGGTCTGCGGACTGGCTTCCCCAACAGAAGGAGAAATTGAGCTGTTTGGATGCAGAGGAAAACAGCTTCAGGAAATTCATTCGCGGATCGGATGTCTGATCGAAGGTCCAGGTTTGTATGGAAATATGACAGCAGAGGAGAACCTGAAAATAAAATGCAAATTCTGCGGAATCAAAAAACCGGGATACATCAATGAACTGCTGGAGATCGTAGGTCTTGCCGATGTCGGGCGCAAAAAGACAAAAAGGTTTTCTCTTGGAATGAGGCAGCGGCTCGGAATTGCCATGGCTTTGGTAGGAGAACCTGATTTTCTGGTACTGGATGAACCGATCAACGGTCTGGATCCCCAGGGAATCGCGGAGGTCAGAGATACGATTCTGCGTCTGAACCATGAGAGAAACATGACGATCATGATTTCCAGTCATATTTTAGAGGAACTGTCAAAGATTGCAACGGACTATGGAATTATCCATCAGGGATGTCTGCTTCAGGAACTGACCAGAGAAGAACTGATGGAGCGGTGCTCGGAGCGGATTGAGATCTGTCTGGATCATCCGAAAGAAGCGTGTCCGGTTTTGGACCGGATGGGATTTACCAACTACCGGGTGGTGGATTCAGAACATATCCAGGTATATGAACGGCTGGAAGAGAGCGGAAAACTAAATATGGAACTTGCAAAGGCAGGGATCCTGATCAAAGGATTTTCCGTAACCAGTGAAGAACTGGAAAGTTATTTTTTCAATCTGACAGGAGGGGCATCTCATGCTGAACGCGGTTAAAATGGATTTCTATCGAATGATCAGGACGAAGAGTCTGTATGTAGTAATTCTGATCTTTGTTATGATGACAGTGATTTCTACGATTTTATGCAAAAGTGAATTTGATGATATGGAGATGCAGCAGGATAATTATGAAACTGTCATGCAGGAAGAGGAAAATGACACGGTGAATGCGGGAATTTCAGTAATTCTTCCTACAAAACCCGGAGAGAAAGTTACAGTTTACGATATGTTTTATGCCAATGTAAAAGGAAAAGAAGTTGCGTTGTTTCTTGTTATTTTTGCTGTTATATTTTCTGCCGCAGATTTTAAAAGCGGTTATATAAAAAATATTGGCGGGCAGACAAGAAAACGTTTCTATCTGATTTTGTCAAAGGCAGTGTCTCTTTGTATCTATACGGTATTTTTGTTTGGAGTATTTATTATTGCACAGGCAGTATCCAATCAGGTGATCCTGGGTTATTTGAAGTGGGGGCCTTCGGAAGAATTCCTTCCATATCTGGGGGTGCAGCTGCTGCTTCATGCTGCGTTTGCTTTGTTTATCATGGCAGTGACCATCATCATTCAGAACAATGTGATCAGCATGGCTCTTGCCATCTGTCTCTGCCTGGATCTTATGGCAGTTGTATATTCTCTTTTTGACCATGCAGCACAGAAAATCGGTGCAGAAGGATTTCATCTGGCGGAATATACAGCAACAGGACGAATAGCCATGCTTCCAATGGCATTAGAGAATACTGATCTGCGGGTATCACTTGTGACCGCGGCGGTATTTATTGCAGGATCTCTGATCATCTGTGGAGCTGTTTTTCAAAAGAGGGATATTCATTGATGAGTTTAGAAATAATCATAGCTGTTTTAACAGTCATAATTGTAATATTGGTCCTGCTTTTAGCAGGATATCAGCGGCAGGTGAAAAGCATCTGCCGCCAGCTTAGGTTCTGGAAAAAGTATGACAGTAATTTAATGATTTCCAGAGAAATAGAATGGGGAGGCATTGGAGATCTGGCGGATATACTGAACGAGATGCTGGAGCTCCGAAAGAGAGAAAAGAAAAAATATATGGAAAAAGAGCAGATGATTTCTGATATTTATACGAATCTTTCTCATGACATACGAACACCTCTTACATCGCTGGATGGATATTTTCAGATGCTGGAAACCGCAAAAGAGGAAAAAGAGCAGAAACGCTATATCCGTATCATCCAGGAAAGAATTGAGAGCCTCAATGATATGCTGGAGGAATGGTTTACGTATACAAAATTGAAAAATGAGACATATCATCTGAAAATGGAGCGCTGCCTGCTCAGCAGGATTTTAAAAGATACGGTTTTTTCTTATTATGACGAGTGGACGAAAAGAGGAATAGAGCCGATTTTTGATATTACGGAAAAGCCGGCAGCGGTTATGGGAAACCCGGAAGTTCTGCGGCGGATGATCCAGAATATCATTAAGAATGGACTGGATCATGGAGAAGGACAGATGAAGATTGCATTAAAGACGGAAGGGATGAACTGTATTCTCAGGTTTGAAAATCAGGTAGAGCATCCGGAGGAAATCGAAACAGAGAGGATTTTTGAGCGGTTTTATAAAGCAGACGAAGCAAGAAGCAAAAATTCAGCCGGTCTGGGCCTTTCGATCGCAAAAGAGTTTGCAGAAAGGATGGGAGGAAAGATCCGTGCGGATGTAACAGGCTTCTGCTTTTCCATTGAGATTAAATTACCGATGGTTCAATAAATGATTAGACCTGACTGGAATTGTATGGTATGCTATGGAGATAGAAGGAGGACTGAAATTTGAGAAAAGAAGCATCTTTGGAATTATGGAAAAAATTGTATGAAAGAGCAAAGGAGATTGATGATCTTGCGCCATGGCAGTATGTATCTGCGTCAAATCTGATTTCCATTGTCTCAGAAAACCGCAAGGATCCGGTCTTTTTAAATATCACAGGAATGGGAACGGATTTCCGGTCTGTGAATCTGTATCAGGGACTGGAGGGATATGGAGATTATCATATGGCGGCTACGGTCGGGCAGACGGATCTGACGGATGATTATGTGATGTTTGAACAGAATGTCCTGACGTTGTACTGGAACAGTATGATGGATGTATCACCGGAGCAGAGAGAGATTATCGATCAGCTGGATGTGAAATTTCACGATCTTGGCAGCTGGATGGAATTTGTTTCTCAGAAGAAGAGATTTTGGCCTCATCTTCCGGATGAGGAAGAAGTAAAGCTGCTGATTGATGCGTATGAGAATCTGATCATGGTAATCCGTGCGGTCAGAGATAAGAAGATTGATCTGGATCTGGAACAGGGAGAATGTATTTACCGTGTTTATGACAAAGAAACCGGAAAATGGAATATGTTTGTGGATGCTCAGCCTGATATGGAAAAACAGTTTCCTGCTGTGCAGCTGAATGAGGAAGATCTGAAAAAGCAGCTTCAGGAAAAACCTCAGACGGATGCGGAACTGATCATGGATTTCAGTTATGCGGGATTTCCGGCACAGGATGAGGCATATGATCAGCCGGTTCATCCATTGATGTTCATTGCAGTGGACAGTACCAGGAAAGAAGTTCTGGAAGCCTATTTCCTTTCGCCGGATGATGGAGAAATCGAAGCGGCGCTGAATTTCTTTATTGCTTATGTAGAACGCCATGGCCGGATGAAACGAATCAAAGCAAGGAACCCATGGATTTTTGGAGCGCTTGCTGACACCTGTGCGCTCTGTCAGGTGGAACTGGTTCATGATCCGATTCAGGAAGCGGATGCGATTGAACAGGATATTAAGAGACGCGCGCAGTCTCAGGCAGCACAGGGAGAATAAAAGACGGAACATGATAAAGACGCGGCAGGGAAGGAGAACCTGCCGCGTCTTTTTGAGGAAAACATTGAAAATGATCAGGCGCTGATCTGTTTTATGCGCCAGAAAATGGAAGTATATAATTGATAAAAGTTGCCTTTTTTTAGAGGGAAAATATAGGGAATACCAATCTGCCGGGCAATTTCCTGAATCTCAGAGGAATCACTGAATAAGAAATACCGAATCTGCTGCGGATCCATAAACCGGCTCATTGATATGAACTGTTGTCTGTCGGTAAAGATTTCAATAGAGAAGTTCCCGCATATCTTATGGAGAAAGCGAAGAAAAAAGGCTATTCCCACACAGGAAGACCGGATATGGGAAAAATCAAAAACACAGATAGTCTTCATATTTATTACCTCCTACTACAATATATTTATGGTTAATATCCCTTACAGCCAGTAAGGAATTACCCATCTTGTTGCTTAAGCTGTTAGAATGATAAGAGCAATCGGTATAGCGGATACCTCCTTGGACTTTGCGTCCGTAAACAAGTCTGCTAACCAGCTCTTCATTCGCAGCGTTCGTTTTATGCAGGTTGAACCACCTCCAGGGTGCGTTCGAGTCACACCACAGTAGATAGAATGGGCAATGAGTAAAACTGGTACTGACCAATTGCAATCTCGAATAAGGAGTGACATTTCTATGAATATGAACGCAGTAGGTATCGATGTCTCCAAGCGAAAAAGCACTGTGGCGGTTCTCCGTCCTGGTGGAAAGGTTGTTGTAAAACCCTTCGATGTTCCCCACTTGTCCGCTGATTTCCAGTCTCTTGAAAAGCTCATCAGAGAATTGGATGGCGAGACACGCATTGTCATGGAGTGTACTGGACGCTACTATGAACCGGTAGCACGGGAACTATCCCAGGCCGGCTTTTTTGTAAGCACTGTGAACCCACAGATCATCCGTAACTTTCAGGGGCAGGACAATCCCCTCCGCAAAGTCAAGACCGATAAGGCAGATTCCGTAAAGATCGCACGTTACACGCTTGACAGTTGGGCAAATCTGAAACAATATAGTCTTATGGATGAATTACGCTCCCAACTAAAAACCATGAACCGCCAGTTTGATTTCTACATGAAACATAAAACTGCCATGAAGAATAACCTGATTGGTCTCATTGACCAGACCTATCCCGGCGCCAACACCTATTTCGACAGCCCTGCCCGCGAGGACGGCAGTCAGAAATGGGTGGATTTCATTGGTACTTACTGGCATGTGGATTGTGTCCGCAAGATGTCTCTAAGCGCTTTTACAGACCACTATCAGAAGTGGTGCAGCCGCAGGAAGTACAACTTCAGCAAGTCAAAAGCTGAAGAAATCTACGGGAAAGCAAAGGAACTCATTCCCGTACTTCCAAAGGACAGCTTTACCAAACGCATCATCAAACAGGCGATCGACCAGTTAAATGCTGTGTCACAGACCGTTGAACAGCTTCGCGCCCTTATGAACGAGACCGCCTCCAAGCTGCCGGAATATCCGGTTGTCATGGCGATGAAGGGCGTAGGGCCGTCTCTGGGTCCTCAGCTTATGGCCGAGATCGGAGATGTCACACGTTTCACACACAAAGGCGCTATCACGGCATTTGCCGGCGTAGATCCTGGCGTCAATGATTCTGGAGATTATTCCCAGAAAAGTGTGCATGCTTCCAAACACGGTTCGCCAGTGCTGAGAAAAACTCTGTTCCAGATCATGGAAGTACTGATCAAAACCAAACCGGATGATGCTGTATATCGGTTCATGGATAAAAAACGATCCGAAGGCAAGCCGTATTATGTCTATATGACTGCCGGAGCCAATAAATTTTTACGAATCTACTATGGTCGGGTGAAAGAATATCTTTCCTCGCTTCCAGAATCCGAATAATTCCACAATACTTTTTCAGGCCAGCACAGGCGTGGTGGTCTTATTGTGATACCTATTTTTTCAACCTGTATAAAATTTTCAATGTTCATCAATTTAGCCTTGACTTTTTATTTGCAGGCTTGTATTTTTCTTTAATATCATTATAATTTGAAATATAGAGAAAATATATCAGGATAATAGGAAAAACTATAACAATCCTATGAAATGGAGGAATCAGATGCGTCAGATTGTAACAGATGGAAGTTTAAAAGAATTAAATGAATCTCTGGATGTCCGGTTTCCTTTTAAAATAACGAGAGAAGATTATGCCAATTATTATCATCATTATTTCAGGGCACACTGGCATCCGGAAATAGAGATACACTTGCTGATGGAGGGGGAAAGTTTTTTTACGATCCAGAACAGAGATTATTATTTAAAAGCGGGAGAAGGCCTGTTTATCAATCAGAATATCCTGCATCTTGGACGCGTGACAGAAAAAGATCTGTGCAGAAGTATCGTCATTCGTATGGAGCCTTATTTTCTTGACAGGGATCAGAAGGGAATCGTGTATCAAAAATATGTAAAACCGGTCATAGAAAGCCGGAAGCTGGAACAGCTGCGCCTTTCCGGTGATGTGCCCTGGCAGAAACAGTGGATGAAGGACTTTCTGGAGATCGCAGATCTCTTTGATGAAAAAGCAGATGGATATGAATTGGAAATCCAGGGGCGTGTATCAAAGTTATGGAAAGAATTTTATCTTCAGACAAAACATCTTCAGCATATTCCTCTGCCGGAAAATAAAGATACGGAAAAAATGAAAATGGCGCTTTCTTTTATTGAAGAAAATTACAAAAAGAAAATAACCCTTGCACAGATTGCCCATGCCTGTGGGACATGCCAGAGTGAGTGCTGCCGTATTTTTCAGGAAATTTTAAAGACGAGTCCGATGGAATATGTGAATACAGTTCGGATCCAAAACAGCCTGAATGCGCTGAAAAATAAGAAAAAATCCATTACAGAGATTGCGTATCAATCCGGCTTTTCCAGTGCCAGTTATTATGCGGAAGTTTTTAGAAAGAAAATGGGGTGCACACCTGGTCAGTATCGGAAAAAGTAAAAAGATTGAATGGAAATTTTGCATTTCAGCGGATTTCTTTATATAATGGAAAAAGCCAGCCGGAAATCAGGTTGACAAAACACCCTTGTATTGATAGAATACTAGAGTGTTTTACGTGCTAGCGAAGTAGCACTTTAATTTGATAAAGCGACAAGGAGTAGATAAGATGAATAAAAAGAGAGTCCATACGCCGGAAGGTGTCAGAGATGTTTATGGGATAGAATACAGACGGAGAAGTAAGCTGAAAGATAAATTAAAGCATGTTTTCGCTGGTTATGGTTATGAAGGAATCCGGACCCCGGGATTTGAATTTTTTGATGTGTTTAACAGCGAAAAAGGTACGGTTTCTTCCCGGGAAATGTACAAATTTTTTGACAGAGAAGGAAATACACTGGTCTTAAGGCCGGATGTAACCCCGTCCATCGCAAGATGTGTTGCAAAATATTTCAGTGAAGAAAAAGTGGGAATCCGCCTTTGCTATGCAGGAAATGTTTTCTTAAATAACTCCAGCTATCAGCTGAAATTAAAAGAGACATGCCAGCTGGGAGCGGAACTGGTCAATGATGATTCTGTTCAGGCGGACAGCGAAGTCATTGCTATGGCTGTGGACTGCTTCCTGACAGCAGGACTTCATGATTTCAGGATTTCCATTGGAGAAGTTGAATTCTTCCAGGGACTGACAGACGCCATTGCAGATGATGAGATTAAGGCGCAGTTAAGGGAATTCATTTTGAACAAGAATTATTTCGGATTGATGGAATATGTAGAAAATCTTGATATTTCTGATGAAGTAAAACAGGTATTTTTAAGATTTAATGAGCTGAATGGAGACGTGGAGATTCTTGACCAGGCAGAAAAGATGGTCAGCAATGAAACTTCCAGACAGGCAATCGCCCGCCTGCGCAGGGTATATGAGATTTTGAAGCTTTACGGCAAGGAAAAATATGTTGGATTTGATCTGGGAATGCTGAATAAACATAATTATTATACCGGAATCATTTTTAAGGGATATACATATGGAACCGGAGATGCCGTGTTAAAGGGAGGACGCTATGACAATCTGATCGAACAGTTTGGAAAGAAAGCGCCGTCCGTCGGTTTTGCCATTGTGCTGGATGAGCTTATGACAGCTCTGCAGAGGCAGGAAATTCCAATGGAAGCGGAATCTGTTCATACGATGATCGTATACCGGGAAGAGCTTATGAAGGATGCTGTGGCAAAAGCCAATGAACTTCGCCGGCAGGGCCGGAGTGTGATCCTGGAGCGTCAGAACCCAAACTGTTCCAGGGACGATTATGAACAATTTGCCAAAGAACATTATCTGGGCGAAGTATTATATTTTGTATAGGAAAGGAAAGAGAAGAACATGAGATATATTACATTTGCGCTGGCGAAAGGCCGTCTGGCAAAGAAGACCCTGTCTTTGCTGGAGCAGATCGGCATCACCTGCGATGAGATGAAAGATGAAAAGACACGAAAGCTGATTTTTGTAAATGAGGATCTGAAACTGAAATTTTTCCTGTCCAAAGCCAGTGATGTTCCAACTTATGTGGAATACGGGGCAGCGGATATCGGAGTGGTAGGAAAAGATACCATACTGGAAGAAGGAAGAAACCTGTATGAAGTGCTGGATTTGAAGTTTGGAGCCTGCCGGATGTGTGTATGCGGTCCAAAGGAAGCTAAAAAATATCTTTCCGGAAATGAGATTATCCGGGTTGCGTCCAAATATCCGCATATCGCAAAAGAATATTTTAACAACCAGAAGCTTCAGACGGTGGAAATCGTGAAACTGAATGGGTCAGTCGAACTGGCGCCGATCGTAGGACTGTCTGAGGTGATCGTTGATATTGTTGAAACCGGAACAACGCTGAAAGAAAACGGTCTGGAAGTTCTGGAAGAAATCTGTCCGTTATCAGCCAGAATGGTGGTAAACCAGGTAAGCCAGAAAATGGAACAGGAACGGATCAGCAGGATGATTATAGCATTGAAAAAAATATTAGATGAGAAAAAATAAGAGGTACATAACATGAGAATTTTAAAAGTGAATGAAGATTCCATCGAAAATATTTTATCTGACTTATTAAAGCGCAGCCCTAATAATTATGATGGATATCAGGAAACAGTAGATGAAATCATTGCTAATGTAAAAGCAGACGGCGACCAGGCGGTGTTTGATTATACAAAACGTTTTGACGGAGCCGAGATTACAAAAGAAAATATCCTGGTGACAGAAGAAGAAATCAAAGAGGCTTATGATCAGGTGGATGACCAGCTGATCGAAGTGATTCGGAAAGCCATTAAAAATATCAGAGAGTTCCATGAGAAGCAGGTACAGAACAGCTGGTTTGAAACAAGAGAAGACGGAGTGATGCTGGGACAGAAAGTTATGCCGATGGAAAGCTGCGGCGTTTATGTTCCGGGCGGGAAAGCGGTGTATCCGTCTTCTGTTCTGATGAACATTGTTCCGGCTCATGTGGCAGGCGTAAAGAATATCATTATGACAACTCCTCCGGGAAAAGATGGAAAGGTAACAGCTAATACGCTGGTTGCGGCAAAAGAAGCAGGAGCCGGAGCTGTTTATAAAGTAGGAGGAGCGCAGGCGATCGCAGCCCTGGCTTTTGGAACGGAATCCATTCCGAAAGTTGATAAAATCGTAGGGCCTGGAAATATTTTTGTCGCTCTTGCGAAAAAATCTGTATATGGAAATGTCAGCATTGACTCCATAGCAGGACCAAGCGAGATCCTGGTTCTTGCGGATGAGACTGCCAATCCCAGATATGTTGCGGCAGATCTACTGTCTCAGGCAGAGCATGATGAGATGGCAAGCGCAATCCTTGTAACGACCAGCGAGGAACTGGCACAGAAAGTTTCCGAAGAAGTGGACGGGTTCTTAAATCAGCTTTCCAGAAAAGAAATCATGGAAAAATCTCTGGAATCTTTCGGGTACATCCTGATCGCGAAAGATATCAAAGAAGCTGTGGATGTAGCTAATTCCATTGCGTCTGAACATCTGGAAATCATGACAGACAATCCGTTTGATGTTATGACCAGGATCAAGAACGCAGGCGCAATCTTTATCGGCGCTTACAGCTGTGAACCGCTGGGAGATTATTTTGCAGGACCGAATCATGTGCTTCCGACCAACGGAACCGCAAAATTTTTCTCACCGCTGAGTGTGGATGACTTTATCAAGAAATCAAGCGTTGTATATTATTCAAGAGAGGCACTGGAGCCGGTACACAAAGATATTGAATTCTTCGCAAAACAGGAAGAGCTGACGGCTCATGCCAATTCCATGCGAGTACGTTTTGAAGAAGAATAGAAAGGACTGAAAGATGAGCAGAAGTGCGTTTGTAGAAAGAAATACCAGTGAAACAAAGATCAGATTGTCTTTGAACCTGGATGGAAGCGGAAAAGCGGAGATACATACAGGAATCGGCTTTTTTGACCATATGTTAAACAGCTTTGCCAGACATGGCTTTTTTGATCTGAAGGCAGAAGTGGAAGGAGATCTCTGGGTGGATTGTCATCATACCATTGAAGATGTCGGCATTGTCCTGGGAGAAGCAATCAAAGAAGCGGTCGGAGATAAGAAAGGAATCCGCCGATACGGATCTTTCATGCTGCCAATGGATGAGACTCTGATGCTGTGTGCCATTGATCTGTCTGGAAGGCCATATTTTGTCATGGATTGTGATTTTACAATGGACCGGGTGGGTGAGTTTGATACAGAGATGGTAAAAGAGTTCTTTTATGCTGTTTCTTACAGCAGTGCAATGAACCTTCATTTGAAGAAAATTCATGGAGAGAATAATCATCATATGATCGAAGCCGCGTTTAAAGCTTTTGCTAAGGCATTAGATGAAGCCACAGGCATGGATCCAAGAATTACAGACGTACTGTCTACGAAAGGAGCATTATAAATGAGCAAAATTACTTTGATTCCCTGTGTGGATCCAGAGAATCCGGTGGAATCCGCAAGGCAATACAACCACACAGGAGCAGATGCTGTTGCATATTGTGAAAAGAAAGCTTCGCTGGAGAAGATCAAAGAGATAAAAGAAGTGATTGATGTGCCGCTGTATGCAGGCGGCGGAATCAGAGACCTGGAAGATGTGAAAAAAGTCTTATACGCCGGAGCGGACAAGGTGTGTCTTGGGGCTGCTGTCCTGGAAGATAAAGATATTGTAAAAAAAGCATCCGACCGTTTTGGAAAGGATCAGGTAATGGTTTCCATGGATCTGGAAGAGCTGGAAGATCCAGGAGCCTTTGCCAGGGAAATGAAAAGATTAGGAGCGGGAGAGCTGCTTCTTTTGGCGTCAAATGGGTATGATAAGAAAATGGAAGCGGTAGAAGCTGTAAAGAAACAGTCAGAACTTCCTGTGATGATCAGCGTAACATCGTTAGAAGATGCAGAAAGAGAAGCGGCAGCAGTCAAAGCGGATGCTGTGGCAGTCCATGACGCAGGAGCTTTTTCCGTTCTGGAATGGAAAAAGGATATGAAAAAGAACGGACTGGACCCTTATCTGGCTGAAAGTCCGATTCCTTTTGAAGAATTTAAATTAAACAGCGACGGCATGCTGACCGTTGTAACCCAGGACTATAAAACCAATGAAGTTCTCATGGTTGCCTATATGACCAGGGAAGCTTATGAACAGACAGTGGAAACCGGCATTATGACTTATTACAGCAGAAGCCGGCAGGAACTGTGGGTGAAAGGGGATACTTCCGGGCATTATCAGTATGTAAAATCATTGACCATTGACTGCGACAAGGATACTCTTCTTGCAAAAGTACGGCAGGTGGGAAATGCGTGTCATACAGGACATTACTCCTGTTTCTTTACGGATCTTGTGAAAAAAGAGTATAAAGAAGAGAATCCGATGCATGTGTTTGAAGATGTCTATGATGTGATTATGGACCGAAAGGTGCATCCAAAAGAAGGATCCTATACCAATTATCTGTTTGACAAAGGAATTGACAAGATCCTGAAAAAAGTCGGAGAAGAATGTACAGAAATCGTCATTGCCGCCAAAAATCCGGATCCGGAAGAGATGAAGTACGAAATTTCAGATTTCCTTTATCATCTGATGGTCCTTATGGCGGAGAGAGGCATGACATGGGATGAGATTACAAAAGAACTTATGGAAAGAAAGTAATTGAGTTTCTATCGCTGATTTGATATAATCGGTTCTATAAGACAAGGAGGCGTGTACTATGACGGCGTTTATATCAGAATTAGTGTCATATGCAGTCAAATTTATTTTTCTTCTTGCGGTATCGGTAGGCGGCGTGCTTACAGGAAGGAAACTTTCTCTGAGGAAGAAAAATAAAAAATAGCCTGGACGATGCAGAAGAAGACCTTCTTTACAAGACAGGAGATTTCATTTCCTGTCTTGTAAACGCGGAGGTTTTCTTTTGGGTTATAGAAGAATCGATCATACATTAGGAGGATGAAAAATTGAAGGCATACGGAGTCAACGAACTCAGGAGAATGTATCTTGAGTTTTTCGAAAGCAAAGGACATCTGGCATTAAAGAGTTTTTCTCTTGTGCCGAAGAATGACAACAGCCTGCTGTTGATCAATGCAGGAATGGCGCCATTGAAGCCATATTTTACAGGACAGGAAGTTCCGCCTAGGAACAGGGTAACAACATGTCAGAAATGTATTCGTACAGGGGATATTGAAAATGTTGGAAAGACTGCCCGCCATGGAACATTTTTTGAAATGCTTGGAAATTTCTCTTTTGGAGATTATTTTAAACATGAAGCAATTGCATGGTCATGGGAATTTTTAACAAAAGTTGTAGGACTGGACCCGGACCGTCTCTACCCTTCTGTTTATCAGGACGATGACGAGGCTTTTGAGATCTGGGAAAAGGAAATCGGCATTGCTCCGGAACGGATTTTCCGCTTTGGAAAAGAAGATAACTTCTGGGAGCACGGTGCAGGACCTTGCGGGCCATGTTCAGAAATTTATTATGACAGAGGCGAAAAATATGGCTGCGGCAAGCCGGACTGTACTGTAGGCTGTGACTGTGACCGCTATATGGAAGTCTGGAATAACGTATTTACCCAGTTTGAGAATGACGGACATGGAAATTATACAGAATTAGAGAATAAGAATATTGATACGGGAATGGGGCTGGAACGTCTGGCAGTTGTTGTGCAGGATGTAGACTCTATTTTTGATGTGGATACGATTAAGGCAATCCGGGATAAGATCTGTGAGGTAGCAGGAGTAACTTACGGAGAAAACTATGATACAGATGTCTCTGTCCGCGTGATCACAGACCATATGAGATCTGCGACCTTTATGCTGTCTGATGGAATCATGCCGTCCAATGAAGGAAGAGGATACGTGCTCCGTCGACTGATCCGCCGTGCGGCAAGACACGGAAGACTTCTTGGAATCAATCATTTATTCCTGACAGAGATCAGCAAAGTCGTAATCCACGAGTCTAAGGACGGATATCCGGAACTGGAAGAAAAGCAGGAGTTTATCTTTAATCATCTGGCACAGGAAGAAAAACAGTTCAATAAGACGATCGATCAGGGACTGTCAATTCTGGCTGATATGGAAAAAGAGATGGCAGAAAAAGGAGTGAAAGAACTTCCGGGCAGAGATGCTTTCCGTCTGTATGACACTTATGGATTCCCTCTGGATCTGACCATTGAGATCCTGGATGAAAAGGGATTTACCGTAGATCAGGACGGTTTTGAGAAAGAAATGGAACATCAGAGGGAGACAGCGCGTAAAGCCAGAAAGACGACCAACTATATGGGTGCCGATGCAACGGTTTATGAACAGCTGGATCCGGCCATGACGTCAGAATTTTTAGGCTACGATGCTTTGACTTGTGATGGCGTGATCACAGCCATGACGACAGATACAGAAGTGGTCAGCGAACTTTCTAAAGGAATGCAGGGAACTATCGTTGCAGATCAGACAACATTTTATGCGACCAGCGGAGGTCAGGAAGCGGATAAAGGAGTGATCTTAAGCGATGACGCCTCTTTTGAAGTAGAAGATGTGATCAAATTATCCGGCGGAAAGATCGGCCATGTAGGACATGTAGTTGAAGGCACATTCCATCTGGGTGATAAGGCAGTGTTCCATGTAGATGAGAAGAACCGCAGGCTTGCTCAGAAAAATCACAGCGCAACCCATCTGCTTCAGAAAGCTTTAAGAGAAGTTCTTGGAACTCACGTAGAACAGGCAGGATCTTTAAATAATGCCCAGCATCTGCGTTTTGACTTTACACACTTCTCACCGATGACGGAAGATGAGATCCGCAGAGTAGAAGAGATCGTAAATCGTGAGATCGCGGCAGACCTTCCGGTTAAAACTCAGATTATGTCCATTGAAGACGCAAAGAAGACAGGCGCTATGGCATTGTTTGGTGAAAAATATGGCGACAAGGTCAGAGTTGTATCTATGGGAGATTTCTCTGTGGAATTATGCGGAGGAACACATGTAAAGAATACAGGAACCATTACGGCGTTTAAGATTCTGTCAGAGACCGGTGTCGCGTCCGGCGTCCGCAGAATTGAAGCTGTGACAGATCAGGGTGTTTTCCAGTACTATCATCAGGTAGAAGAAGAGTTAAAAGAAGCCGCGTCCATGCTGAAATCAACTCCGGCAGGAATGAAGAAGAGAATTGAAAGTCTTTTGTCAGAAGTAAAAGCATTAAAGAGCGAAAATGAATCTCTTAAGAGCAAACTTGCAAAAGATGCGCTCGGAGATGTAATGGATGAGGTAACAGAGGTTGAGGGAGTCAAACTTCTTGCCACAGCCGTGGAAGATGTCGATATGAATGGACTTCGTGAACTGGGAGATGATCTGAAAGCGAAACTCGGAGAGGGAGTCATTGTGCTGGCTTCTTCCAAAGGTGGAAAAGTATTCCTTGTTGCTATGGTGACGGATGCTGCCCAGAAAGCAGGAGCCCATGCAGGAAATCTGTTAAAAGAGATTGCCGGATGCGTTGGAGGCGGCGGAGGAGGCCGTCCAAACATGGCTCAGGCTGGAGGAAAAAATCCGGATGGAATCCCGGAAGCGGTAAAAAAAGTAAAAGAAGTTTTGAAAAATCAAATTTCTTAGTTGACGAAACGCAAAAATATGGTATAATCCTGTCTTTGACAGTTGTTGGAAGGAAAAATCGCTGTATCCCTTGTATTTACTGGGCTACAGCGATTTTTGCCGTTGTTT
>NZ_BLYI01000007.1 GCF_016586355.1 Anaerostipes butyraticus
TTGGTCAAAGCCTCGACCGATTAGTGACAGTCAGCTCCATGCGTTGCCGCACTTCCACCTCTGCCCTATCTACCTCGTCGTCTTCAAGGGGTCTTACTACCTTTCGGTATGGGAAATCTTATCTTTAGGGGGGCTTCACGCTTAGATGCCTTCAGCGTTTATCCCTTCCAGACTTGGCTACTCTGCTATGCACTTGGCAGTACAACAGATACACCAGCGGTCCGTCCATCCCGGTCCTCTCGTACTAAGGACAGCTCCTATCAAATTTCCTCCGCCTGCGCCGGATAGGGACCGAACTGTCTCACGACGTTCTGAACCCAGCTCGCGTACCGCTTTAATGGGCGAACAGCCCAACCCTTGGAACCTGCTACAGCTCCAGGATGCGATGAGCCGACATCGAGGTGCCAAACCACTCCGTCGATGTGAACTCTTGGGAGTGATAAGCCTGTTATCCCCAGGGTAGCTTTTATCCGTTGAGCGATGGCATTCCCACTTAAAACCACCGGATCACTAAGTCCTACTTTCGTACCTGCTCCACCCGTCGGTGTCACAGTCAAGCTCCCTTCTGCCTTTGCACTCTTCGAATGGTTTCCGACCATTCTGAGGGAACCTTTGAGCGCCTCCGATACCCTTTCGGAGGCGACCGCCCCAGTCAAACTCCCCGCCTGACATTGTCCCACAGCCGGGTCACGGCTGCTGGTTAGAAACCCAACATGGCAAGGGTGGTATCCCAACAGCGACTCCACAGCGACTGACGTCACTACTTCCCAGTCTCCCACCTATCCTGTACATGCCATGCCGAATCCCAGTATCAAACTGGAGTAAAGCTCCATGGGGTCTTTCCGTCCTGGCGCAGGTAACCAGCATCTTCACTGGTATTTCAATTTCACCGGGTGTGTTGTTGAGACAGTGCCCAAATCATTACGCCTTTCGTGCGGGTCGGAACTTACCCGACAAGGAATTTCGCTACCTTAGGACCGTTATAGTTACGGCCGCCGTTTACTGGGGCTTAAGTTCAAAGCTTCGCTTGCGCTAACCTCTCCCCTTAACCTTCCAGCACCGGGCAGGCGTCAGCCCATATACCTCACCTTTCGGTTTCGCATAGACCTGTGTTTTTGCTAAACAGTTGCTTGGGCCATTTCTCTGCGGCCACTCTCATGGCACTCCTTCTCCCGAAGTTACGGAGTCATTTTGCCGAGTTCCTTAACAACACTTCTCCCGTCGGCCTTAGGATTCTCTCCTCATCCACCTGTGTCGGTTTACGGTACGGGCACATATGAAACAATAGCGGCTTTTCTCGACAGCCAGGGGCCTGGGCTTCCCTACTTATGTTCGGTCCGCTTCACGTCTTCAGATTGTACTGCGGATTTGCCAGCAGCACTCCTACCTCGCTTGCACCGGGCTCTCCATTCCCGGCTCCCATTCCCTGTCTGTGTCCCCACAGTTCTGTCCATATGTGGTACAGGAATCTCAACCTGTTATCCATCGACTACGTCTTTCGACCTCGCCTTAGGCCCCGACTTACCCAGAGCAGATCAGCTTTACTCTGGAAACCTTAGATATTCGGCCTGAAGGATTCTCACCTTCATCTCGCTACTCATTCCGGCATTCTCTCTTCTTACCAGTCCACCACTCCTTCCGGTATGGCTTCATCCCGGTAACAATGCTCCTCTACCAATGTCTGCACATTCCTAAGCTTCGGTGTCGTGTTTCAGCCCCGGACATTTTCGGCGCAGGGACTCTCGACTAGTGAGCTATTACGCACTCTTTCAATGCATGGCTGCTTCTGAGCCAACGTCCTAGTTGTCTTCGAATCCCCACATCCTTTTCCACTTAACACGCACTTTGGGACCTTAGCTGTAGGTCTGGGCTCTTTCCCTCTCGACCATCCAACTTATCTCGTATGGTCTGACTCCCATGGACCATCTTTACGGCATTCGGAGTTTGATATCCCTTGGTAAGCTTTGACGCCCCCGCAGGAATTCAGTGCTCTACCTCCGCAAGACTGCCATGAGGCTAGCCCTAAAGCTATTTCGAGGAGAACCAGCTATCTCCGGGTTCGATTGGAATTTCTCCGCTATCCACACCTCATCCCCACCCTTTTCAACGGATGTGGGTTCGGTCCTCCACTTCCTCTTACGGAAGCTTCAACCTGGACATGGATAGGTCACCCGGTTTCGGGTCTGCCCCGTCTGACTCTCCGCGCTCTTAACGCTTGCTTTCACTTCGGCTCCGGACCTTAAGTCCTTAACCTCGCCAGACAGGACAACTCGCCGGACCGTTCTACAAAAAGTACGCAGTCCCTCATGTATAGAGGTCCCACAGCTTGTAGACACAGGGTTTCAGGTTCTCTTTCACTCCCCTCCCGGGGTACTTTTCACCTTTCCTTCACAGTACTATGCGCTATCGGTCACTGAGCAGTATTTAGCCTTACGGGGTGGTCCCCGCTCCTTCAGACAAGGTTTCTCGTGTCTCGTCCTACTCTGGATCCTGCTGGGCGGCTTGGGATTTCGGATACGGGGCTTTCACCCTCTCCGGCGGAACTTCCCAGTCCCTTCTCCTATCTTACGCCTGCCTTCTCGCAGTCCGAACCCCAGCATGCACGCACGCTGGTTTGGGCTCTTTCCATTTCGCTCGCCGCTACTTTGGAAATCGATGTTTCTTTCTTTTCCTCCGGGTACTTAGATGTTTCAGTTCCCCGGGTTCCCCACGCATGGCTATGGATTCACCATACGCTGACAGAGGTTCTCTCTGCCGGGTTTCCCCATTCGGATATCTCCGGATCTCAGGATATGTGCTCCTCCCCGAAGCTTTTCGCAGCTTATCACGTCCTTCATCGGCTCTCAGTGCCAAGGCATCCACCCTGCGCCCTTCCTACTTTGACCGTAGTTGGAACGGTTCGATCTTTCGATCCTCTCATTCCTCACTGATGCATAGCGTTACATCAGCGGGCTTTGTGTTTTCTTTCTTCGTTGTTAATTCTCGATGAAATCTGATGTCTTGACTCATTCTTTTCTAAAGAATGACTCTTTTCTGGTTTTGTATGAAGTTTTCAAAGTACGTCCGCGGTATCAGCATTGATTCACGCGATGCGCTTTCTGCTGTTCCGCTCTCTCCTGGCCTTATCGGCCATCCCATGCAAGGAGCCTCCTTCTTACATCGCATCACCGGTAAGTCTCTTTAAAAGATCCGGCAGCCACCTATCTTCCCGGGCCGTCTCCAGCCAAGTATTGTCGGCCGCGTCAGTCTTAACCATCGTGTTCGGGATGGGTACGGGTGTTTCCCCGACGCGCATCGCCACCGGAAATATTCAATTGTCTGTCTCTTCGCAGTGT
>NZ_BLYI01000008.1 GCF_016586355.1 Anaerostipes butyraticus
TTAAAAAGAGTCCGAGGCACAAGGATGATCAACAACGAATCTTATCTGCCATGTCATTTCCGGATGACGATATATGGACCGGTCACGGATCCGGAAATCGTGATTGCAAACCACATCTATAAAGTAGAGACTACTGTATTTACGGATGAGAGATTAGTGATTGACAGCAGATCGAACACAGTTATTAAGATTGGCCGTCTCGGAGAAGAGACAGATCTGTATAACAGCCGGTATAAGTTACAAAGTGTATTCGAAAAGATTCCGCCGGGGCGTCAAGTGCTCACATGGCCAGGCGGATACGGCATTGATATTACCTTGTTTGATGAAAGGAGTGAGCCGCGATGGACTTTATAGTATGCTCTGCAGATCGGATGGAGTTACGTCCATTCCCGGATGACGCCACCATGGATTTTGACCTGGGCGGTGAAAACGATGTAGAGATAACCTGCACTCGTGGACAGCTGCAGATGGGATATTGGATTATGTCGCCTGGTACAGAGTATTGTGCTCTGATTGAAGAGATGGAGGTAAACACTAACTCCGAGGAAGAAACATGGCGAGGAAATGCAATTCGGAAGTTGTTGGAACAGTACATTATCCAACCGCCTTCCGGACAGGATTATAGGACGGTATCCGGGGATGCAAACGAAATATTAGAGTCTGTCTTAGGCAATGCCTTTGGCGGACTTTTTACATTTCCGGAAGAATCAAGTGAGATTGATATTCCGTCCTATCAGTTTG
>NZ_BLYI01000009.1 GCF_016586355.1 Anaerostipes butyraticus
CCGCAGCCTGCAGAGATAATTTCAGCCGAGAATCTTCTCTCTCACTCGCTCTTTTTCTGCAAAGCAGGCTTTCCCTTGCGTTATATGTAAGAAGCTGATATATGATTTCTACAATATCCTCTTCTGCAATCTCTCCTCTGTCATATGTCTGAAACGAAATAACGATTTCCATTTCATTCTCCCTGCAGAACTTGGACATATAAAAAAGAATCCCGTCCACAAGCCAGTCATTGCAGTAAATTCCTGTCTGTACTGCTTCATATTTCTTTTTCAAATCTCTCATGTATTTCCAGAGTTTTTTCTGATTTGCTTTGGAAATTTCTCCATGCCTAATCTGGTCCGCAATCATGTTGATCTGATCAATCCGTAAATCTTCCCGACTCGATTCCATTTTCATAATCTGCTGTTTTAATACCTGCAAATAGTTGTCCATAAAAGATGTTTGAGTGTACAGAAAAGCATTTGCATTCTCTGTTTTACTGCGGTACTGTACAAAAAGGCAAAAGCACGCAATGCTTCCCACAACTGACACCATAAGTATTGGCAGCATAATCCATCCGTTAAAAACATCACCATTTATAAGCCCCCGAAAACTTGTAGCAATCCCGGAAATAAAATAAAGTCCTATGATTGTCCATCCAGTTTTTCTATGTTTCGGTTCGTATGTCTGGAGCCACGACAACAAAGGTTTCAAAAACCATATTTCAATTTTTACCAAAAAATACATCAATGGTAACGTCAGAAAATCAACCATCATGAACGGAAGCGCATACCCCATTGGGTCTCCTCGCCCCTCCAATGAGTTAATGGCTGCTAAAACGATTCCAAAAATGACAGCATAATTTACCTCACATACTATCTGCGCCAGTCCTATTTTCAATACACTGCCTAAATACATACAGCTCCAAAGGATTATATAAACCAGTGTCGAATAGACAATTAAATACGATAATTTCAAAACACGAAACCATATTTCCTCTCCCCAAAATACTCCAAGAACATATTCCAAAATGATGGTTTTTCCTGCCCATAACAGTCCTCGTATCACCCAGGGCACCGCCGTTTGTCTCTTTGTGACCAAAATACTGTTTAAAAAAATAATAGAAGTCAAAATATATTCAATTCCAAAAATCAGAATTCTCAGACATGTACCTGCAATTTCCATAGTTTTCTCCATGTTACGACTGTATTTCCAGGTGAGATACATTCGTTTCCGCATTATTATCCCTGCCCGCCAAAATAGTTTCTATTTTCAGCTGATTTTCTTCTTCTACAGTCTGCATATTTCCGCCAAATTGTTTTACGCAGCGTCTTAACGTCTTAATAGGTTTTCTGCTCTGAGAATGATGCCTCAATCTCTGCAGCAATGTTCTCTCCTTTGCCCTTCTATCTTCCGGCACTTTATATTCCAATCGGAAAATAACCTGATTCTTTACCGTTCCGCCGTACAACTTTATTGTACTTTCTCTCTGTCCATCCTCTCTGTTTTTTGTCAGAGCAGTTTCCAGCAGACACATCAGAACCTTTCCCGCGCACATCTCATCCAGACTGCCCTTCCTGTATCTGGCAAATGATATTTCCAAAATCAGATTTTGTCTTTTAAAAATATCTGCGTAATAATACAAAACAGAATCTACAAACATATCATCACTGTACACTCCCGCCTGTATTTTCTGATACTGGTTTTGTATTGCCTTTATATAGTTTTCTATCTGAACTGTTCCCTCAAAAACTCCTATCTGTTTTATCTTCTCCATTTGTTTATCTATGATTTGCTGTTCCATTTCCATATTCTGGATTTGCTGTCTGACCGCCTTCATATGCAGCATCATCAGATTTTGCTTTATGTTCAGAAATTCATGTTCCTGAAAAATCTGCTGCTGATATTTTCTGTAACTCCAGGCAGTAAGGCAAAAAGCTGCAATCAATACCAGAGCCACAATTAAGATTCCCATTTTGTATGTTCTGAAGATTCTTTCCAGGCTGTTTAGTGTACTCTGATAAAATCCAACTCCAATATAAAGAAAAAAGATAACTGTCCAAAATTTTTTATGCTTTAATTCCTGATTTCTAAATCTGGAGATCTTTTTTCCGCAAAATGTCCGGACCAGAAACCGAATGCAAAAGAACGTAGCGAAACAAAGCAGGCAGAGTAAAACGGTTCTCCATCCAAATGGTCTGGAATACATATCTTCTATTCCAGACCCCGGATTTTGAAGCAATATGATGCTGCCTCTGCTGATTGTCAGAGCCAGCAATTCTCCGCTGATACTGATGAGAACACTTTTTATTATGCTGTCTTCATATGTATACCAAAACGCAAATAAATATAAGATAATATGTACTGTTTTTATAAACATAAGGAGCCACTGCGCCGCCAAATAGTGTTCTATATCTGCACTTAGTCCCATTTGAAAAACACAGTCTATTATGATTATTTTTACCGCACAGCAAAGGGCGATCCACTTTACAGAATGTACTCTTCTTAATAACTCATCCTGGACCAGTATCGCAATGGCAGAATGAATGGTTCCAAAGATTATGAGATTCATTATAATCACCTTTTGCCCGGCCAGGTTCGCCCAGATTTGTCCCCACATGATTACTTCTCCCTCTGCATTTGAATACTAATCTGTTTCTTCTCCCCTTTGATTTCTGACGCGATGATTTCCCCATGATAAGGAACTATTTTTATCGAAAGACTTCTTTTCAAGTCTCTTTTCAATTTTTTTATTGATTTCACAGAACAAAATGAAGCATTCAAAATCAGCTGATTTCTCACTGCCTCTGCCTGCAGGAATAGGGAACGGGAATCTCTCTTTTCTTCTCTGCAACGCAGACTTTCCCTCACGCCATATGCAAGCAGCTGATATATAATTTCTGAAATATCTTCTTCTGAAATGTATCCCCTGTCATATTTTTGAAAATAAAAAGATGCTGCAATTCCATTTTCTCTGCAAAATTCTGCCATATGATAAAGGACTCCATCCACCAGCCAGTCATTACAGTAGATTCCTGCCTGTATAGCTTCATATTTTTCTTTCAGATTCTCCATATAGTTCCATAATTTCTCCCGGCTGAATCCTTTCATTTCTTCATTTTCTATCTGTCCTGCAATTCGATTCATCCGGGTTATCTGCGAACTTTTCTGATCCGACTCTGCTGTCTGTATCTGCTGCCTTAACAATTGAAAATAGTTTTTCATAAATGCCGTCTGGGAATATAAAAAAGTATTTGCCTGCTCTGTCTTCTTGCGATACCGCATGAAAACCAGAAATCCCACGATACTCCCTGCAACGGATACGATAAATACCGGAAACACCGTCCAGTCAATAAAAACATTTCCATTGTCAAGTCCCCAAAAACTTGAAATAATTCCTGAGATAAAATATCCTCCTACAATGACCCATCCAATTTTTCTATATTTCACTTCACGAACCCGAATCCATGATAATAAAGGTTTTAAAAAATGTATTTCTATTTTTACCACGCCATACGTAACCGGAAACAGCAAAAGATCCGGCAGCATAAACGGAAGCATATATCCCATCAGTTCTTCTCTGTTCTCCAAATAATTAAAAATAATCAAAACCGCACCTATAATGATGCAATAATTTACTTCACACACAATCTGTGCTAATCCGGTTTTTAAGACACTGCTGGAATACATACAGCCCGCCAGGATGATATATACTAAAGTGGAATGGATCGTTATATAAGATAATTTCAAACATTGGAACCACAGCTGGTCTCCCCAGAATGAACCCATAACATATTCCAGCACAAGCGTTTTGGTCATCCACAATATGGTGAGCATAAACACAAACAGGATGGTTCTTTTTTTCTTAATCAGAACTGTATCTAAAAAGGTTATGTTAATTAAAACATATGTCATCCCCAAAATCAGAATCCTCAGACATGTTTCTGCCATCTGCATATTTCTTTCCTCGTTCCTACTCTTTGCAGCATAAGATAATCTCCTCTTCGAAGATCCCTTCTTTTTCATCTACTCTGATTTTCATCGTGCCGGAATATTTTTCTACAAGATTTTCAATAATCTTTGTTCCGATTCCATGCTCCTCTTTCCTGGCCTTACTGGTCTCAAAAGTTACTTTCTCCCCTTTCTGAACTCGATTTCTGACATGAATCCATATATTTTTCTCATCCCGGCGCATAGAAAACCAGACTCCTTTTTCATCACCATCTGTGATTCGATCCTGTGCTTCAACAGCATTATCCAAAAGATTATGGAGAAGCCCTACAATATCTATTTCTTCTATTCCATTATAAATACAGTCCTCTACTTTTACATCAAATAGTATGCCTCGTTCCGCGCACTGTTCCTTCTTAATCGTTAAAATGGAGTTGACCAATTCATCTCTGCAAAATTCCTGATGCTTCAACAAGTCATATCTCTGCTTCAGATTATCCATATATTCCTGTATTTCACCGGAATCGGATTGTCTCCCCATAAGTTCTTCCAATGTCTGGATATGTTTTGCCAGATCATGCCTGTATTTTCTTGTGGCGTCAATTCTGCTTTGTATTCCGGCGTAAAATTCTTCCATGGAAAACATATACGACTGCATCAGACGATTTTCCTGCTCCATCTCACGTGTCTTCATAACACCAGCAGCAAGAATAAAGCATACAAGCAGCGCAATACATAAAACAATCGGTATCCACATCTATCTATTCCCCCTTCATATCTATTTTCTAAGATATCTGTGTCAATGCCCACCGCATGAAAGCTTCTTTTGTCGATTTTCGATAACTTCGGCTGATCATAATTCTTCTGTCATCATTCAATATGAACAAATCTGAAAGCATTTCCCTTACCGCCGGCAGGTATACAATATAACTGTTATGGCATCGCACAAAATCGATCTCCGGCAGCTGTTTCATTAGTTCCGCTAATTTTTCTTTAATCTCATATGTACCATATACTGTTATGATATTGGTCTTTCTTCCGCTTCTCTCAAAGCAGATAATATCTGCCGGGGCAAGACTGATTTCTTTTCCCTTAATAACAGAAAAGACCAATTTCTCACGGCTCTGTGCAAGTTCATGAAGTACTTTCCCGAAAATTTCGCCAATTCTTTCTCCGAACTGCTCTTTTAACGCAAAAAACACATGATCTGTGTGATAAATCTCCGTCGCGTAATAAAGATAGTTGGTTAAATAAACAATCTGACAGTCTTTCCACTTTTGATTGATCTGTGCTGCCAGATCAATTCCAGTCACATCTTTTTCTTTCTCCTCTTCCAGGACAATATCCATAAAAATTACATCCAAAGAAGGACCCGGCCATGAAGTCAGTTCCTCCGACGAGGTGAAACAGTGTACTCTTATCTCCGTTCCCGTCTTTTTTCCATAGTCTTCTATTATATTTCCGGCATTCTTCTGCCAGATTTTATCGTCATCGCATATCCCTATCTGCATTTTTCTCCTCTCTTCTCATCAGTGCTTTTAAATAATTATAGCTTAAGATTGATGCGATTACAATCAATACCTTATGTTTCTATATAATAGAATTAATTCCTGTTTTATACTATATTTCCAATTATAAACACCGCAAAAAATATCATTCCGAGGCCTGACAGAATCTTTCCTATTTTTGCTCCCAGATCCTGATTATACTTCCCTGTCACCCAGGCAGCCGCCAGCTGAATGACAAAATATATGATCAGCGTGTAATGGATTCCCTGAAAGGACAGCGCCCCTCCCTGATTTCCGGACCATATGGGAACACCCCAGGATACCAGAAACATATCCCCCAGGCACATCCCCATCCGATAAGGAAACCCGAACAGCCATCCAAGCAGTGACAGACAAAAGCCGTAAGTTCCATAACCTGCCGGTTTTGCTCCGCTGGCTTTCCAGCATTTTTTCAAACTCCAGAAAACCAGATAGCCTGCCAGACATCCAATGGCATTGGCAGTCACGTCGTCTATATCTGCCAGTCTTCCTGTGAATAAAAACTGAATGATCTCAATTCCAAGAGACAGAATTATCCCAAAGCCAATATATTTCCAATGCCATTTTGTATCCTTCTGAGAGATCAGCGGCGGAAAAACACCGGCCGGAAGAAATAAGAGTACATTTAATAAGAAGTAACTGGCGTCAAAATCCTGAAAGGGAATCATTTGATCATTATGTGCATTATGAATCGACCAGGGCGCTGCAATCCCTGTAATCATCAGAAGCGTCACCAGATACACCAGGGCGATATAGTATAAAATATAATCCTTTCCCTGTCCGGCAGACTTTTTTAAACATATTTTGTGGAACCCATAGAGCATCAGTGTCAAAAGAAGCCCGATCCAGCAGGCTTTTGACAAATATGACATGCCGATTAATAATTTAGAAACTATCATAATCCTTCTCCCTCTATCTGATCTTCGGAATGGTATATCGAAATCCGGTTTCTTTTTTTATTTTTTCTAATTGTTTCAGCTTCTTCTCCAGATCGCTTTTTCCATCATAATGAAGATATCCCTGACATTTCACTGATAATAAAATCTTTTGAAACTCCCCGGAATCGTTCTCTTTCAGACTGAGAGACGGAAAGACAAGCATCCGGTCCAGCAGTATTTCTTCATTGTCCAGTGAAATGCCTGCATCCTTTTTAAAAAATCCCCTGATCTGGAATTTCAGATCTTTTTCCCCCAGATACTTCCCCTGGAATGTATCTCCGGCTTTGAACATCTTCTGATAAGAGGCCCCTGCCAGCACTGGAATGATCTGCTCCGCTCCTCTTTGATAATCTTCTTTTCCAAACATCTCCCCTGTCCCAATCAACTCATTCATTTTCTTCTGGCAGACAAAATTGTAAGATACCTGCAGAGATTCAAGGGGTGACAGAATCTGTCCGTTGATTTTCTGATTCATCGCGTCTTTTCCCCCGGAAACATATGCTTCATCTCTGGGAAATTTCCCCAGATACTCAATATCCTGCCGGCCGACGTCATAATAATCGCCGCCAAAAGCATTGTTCAGCATTTCGTAAGTTTCCTTTAAAGTATCATAAGCATCTTTTTGCTTTAGAAAGTCTTCGAAACTGCTGTCTCTGCTGTCATAATCATCTGTGAGCATCCAGTCCCCACCTTCTGATACTGTAATTTCCTGAGATTTTTCCGCAGTGTCCTGCGAAATCACGATTCTGCAGCATCCGTACAGCAGCCCGGCAGCTGCCAGGATAATCATTAATTTTTTCAAAATCCATCCCCCACTTTGTTCATCTATGTTTTTATCAGTATATATTATCAATCGTGATCCATCAATATATTTTCCTTAATTTATTCTCTTCCCATTGCGCCGCAGCCTGGTTTCTGCTAGAATGATATCAGAACATACGTTCATTTTTATCAGGGAGGGTACACCATTGGAATATTCATTAGAACAACTGAATGAAGAACAGCTCCAGGCAGTCACGTCCACAGAAGGATTCGTGCGTGTCATCGCAGGCGCCGGCTCCGGGAAAACCCGTGCGCTTTCCCACCGTTTCGCTTATCTGGTCAACGATGTCGGCATCCTGCCGGGGAATATTCTCTGTGTCACATTTACCAATAAATCTGCCAATGAAATGCGTCAGAGAATCCACCAGCTGACCGGCGACAATGATACCGGATATATCAATACCTTCCATGGATTCTGTGTATCCATCCTTCAGGAAGACAGCCATGTGGTACAGTATCCGAAAAATTTTCTTGTGCTGGATAATTCCGATATTGATTCCATGCTGAAGATCATCTATGAAGAGCGTGGACTGACTCTGCGTCATATGACGTTTGCCAAAGCCAGAGATATGATTGAAATCCGCAAGTTATTTAAGAATCCGGACTATTATCTGGATATGATCACCATGTCGCTGGACACTCTGCAGCACAAATATCTGCATGCCTCAGATCCTTCTGATATTATTTTTTACGGTTATCTGTACCAGGAAAAAAAATGTTTCGGCCTGGATTACAATGACCTGATCAAATTTTCTTTATATATTTTTGAACAGAATGAGGAAATCCGCCTGAAATGGCAGCAGCGGCTGGAATATATTATGATTGATGAATTTCAGGATATTGATGCGCTCCAATATAAGCTGATGGAGGTCTTATGCGGACATCACAAAAATCTGTTTATCGTAGGAGACCCGGATCAGACCATTTACACCTGGAGGGGCGCCAATGTAAAATACCTGTTTCACTTTGATAAGGTATTTCCTGGAACTGAGACGATTATGATGACAAAGAATTACCGCTCTACGCCTCAGATTCTTGCCGCGGTAAATTCTCTGATTGATAAGAATGAACATCGAATAAAAAAAGACCTGATTCCAATACTTCCTGATGGACCGTCCGTTCTTTGTTATCATGGAGACAGTTCTCTGAAGGAAGCACAGTGGATCATTTCTCAGATAAAGAAACTTCAGAAATCCGGTATTTCTTATGATGATATGACTATTTTATACCGGGCCCATTATATCACCCGCACTATTGAGGAAGTACTGCAGAAGGAAGAGATTCCTTACACGATATACAGCGGCGTGCAGTTTTTCGGCCGGATGGAGATCAAAGACGCTCTGTCTTATCTGCGCATGATTGCTTTTAAAGATGACCTGTCTTTCCTCCGGATTGTCAATGTGCCGAAGCGCAATATTGGAGAACGGCGCATCCGTTTCCTGCAGGAATACGCACAGCAAAACCACGTATCTCTGTATGACGCCTTGAAAGAAACCATTCATCATCCGATTTTTAAGGGGACAAAGGCGGCTTCTTTTATCGATTTGATTGAGTCATTTTCGGATACCTATGAAGAACAGACCATTTCCGAACTTCTGTCCGAAGTCCTGGATCAGAGCGGATATGAAGAAATGCACCGGACCGCCGGCAGCCAGGAACGTCTGGACAATCTGGCAGAATTGAAGCAGTCAGTTTATGAATATGAAATTTCCTGCGGAGAAGAAAGCACTCTGGAACATTATCTGGCCCACGTCGCCTTGTTTTCCAACAGTGACGCCCAGGATTCCAAAGGCAAAGTGAAACTGATGACGGTTCATGCCGCCAAAGGACTGGAATTTCCTTATGTTTTTCTGTGCGCCATGAATGAAGGAATCTTTCCTTCCAAGAAAACTTCCACCATAGACGGTATGGAAGAAGAACGGCGTCTCGCTTTCGTAGCCATGACAAGAGCGCAGAAACGACTGTATCTGTCTGAAAGTGAAGGGCGGAATTTTGACGGCTCCATGCGGTATCCGTCCCGTTTTCTCCTGGATATTGACGAATCTCTTCTGGAATACGAGCGGAAGCCTTCGGATCCATTGATTTCTGATACCAGAGCTTACATCCGTTACAGCAGCCGGTATCTGGACGGATATCAGCCGGAAAAGGAAATATTTGAGATTGGTGATAAAATCCGTCATAAAATTTTCGGTCTCGGGACCATCCTTCAGATTGATTCATCGAAACAAGCTTATCTAATCCAGTTTGACCGTATGAATACACCCCGGCAGATCTCTTTCCGGGTAACATTAGAAAAGGTCCGATGACATATTCATCGAACCTTTTCTGATATTTAAGAAGGTATACACATCCTCTTTTAAACTTCACAGGAAGCAACGACTTTATATTCTTCCGGAATGCCGTAATCTTTTTCCACCGGTTCCAGTTTCCACTGAATCTGGCACAGTGACTGTTCAATGACTCCTTCAAAATACAGCATCGCGATTCCCGCGTCAATCTGCTCTTCGTATTCATTTGTCTCTTCATCATCCCTCACTGTCAGAATGATTTTAGAACCATCGATCAGGAATCTCCATGGCTGGCGGTTTAATGTAGACGGCGCCCTTCTGGCATAATCCATCGGATCATAAAGAGCCCGCTCTGTCAGAGTATCTACATCGGCTTCCTGTCCCCACTGATCAATATAAACGATCTTCTGCAGCGGAAGTCTTCCTGCTCCGCCTGCTGATTTCTTCTTCATATCAGCCTGCGTATAATTTCCACCGGTCGCCACTGCTCCCGTTGTGATCTTTCTTGCTTTCTTTCCATATCCTAATGCAATGATTCCCACAACCTCTTTGTCTGTTACAAGATTTAATTTATGGATCACGGTCTTACTGTCTTCAAATGTAATCCAGCAGGAGGCAACTCCCAGTTCATTTGCTTTCAGGCAGATTCCCTCTCCTACATATCCTGCATTTTCAATATAATGATCTTTCTTTTCTGAAAGAAGAATCGCATAATGAGGGGCGTTGATCATGATTCCTTTGTATCCTGCAAACCCATCTAACTGACGATAGACCATATCATAATCCATGAAACGGATATCTACCGCAATGTCCTCCACAAGTTTCGGACAGGTTCTCGCATAGTCCCGTATCTCCTTTGCTGTCTTTGCGTCGATCGTCTTGTCTTTATAATCACGCACTGAATATTTGTTGGCAATGGTTTGTCTGTAATCCATTGTATTCGCCTCCTTCTCTCTTGTTTTTTCTATTATACCACATATGGATCGGAAATTCCGTGGAATCTTGCACTTTTCTTCTTTACAGGTTCAACCGGATCTTATAATGTTCCAGCCAGTAATTGACCTGCAGCAGATAAGCCGTCATCTGCGGCCCTGCCATCAATTGTCCATACCACGGTTTTCCGTAATCTTTCGGACTTTCCAGGAATTTTTCTACCTTTTTCTTATCCGTCAGCTGATTGATCGGAGCCTCGCCTTTTGCCATGACCCTTCTCAGTTCCTCAGAGAGCATCCTCTCATAATCAGGATCATAGGTTTTCGGATAAGGACTTTTTCTCCGGTACAAAACTTCTGGCGGAAGATCTTCCTTTCCTGCTACCCTCAGAAGTCCTTTTGCCTCGCCATTGAGGCACTTGATCTTCCACGGAACATTATAAAGGTATTCCACAATCCTGTGATCTGCAAACGGCACTCTGGCCTCCAGTCCGGAGTACATACTGGTCCGGTCCATACGGTCTAATAATGTTACCATAAACCATCTGAGATTTAAATAGGAAATTTCCCTTCTGCGGGACTCAGTGGAATCTTCTCCATATAATTTCGGCGTCTCATCAATGGTCTTTTGATAAGCTTCCCTGGAATATGATTCCAGATCAATCATTTTCAGGATATCATCTCTCAAAAGCATTTTTCTTGGTTCCATATCCATAGACCACGGAAAATTGTCGGCCTCAAAACATTCTTTCTTATGAAACCATGGGTATCCTCCAAAAATTTCATCTGCGCACTCTCCTGTCAAAGTTACCTTATGGCTTTTGGCTACCAAAGAGCAAAAATACAGCATGGAAGATTCTACATCCGCCATACACGGCAGATCTCTGGCATCCACTGCCCGGTAAAGATCAGAAATCAGATCCATATTCCCGCACTCCAAAAATGTATGATTCGTTCCGGAATACGTTACCATTTTCTCTACCCATGGACGATCTTCCGATGGCTGAAACGAGTTGGCCTGAAAATACTGATGATTGTTCTGAAAATCAAAAGAAAAGGTATCCAGCTGTTTCCCTTCTTTTTTCAGAGTTTTCGCGCAGATCGAAGTTACCAAACTGCTGTCCACCCCTCCTGAAAGAAACGTACAGATTGGAATATCCGAAAGCATCTGCATCCGAACGGCATCATGAACCAGCCAGGATGTTTTCTCTATGGTTTCCTTAACAGAATCCTCATGAGGCTTTGCCTCCAGTTTCCAGTAAGCATGGTCTTTCCATCCTTCTTTTCCATATTCAATCAGATGCCCCGGAAGCACCTCGCGGATTCCCTGAAAGACACCTTTCCCATAGGATTTTGCCGGTCCAAGGCCAAACACTTCTCCCAGCCCTTCTCTGTCAATGACCGGTTCCACTCCCGGGTATTGAAATAACCCTTTTAGTTCAGAAGAAAACACCAGCGTATTCCTTTTCATTGTATAAAACAATGGTTTTACACCAAGGCGGTCCCGAAACAGATACAGCTTTTTTAAGGCTCCGTCCCATATGGCAATAGAGAAAATCCCATTCAATTTTTCCACAAAAGCTGCTCCATAGCGCATATACCCGACTAAAATGACTTCTGTGTCGCTGGTCGTCTGAAATTTCGCACCTTTTCTCTCCAGTTCATTTCGAAGAGATTTCATATTATAAATTTCTCCATTAAAAATAACCGCACAGTCTTTCCGGTCTTTTTGGCGAATCATCGGCTGATGTCCGTTTTTCAGATCAATGATGGAAAGTCTCACATGTGCCAGACCGCATTCGTCATCCAGATAGGTGCCTTCATCATCCGGGCCCCTGTGCTTTTGGATCCGGTTCATATCATCCAATACTTTAATCCAGGATTCTTTTTTTCTGTGATACTGTTCCCCGGGATTTGAAAATCCTGCAATTCCACACATATATCTCTACCTCTTTTCTTTTCCATTTACCGGCTGCAAAGAACAGGCTGGTACTGTCTTCCCTTCAGCGCCTCCAGCATTGCCGGAATGATCAGCCCGGTATCTGCCGTCATAGAATTTGGCTTTTTTACCGGGTCGTCCTGTCCAAACGGGACAAAATATACATTCTTACTGTTTAAAAGATACCCGATATTTTTAAAATTCATTCCCAGTGCATCATTGGTTGCCATGGAAATCAGCAGCGGTTTCCCATTTCTTAAATGAGCCTTGGCCGCCATCAAAGCCGGGGTATCTGTAATACCGTTTACCAGCTTTGCCATAGTATTTCCTGTGCAGGGAAGCATCAGCAAAAGATCAAAACACCCTGTCGGCCCAATTACCTCCGCCTGCTCTATGGTCAGCATCGGTTCCTGTCCTGTTATTTCTGTTACTTCATGGATAAAATCCTTCGCTCTTCCAAACCGGCTGTTAATCGTCTGAGCAGAATCAGAAAAAATCGTCTGTACTTTTGCCCCCTCTTCCACCAGTATTTTTATCCCTTTGATGGCTTTTGCAAAAGTACAAAAAGACCCTGTCATGGCAACGCCAATCCTTTTATTTTCCAGCTTCATATTCTGTTTTTCCTTTCAGTTTTATCACTTTTTCCGCCAGCCGGATCCCGGAAGACTTTGGAGCATAAATTCCCGGAAGACTGGGGCAGAGATAACTTTGCACCTGAAGTTTTCCGGCAGCTTCCTGATCAACGCCTCCTGGAGCAGACGCAATGTCTATAATACAGGCATCCCTGGACAGACGCTTTAATTCCGGATACTTTAATACTACAGCCGGAACCGTATTGAAAATATAATCAAATCTCAGGATATGTCTGGACAGTTCTCCAAAATCCATACTGGAAAATCCCACTGCTTCGCTCTCACTTCTTGCCCTGTCGCTTCTGGCACATACTGACACTTCTGCATCCATGCCCTTTAGTTTCTGCGCCAGCACCTTTCCACAGCGCCCATACCCAAGTACCAGACACCGGCTTCCATGAAGATTGACCGGTTTTAATTCCATTGCCTTTACAATGGCTCCTTCCGCTGTCGCAATCGCATTATAGATCGCAACATCATCCATTTTCATAAAATCATAGACTTCCACGTCTTTTTCCCGGCAGACTTTTCGGATCTTATCTGAAATACACCCTCCAAATAAACTCTGTCCCGGACGCAGTTCATCCATCAGTTCTTTTACCCAAAGACCGCCGTTTTCCAAATCAGAGGTGATCTTTTTTTCATCTTTTGAAAACACCACCGGCCCGATAATACTGTCTGCGCCAGACACTGCTTCCTGCAGACTTTCTCCACGCCTGCAGCCCGGATCCAGATCTTTTTCTCTGATACCATATACAATGACCCGATATCTACGGTTCTTTAATTCATTGGCCAGATATACCTGACGGCGGTCCCCGCCGATTACCGCAAAATCATACTGCATTTCCCATTCCTGTCTTTCTCGTATTCTTCATTAATATATGTTGCAATTCTTCTTCTTGTTCATCCCTGAGTATGGTATAATGAAATCAATTTGTACGATACGTAACAGAAGGGAGAATGAACATGAATCTTTTAGACGCTATACAAACACGCCATTCTGTACGCTCCTATACCGACCAGAAAATAGAAGGAACAGTAAAAGACGAATTGTCATCCTTTCTCCAGGAATGCAATCAGGCCAGTGGTCTCCATATGCAGCTTGTTCTCAATGAACCAAAGGCATTCAGCAGTTTTATGGCTCGTTTTGGAAAATTTTCCGGTGTCAGCAGTTATATTGCCATTGCCGGTAAAAAAGACAACAGCGCAGAAGAACTTTGCGGATATTATGGTGAAAAAGTTGTTTTAAAAGCTCAGCATCTGGGTCTGAATACCTGCTGGGCTGCAATGACTTACAATAAAATCAAGACAGCGTATAAACTGGAAAAAGACGAAAAAATCTATATGGTCATTGCCATTGGCTACGGAAAACACCAGGGAACTCCTCATAAGAGCAAATCGGCTCAGGATGTGTCCAATCTTTCTGATGCTTCTCCTGAATGGTTCCGAAACGGTGTAGAAGCCGCGCTTCTGGCTCCTACAGCAATGAATCAGCAGAAATTTTATTTCACTTTGAATGAAGATCAGACTGTTTCCGCAAAATCCGGCATTGGTTTTTACAGCAAAACAGATCTGGGCATTGTCAAATATCATTTTGAGATAGGTGCAGGTACTGAAAACTTTCAATGGCGTACAGATTCTTAAAGGGACTTGACACATTATGCTATAATGATAATAGGTGCATAGAAACCCTGCATACAAACAAGAGCTTCCACTACACTGGAGGCTCTTTTTCATTATAACGGCGATGCCCCGTGAGGACGCAGGAAGATGCAGCTATGCATTTTGACTAACGTTGATTCAAGGAGGTATATCAAATGAACACATTAAACGCAGAAAAAAGAGATATGAAAGTAAAGGCAAAAAAACTAAGGCGAGAAGGCTATATCATCGGAAATCTGTTTGGTAAAGATATTGAAAACTCCATTCCACTGAAATTGGATTCCCATGACACGACCATGTTTCTGAAAGATCATAAAAAGGGAGCGCACATCACCCTGAACATCGACGGAAACAATACAGAAGCTATGATCAAAGAAATCAACTATAACGCACTGAAAAAAGATATTGAATTTATTAACTTCCAGCAGCTGGTAGCCAATGAAAAAATCAATGCCGCAGCTCCGGTTGTCCTGTTAAACGAAGGTTCTGTTCAGAATGGTATTGTAGAACAGTCCTTATCTGAAATCGAATACGAGGCATATCCGGCTGATCTGGTAGAATCCGTAGAAATCGATCTGGCAAATTACAAAGCCGGCGACCTGATCCATGTAGAAGATCTGGATATTGCAAAAAACGAGAAAATATCTCTGATTACTTCTCCGGATACAATCGTTGTAAATATCGCAGAGCCGGAAGCAGCTCCAGATGAAGACGAAGAAGAAGAGTAGAAATAGAAAACAAAAATCAGGCAGGACTAAAAAGTCTGCCTGATTTTTTTATCTGTTACTGAATCTCAAATGTAAAATCATTCAGTGTAATGTCAAAGTTATCGCTGTATGCGCCAAGCTGCAGTTTAAATGATTTATCCGGATCCATCTTCTTGAACAAAATAATTCCTGTATCGGAAGATCCGGCTGAAATCGTATCTTCCAGCTCATCATACCCAGCCATATAGGACTCATCACTCAGTCCGATCTGCTTCCCATCCTGGATTGCTTCTGCGGCATATGCGTAAATATTTACCGTATCGCTGGAATCATTTTCTGCTTTTACATATATCCTGGTTTCTTCTTCCGCAAATTCAACTTTCTCCACGGTTACCTTCACACCATGCTGGGCAGAGGTCTTATTCACCGTGATTTCTTTCACCGTTGGAGCCGCAACATCCTGATATGTTGTCTTCTCCACAGATACTGCCTGGATCTGAGGACAGGAAACCTTTCCTCCCACGACATTCTCTCCGGTAAATTCTCCGGTAATCCAGCCATCAACAGAAATATAATCTTCGTTTTCAAATTTTTTATCTGTTACTACAATAAAGTTTTTATCGTAATCCTTTATGTCATACCAAACCTGAAGAACATAAGTTCCGTTATCTTCTTCTACATTAAACACCTGTCCTTTGATCTTGATATACTTATCCTTGTACTTATCCGGATTCGTAAATACACTGCCAATCTGATCTTCTTTTACATATTCTTTTTCTTTCGGCGGCTTATTAGAATTACCACTCACCAAAATCAAAACTGCGGCAATTACAACCACAACGGCGATGACAATTCCCCAGACCAATTTATGACTTACTTTCTTTCCACACTCCGGGCATACCTTAGCGCCTTCCGGCAGTTCTGCATTGCAATGTTTACAGACTCTCTTTTTCGACTTTTTCATAAACTTTTCCTCCTATTTTTTATACGTTACTATTATACAACAAAAAAAGTATCTTCAGTTACATTCTTTTTCTTTTTTCACAAAAGAAAGACAGGAAAACCCGTGCTTCCCTGTCTTTCTCTTAAATTCCTGGTTCCTAATTTCCGCAAAGCAGAAATTATATCCCATTTTCTGATTATTTGCTGTATCCGTTTGGATGTGTGCTGTGCCATTTCCATGCAGTCGCAATAATCTCTTCCAGATCTGCATGTTCTGGTTTCCATCCAAGAACTGTCTTTGCTTTTTCACTGGATGCAATCAGTGTTGCCGGATCTCCGGCACGGCGTCCTTCTTCGATTGCTTTGATTGGCTTTCCTGTTACTTTTCTTGCAGTCTCGATGACTTCTTTTACCGTAAATCCAACACCATTTCCAAGGTTGAAGATGCTGCTTTCATTTCCGTCCATCAGATATTTCACTGCCAGAATATGTGCCTGGGCAAGATCTGTTACATGAATATAATCTCTCACACATGTGCCGTCTTTTGTATCATAATCAGTTCCGAAGATGCTGATGGCCTCCCGCTGTCCGTTCGGGACCTGTAAAATCAATGGAATCAGATGAGTTTCCGGATTATGCGCTTCTCCAATCTCTCCACTTACATGAGCGCCGCAGGCATTAAAATAGCGAAGGGATACATAACGAAGTCCATGAGCCTTTCCTACCCATTTAAACATCTTTTCCATGGACAGTTTTGTTTCTCCATATGTGTTGGTCGGCTCTGTCTTATCCGTCTCTACGATCGGCACTTTTTCCGGCTCTCCATACGTTGCAGCAGTAGAAGAAAAGACAATCTTATCAATTCCATGCGCAACCAGAGATTCCAGCATCGTTTTTGTTCCACAAAGGTTATTGTCATAATATTTGAGAGGTTTTACCATACTCTCTCCAACCAGTGAATTTGCCGCAAAGTGGATGACCGCATCAATATCTTTTTCCTGATCCAGCACGCTGTCAACAAACTCCCTGTTTCTTAAATCTCCCTGATAAAATTTAGCCTTTGGATGCACTGCTTCAATATGTCCTGTCTCAAGATTATCAATGATGACAACCTCTTCTCCTGCATCAATCAATTCATACACTGTGTGAGAACCAATATATCCGGCTCCTCCTAACACTAAAATCTTCATCCTTACTCCGCCTTTCTATAAAATTTCTATAAATCTCTGGAAAGCTTTTCTTCCTTCCTCTGTACATTTATAGACACCTGCATCTTCCAGAACCTTAACAAATACCTGTCCGATCTCCTCTTTCAGAATATCCATCACGTTATCCTGGTTTATCTTATTATATTTTGGCATAAAATCATGAACCCAGTCAATATGTTTCTGCAATTCTTCATAGTTTTCCATCGGTTTATTTTCCACCAGACATTCTGCCAGCAGTTCCATCTCCTTTTTCAGTCTGGATGGAAGAACTGCCAGTCCCATGACTTCAATCAAACCAATATTTTCTTTTTTGATATGATGGTATTCACTGTGAGGATGATACAGCCCCAGAGGACACTCCTCGGTTGTAATATTGTTTCTGAGTGTCAGATCCAGTTCATAGACATCGCCTTTTTTTCTTGCGATCGGTGTGATCGTATTATGCGGTTCGCCATCTGTCTCTGCAAAAATGTATGCTTCTTCATCGGTATAGCCGCGCCATTTTGTTAAAATATAATCTGCCAGATCGATCAGGCGGTTCTCATCTTTGCAGCGAATCCGGATGACCGACAACGGCCAGTGTACAATTCCTGCTTCCACATCTTCATATCCCGGAATCTGAATTTCTTTTTCTATTTGCGCCCGTTCCATTGCGAACTCGTAATGTCCTCCCTGGAAATGATCATGCGTCAGTATAGATCCCCCCACAATTGGAAGATCTGCATTGGATCCAAGAAAATAGTGCGGGAACTGTTTTACAAAATCAAACAGTTTGCGGAATGCATTCCGGTCAATCTTCATCGGAACATGCTCTCCATTGAATACAATACAGTGTTCATTATAGTAAACATACGGAGAATACTGAAATCCCCACTTACTTCCGTTGATCGTCAGCGGAATGATACGATGATTCTGTCTTGCCGGATGGTTCATTCGTCCTGCATATCCCTCATTTTCCATACACAGCTGACACTTCGGATAGGCGCTCTGTTTGGCATTTTTCGCTGCTGCAATGGCTTTCGGATCTTTCTCCGGCTTGGAAAGGTTGATGGTAATGTCAATCTCACCATAAGGGCTGTCAACCTTCCATCTCATATCCTTTTTGATTCGGTATCTTCTGATATAATCGGTATCCTGGCTGAATTTATAGAAGAAATTGGTTGCTGCCTCCGGACTTTCTTCATAATGCTCCCAGAATTCTTTTATGATCTGACTTGGCTTTGCTACCAGAACTCCCATCAGTCTGGTATCAAACAGATCTCTTGTCACGACATCGTTGCTTTTTATAATGTAGCGGTCATATGCCGCATCCAGCAGATTCTTTAAAATATCTTCCAAAACGATCTCTTCTCCGGATATATCCGGTTCTTCATACTCATCCAGATGAAAAATCTCCAGATACTGATTGATCGTATAAATCTTATCTTCCGGCTGGATCAGTTCATGATCCAGTCCATACTGTACCAGCTTTGTAATCTCTTTTTGCAGATCCATCTTATAAAACCTTCTTTCCTCCGTATTTGCGCACTTTAAGTACATGACAGGAACCTTTTCCGAATACATGCTCTATGGTTTCTTTATACATTCCTACAATATCGTTTGGTACAAAAGCCTGTATGGTTCCGGCGAATCCGCCTCCGTGGACTCTGCTGACTCCCCGGTCTCCCAATGCCACATCACTGACCGCAAGTCCGATAGAAACACTCTGATTCTGAAGATCATGACCGGAGTATACATTCTGAAGATATTTGAAAGAAGAATCTCCGGATGCCTTTACCAGTTTTTTAAATGCCTCAAAATCTCCCTGTTCCAAAGCCGCTACTTCTTCATCCACTCTCTTATTCTCTTCAAACAGATGCATGGCACGCAGTACTGCACGGTCTCCCAGGATTTCACGGATCTTCGGCAGATTCAGATAGAATTCGTTCTTATCCACTCTTCTTAATACATCTTCATCAAAGAAATTTGCCACCTTTTTCATCTCTTCCGGAATTGCCGCATAATCGTCTGTCAGATCCGCATGAGACCCTTTGGTATCTACAATACAGAGACTGTGACCATATTCCTCGAAATCAACATTCACCTGCTTTACGATCGGATTTTCCGGATCTTTGAAATCAATGTTAATCAGACCGCCTACGGAAGACGCCATCTGATCCATCAGACCGCATGGCTTGCCGAAATATACATTTTCTGCATACTGTCCAATCTGAGCAATCAAAATCGGATCGACTTTCATGTCATTGTACAGTCCGGAGAAAATATTTCCGAGCAGAACTTCAAATGCCGCAGAAGAAGACATTCCTGCCCCATTTAATACATCACTGGTTATATAAGCCTGAAATCCTCCAATCTCATATCCTTTTTCCTTTAATTTAGACGCTACCCCTTTGGTCAGAGCCTTGGATGTTCCCTTTTCTTCTTCTGACAAATTAAGATCATTGAGATTCACTTCAAATGGTTCATACCCCTCTGATTTGATCCTGATCTGCTCATCTTCTGTTTTCGCAACAACCGCTATAGCATCCAGATTAATAGAAGCTGCCAGTACTTTGCCATACTGATGATCCGTGTGATTGCCTCCTACTTCACTTCTTCCCGGAGCGCTGTAGATTTCAACTTCTTTTTCTCCGTATAACGCTTCAAACGCTTCCAGGGCTTTGATATAACGCTCCTTCTGATATTCCAGCATATTTTTATCCACATAAATATCTTTTAATAATTCCTCATATGCCCCATCTCTAAATGCATCCTTTAACTCCGCAGTAGTTTTTGCCATGCCTGTATCTCCTTTCTAAGACGTTCTTGATTTCTTAAACTTATCGTAACACCGTTTAGTAAATATTTCAAGATATTTTACTAAATTTTTTACTGCATTTTTTAGTAAACAGGAATGAGTTTATCTTCCTTTTCTTCTGCTTCTTTGTTATAATGATTCCAAAACAATTTTGACTCTGGAAAGAAAGAGAGAAAAACCTTATGGCAACAATAAAAGAGATTGCAGAAAAAGCAAACGTTTCTGCCGCAACCGTCTCCCGCGTTCTGAATCACGATGACACTTTGAGTGTCACCACTAAAACCCGGGACCGGATTCTTAGAATCGCACAGGAACTGCATTACATGAAAAAAAAATCCTCCGCCTCCCAGTCTGCTCTGGGTATTTTCCAGTGGTACTCCATGTTTCAGGAACTGGAAGATCCGTACTATCAGGCAATCCGAATCGGTATTGAGACATACTGCGCCAGCCGCCAGATTGAAGTTGTCCGGACATTCCGCAGTGATTCCAATTATCTGGAAGCGCTCAAAGGAGTCCAGTCTCTGATCTGTATTGGAAAATTTGATCAAGAGATGATGGATCAATTTGAAACGATTACGAAAAATATTATTTTCCTGGATATGAAAACATCCCGGATTCGATGCAATACCATTTCCCTGGATTTTACCCAGGCTGTTACGGATATCATGGATTACCTGACCGGTCTTGGCCACAAAAACATTGGATATCTTGGCGGCAGAGAACGTCTGGAAGATGACACCTACTATTTTGAAGAGCGGAAGGAAACCTTTCTCCGCTACTGCCAGGAACATCAACTTATCTTCGAGCCTTATATCAGAGAAGCTGAATTTTCTGCTGAATCCGGCTACCAGATGATGCTGGAGCTGATTCATTCCGGCACTCTTCCCACCGCTGTGTTTGCGGCAAGTGATCCCATTGCACTTGGAGCCATGCGGGCACTTCATGAAAACGGATACAGAGTTCCGGAGGATGTATCTGTCGTGGGATTTGACGACATAAATGTGGCAGGTTTTTCCAATCCGCCGCTTACTACCGTCCATGCCCCGGCAGAATTCATGGGAGAATACGCGGCACACTTTATCACTCTTCTGTCCAAAGATACCTCCCTGGAATACCAGACGCCAGTGCGGCTGACACTTCCATGCTCTCTGGTTATTCGTAATTCCTGCAGCAAACCGAGGGAAAATTTATAATTCTAAAAATGATACCAGCGGTTCCTTTCGAAAGGAGAAGATTCTCCTTCTGAACAGGAGCCGTTTTTTCATATCTTATCCTCTTTTCATTTTACAGAACTTTTGTTCGGTTTTGTGTTGTACATATGTTCGATTTGTGATATCATATAACCAAAACATACGTTCGGAGGTTTTGTCCTATGGAAACTGCTGCCTGTAAAATGACTCTGCAAGAAAAATTGAATATTCTGGCTGATGCAGCCAAGTATGATGTGGCCTGCACATCCAGCGGTTCCAGCCGCCGGGGGAAGAAGGGATATCTTGGAAATGCTGTCTCTTCCGGTATCTGCCACAGTTTTTCCTCGGACGGACGCTGCATCTCTCTGTTGAAGATTTTATTCACCAATGAGTGTATTTTCGACTGCAAATACTGCCTGAACCGGTCCAGCAATGACCAGCCAAGAGCCACTTTTACACCAGAAGAAGTATGCACTCTTGTCACAGAATTTTACCGCCGCAATTACATTGAAGGCTTATTTTTAAGTTCCGGCATCATGAAAAGTCCCACTTACACGATGGAACAGATGTATCAGGCTGTCTATCTGCTGCGGACCAAATACAAATTCAATGGCTACATTCATGTAAAAGCAATTCCCGGAGCGCCGGAAGAACTGATTGCCCGGATGGGATATCTGGCAGACCGCATGAGTGTCAACATAGAACTTCCCACTACAGAAGGACTTTCCAAGCTTGCTCCGCATAAAAAGCCGGAAAACCTGGTAAAACCGCTTCGCCAGATTCAGGACGGCATTACCAGCCACCGTCTTGCCATCGGAAAAGACCCTCAGATGGAACGATCCAACAGCAGCAAGTATCTGCCTCACACGATTTTCCGTGAAAATCCTTACCGGCGTCTGCCGTCCGGTTCCGATCCTGTCTCTGTACATCTGCCTGCTTCTGCCCGGTGCCAGGCACATTTTGTACCTGCAGGGCAAAGCACACAGATGATCATTGGAGCCACCGGCGAAAATGACCTGCAGCTTCTGTCAACAACGCAGAAGCTTTATCAAATGTATGATCTGAAACGGGTTTTCTTTTCTGCCTATGTGCCGCTGAACGAAGATGCCCTGCTGCCTGCCATTGGCACTGCTCCGCCTCTTCTCAGAGAACACCGATTGTACCAGGCGGACTGGCTTCTCCGTTACTACGGATTCCATGCGGAAGAACTGTTAAGTCCGGAACGTCCGAACTTTAATATTCTTCTGGATCCAAAATGTGACTGGGCTCTCCGCCATCTGGAATACTTTCCGGTGGAGATTAACCGTGCTTCTTACGCTGACCTTCTCCGGGTACCCGGCATCGGAACCAAATCCGCAGGACGAATCGTCAAAAGCAGAAGAGGCGGACTGCTGGATTTTCAGCATCTGAAAAAAATCGGCGTTGTATTAAAAAGAGCCAAATATTTTATTACCTGCAATGGGAAAATGATGCACCGGATTCCAATCAAAGAAGATTTTATCACACGACAGCTGATCCGTACGGATTCCAAAAAGAACTGGGAAATTGAACATCCCCAGACCTACCGCCAGTTATCATTATTCGATGACTTTCATTTTCAGTCGGAAATTACTATGGAAGACTCCCATAAATCAATTCTTGGGCAGCTATAATTGAGAAAGGATTTTAAGACATGACTACTATCTTTACCTGCAAAGACCAATTTGATGATATGATGACATGTATTTATGACGCCTGGGCTTCCAGACTGGGACACTCCAACATCCGTCTGAAAGCAGAACCGGTAGGAAATCTGGAATTATTCTGTGAATACCGGCATGTGGACTCTGATCCTGAGAAAACCGCCAGTGTTATCCGATCTATCCAGAAAAAGATTTCACCTTATGCTTATTCTATGATTTATAAAGCTGCCATGTCAGATCAGGAAGATAAACTGGATGCCATTTACCGTTTTGTCGTCGCCGGCTTCCACTATGGAGCTTCTGTCACTGACTATCTTCAGGAACCTGTTGTCATGCGGATTTTTGAACTTAGCCGAAAGGTGGCCAATGAAGCACACTACCATAGGGAATTCATCCGGTTTGCCAATATGGAACACCGGATTCTGGTAAGCCATATCGAGCCAAAAGCCAATGTTCTGACGCTGGTTGCTCCTCATTTTGCCGACCGGCTGCCTTCTGAAAACTGGATGATCATTGATGACACCAGAAACCTTGCCATTGTCCATCCGGCTGACTGTGATTACTATCTGACGGATCTCTCTCAAAAGGAAATGGACCGCCTGTCTCAAAAGACAAACGATCCATTTGTAGAATTATGGAAAGGCTTTTTTGAAAATATCGGCATAAAAGAACGCCGAAATCCGAAATGCCAGCGTAATATGCTTCCTCTGTGGTACCGGAAACATATGCCGGAATTTCACTGACTTCACCTATATGTAAGAGTTCTCCTGAAGATAGGAAAGCAATGCTTCGCATCCTTCCACTACATCCCGATACGTCTCGTCAAAGTTTCCTGTATACCACGGATCTGCTATATCTCTGGGATGCTCGGAAAAATCCAGAAGCAGATGCATCTTTCCATCCGGATCTCCGCCGGTAATTCTTTTCATATTCCGAAGATTAAAATGTTCCATTCCAATCAGGAAATCATAATCTTCATAGTCCTGTCTCGTCATCTGCACCGCATGATGCTTTAAAACCGGAACGCCAACCTGACGAAGCTTGCTCACGGTTCCATAGTGCGGCCCATTTCCAATTTCTTCTCTGCTGGTCGCAGCAGAATTAATATAAAACTTATCTTTCAATCCGCGTTTGTTCACCATATCCTGAAAAACAAACTGAGCCATCGTGCTGCGGCAGATATTGCCGTGACAGATGAAAAGTACTTTAATCATTGTTGCATAACCTCGCATTTCTTAGTTTTTCTTAGTTTTTCGGGCTTTGTAAGCCTTTGTAAATTTTTGCTTCCTGGCATAATCTGGTTTATTTTCGCATAATATTGTCCGCAAAAGGTGTAAAATAAGGTGTATGTTTTTCTATTTTACACCTTGCTATTTTTAATTAAAAATCGTAATTACACAACCTGAATCCGGGCAACTTCTGCCCTTGCATCCTCAAGATTTACATGCGTATATGTATTCAGCGTTACGCTGATCTCTGAGTGGCCCATCAAATATTGCAATGCTTTTGGATTCATTCCGGATTTTGCCATATTTGAGCAATAGGTGTGCCGGCATACATGCGGGGTGATGACAGGCATCTGTACTTTATAAGTATTATTATACTTCTGAATGATGTGTTGAAAATAATGCTCCCAGTGCAGGGAATAACAGATACTTCCATTTTTATCAAAGTATAAGAATCCACTTTTTCCATCTACCATAGGTTCTGCTTTGGGCGGGTTTCGTTTTTCTATTATTTTCCGAAAACATTCCTCTACATCCGCACTCATAGGTATCTTTCGCGTTCCACTGGTTGTTTTAGTCTCTTGAATATAATATCCGATTTTTGATTTTTTCTGCAATTGGTGATCGATGTTGATCGTATGCTCCTTAAAATCAATATCAGAAATCGTCAAACCACAAAATTCCGAGATGCGAAGGCCGGTTTTAAATAATATGTAAATTCCCTCATAATACCTGCAAAAATGAGGATCCTCCTTCACAAACCGTAGGAACTTTCGTTCCTCAGCCCTGCTGATTGCCTCTCTTGTCACACTGTCATTCACAACCACTTCCATTAGCTGAAACTGAAATGGATTTTTCCTGATTAGGTCATCATCCACTGCCAACTGAAATGCCGGACGAAGAACTCCTCGGATCGAATGGATGGAACTATAGCTTTTCTTTTCTACCTGCTGAAGATGTATCAGCCAACATTTTGCATCCGAAATCCGAACCGTATCAATCCTTCTTTTTCCAAATGGATCTTTCTTCAATAAATTGATAATTGTTCCGTATCCTGCAACTGTAGTAGGTCTGACACCGGTTTTTGTTGATGTATATTTTTCAACCAGTTCCAGTACCGTCATATTTCCGCCATTTGTTGCAATCTGCTCAAAATGATCCGCCTGGATTTTCTTCTCCATCTCTCGAAGCGACAAAGTACGGCGCTTTCCTTTCGGAGCTGCATCGTTATGGTCTAAGCGCCAGCTATATACGCAGCGCTCCTTTCCCATCTCATCGACATACTTAAATCGATATCTGCCATCAGATAACTGTATTTCTCCATTGTGTAATATACGTCCTCTATGATCTCTCCTTTTTTCACTCATAATATTTCGTCTCCTTCATTAAATGTTCATTTAACTTGGAAGACCGTCTCGGTTTATTCATTATACCACAAGACCTTCTCTTCGCTAAGATAAAATGAACATTATTTTCATTACTATTTCTTCTATTCTGTTACTTAAACTGTACTGGCTGTATCCAGATAATCTTCAAACAATTTCCTTTTGAATCGAATATGAGAACCTACTTCCAAAATAAAATCTGCTCCTTCATTTTCACCTGCGATTTGTCTCAATCTCTTTTCTCCAATTCCGTAATATTCTGCTGCTTCGGAAACATTTAAAGAATATTTCTTCCAAACAGGTATTGTTTTTTCTGTATAATTCATTCGCATTCCTCCTTCCCTCGGTTTGTATTCAACAAGGTTTTCGCTTTCCCATTTTCATACTTGCAATCGCTTCTCGTTTGCTTGTGCCTCCAACATACATGGGTGTACACATTTCCAAAATACGATCATAGATACGTCTTTTATCTAACATGGTCTCGCTTTTTATTTCTTTCAGTGGAAGATTGGTCGTGATGATCAAAGGTCGTCCCGAACGGATCCTGCGGTCTATGACGCTAAAAATAATTCCTAACGCATATTCTGAATTTCGTTCCACACCAAGATCATCAATAATCAAAAGCTGATATAAAGCCAATGCATTGATATATTCCATTTTGTCTGCCAGTGGAAATATATCATCGATAATGGTATTGAAATTTGTCATCTTTACCGTTACTTCCTGCTTTAAAAGTTCATTGGCAATACACCCGGCAATATAACTTTTCCCGGTACCAACCGGTCCCCAGAACAAACACCCAATATGATTTCTTTTCATTTCCTCCCAGTTATCAACATAGCTTTTTGCCTTATGCATTACCGCGTCTGACATATCTGCATTCTCAAATGTCCACTCTTCCATTCTGCTCTCGTCAAAACAGATACTTGTATTTCTGCTGACTAATTCCTGGTACTCTTTGTCTTTAAAATATTTTTGTTCTTCTTCATACGTTTTTCTGTCACAGGCACATTGTCTGGAATGTTTCTTCATCTCCATAAAGCCACCCTCAGGAAAAAAAGCTTCTTTCGCTTCCCCACAGACTTTGCAGTATTGCAAACCATCACTGCCTACACATACGGTATCTTCTTCTCGCATCACAAACTCTCTCCTTCCCCATAGCAATAATTTACTTCATGATATTTATTACTTTTATATTTCTCAGTTACTTTACTAGGTGCCACATTTCCGACTCCTGCACAGCCATTTTTACGACCAGATGATGGGTGCTTTTCCGACTCTATTACAGCCATCTTTTCAACCGCCTTATCATCAACCGTCTGTAAACCTATCTCATCCGATGGAATTTTTACATATAAATGATTGGGTTTTGAAAATCCACCGGATCTGCGAACCAATAGTCCCACATCATCCAATTCCTTCAATGCTGTTTTTACAGAAGATTTGCATTTGTCGATTTGAACAGACAATTCCTCTATCGGAAAAATCAGATAAACATTTCCATACTTATCTATCCATCTATTCTTTCTCGATATCCGTGCCCGGTCATACAAAATCATATAAAGAAATTTTGCAGTTTGAGAAATTCGCAGCTTTAGCAAAAACTTCGGAAACTGGAAGTACTGAAGCATCTGCTCTGACTCCTTCATGTATTCATATTTCATTCTTTTCTCGCCTCATTTCTGTTTCTAATTGTTGTAAAAATCATTTTTATGCCGGCTAAAAAATGTTCTTACACATATACAAAAGATGAAGGGCATAAATACAGCCTCTTAATGAAAAATTTTTATTTTTCCTGCAAGAAATACCCTTTCATTAATACGAAACGCTGAGAGGCATTTTTACAGCCCCCTGAGGAAATTTTTTTATTTTTTCGGTTAATTGAATACTTAAAAACAAAAAACACTCACCTATTCCAGGTGAATGCCTTATCAAAATTTCCTTATTTTGTTGTCTGTGACGCTTGCTCAGATATGCTTGCGTATCTGCTAAAATGTAATTGCCAGCAATTATATTTTCACGTGGGTATGGGGACGTAATCCCCATCAAGATCTGCTACTCGTAAGTAATACAAAATTGTCAAAATGACAATACTGTATTACACGGGTGGATCTTGCTCTGGTTATAACGTATGAATTCATACAATAATAGGCCCAAATGGGCTCTTTCACCATTTGGGCCTATATATTGTAAGTCTTTCGGATAAAAGAGTAAAAAGTAACTGTCCAAACTGTATGTTTTTATCATAGAATTGATTTTATTGGGGCCGGTATAGATTTGCTATATTTATTTATCTTCTTGACACAGACAAATAACTGATCCAAATTTATTATTAGAAATCACATTTTTATTTGTCACTTTCGCACATTTTAATATATACTAGATTTAGGAGGTGTTTTTATGCCGATATTAAATCAACCATTTCAAGGACAATTAGGTAATGTTCTTATAGACAAAATTGAAAACTATGATTATTCTAGCCTTACTATTTTTTCTGCCTTCGCCAAAAACAGTGGTGTACTCAGATTAAAATCCTCATTGGAAAAGTTCAAGAAATCAACTGGGCACATCAAAGCATTTATAGGAATAGATCTAGATGGTACTTCCTACGAAGCACTTTTGAACCTATTTTCTCTATGCGATGAATTGTACGTTATTCACTCCGAAAATATATCAACCACATATCACAGTAAAATCTATCTATTAGAAAATGCTACTTGTGCATGGTGTGCCATCGGATCAAACAATCTAACCGGAGGGGGATTATGGACAAATTTTGAAAGTACTTCAATCCAGGAATACTCATTACCTACACAAAAAAGTGAACTAGACAATATTTATTCAATAATTAATAAATATTCTGATGATTCATATATTTGTTCTACTAAAATCGAATCAATAAACGACATTAATACTTTGCTAGATTCCAATTACATAAACAAAGAGGTTTCACAAAAAATCACAACAATCAAAAAAAGAACAATAGAAAAAGCAAATCAAAAAAAGAATCATCTATTTGGTTCTGAAAAAGTATCTATTCCTATTAGCATAACTAAAGAACGACCAAGGAAATTGTTCTCTAAGGCAAAAACAACTACAGATGTCGATTTTATTGTTGATTTGCCAACTACTACACCAGCATTTACAAATGAACAGTTTTGGTTTGAGATGCGTAAATCCACTGGTGGGTCGAGAAATATTCTTGATTTATCAAAGCTTGGACAAATTGTAGAAGGCTCCGTTATAGGAACTCCATATGAATATACAGATCCCCATCGTATGTATGGAGGAGTTAAATTCTTTGAAATTGATCCAGAAGATACTACCAGAGAAAAAGATATTACCATCAATTACTTGGGAAAAGACTACTTTCCTTCCACAATTAAATTTGCTCCTAATAATGGTAGTTGGAGAATTCAATTAAAGGGCAAACCAACAGATGGTACTGATGAATTATCAAAATTTGGAAACCGTGGAGATTTTGTCTTCAAAATTCTTGTTTTTGAAAAAATTACCCCTGACTACTATGTTCTCTCACTCCTAGACAATAGTGAATTAGATAATATTAAATCACTCAGTCGCGTATGGGGAAAAAACGGAAGTGGTGCTGCCTCTAAAGCATACGGAATGTTATAATATTTTTATGGAACAGTGATTAAAACCACTGTTCCACTTCTTTTTTCGTATAATATTTATCAAAAGTACTTGCGATCTCTTTTATTTGCTCTGTAGATAGACCATACATAGCTCCTACTAAGCAATCCAACTCTGAAATAATCTGTTTTCGACTTTTTTTTGTGCTGTCACAAATATCGTTATTCTCAAATAAAGCACTCACTCTTTTATCTTTGGCATATAAGTACTTAATTCTCGCATATACATGATTTCGTATTGTATCCTCTTTATCCTGAAATACAATTACTGATTCATATATTTCTTTCTTTGGTACAGGTATTTGTTTAATTATAGTTTGAGTTAAGTCTAATCCTGCCATCTTCAATCTGACTATATAATCAAATATTATTGAATTAAACAAGACAAGTATTTGTAGCATATCATCAATATTGTCTAACTGAAGTATTTGTATTGACTGGCATGTAGGTATTAAAGGTAACAATGTTGCCAGCATAGTTCTTCGATTTGTTGCAGAAGTCAAGCTTCTCCATGCAATAATATAGCCCTCATGAAAGTTTTTTGAAAGATTATCCCAAATTTCACTTTTAATATAAAATCTCGCTTCAGGATATTCCGTGCCTGTAACATCGTCGATTGGTATTGCTGTAGCCTTATTCTTATATTTTTCGTTTTCATTCATACCCTTGAATGTAGCATAATTTCCCGTATAAAGTTCAATAAACTTTCCTTCATAAATAGGTAAATAGCCCATTTTTTTCTCACGTAATATATGCTGTGAGTGATTAGTAAGATGTACTAACCTTCCGAAACGACAACCAGTATATTCATTTCCAAAGGTAGGATTATTATTATAAACACTACATAAAAAATCTAATTCTTCATTACTTGTTATATTCGGTAACATACCAGTTTCAGGATTTAACACCCTAAGCATTTCATTTGATATTGTTATTTTATCTTTAACATAGAATTCTCTATAATCATCTATATCTACTGCTATTTGTAAATCTTTTTTATTATCATTGCTATAATATACAACAGAAAATTCCTCTCTCGAATCAATATTAAAAATCTTTTTTCGATTCATAAACATATAAATTTCATAGATTTTTTTAGAAGCCATACTATGTTTCATAAATTCACTATAGACCGGCATTTTCAATAATGAGCTTTTTACAATCATTCCTACAATACCTTTTTTTGATATATGTTTTAATGCATACTCTGTAAACAAAGCGTATGTATTAAGTTCACCCACCCTTGTATCAATAAATACCTCCTGCTTTTTTATATCTTCCTTTGCAATCTTATAGTCTTCTAGAATTGACCGATAAAATTTTTGATTTGTCTCAAGAGCATTATTTACAACATTCTCTCGATTTTTCTTAGAAGCTATCAAATGTATATCCATGTAGTGAGAAAGGAATTTTTTTTCTTCAAAGCGAATTTTTTCCCAAGGTGGATTACCAATTACAACGTCATACGACTCACTAATATCAATAGCTAAATCAGAGTTATAATACCTTCCACTTAAAGCCATAGAAAACGCTTTCGTAGATTTCTGGGAATTACTCACAGTTAGCAATGGATTTCCTAAAATAATATGTTGCGCATTATTTCCTACATGTTCTTCTATTAACCTAGACCTTGTAATCATAATTGCAATCGGATCAACATCCACTCCAACCAGTTTCACTTTAATACCATAATCTTTACATACTTTATATGCTGCAATCAAAAATGCTCCTCCGCCACAAGAGAAATCTGCTACGCTAATAATATTCGGATTAGTTATACAATTCACCAAGTATTCATCTATAGCTTTTTTAGTAATTTCATAAGCAAATTCTTCCTGTGTATAATAAGAGCCCAACGTATCTCTACTATTCTTTCCTCCTGAAAATTCAACAAGATTATTACACATACGATAATCAACCGATAAATATGCTTGATATACCGCATTAATATCAATTTGAGTTTCATCATCTATAATCCTTGCAATTTCTTCAGCGATATTTTCGGTTGCAGGATAACTAAAAAGTAAATTCAAATTATCTTTTGATTCCAATCCTAAACTTATCGCTCGTTCTTTTACCCTATCAACTTTTCCAGTTGTATTCTTTATCGCCACTAAAAGAAATGCCACATATGAATATACCGTAAACAACTCTCTTATTTCTTCCCAGTTTTTTTCTTCACTGTTCTGATTAATATATGCAGACACTACTTGTCTAAACTGATTTACCATACTTCTTTAATTCACCATCCTCGTAAATAATAAACGGTTTATCCTTAAAAACACCACAATGAATCAAATTGAACTTACTTTTTAACCACTGATCAATATCTAGTTGTTTTCCATAAACACTTTCAAACGATTCAATCAGTTCATCGCTGTTTATCTTCTCTTTAACAACACCTGTTGTCACTGAATATCCCATTTCATGCAATAAGTAGTTATGAATAATTAAATCTTTATATTTTTCCAATGTATGTTGCATCATAAAAAAAGATTGACATATTTGTTCTACCAAACTTGTTGGACTTATTTTCAAATCTTTAGCCACATATTCTAGCATACCATCACACCCCAAAGAAGCTTTTGATGTTCGTGATCGTTTTAACATGCAGGCATCATCAAGAAGTTTTGCAAGATATTTATCAAATTTAGTAATATCAACCTCCTGAACTGTCTTTATTCTAAAAGCGCATTCTCCAACTGCTTTAGACAAAGCATTTCTTTCAACTTTATTCAAAGAAAACTCAGACAAAATTATTTCATCACATTGACTTTCTACTTCCAATTTAAGTAATTCATTCAGTATATCACTTTTAAATAACTCCCATGCTTGTTGATTCAAATCAATTTCATTTCCCACCTGTGTAACATCAATATATTCAAGGTTATTTGGTCTAGATTGTAAGTGTTTACATTTCAAATCCACACACAACCTTGCCTTCCTTTCTAATACTGTCGAGCACAAAAGAGTCGGCTCTACAGGAATGCGTCCTATATACCCTGCTGCAATGGTTAATTTAGGAGATATAGTCCTTACATAATTGGCAGCTAACCTTGAATTAAGAAATGCCATATGTGCATATTCATTACCTTGTAGTATTCTTATTCCTGGTCCTGAAGCAATAAAAATTTGATTGTTTAGCAATAATCTTACATTTAATCCTGCAGTTCCTGTATCACTAAACACTAACTGCGTTTTTCCAAAATATTTTATATTTCTTAATGCAGACCCTTTCTGTTTCTTGATATATTCTCCATTTTCTCCCCACTTTACAACGCTGTTATTTAATCCTTCCCAGCGACAATATCCTCCCCCCTTACTTACTGGAATCCATTCTTTTTCACCAAAATGTTCCCAAAAATACCCTACTAATTCTTTAGCATTTCCGGTCGATGTCCCTTGCATTGGAACCGCTGAAGAACTATATTGTTCCTTATCCTTATAATTCATATCTAATGCATTGTTATCAGAAAGGACAAAACCATTCACCCCATTTAATTTGTCTTGATTAATTTCAAATAAACCTTCTTTTGTTATTAATTTTTTTATCTTATCCGACAATGACTCCACAGAAAGATTTATAATTTTAACACATGGAACTCTTTTTTGATTTTTCTTTTCAAATACAATCAAAGAGACATTTGATTTTTCTCCACTTAAATCTATAAATGCGCCTGAACCCAAATTCGCAATATATCGAAAATAATATTCACTCACATATTTTTCTCTAGCTTCTGAAAATGATTTCAAATACATCCATGCATTTTGTGATACAATTCCGCAAACACCATCCGCACATAAAAGATTACCTATGGCTTCCATAAACGCAACACAAGTATCACAATTTGCTAAGGGATAATTCATCTTCAAAAAATTCTTTTGTTCCTTAGACATACCTTTTATTGACGCAAATGGAGGATTTGTTACTATTACTTTAGCGTTACCTAATGCTTTATCATGTTCCACAATATCTCCACTCAAAATATTACACACTATCCTATTATCTTTTGCCAAAGAACCAACAGTGACATCTTTTTCCATTGCACAAAAAATATTAGGAATTATCTTTTTCCATACATCAAAAGATGCTTTACCACCTTTCTCTCGAATTATAGAAAGTGCTTTTATTCTAATATTCACCACAGCAATTTTGGCAATAATATCATCAATATCATACCCATATAGCTTTTTTGCTTGAGATATGACTGTATTCTCAACATCAACTTCTGTACATCCAGCACACAAAAATTCTAAACATTCAACAAGAAAATTGCCTCCGCCCAAACACGGATCAAGTATTTTTTTTGCTAAAGACAATTCTTCTATATGGTGAACAATAAAATCTATCATATATTTTTCTGTAAAAAACTGTGTATTACTATAATCACTATTATCAATAATTCTATTTGAATATTGATAAGCCCACGAAACAACACTCTCCACTTCCTTGTTATTTTTATATAATTTGATAAATTCAACTGCCATATCTAGAATTTCTTTGTCAATCTCATATGGATTAACCTTACCTGAAATATCAAAAAAAATTTGATTGATAATCTCTAATTCACTTTCATTTGTTCCGATATAAGTTGAACATAGAACACCTGAAAGAATTGACAAAACATATATCTTTTTATCAGATTCTATAAATTCATATTGCTCTGCCTTTTTATACATGCATTTTAATACTTTTTTTAAATCAGTTCTCACAAGTGAGTATGACTTTTTTTTCTCCATTATTGGGTTCTTTTTTCGTGCATCCGCTGGTCTTACAGCATTTTCAGGAACCACCCACATATTTCCTATCATTTTTGCGCCATTAATCCTTCCTTCATGGCACAAGATTTGCACTCTTCGTTTACTAATATTCCATTTATTTGAAACATCTTGTATAGACAAATAATCCATAAGTATAATCTCCTTATATATCAAATCTTCTTTATTATAATCTCACCCGCGAATATTATCAACATTTTTCTCATCATTTTCATACTATCACTTGCCTAAATATATAAAAGAAACGAACCACTCTAGAAATGTTAAGTCGTTCCAGACATTGACATTTCCAGAGTGGTTCGCTGTAAGGTAACCAAGGAAACTTATGGCAAATTCTCTCACATCATGCTTATGTGCATTTGGAATTTCTCATTTTAGCTTGTACCTAAAGTCATTAATGGAAGGCCCTGTTTTAGTGAGGTAAGATTTGCAATTAGGATACTTCCGCAAGAGGAGCCTGCATTCTACAGTAAACATATTCACTTAATCAGTAAGTCCTTTCCATACTATATTATTCAATTCCGAAACTGTTAATTCTCCAGATTGGAATTTAGTCCACGCTCCTACATAGTCAACATTACTGGTTAACGCTTTTATTTCAAATTCTTTATTAGGAATATATTCTGTTGCTATCACTTGATTAATTTTCATAAGAACATTTTGAAGCATCTGCATTTTAAATAACTTCATTTGGATTTCCTTATACAAAATATAACTATCCGACAAACCATCCGTTCCAAAACTCCAACCAATGTTTCTCACCTTTTTTAAGAACCTTTTTCTGTTTTTATCTGCATGTACGCTAAAATCATATGCAGGCTCAGTGTTTATTAATTCTAGAGAATTAGATGTAATATCATATTTTCCCAAATGTTTTACAAGGTTTTTAAAGTAATTTCTTTTATATCCAAATTCCTTTAAGTCAAAAATAATTAATTTACCTTCTTCAATATTGAATTCAGAGATTCCATTTGAATAAGTCTTTGAGTAAAACTTACCTTTCTTTGGAATTCCTTTTACTTCTCCTATATGAATAGCGCTTAGTTTTTTAATTTCTTTTCCATTCGCATCAGATTCGTTAATATAATCTGGCTTTACGAAAATATATGCCTTTCCATAAACAGCCATGCTATAAAGGACTCTATCAATAGATTGACTAAACTCATATGAAAAATCATAATGCCTACCGTTTCCAAATAATTCTACAATCTCTTTATCATCTGGAATGATTATATAGAAATCTCTTCTATTAATTTTTTCTTCGCTTAACGAATACTCATAACCTGAAAACAACTCACTGTAAAAACTATGCGAATAAATGTTATCAATGGGACGTTTATATACTTTTTCCATCTTCCTTTTTATTCTTAATATATTATTCATTCAAATCATCCTCCCACGAAAATCTAGTGTGAAATCTCTTTTCCTTAGGGAGTAGCGGATTAATACATATAACCCAAAATACTTCGGATGGATCTGTCGTAAATCCCATATCTAAAAAATTTGAGCAAAATGCTTTAATAATTTTACTATCAGTCTTTATCTCTTGTCTGAACATAACATATTCCGTTTCAATAGTAGCAGACTCTCTTATTGCATTTGCGACAAATTGATTCCACTTTGTTTCAAGGATATCTCTTGCCCCTATACCAAAAAGGAATTTATTTCTCCGTGATGCAAATTCGATTAATTGAGCTGCAAGCTCTGTTGACTTCTCCTCATCCTCTTTTACATTAAGTACAATTTTTGAAGCTTCTTTTACGATACTACACCATTCTACATCTTTAAAAAATTCGCCCCACAATATTCCAAGTCCACCAATTTGTGCCCATTCAACAATCGGAGACGTAAACATATAATATGCATATTCTACTCTATATAAATCTTTGTTCTTTATAAAATCCGTTCTGATATACTCCTGATATAAAAGCATTATCTTTGTTAAAATCTCAAAATCTTTTTCAAATTGCTTTTTATCTGAGTTGACAATAGCCTCAACCGTATCTTCTGCAATATGGTTATAGCACTCACCTAAAAAGTCAGGATATTCTTCTCTTCTATCCCAATTTTTAATTGCAAAAGCACTTGAACATTTTAGCAACATTTCTGGAAGTTCTATTTTACATTCCAAAAATTTTTCTTCTACTCCTGCTAATCTACTGTCATCCCATTTATCTGCAGAATCCAAATGATATTTATTTAAATTCTTTTCTACCTGATTTGCAAACTTAAAGAAATTTGACAACTTAGACTCATATTCATAGAATCTCGTAAGCATAATGCACGCTTCATAATACATATTTTTTTCAACAAAAAAACTACTCAATGAATATGCCTGTTCGACCCCTTCTTTAACCATATCAAATAAGGTATTTACATAAACAAACTCCTCTTTTGCCACATACTGCTTAATTAACCAATCAGGAGTGATCCGATGTCCTTCTGCATAAACCTCAGTTATCATCTTCTTATATATTTCTATATAATTTCTTCCCCTAATTGCCTTTATAGAGTTGTATCTCTTTCCGGTGTCAATTCCTTTTATAACCGATTTACTTATTGCATTAATATCAAGATTACTAAAATACTTACTTGACTCCAATATTATATCCAAATATAAAAGAGAAATATGTTCGACAATTCCTGCAAAGGCAACATTTTCTTCTATTTTAGTGTTATCTACAAAACTTTGAATAACACTTTTTAGCCAATCAATTTGTCCTACATAGTAATTTGCCTCTTTTTGTTCTATTGCGGATTTACAAACTGACTCAAAGACTGAAAAATAACTATATAAAGTCCCCCAGTCATTCCTTTTAATCAAATAATTTACACATGCATGATTTATTGACATTAATTCATCTTCGAACCAATAAAAATCAGGTTTTTCCTTTGGTCTTAATGAGGTTCCTGTTCTTAACGCCATTGAGGTTTCCGTGTCATTAGCAAAATGCCACTTCTGATATACTCCTTTTCTCCTAAACCACAATGAATCTCTCGAAATATGCCTCTTAATAAGCCAATACTGTTCAATAAGGTCTAGATTCGTACACATAAAATTAAGAATAGATGAGCTATCTGCCGAATCAGGATTACATCCATATTTTTGAATAACTTTTAGTAATTCAATTCTATCTGATGCAATCTTACAAAAGTGATTTTGATAATTTGCATCTGATGCATACAGTTCTCGATTAAGACTTTTGGTAATCACTCTTCCTAATGCAATATAAGCATCATCTGATACTCTAAATACATCTGACAACTGGTATGTTCTATTTCCAGTTATTCCAAAAGAAATAACGACCACTATTGACCATATAATTAATGTACCGGCAGATACCCAACCAACGTCATATCCCATTAATAATTCAACAAGTATAATTGTTCCATATATTATACAACTACTAATGGCATTTAAACACTTTACCGTCAACCTATCATATTGAAAGGCAATAGCTATTTTTTCTGGAGCATTAGCATATCTTGTAGAATATATACTTGAAATATTAGAGCAATACAATCCTAAAATAACACCTGCAACGCCTAATTCTCCAATAAGTACATCTGACAAAATATTACTATTTATAACCAGTATCACGCCAATGCTAAGTAACAGCTTATCCAACAAACCAAGAATTGTTGCTAATATTATTCCCTTAATAACACCAGAAACAAATCTCTCCAAAAGAAGTCTGTTAAACGACCAATATTCCTTAGATGACTGTCTTCGACTTTCCAAAGTAAAGCGTATCTTTTTAAGTTTAAAAATCCAATTTAATAGTATCTTTCTTATTTTCCAATATCTTTTAGTTTTCAATAGTGTCTATCCCATCTTCTAATTTCACAATAGTGCAATAGATTGCCATGTCTCACAATCTCTCAAAACATCAAGTATGTTTCCCATTGATACGCTCGTCCACATTTTATAACATTCAAGAGCGGTCTTAATATCCTTACTCATAATACACTCTAACATCTGAATACTTCTTATCAGTATTATCATATAGATGAAACGAGTAGCCTCTCAAACGATAAACCCCAATTGTTTTTAATACTTTCTCTACATCTTCACGAGATGTAATCTCCATTCCTGCATCTGCATAAGATTGCACTTGTTGTTCTATTGTTAATATTTGTTTTGGATACTGATACATAAAACACCCCATAAATAAAAAAATCCCACCGGGTTGCGCATGAAAAATCAGAGGCGTGGTGGTTTCTGTTAATATTATTATACAATTTCCGATGTTGCTGTCAAGATTTCTTTTGTAAAAAATCAGCAACTTCCTATTTTTTTGAAATTATGCTTGCATTTAACATTTTCTAATTTTCAAAACATATCTTTTGTAGTTCCCTACATTTTAATTACCGATTCGATCTTCCAAAGGTATAAATAAGGTGTAAATTGTTCGTCTCCATCTCAGAAATCCTACAAAATCAAGGCTTTCTCGCCATACTTTAAATATTGCCGTGGCACACGAATAGTATTTTTATCATATCTCTTATATCCCTTCAAAAGCCTTCAAACCTTGATATTACGGGCTTTCCGGCGCTCTTTTCAATTTTTGTGTTTTGCCTTAAATTCACGCTCTTCTTTGTAAATCTACGCAAATTCACGGGCAAATGGTGTAGTAATTGGTGTAGTAACTTGGTGCATTTTCAACCTGATTTTCTCTGCTTTTCCGGCATGACAGTTCCCTTGAAATCTATAATTTTTGCCATCTGCTCTGCTGCCCGGTCATAGCTGGCGTGGGTGTAGACATTCAGCGTTACTCCAACGTCAGAGTGTCCCATCACATACTGCAAGGTCTTTATATCCATACCGGCGTTTGCCATATTGGTACAGAAAGTATGGCGGAACACATGGGGTGTGATATGCGGCAGCGGCTTGTCCGGGTACAGCTTCTTATACTTTTTCATCGCCCAGCGCATTTCATTTTCAATATGCAACGCCACCTTGGGTTTGTCGTCCTTATCCAGCAGCAGAAATCCGCTGTATCCGTCTACAATGATTTCCGTCTTTATCTTCCTGCGGCGTTCAAGAATATTCTTCAGACTTTGATAGACTTCCTCTGTCATGGGAATAAAGCGGCAGCCGCACTCCGTCTTGGTTTTCTCGACATAATACTTTCCGCCCCGTTCCCGGACAAGCTGGTGGTCTACCCGGATTCGCCGGTTTTCAAAATCCAAATCACTTTTTGTAAGGCCGCAAAATTCACTGACACGCATACCCGTTCCCAGCAGCACGACAAATTCATCATAATACTTGGTGTAGGTTTTGTCCTCCCGGATAAAGCCCATCCAAATCTCCTGCTGTTCCTCCGTCATGGCAATCCGCTTCTGTGAGTCATTGGGAACCACGTCCACTAATTTGAAGTCAAAAGGATTGCGGCGGATAATATCCTCGTTGTATGCCATCTGAAAAGCGGGTTTCACAACGCCCCTGACACTGGTGATGGTGCTGTACCCTTTCCCGTCGCTATGGAGCTTCATAATCCACTGTTGCGCGTCTGATACCTTAATATCCCTTATCTTCCGGTAGCCAAAATCTTCTTTTTTAATCAGGTTCAGAACAAAATTGTACCCGATTTTGGTATTGTAGCGCACACCCTGTTTCAAGCTGATATAGCGTTCCACAAGGGCAATCACGGTTGCTTTTCCAGCGGCATAGTCAATCCCTTCGTCAAGCTGCTTCTGGATTTCTTTTTCCTTTTCCCGCAATTCCTTCAAATCAGAGGAATAGATGGTCTGCCGTTTGCCTTGAACGTCTGTATAGCGGTACTGATAAATCAGGTCTTTTCTCTGGCTCTCTCCTGTCCGCAGGATTCTTCCTTTATGGTCTTTGCGTTTCTCGGACATTGTCAAACTCCTTTCCGTGATGGAAAGAGCCTTGATATGACATAACTATTGTATCATATCAAGTTCTGCTTTCACATCACAAATTTCAAATGGAATACTCCTGCTCAATGAATTTATCAAATAGACGGCGTTTTATCAGGCGCTTGCTCCCCACCCACAAAACAAATTGGCAATTCTGTTCACTGGTAAGGTCGCGCAGCTTGTTGATACCAATTCCTGAATACGCAGCCGCTTCTTCTAAGGTCAAATTACTCTTTTCCCAAATCGGGACTTCCTTCATAGGCAATACTCCTTTCAGTCAGCAATCAGTTTCTTCATGCTCTTCATTTTCCGCTGCGCGGTTTCCTGCCGGAAATTCTCGCCGGTGAAGCGCACCGGGACGCACATGGAAAGCAGGCGGTCATAAATCCGGGAATGGGCGGTGTCCTCCGGGTTTCGCAGGTCGTCCAGCGTGAGGTTGGTCGTGACGATCAGCGGCTTGCCGCTGCGGTAACGGCTGTCAATCACATTGAAAACCTGCTCCAAACCGTACTCGGTGCCGCGCTCCATGCCGAAGTCGTCAAGGATAAGCAGCGGATAGCGGCAAAGGCGGGAAATGTATTCGTTGCGCCCCTCAAAGCTGGCGGCAAGGTCATTGAGGATAAGGGCAAAGTTTGTCATGCGGACGGGGATTTCTTTCTCCATGAGGGCGTTTGCGATACAGCCCGCAAGGTAGCTTTTCCCGGTTCCCACGCCGCCCCAGAACAGGCAGCCGATATTGTCGGTTCGCATATCCTCCCAGTGTTCCACATACCGGCGGGCAATCCCTGTCTGCGGGTTCCTGCCGTTGTCGTTCTCAAAAGTCCAGTCCCGCATGGTGGGGTCGGTAAAGCCCCGGCGTTTCAGTTCCTCTACGGTGTCAAGGTGCCTGCGCCGCTTCTCGGCGGTCTCCCGTTCCTCGCGGGCGGCTCTCTGGCAGTCGCACTCTGCCGGGTGGCGGTCGCGCCCAAAGATAGCGGCCTTGTCCGGCGCAAAATAGGCTTCTTTCGGCTTGCGGCACTTGCCGCAGTAGAGTAAACCGTCCTCGCCGGTGTAGTCCTCCGGCTCCGGGGTGGCAGCCGTCATATTCTCCAAAACAGCGTTGATTTCGTTCTTCATAAACTCTCGCCCTCCTTGCATGAGTAGTCAGGGATGCCCTTTTTCGGGGCGCCCTTTTTGTCGTTCCCCGCCCATATTCGCAGGGCGGCGGCATAATTCTGGTAGCTTTTCCCGCTGGCGGCAAGGTAGCGGCTCATTTCCTCGATGAACCGTTCCAGCCGGTCGGGGTACTCTGCCTGCAACTCGTCGTATTCGGCCTGTGACAGAAAAATATTTCCATATCGGCCATAGGGTGCGGGCGGCTCCCCACTCACTCCCTTTGTTTGGTTCTCTGTAAGGTTGTTTATAGTAGTTTGGTTAGGGGACGGTTTTCCGACCATCATAAGGTCGGTTTTCTGACCATCAGTAGGTCGGTTTTCCGGCTCTATGAGGGTCGGTTTTCCGGCCATCAGTTGGTCGGAAAACTGTACCTGTGGCACACGCGGCACTTTCACATATAGCCGGTTCGGTGCGGAGAAGCCGCCCCGTTCCCGTTCCAAAAGCCCCGCCATGTCCAGTTCATTCAGCGCCCCCTTTATAGTGGTGCTGCCTTTATCCAGTATTTCGGCTATCTCCGCGATGGGATAGATAATATAAATCCTGCCCTTGTCGTCCTGCCACTTGTTCTTCTGGGAGAGGGTGGAGCGGTCTAACAGCAGCGAATACAGCAGCTTGGCGGTCTGGGAAATCTCCATTTTCAGCAGGAAACGAGGATAAGGCAGAAAGAGAGGCAGCGGCGTGTCTGTCATGATATAATCAGCGATAGTATCACCTCCCTGTGTTCGGGTTGATTTTGGCAGTTTGTCACGCATTAGGACGGCGTTTCCGGGGGAAAAGGATAAATGTATCGCGCACCCTTTGACACCCACGAAAAAAGCCTTGATTTATGCGGGTTTGAAAGGCTCTAAAGCGTGACATTTATGCCTTTGTTTCCGCTTTCTCTCGGCGGCTTTGATTTTCTTCATGCGTCCGGCGCAGTCGGGGCAGTATTTTCCCCGGTTGGATTTGGGGACAAAGGCCGCGCCGCAGACGGCGCACCGTTTCTGGCTCCCCCGGTACAGGAGGGCTGCGGCCAGCTCCCCGTCAAAGGGCAGGACAGCCACACGGAACCAGCGGCACATGAGGGAAAGGGAAATGCTCTGGACGCACACGCAAGGCTCCCCGTCGTCCAACAGCAGGCAGTTTCCCTCGTCATAGTTACAGCACTCATGCACCAGCCGCCGCGCCCGCCGGTGCTGGCGGTAGTCCATGCGGGGCAGCTTATCGCTCATGGCTCTGCTCCTTTCTGCGGCGGGGTTCCTCCCGGCGTAAAATCTGGTCGATATTCCGCTTGACGGTCTGCAACTCCGTGTACCGCTGTTTCTGTTCGTGGTAGGTGTTATACAGGCCGGATTTCTTGGAAACAAGCTGCTCGATCTCGTCCTGCAACGCTTTCCGGGCGGGCAGCCTGGTAATGCCATGTGCCTTGAAATACCGGGCGGCTGCATCGGCTATGATAAAATCGCTCTCATGCGCCTGCCGGTATGCTTCGCGGGCTTTGGGGGATTTCTGCGCTTTCAGGCCGTCGCGGGCGGGCTTGGTCTTGGCGTAGGCAAGTACCTGTCGCTGCAACTCCTTTTTCCCTTGCAGCTTCGTTTCCAGCGTTTTCAGTTCGCCGCTGGTCTGGCGCATTTCCTCATAGGCGGTATCAAAAGCAGCTTCCAACTGCTCCGGGGAAGTGAAGCCGTACTGCTGGTACACATTCAGCGTCTTGGCCATCTGCTTGATGTTGTGTATCTTCGCCCAATGCTCGTAGCCTTTGCCCTTGCCCTCGGCCTTTTTCTGCTCAATGTCCACAAGCCGCTGCACACCGTCCTGTTTCGGGGCGGTTTGTGGGGCTTTTGTGGGCTGTATGCCGGTTTTCCCATGCCGGGGATATTCGGGTATGGCTGCGGCCTTTTCTGTGGCTCTGGCGGCGTTCCGCTCCAAAACGGCAAGGACAGCGGCGCGGTCAAAATCGTCGCCCAGTTTCCGGGCGGTAATGGGCTTTGTCCTGTCCGGCGTGAGGTAGGACAGCCGACCACGGCTCTCCTTGACGGCCACGCCCTCCCGCAGCAGCAGAGAGGAAAACTCGTCAAAGCCGGTGGCGGTGGCAAGGGCTTTCCGTATGGTCTGCCGCAGTTTTTCCTTGTTCGTTTCAAACTTGGTCTGCCGGGGCGTGATACCGCCTGCAATCATGGGGGCGTTCTGCCTGTCCAGCGCGGCCTGTCCTTTTTTCTGCGCCCAATACTCCCGGTCGGTCACGCGGTTCTTACTGCCGTTCAGGAGGTCGATTTGGTAAAGCCCCTCCCGGTGGCACATCTCCATGACTTCGGACTTGAAGTAGCGCAAGGCCGCATCGGTACAGCGGTGCTTGCAGCCGGCTTTCGTGTCGGCTGGCCTGTCCATGTAGGGCAGGAACGGCACTTCCTCTATCCGCAGTGAATTGATAACGATATGCACATGGATATTGCCGCTGTGGTTATGGCCGTCCGGGTGAGTGCATACAAGGGCCTGGTGGCCGGGGAAATGCTCTTTACAGAATTGCTCCCCCAATTCCTGCGCCCGGTCTACGGTCAAGCCGTTGTCCGGCCCGGCCCGTGGGTCAAAGCTGATGATATAGTGGTGGCTTTTCACATCTTCCCGCCGCTGGTTTTTCCCGTAGCGGAGATTTGCCCGCATACACGCAACGGCAAAATCCTCCCCGCCGCAGTTCAGCGTGGACAGCCGGTAGTCCTCGCGGGGGATAAGCCTGCCGGTTTCATCAAGGACGGGCTTCATGGTAAACTCGTCATGCTCAAAGAGTAAGTATTGTTCGGCGGCTCCGTAGTCGGCATTTTTAGAGTTGATATGCTTGAGTGTTGCCAACCGCATCACCTACTTTCCCCAGGACTTCATACTTGAGGGCGGCAAGGTCGGCTATGGCGGCGCGTACCTCGCCGGACAACGCATTGTAGGGTGCGCCGTACTCGTTCAGATACCGGGCTATCTGGTTGAGGTTGCCGCCGATCCTGCCATACTCGGCTGTGAGTTTCCCGACAGCGGAAAGCAGCTCGTCATTGACCGCCGACACATGGATAATGGGGCGTATGGTGGTGCGCCGTATCGCCTGCCGGAGAAATTCGGACTGGCTGATACCATAGGGCGCAAGCCGCGCTGTGAAGTCGGCGTATTCATCTTCGGACAGCCGGGTTTTCACAACGCGGATGCGATGGGGCGTGTTATATCGCTTTGTCATAGGCTGTAAATCTCCCTTCACTTTACAACGGACATTTTCTCGGCGTTTGTCCGGGAACGCTTGAAATTTTTTCTGTGTGGGCGGGCTGGCTCTAAACATCCTCTCACTTTACAACGGACAAATTTCCCCAAAAACTTGGTAGCTGTTGCGGAAATATTTTTGCGGCGTAAGCCGCCATAGCAGGGTTTGGGGAAGGCACTCCCCAACAAGTTTCCCGCGAGGGGCAAAACCGCAGAATTGCGGATTTTGGCACCGTGGTAGAAACTTGCTCTGTAACTGCCGCAGACTGCCCCTGTCTGGTTCTTTCGCACATAGAACGGACAGGGCGGGGCTTCCGGCCCGCTGCGGACGGTCTTTTTTCCTTTCGCCAAAGATACTTTTGAAAGGCTGCCAGCTACCCGCTGGACGGGGATTTTTCAAAATTTCTCTTTGCCCTCTACCACGGACAATAATCAAGAATGCCAAACGCCGGGGCAAAAATTTCTCCCTCACTTACTACTCCAACTTGAAAGGGTCAAAATGGCCGAAAACAGAACCGGTCAAACAAAAAAAGCAGCAAATCTTTTTCAAGACTTACTGCTTTCGCTGGCCGCCAGTAGGCGGCAGGTATTCAGTTTTTATGGCTCGTCCGGCGGATAGTCAAACCGGAACTTGAATTGGCAGTCAATTAGTCGCTGTTTCACATAGTCCTCCACCTCGGCATTGACCTGTCCGTTCACTTTGGAGAAATAGCGGATATATCCGGCGTAGTGGCGCAGGACGGCGTTCACGGCTTCCGGGTCGCCCTCATGGGCTTTGACGATTGTTTCATAAGGGAGCAACTTACTCATACCGGCACGCCTCCATTTCCTCGCGCAGCCGCCGCAAGGCAAGCTGGATATGCCGCCCCGCTGTGCTGCGCGTCCGGCCGATATGTGCGCCGATCACTCGCTGCGGCTGGCGCAGGAAGTAGTAGCGCAAAATCACTTCCTGTGTCTGCTTTGGCTGGGCGGAGAGCGCGGCGGCAAGAGCGGCGTTACAGAGCAGGACGGTCTGGCCGCAGACGGTAAAGGGGTATTCCTCGTCCGGCTCCGGCCCGGCAAACTGGACAAACTTCTCGTCCATCAGATAGTCAAGGGAAATTTGCCGCTCCCATTTCCGGCGAAGCTGCAAAATCTTATCGCGGGCAGCATAGCGGATTACTGCCTTACAAAAGGCGTTGTGCTTGCGCTGGATGTACTCCTGATAGGCTTCAAAGTCGGTCATGGAAATTCCCCCTCTCTGAATAATAGTGTGGGGCGGCAGCACTCCTTGCTGTCGCCCCTTGATTGCCTATCTGCAAAGGCGGGCGGGGCTGTCAACGGCGGCGCGTATGCGTCGTTCATCTTGACCGTTGACTGGCTCGGCTGGCTTTGCTATTACCTTGCGGTAAACGTAAATGGATATGATCGCAGTAATCACTTCCGTGATCCAAAACGCATTCCAGACGCCAACCGCTCCGAGAAACCTGCTGAGTAAAAACGCAGCCGGGATGATTACCAGTACATACCGGCAAAGAGAAATCAGTAAGGAGGGCGTGCCTTTCCCCAGCCCCTCCAATGCGCCGGAAGAAGTAACAGAAACCGCCGAGACGATAAATCCGGCCCCGATGATGCGCAAGGCAGTTTCCCCGGCCTGGATCGTCGCTTCCGTGTGGGTAAACAGCCCTATCAGCTGGCCGGGGATCAGCAGACATATCGCGGTTCCAAGCACCATAATGATACCGCTCATGCACAAAACAATCTGATAAATCTGGCTGACTCGTTTGTGCTCCCCTGCACCGTAGTTATAGCCGATCAGGGGGCGCATCCCCTGCACAATGCCATTCGCCGGAAGATAGATGAAGGTCTGCAATTTGTAATAGATCCCCAAAACCAGAATATACACTTCGGAATAGGCCGCTAAAATCGCATTGAGCGCCGAAATCAAAAGAGACGGAAGTGCAAGATTCAGGGTTGCGGGAATGCCGATAGAATACAGCTTGATGACCATCTTTTTGCTGGGCAAAATGTACTGCCTGCGGATATGCACGCGAATTGGCCGCAAAAGATAGACTACAAGGTAAATCGCCAGTGTCAGAGCCTGTCCGATGCCGGTTGCCAGCGCAGCGCCTTCAATTCCCATTTCCGGGAATGGGCCATAGCCAAAAATCAGAACGGGGTCTAAGACGATGTTTGTGATGCACCCGCACATCAGGCTGATCATGGTTGTCTTCATGTTTCCTACTGCCTGGAACAATTTCTCAAACGCCATGCTGACGGTAACAATGAGCGTAAAGGCGAACGCAACGATAGAATAGCGGACGCCAAGTTCAATGACCGCTTCGGATGAAGTGAACATCCGCAGGAAAACCGGCATGATGGCGATACAGCAGACTGTCATAACAACGCCATGAATCACGGCAAGCACAAGTCCCTGCGTGGCGGCCTGATCCGTTTTTTCATGATCCCCCGCGCCCAGATAGAAAGCGATCACTGCATTGATCCCAACGCCAAATCCAATTCCGGCAGCATTGATAAAATTTTGAATCGGGTAAACCAATGATAATGCCGTCATCGCTTCCTCGCTGATCTGCGCGACGAAAAAACTGTCTACAATATTGTAGAGGGAATTAACCAGCATGGATAATACCATAGGCAATGACATGGATAAAATCAGCGGTAATATCGGTTTCTCTTTCATGAAAGTGTCGTTCATTATTTTCCTCCCTGGAACATGTTATGAGATATTTTTGAGCGATGCCATGCCATTATCACAAGAGCAACGAGCAAAGTGGCAGTTTCAGCAACCGGAAATGCAAGCCAGATCCCGTTCAGATGGAACAATTTGTCCAGACACCATAGGGATGGAACAAGGAAAAACATCTGTCTGCATAATTGGATTGCCATGCTGGAGCCAACTTTTTCTGTGGCCTGAAAATAGGTGGAAATCATGGTAGAGAGGCCGCAGAACAGATAGCTTGCCGCCATAATCCGCATAGCGGAGATTCCAAAGGAGCGCATGGCTTCCGACGCCGTGAACAATCCCAAAATCTGCGCCGGAAAGAGGATGACAGCCAACGTTCCCAGTATCATCATGCCAGTGACCAAAGCGGTTCCGTACCGGAAAGCGGAATGCAGCCTTTCGCGGTTCCCCGCACCGTAGTTAAACCGCATAACTGGTAAACAACCCTGGATCAAGCCGTTTACCGTCATAACGATCAGCTGCTGCACCTTAAAATATGCACCGAAGAAAGCGATCGCCGTATCGGAATACGCCACCAGAAACAGATTGACGAAGGTCACCATAAACGAACTGAGGGCGTTCATAATAAAAGATGGCAGGCCAAAGGCAAAAATACGGCGGATCATCTGCTTTTGCAAATGAAAGCCTTTGATTTTTACCTGCACCTTCTGCTTTTTGCCCAGCAGCAAAGCAAACGCCAAAATCATGGACAGCAGATAGCCCGCAACGGTAGCTACCGCAGCGCCGCGGATTCCCATAGCCGGGAAAATGCCAATACCAAAAATCAGGATGGGATCGAATACAAAATTGACCACCACGCCCGCAATCTGAAACCACATGGGAGCAATCATGTTCCCGGTGGCCTGTATCATCTTCTGGATGGCGATATGCACCATATTGGGAATTTGCATGAACGAACACACACTCATATAGGCGATGCTCAGCTGATAAATTTCTTCATTATTGGTAAACGTCCGAAAATAGGGTTTCATAATCAGCAAGGACAGAAGATTGAGCAAAGCACCAATTCCAAAGGCCAGTAACAATCCATGCGTGACGGTGGTATTTGCCTCGTCCTGCTTTTTCTGCCCAAGATACCCTGCAATCAGTACATTCACGCCCACACCGATCCAGATAGACGCCGCATTCATCAGTGTTGTAATCGGGAATGACAGAGAAACAGCGGTCAGCGCATTCTCACTCAGCCGCGCCACAAACGCGCTGTCTATCAGGTTATAGGAATATTGCAGGAACATGGAAATAAGCGGCGGTATCGACATTTGCCAGATGAGCTTTCCAACAGGGGCGACCGCCATTTTATTATTGGTCTGCATACTTTCCCTCCTCTCCACAAAGTGTCCGGCGCAAAAAAATTGCGCCGGACAGCAGGTTATTAAATCCGAACAATATAGTTTTGTTTGCGTGCTGCGGGCTGACCGGCTTCCTTAGCTGGATAACCCAATGCAATCGCTCCGACGCCATGCAAGGTTTCCGGCAGCTTCCACTCCCGCAGGAGAGCCTTACCGCTTTCACTGTCGAAAATCTCACGTTCCCGATGTACCCATACGGTTCCCAGCCCAAGAGCATGGGCGGCGAGCATCATATTTTCAAGGACGCAGCTTCCATCCTCTACAAAGGTGTTTGCGGAGCCATCTGCCAGAACCAAAATCACGACAGGCGCGCCATAATAAGGGTCTGTATTGTTCCCCATCACTTCTGCGTTTAACCTGGCGATTTCCTGCCGGTATTTGGGGTCTGTGATTGCAATGATGGTAGGGGATTGACGTCCTCCGCCGGTAGGTGCATAAGTCCCGGCTTCCAGTACAGCGTCCAACGCCTCGGAAGGGACAGGTTGCGGTTTGTAAGCCCGTACACTACGGCGCGTCTTGATCAGAGATAAGAAGTTGTTTTCCATAAAAAATCATCCTCCATTCTGTCAACATTTCCGAGATGCAGGCAACAAAAAAGCCACACAACTATCATAAGACAGTTGTGTGGCAAAAAGATGACCGAATCCGGAAAAGTCCACTCAAATTTTACGTCTATTATTATAGCGATCTTTCAGGAGACTGTCAAGCATCAATCATTACGGAATTGTGGCGGCTGTCTGTTGTTTTTTTGTGTTACTTTATGGCACATGAGCATTTGCTCAAGGAACATACTTACCTACATGTAGCAAGCGGCGATACTCCTATTCTGGAATATCGCCGCTTGCGTTCTTATATATCGAAACTTGTCACATCAAGGTTCTTTCAAAAATGGTGTAGTAGTGGTGTAGTAAGCGCCCTTCTGCTCCAAAGAACCACTGATTTTACAGGCTTTTTCAGGACTTTTCGAGATATTGCCGTGGCAGATGAATAGTATTTTTATCATGTTAACACTTCTCCTTATCTCTCTCATTTTCTTTCTCTTCAAATTTCAATCCAAAAATCCATTTTTGACCGAATCAATCCATTTTTCAATCGTTTCTGCCAGAACATACTGCTGCCGTAAAACAGCCATGCCTGTTTCAGGAATTTCGGCAGCATTTTCCTTTTCCCGCAGATTCTGTTCCAGATAACCTTTCAATTCTTTTATATTTTCTTCTATTAAAGAGATACACCTTTTCTGCTTTTCCAGAGGCAGGCTGTCCAAATTGACAACAACCGCATTAAAGTCCAAAAAAATATGAATCGGTTTTGCAGATATTTCCATCATAAGATTTTCAAATTCCTGCTTTCCTTCATCCGTTAAAGAATAAATTGTTTTTTCGGGCATATTCCCTGCTTTCACAGTAGTTCCCTGAATCAGTCCTTTTTTTTCCAGCTGTATTGTTTTTTTATAAATTGAAGGTGTACTGATTTTCACCCACTTTGATATATTCCGATATTCCACTAATTTTTGAATATCATATGCACTCATGGGCTCCTTTTTCAGCATCCCTAACACAATCAAATCAATCGTTGCCATTTTTCCTGCCTTTCCGTACTTCATAAGTTTTAACTGCTATAAATTATAGCATTTAAGAAATCTTAATTATTATAATTTATAGTATTTTATTTTCTATTTTCTGTCAAGAAATATCCTTCTCCTCTTGACATATACTATATTTTATAGTACTATTCTCAGAGCAATTCACTATATTTTATACTACTATAAATTACTTTATTTATGAAAGGAGTCATAATGCAATGAATGAACAAAACTCAAAATTAGAACTGCTTGGGAACGCACCTGTTTCTAAAGCACTTGTTTCTCTTGGTATACCGATTATGATCGGTATGCTGATCAATGCCTTCTATAATCTGGCAGACGCATATTTTGTCGGCGGCTTAGGCGAACAGCAAATGGGAGCAATCTCTATTGTTTTTCCTATTGGACAGGCAGTCGTTGGCCTGGGATTAATGTTTGGAAATGGAGCAGCTTCCTATCTTTCCCGTTTACTGGGCTGTGGAAATAAAAAAGCTGCCGATATAGCAGCCAGTACAGCGCTTTACAGCAGCGTTTTTATTGGAGCAGTTTTCATTATGATTGCAGCCATTTTCCTCAAACCCATTTTAACCTTGCTGGGCGCTACGGAAACCATCATGCCATATGCGCTGGTTTATGCCCGTATTTACATACTTTCCTGCATTTTTAATGTATTCAATGTCACAATGAACAATATTGCAGCAAGTGAAGGCGCAGCTAAAACAACCATGTTTGCACTGCTTTCAGGTGCCGTCATCAACATAGGCTTAGACCCTCTTTTTATCTATGCTTTTCACATGGGAGTAGCCGGTGCGGCAATCGCCACTGCAATTTCGCAGTTTATTTCCACAGCCATTTACCTGTCATATATTCTGAAAAAGAAGAGTGCTTTCACATTTGCCATAAAAAACTTCTCTCCATCCGGACAGATTTATATAGAAGTTTTAAAAATAGGGATTCCGACTTTAGTGTTTCAGCTTCTCACCAGCCTCTCGATTGCACTTATTAATCGTGCTTCATCCGCTTATGGAGATTCTATTATCGCCGGAATGGGAGCCGTAACAAGAATCACCTCCATGGGAACCTTAATCGTTTTTGGCTTTTTAAAAGGTTTTCAGCCTATTGCGGGCTTTAGTTACGGCGCAGAAAATTTCCAAAGGCTGCGGCAGTCTGCCAAGATATCAATTCTATGGTCCACCGCTTTTTGTATCATCGCGGGCTTGTTCATGATTATATTTTCTGCTCAGATTATTGCACAATTTGCCAATGGGAATAAAGAAATGATTTTATTCGGTCAGAAGTCTCTTGCAGCCAATGGTTTTTCATTTTTTCTGTTTGGTTTTTATACCGTTTATTCTTCTCTGTTTTTAGCTTTGGGAAAAGGAACCGCTGGTTTTGTTCTCGGCGCCTGCCGCCAGGGAATCTGTTTCGTTCCTGTGATCCTGCTCCTGCCTGGGATTTTCGGATTAAATGGGATCTTATATGCTCAGCCGGCTGCTGACGTCCTTTCTGCTATTGTAACTGTATTTATGGCGTTTACTCTCCATCGCAGATTATCAGGAGAAGAGCAGGCCTCAAACCATTGAATTTAATTCTAATCTAAACATTTGCAGCCCATACAAACACTGTTGTATGAGCTGCACTTCTTTAAAAATTTCGCTGTTCCTAAAATCCCAATTTTATTCCCGCCTGCTGCCATATTCTTTTATATCTTGTCTTTTATTAACCCAAAACCTCATCTTCCCTGCTCTTCTTCCATCCGGAACCTTTCAGTTCCTTTTTTAATCCCGGGTTCGCTATGCAAATAAAGGAAACAATACTAAACAGAGCACCAATCGCATCTGATATGGTTCCCGCATAAAAAATAAAACGGATATCTGCAATATACGGCAAAGCAAAAATACAGATAATATAAACAATTTTCCTGAAAACAGACATCGGAAATGCGAACCGGATCTTTCCCATGGCGGTTAAACCATCTACCAATGCATACTGTACCGCAACTCCCAAAAGTGCCATAGTATACATCCGGATGCTGGAAGACGCCAGCTGGCACAGACTGTCATTCTTCAGAAACATTCTGACAAACACTTCCGGAAATGCCTGCACCGCAATCTGCAGCAGTCCGATATACACGCCGCAGAGCAGAAATACACCAATCAATCCGTGCAGAATTTTTTCATAATGTCTGGCTCCATAATGATAACTAAAGATTGTACCGCATCCGGACGCAATCCCCTGCGCCGGGCAGAATACAATGGTCATAAAGCTTTGTATGATGGTTGCACAGGTAATCAGCTGATCTCCCCTGACAGGGCCTCCGTACCTTCGGAGCGCCATATTCAGCAGAATAATAATCAGATTGTCCAGAATCGTGATTAAAAAGGACATGGATCCGATAGATATAATCTGCCTCCAGAGTTTTAAATTTATGTTATCAAAGTTCAAGCGTACCGGTATCTTATCGCCGCAAAGCTGCCAGATTACATACACTGCCATACAGCACTGAGAGAAAACAGTTGCCGCGGCAGCTCCTGCAATTCCCATGCCGCATCCGAAAATCAGGATCGGATCCAGAATCACATTAACCAGTGCCCCAATCATCACAGACACCATTCCCTGTTTTGAAAATCCTTGTGCCAAAAGAAACTGGTTCAGTCCCACTCCCAGCAGGGAAGCGATCGTACCCAGAATATAAATTGTAAAATAAGTTTCGGCATATGGATACATTGCATCACTGCACCCCATAGTATAAAGCAGCGGCTTTCTAATCAGCAGCAAAATCACCGTAAGCAGAACAGATATACCTAAAAGCAAAGTCACTGCGCTGCCAAGCGTTTGTTTTGCCCGTTCCTGGTTTTTCTGTCCCAGACTGATACTCATGCAGGACGCACCGCCAATTCCCACCATATACGCGAATGCCGTAACCGCAGTCAGTGCCGGGGCACATATTCCAATACTTGCAAGGGCCGTTTCTCCCGTCCCCGGAATCTGTCCTACAAAAATCCGGTCAACAATACTGTAAAGCAAATTGAAAAACTGGCCAAACATGGCCGGAATCCCCAGCCTGAAAATCAGCTTCCTGATAGAATTTTTCTCCATCAGCTCCGCTGTGTATATGTCATTTTGCACGGAAATCTCTCCTTTTCTCATATGTTATCGTTTTACTTTTCATTTTTATGGATACTCCGTTAATTTGGAATATCATGTCGTGTCATAGGAAAAGCCAGCGAAGGCACAGTATCTTCCCCACTGTAATTCTTCACTGACTTTTTGTTTCATGATTCAAATTCATATTTAAGAACTTCGCAGTTTTTTACGCCAAATGCCGCAAATTCCGCATTGGTCATCTCGTAAAAATAAGATTGCACCACTCTGGCAATCCCATTGTGAGCAACCAGAATATAGGTTTTCTCCCCAGATTCTTCCTTGATCTCATCCAGCAGATTATAAATTCTCTGGGCAAGATGGAGCATGGACTCTCCGCCTTCATACCGGCTGCAGAAGTCTTCTTTTGCTTTCTTAAATTCCTCACCATCTCTGGCGGTAGATTCCCATTTTCCGAAGTTTTGTTCTTTCAGACGAGGCTCCACCCGGGCCGGAATTCCGGTAATCTCAGAGATATGCCGGGCTGTTTCTGCCGCGCGCACCAGCGGAGAATACAGGATTTCATCCGCCTGAATTCCTGCTTCAAGGATCTTCTTTCCCGTTTCTACTGCCTGCTGATGACCATATTCTGTCAGCTCAATATCTGTGGCGCCGCAGATTTTATTTTCAACGTTCCACACGGTCTGTCCGTGACGAACAAAATATACACATCCCATACCGGCTTATTTCACCTCAACAAGCTCGATCTGGAAGTTCAGTTCTTTTCCTGCCATCTCATGATTTGCATCAAATGTAATATTGGTTTCATCCTTTTCGATGACTTTCACAGGAACCGGCTGTCCTAACTGATTATACAGATAAACCTGCTGTCCCACTTCCAGATCTTCAGATCCCGGAAGCTGTTCGATCTTCATTGGAATGATCGCGTTTGGATCCGGCATACCATAAGCTTCTTCCGGCATCAGATGAACATTCACTACCTGTCCCACTTCCAGATCTGCTACTGCTTTGTCAAATCCCTGAATCATCTGTCCTGCTCCGCAGATAAATTCCAATGGTTCTCCGCGGTCATAAGAAGAATCAAACTGAGTTCCGTCATTAAATGTACCTTTGTAATGGGTCCTGCAGGTTTTTCCTACATTACGTCCGGTAAACGCAGGCTGATGGGCTCCGCATCCGCCTCCGCAGCTGCCGCCGCAGGAATGGCCTTCACCGTGATCTCCGCAGCTGTGTCCTTCTTCGTGATGATGATCACAATTTGCTCCTGTGGAAATCAGTTCACCTTTTAAATAAGCTTCCACTGCTTCATCTGCATTTCCTTCTGCTCCGGAACACAGTTCAACCCCTGCTTTGGTCAAAGCAGACTGAGCGCCCTCACCAATACCGCCGCAGATCAGTACATCAACATCCTGTTCTGCCAGAAGTCCGGCTAAGGCTCCATGGCCAATACCGTTAGATCCGATCACTTTACTGGAAATCACTGTGTTATCTTCAATTTCATACAATTTAAAAGATTCTGTTCTTCCAAAATGCTGAAAAATATTTCCATTATCATATGCTACTGCTATCTTCATTTTACATACTCCTATTGTTATATTTACACCGCAGTTAAGCCGTGTCTGATAAGATTATACAACGAAACGAAAACATTATAAAGGAGAATTTCAAATATCTGTTCTCTTCTGCCTGCCATCCTGAAAAGCCTTTTTTATTTTCTGCAGTGCCCGGTGATATCTTTCCTGATTTCCCGAAGAACACGCAAACCGGCCCATTGGCTCCAGCAGCTGCCGCAGTTCTTCTTCCTTTCTGCTCCTTGTACACACCAAATAAATTCCACCATCGTTTGTTCCCTGACCATGCCCGGCCATATGCTCTAAAATCTGGATTTTATTTTTTTCATCCAAATGACTGGCTCCCTGCAGGCAAGAAATCATATGTATACTATCATCTTCGATCGGATCTCTGATCTTCTGCAGAACCTCAATCAGATTTCCAATCAAAACCCCGTATTCTGTCTGATCGCTCTCTTTCTCCAACTGCACAAAGATTTCTTTGATTATCTCACGGCGCCAGCGATTTTTCGAAATTTCTGTAATATGAAGTGACCGATATTCCTGATACTTTCTGGTGTCGTCATGACACATATGAAATTCCAGACCATTGTATTCTTTAAAAAATGCTTTCGCTTCCAGAATGTCCATATTTCATCCCCTTTGGTTTACTGGAATGAGGTCAACTATAATTTATGAAATACCGGTTTCATATTTTCGAATGTACAGAATTTCTGATATCCCAGCTCCTTCAGCATTTCTTTTGTTTCTTCTATGTAGGCTCCCAGATGTTCCGGTTTATGGCTGTCGCTGCCAATGGTTATGATTTCACCGCCCAATTCTCTATATAACTTCAAAATATGTTTTGACGGCATGGTATCAGTCAGACCGTACCGGTGAGATGAAGTATTCACTTCGATTCCTTTGCCGTCCGCAATGACCTGTTTTAATATTTCTTCCACCATCGGCTTAATCTTTTCAAATGGATACACACCGGCTTCGTCATAACGTGCAATCAGATCCATGTGCCCAAGGACACTGTAATCTTTATATTTCTTGATAACTTCCAGCATTTCCGCATAGTATCTTTCATTGTATTCTTTTTGTGTCCGTCCTCTCTGAAAATCCTTGGTCCAGAATTCTTTGTCTTCCACCTGATGAATGGATAAGATAATAAAATCATAGGTATAACGATCATACAGCGCCTGAAATTCCGGAATCGTATGGGTCTGGATTCCAAACTCCAGTCCTGTACGTATCTTGATTCTGTCTCCATACTGCTGCTTCATCCGGTCGATTTTCTCCATATATTTCGGATAATCTACATTGGCAAAAGGCTCTCCATCCCGATACGGAATCTCTTTTCCACAATTCCAGTCCAGTTTGATTCCATAATCCACATGATCTGTGAAGCAAATCTCGTCCAGTCCCATTTTAATGGCATCCTCAATGACATCTTCCATTGGATAAACAGAATCATCACTAAATTCTGTATGTACATGATAATCCGCTAACATCATAATTCCCCTTCCTGATTTTTGTTTTCCAGTTATCATTATAGCGTACTAATATATGAAAAAACTATCAGATATGAACAGAAAATGATAACAATCTTTCAGGATGATTCTTGTGTCAACATGACTCACTGGAAATTCCTCTTTGCGCTAATTCCTCTATTTCACTCTTGAATGCACGCTTTCTGGTATGCTTTTTCTTATAATATTCAATCAATTTTCTCATTCCGTCCGCCTCGCCTCGTTCTTCCAGAATCTCTCCCAGCAAAACGACCAGCTTTGCTGCTTTAAAATAACTTTTGCGGTATCCACCGCCAACAACGTGCTCTGTCCGCCTGTCTATCTCTTTTTTCAGCCATTGAATATACTTTTCTTTTTCTTCCTCCGGTATATTTTCAGACATTCGCCATGCACGAATATAATCAGAAAACGTTTCACCTTCAGAACCTGCAAACCCCATTCTATACTTCATATCGCTGAGCACACTTTGTTCCGCAATCGTTTTTGTCTCTTCATCTTTTTTCAAATAGAGTAATAACAGAGGGACGATTGCTCCTTTGATGTCCGATGTCCAGCCTAAATAGACAGAATCGTTCATGCATTTCTCTATAATACTTCGATAATCTCCCAACATAAAACGATAAATTATTTTTTTCTCTTGATTATTTATGGAAGCCTCTTTCTGCTCATCAGCAGGAGCTGACCAATTAGAATAACGTCTCCAGGTATCTGAATCAATCTTTAAACCGCGAACTCTCTGCAGCGCCCAGTCTGTAATTTTATGATCATTCAATCGAAACAAAGCCAGCAGATGCCTGCTGGTAGGATCTGAAAAAAAAGCTTCTCTGTAAAAGTAACTCAACAGTCTTTCATCTTTTATATTTTCGATTGCTTTCACAGCAATATCCGCAATATCTCCCCTGATCCTTTTCTCCCTGTCGATTTGTTTTAATGCTTTTTCCGCGGCAGTGATACATCCCTCATAATTATAATTTTGATATTTTCTCTCGCAGCATTCCAGGTACAACAACGGATGTGTTTCACAATTTTCTTCTGCTGTTTGAAGTAATTCTCCCTCTCCACCAAGATAAATACAGGCGTCTATAAGCAGTTTCGCCGCACGATTTCCCGGGGTATGCATCAGAAAATCCTTCCATTCTTTCATAAAATCATCTGCATCTTCGATTGGATCCGGTCCGAAAGAAAAGATATCCGTCACCTTAATATCCGCACATTCATCCCATGTTAAATATTCATAAATTTTTCTGATGCGGCTTTGCCCGGAATGAACCTGATAACAAGAATATAATAAATTCAAAGATATTTTGCGAAAATTCAAATTAATTAATTTTTCTTCTGCCAATTCCATCAGGGATATTCTTTCGGCGTCGCCATATTCCGAGTCTGCGTAAAATTCTATTCTATAAACCCGATCCAAAATATCAAAGGAGTCCCGATATTCTCTTTGCAGCATCAACTGGTGAGACAAGCGGATTACTTTTATGAGCATCGGAATGATATCAAAAATATCATAATACTCTGTGACCCAATCCGGATCCCATGTCCATTCTCCTTCGTTATATTGTTCATATTCTTCCATACCGAAGTAAATTTCTCCTTCATCTACCTGCCGAAACCAATTTTTCAATTTGTCCTTCGTCAACCCTTTCTCTGCATAGACATCTGTCCTTCCAGATAATCGGTTTAAAAATTTCTCTCTGTCTTTCTCCTCCACAGTTCTTGCCTGATTAAAAATCCACTCTGTTTTCTGTTTCTCTGACATTTGATTTAATTGATCTTCTACTTTTGTAATATAGGTTTTAAAATCCATGCTATTCTTCCTTTGTGAAACTACACTTTATGTTCGCTCTATTTATGATAATCTTTCAGGATTGTCTTTTCAAAAAATTATATGAATCCCATCAGGCTGCATAATATAGTCTGTAAGTTCACTAACACTCATAGAAATCTCTTTTCGTCTCAAATCAAAAATTCTCATTCCCAATATTTTAATATTTCCACTGACTCCTGTCTTCAGGATTGCCTCGATTTTATCTTTTTCTCTTAGAATATTTTCTCTATATAAAGTCTGGACAAACTTTGGTGTGCTAAATATAATAACTTTCTTTCCTTTATATTGTTTTGCTGTTTTTTTTAAAAGTAAATCTATTTTACTTGCCGCTCCTTTATCATCTGTAATCACACAAAATTTCCCATCTTTTTCACCCGGTATATGAGACAAAATATGCAGACATACTGCCAGCAGTTCTTCTCCTAAATTATCTCCAGATTCCTTTTTTTCTCTCATTGTTTTAAAAAAACATTGATAGACATTTTTTTGATTTAAATTCCTGCCCCTTATAAGCTGATTATAAATTATCTGGTTCTCTTCCAGCATTTCTGTAATTGTACTAACTGGTCCTGCTGCCATTCGTACTGCCCAGGATAAATATTGATTAATTACTATGTTAGTACTGAAACACGTTTCCATGATTGAAAACAAATCCTCTTCATAGATAATTAAAATCATAATGCCTGCATCTTTAACGTGTTTTATATATTTTACATATCTTTGATCCAATACTCCCTTCCGGGCAGCCAGTTCCATTAAAATACATCTGGTAATAATCACAACTCCATCCTTAAATCGTATATATCTTAATAAATATTCCGCATCCCCCGGTTTCAAATTCGCATGTCTTTGAAACGAACAAGCATCATAGAAAAAACATCTTTCATGATTTAAAATTTGTTCTGTAATTGTTTTTCTGTCCACCGTTACGTATGGAGCAATCGCCGACATATTCTGAGGTATATCTGTATAGCCATCCGCCATTTATGACTCCCCCTTTATCTCCAAATAAAGTTTCTCCATATTCCGAAGTACTTTCTGCATCGTTCTTTTATTAATATAATCATTTTCAATGTACCTGTTCCCAAGGTCATTTACTAATTTCTGAATTCTGACATAATCGTCTTTTTTTGTCGCATCCAGTATACTTTCATCCAGCCAAAGATCTGCGAATACACTTCTAATACATTGATAATCTATATTGAGCAAATCATCCAAATAAATGTCTGAATTCAGCAGATTCAACTCAATACATCGAATCAAAACTGCCATATATGGCACCTGATAGTAGTTCATTAAACGAATCAATATATGCATCTCTCTATTTTCGGATTCACCTTTAAATTTTTTATACATAGACCGAAAACTTACTTCCGGCATAAGAAGCATCCCAGCGAACAAATTTGCCGCTAATTCTTCCTCCCCATAATACTTATCGATTGCAAATTCTACTTTAGATCCGAATTCATTTTCCTGATAAAATACATGATACAGCTCATGGCACACAGCAAAATTTATATTTACTCTTGGCAAAGACGAATTTAACATAATATACCCCAGAGCATCTCCCTTATAACAAAGTGCACCTATTTCTTTATCTGAAAGTGGCATTTCAAAAATCAGATAGCCCTTTTTTTGAAATGCCGATCTTGCAATCTGCATAATATTTATAACTTCGGTATCACTGCTCATATCCGAAAATGCATAGAACTTTCTTACTTTTAATGCAATTTCATCTCTGTGTGAATTACTATATTCCATTATTTTTCTTAAACGTTCTATATCCATCTGCTACTCCTCCGATATATTCAAGAACCGATAATCCGCGCTTAAAATCTCGTCTATATTTTCTACAAATTTGACAAGTTTTTGCGCCAGCTCCTCCTGCTTTTTTGTGGGATTCCCTGCATAAAAAGCAATCTTTTCCGGTCCATATTCATCAATTACCGGTATTTGAAAAGAATCACTCAGAAAAAATTCAACTTTTTGTCCCAAAGCACTCGCTATTTTCTCCATATCTATGCTGGTTATATCCTGTGCACCTGTCAGAATACGTGATAATTTTTTTTGATTTATCCCGGTCTTTAAACTAATATACGTCTGTTTAATTTTCATCTGTGACAAATAAGCATTCACATTCTTAATATATTTTGTCATACTGTACACATCCTTTCTCTACATTTCTACCTCTAATTTATATTATACACACTTTCGGTTCCGATACAACACTATAATCTTATTATACGAGATTTGTTATTGTTCTAATTATTTTTATTTGTTTCTATTTTGCGAAATATAATATAAATTCTCATTTAATGGAATTAGTCGAATCTAGATAGCTCAGAATTTCTCCTATCAGTCCCTGATCTGCCGGCAGCCATTCTACACTGTCCAAATTATCTTGATTCAGCCATTTTGCTGCTTCGTGTTCTTTCAAAATTAAATCTCCTGATTTTACAGTACAGATAAAACATGCCATTGACAAATGAAAATCAGGATAATCATATTCTACGGTATCCAATAATTCTCCTACTTCGATTTCTGTATCCAGTTCCTCCTTAATTTCTCTGATCAGCGCATCTTCCAGGGACTCATTGACTTCTACTTTTCCTCCTGGAAATTCCCATCCATCTTTAAATTCACCGTATCCGCGCTGTGTTGCAAATACGCTTCCATTATGTATAATAATTGCCGCCACTACTTTTATTGTCTTCATTATATACCAGTTCCTTTAACAATTAGTTTTTCTTAAATCATTGTATCTTCCTTTTTTCAGTCTGATTTTTTTGTAGAATTAATATCTAATGTTCTCTGCTCTTCGATATTGTTCCTCAACCTCTTTTGCTCTAAGATCCATAATGCCCGGAATATTTATTTCTTCACCACAATTCTCACATATAGCAATAGTTACCTCCATATTATACTGCTTTCCTTTGATATCATATTGCCGCTCAATTTTTTGCAGTGTGTACAAACATTCTTTCCGGCATTCTGTACAAAAACTGTATCTCTCCTTTTTCATGCTGTCTGCCCTTCCTTTTTTATCCATTCAACTTCTTCCAAATATTCTCTTATTTTTCTCCAATATATTTCACCTCATAATAAAAATTTTTCAATCTCTTTATACTTCATATCCACTTTTCCTATTTTCTTTTCTGTATGATAATGTCCGCAGTACCATTTTTGATATTCCAGCTTTTCTTCTATCCAATCCAGCCATTCTTCTGTGGATTTATCTACACTGCTCTGGTCTACTCCCGTCATAAACATTTCTCTCGGCTCATACTTTAGAGGCACTGTATGGCTCAGGATCACATCAATCTTCCAATTTCTTTTCTCCAATTGTTCTTCCACATACCGCTTGATTTCATCGGATGGCTGTTCATCCGCCCACCATCCGTATCCATAAATGACTCGAATCATTTTATCAATACTGTACGCTCCGCCAATCACAATGGTCTGTTTCCCATCCAAATCAAATATTTCTCCATCTTTTGCAAATAAAAGATTCGGGTAGTCCTCCTCCCAATATACAATGCCGCCGTGCCATCTCTTTTCCGCATAACTGTCGATCGTGTCCGGTCTCTGTTCGTGGTTTCCATGAATACAAAACAATGTAATTGGCAAAGTCTTTAAAAGCTCTTTCTTTTCCCGATCTAAAACCCATCCATTATAATTGATCCCTGCATCTCCTAAAATAATCATAATATCTTCACAGCTTGTTTTCTCATGTTCACAGAAATCAGTAATCCGTTGAAATTTTCCATGTGTATCTCCTGTCACATAAATCATGTCAATCTCCTTTCCAACAAATCATAATATCATACACACTCGCTCTTCTCTGCCATCCTAATTTTTTACTTCTCACAAATATCCATTCAATATATATTTTACTATACTTTTCATATTTATAACAGTATAAAAAACAGGAAAAGGAGTTTTATATCTCATTTCCCTGCTTTTTATCATTTTCTAAGCTTTTCGCCATAATATCACTAAACTTATCATCTCTATTCCCAACAAAATCAAAAAAAGAATCGTCGCTTCAGGAATCGTTCCAATCATTCCCGCCAGCATCATAAATCCCGGTACCACATATTTCCGTGGATGGTGCCACAAGTCACTCTCTGTTTTCCATTTTCGGATGGGATAAAACCACTCCAGAAGAACAGAGCATATGGCGCTTTGCAGCGAAAAGCAGACAGCTGTTATGAACATCCATGCAGTGGCCCCTCCTGCCTGAATCTGCCAGCTGCAGAGAAAGATCATGTCTGCTGTCACATTGCATGAAAAAATAAACAGGCAGTAAGGAATACAAAACGCCTGCTTCTGTCCCGGCAGGAACCGAACCGCTTGTTCCAGAGAGCGATCACAGGACAATAAAATGCAAATTGGTGTATTAAGTGTTAAAACAGCAAATCCGATCAGAACAGCAAACATACTCTCCATTTGTCTGAAGATCATCGGCAGTATACAGGCTGCGCACCACATGATTTCTGTATTTGCCAGATAATTTTTGTGATCTTTTAAATATCGAAGGAAATAGCACCGCACAGAACCATGCCGATGTGTTTTCGGCGTCCGTTTCTTTTCCCCTTCCGGCCCGTAAAAAGAATAGGCGTCCGTATTTTGCAGCAATGACAGAGCTGTAACTCCAATCATCAGCAGCATACCTATGAACCAATTTTTGTTCCATCCAAGAAAAATCACCGCTGCTATCTCTGCGGCGCATAGAATACCTGCAGCGTGATATTTCTTAAGAGAAAAGATAACTGCAGTTACCAGTACTGCGTTTATCATACAAAAAATCGTGTGTATGATTTCCTGCCATTCCTGTTCTGACACTGCCAAAATCACCGCCAGTAAAACAGCGGTTCTGGAAAAAATCGTATACAGACCAAGGGCTGCGGTATAGACAAGAACAAATTTTTTCCCGTCCAGAGGAAGCATCATCATATTCTGCATCTGGGCAGCTTCGGCCTCCGCCGCCAGAACCTGCCACATAACGCCGGCAGTCAGAAAGCTTATCATAAAATACAGGATAGACGGAGCGATTGTTATACTGATTTCCGCCTGATGCAGTCCCCAATATAAAATGAAAATCACAAATAGATTCCGCAGGGCTCTCTCATATTTTGCTCCAAATAATTTTTTTGCGTAACATTTAAATATCATTTTCATAACGCAGCGCCTCCCGGATTTTTGCGGCGTCTATCTGTTCCTTTTCAAACGTCTGCCGGATCCGTCCTTCTTCCAGAACAAAAACACGGTCTGAGGTCATCGTGATGCTTTCCAGTATGTGAGAGGAAAATAGGACAGTTCCATATTTTTTATAGCCTGCAATCTGCTGATACAGATATTCTGTACTTTGAAAATCCAGCGCTCCCACCGGCTCATCCAGAAGCAGGAGTCTGGGTTTCAAAGCAAATGCCGTGATCAGGAATACTTTTTTTCGACTGCCAGTGGAAAGATCTTTGATCAGCGTTTCCGCATGGTTTTCAAAATGAAAGCCATGGATCAAATCTGTTACGTCCGGTATTTCTCTTCCATAAGCCCCAAAGACATAAGACAGGTACTCCCAGAATGTAAAATATTGAAATGCATTGTCTTCGGCAAATACCGTATAACGGCATGTTTTAAAGCTGCTTTCCCTCGGTTTTACAGGTGTATTATGAAACCAGATGCCTTCACAGCGATACGAAGGCAGAAGACCGGACAGGACCTTTAAAAATGTTGTCTTTCCTGCTCCATTTAATCCGATCAGCCCGGTCACCTCGTTTTCATATAATTTTAAAGATAATTCTGATAACACCTTCCTGTCTTTTTGATACCACGCACTCAGGTTTCTGATTTCCAGAAGAGGGCATTTCATACTACCTGCCTCCTTTATGATTCTTTTCTTTCTTCCACGTGGTATATGCAGAATATGCGAAGACAATTCCCATGGCAAGATAGAAAATTATCATTTCAAAGTTCCCGGATATCACACATACGACTGCACATACAAACCAGATCAATGCTAAAATTCCCCGAATATATACATGTCTCATCGTGTTTCCCTCCTTTTCGCTCTTTCCTTTTTCTGTCTTTATCATACTCCGGAAACTGCAGCTCTGCGGGAATGTCCGCAATCAGCAGGTTTTTGACCATGAAAAAACCACAAGACCGTTCATTCTGCCTCGTGGTTTGTAAATCTTATGTTTCAACGGATACAGCCTGATAAGAGAGGGTTGCGACTGCGTAAAATGTATCTTCTGTATGGGAAGTCTGTACCATGCCTTCATATTTTTCAGCTGCGGTCTGGGCGCTTTTTAATCCCCATCCATGCAGTCCGTTTTCTTCCTTTGTCGTTTTTAAGCTGCCGTTTTCCTGTTTTAATGTGGTCTCAAGACCATTCTCTATTTTTATGACCAGCATTTGATGAATCCGGCGGATTGTCAGCCGGATCCATTTTCGCTTCGGGTCTGATGCCTGCCCGGCCGCTTCCAGCGCATTGTCCAGCAGATTGCCGAGAATCGCACACAGATCAATGCTTTTTATATTCATATGTTTTGGGAATTCCACCTGCACTGTAAATTGAATATCGTTGTCCTTTGCTGCCGCTGCCTTGCTGCTGATCAGGTAATCTACCGTTTCATCTCCCGTCCATACAGCGTCTGTCATTTTCCGAACCGGCGCCTGCAGTTCGTCAAGGTACTCAACTGCCTCTTTTGTTTTCCCGCGGGAGAGAAACTGCCTCAGAATTCCAATATGATTATGGAAATCATGAAATAGTTTTGCATTCATTTCATAGGCCCGGTTCAATGTGATATAATCCCGCTCTAATAACTCCGCCTGCTCTGTTTTTAATTTTGCCAATTCTTTCTCCATTTCATATTGTCGTCTCATATTATAAATCAGCACTGCCATCATAAAGACAAGAGCCAGAATCATCCACATATCCAGCGTCTCATCCTCAATAAACAAAGTCTCTTGTTCCGTTAGAGTCACAATTCCGAGAAAACCTGCCACACCGATTGCAGAAGCTATGCGAAATCCTGCTTTCTCCGTCATATCCTGCTTTCTGGAAAGATATAGAATCAGAAATATTAAAATGACATAAAATATCCAGACTGCAGTCTGGCCCTGCTTCGTCTGAACGTCCAGAAATTTGCTGGAGTGAAACAGCACGCCCAGCCACGCGGAAACCAGAAACTGCCAGAAGGCTGCCGCAATTTCATAAAAAATCCCAAGAAAAAGACTGAGTCTCGTATCTGTATGCTGCAGCTGTCTGGAACAGATTGTAATCCAGACAGCTTCCAGTGCAAAACGATAGAACTCCGGCAGGCTCGTAAAATGGAAAATCAGACAAATCACTGTCATACCGGTCCACGCTGCCGTTATAGTCCTCAAGCCTAATCTTTCTGTCGACAGAATTCGTGAAATGAGATATAAACCTGCAGCAGCCCGCACCCATGCTGCTGCAATATTTGAGATAATAAAAATCCAGTCTGTCATATATGCATCCCCCAATATCGATTGATCTGTTCTTTTACTTTCTGCAAATGTGAGCGGCTGATGGAAAGAGAAGTTCCATTTTTCAGGACTGCCATTCCGTTTTTTATCTGCATAATATGGATGAGATTGACAATGCAGCCTCTGTCGATATAGATAAATTCCTCCGCATTCAGTTCATCATAAACCTGTGCCAGACTTTTGCGCACTTTCGAGCTGCCGTTTTCCGTTACAATATTTGCGTTTTTTCCGTCACGATCAATATAATAAATCAATTTATAAGGGATTTTCTCCAAACGGCTGTTGGTCTGAATGATGTAATTTCTTCCTTCTTCCAGTTCGATCAGTTTCACTGCATCTTTAATTGCGGATGGAAGCCGTTTGTCGATGTCATCTTTTGGCACATAGCGAAACACTGATAATTCAAATGCATCAATTGCGTATTCGATATGGGATGTTATAAAAATAATTTTTATGCTTGGAAGAAAGGGTTTTATTTTTTCTGCAATCTCCATGCCGCTGCTTCCCGGCATTTCAATATCCAGTAAGATCAGATCGTAGAAAAAATGGTCTTCTGTGATATCATACAGTAAATTGTCGCTGGTGGTATACTCTTCTATCTCTCCGGCACTGCCGCACTGCCTTAAGCAGTCTTCTGCAATTTCCCTATGCAGTCTGACAGCTGCAATGTCATCATCACAAATCGCAATCTTCAGCATTCCGTCACCCCATTTCTCTTTCATCCTTGATATGAAAAAATCCAGTTCTTCTCTGATATTTATTTTACTACACCTGTTATCTTTCCTGCAACATTACAAAAGGACCTGTTCTTCGCAGCCGCAAAGAACAGGCCCTTCTTATACTTTTTTTCTTATTTTAATGCTTCGCTTACTTTTACAAGTTCGTCTCTGATCTTAATATGCTGTGGACAGACTGCTTCGCATTTTCCACATTTGATACATTCTGCCGCAGGCTTTCTTCCATGGGCTCCTACCAGCCATTCTTCCTGATGTTTAGCTGCTGCCACATCTCCGTATAATGTCAGATAGTTCATGGCCGTGAAGGATCCGGAGATTCCAATTTCCTTCGGGCAGACTTTTGCACAGTAATTGCATGTGGTACATGGAATCAACGGAATCCGGTTCAATTCTTCCTGTGCTTTTTTCAGTGTTTCTTTCTGTGCATCTGTAAGTCCATGGAAGTCTTTCATGTAAGATAAGTTGTCTTCCATCTGTTCTACATTGCTCATACCGGAAAGAACTGTAATCAGTCCGTCTAAATTAGCCGCGAAACGGATTGCCCAGGATGCAACGGAACTTTCCGGTTCTGCTTCCTTGAAAATCTTCTGTACAGATTCCGGAGGATTGGCAAGCATTCCTCCTTTGACCGGCTCCATGATAATCACAGATTTTCCGTGGGCACGTGCCACTTCATAACATGCTCTGGACTGAACCGCAGGATTTTCCCAGTCAGCATAGTTGATCTGCAGCTGAACAAATTCCATTTCCGGATGCTGGTTGAGGATTTCTTCCAATTCTTCCGGTGTGGAATGGAAAGAGAATCCCATATGTTTGATCTGTCCGCTTTCCTTCTTCTCTTTGATCCAGTTCCACATATCATAGTCATCAAAATATTTCGTACGGGTCTCACCCAGATTATGAAGCAGATAGAAATCAAAATAGCCTGCTCCTGTCTGCTTCAGAGAAGTATCAAACTGCTGGATGGCCTCTTCTCTTGTCTTGCAGTTGATCCATGCCGCATTCTTTGTTGCCAGCTGGAAACTTTCTCTCGGATAACGTTCTACCAGTGCCTGTCGAATGGCGTCTTCAGAGCCTGCATACGCCCAGGCCGTATCAAAATATGTAAATCCGGCATCCATGAACATATCAACCATCGTCTTTGTCTGTTCGATATCGATCGCTCCGTCTTTCTGCGGAAGGCGCATCAGACCAAAACCAAGTTTTTTAATGTCTTCACCTAAATATCCCATGTCTTTCCTCCTTGCTTTCTGTATTTTCCATTTTTTATTATATTTTCATTTTCCTTGACATGGAATAACCAAAAATGCTACGCTGTATTTACTCAAAGTAAACGCAAAAAGAGGTGACCTTTATACTCAGTCAACAATTGCAGATTTTTCTTCAGGTAGTAGATGCTGGCAGTTTCTCTAAAGCTGCCAAGCGGCTTCTCGTAACACCGGCTTCTGTTATGAAGCACATGAACACATTGGAAAACCGCCTGGGTATGACTCTTCTAAAACGAAGCAATCATGGTATTCAGCTGACAGCTGCTGGAAAATCCTTGTACGAAGATGGAAAAAGGATGTTCGCTGATGCAGAAAATGCTATTGCGAGAGCCAGAAATGCAGAACTTTCAGATGGAATTACCATAAGAGTCGGCTCTTCCCTCCTCAATCCAAGCAGTGTCTTGTCGAATCTCTGGGCACCGCTTCGTGAAAAATATCCCCAGTATAAGTTTCGCATTGTCCCATATGAAGATAGGAAGGAACAGATTCTGTCTGTGATCGGGTCTCTCGGAGAACGAATGGATGTTTTAGTCGGCTGCTTTAATTCCAGAGCTATGCTGAAAATGGCGGATTACCTGCATCTGGGAAATTATCAGCTTTGCGTGGCCGTACCCAAAGGGCACCCCCTGTGTTCCAAAAAGAAACTGTCTCTTCAAGATCTTCACGGAGAACGGCTTGTCATGATCAAAAGCGGAGATACCGAACTTCTGGATTATTTCCGCACTATATTGAATATGACGCATCCTCAAATCATGATCACAGATGCCGGATATTACTATGATATGGATACCTTTAATATGTGCGAACAGACCGGTATGTTTCTTCTTACATTAGATGCATGGTCTGATATCCATCCGTTTTTAACAACACTGCCTGTGCAGTGGGATTATCAGATTCCATATGGAATTCTTTATCCAAAAAATCCTTCCAGCGATGTAAAAAACTTCATAGAAATCATAAAAGAAGAAATCGTTAGGGAAAAATAGATTGCCTATTACGCAGAAAACCACCGGCTCATTCTGCTGCCAGTGGTTTTCTATTTATTATTTTGATTCTATTTTCCTGCGGCCTTTTTCAGCTGCATCATATCTCCATTCTGAATTGCCGGAAGATTTTCCTTAATTTTATATTCCGGCCAGTCCCACCATTTGATTTCCTCTAATGCAGAAATCACTTCATCTGAAAATCGTTTTCTGATTGGTTTTGCCGGAATCCCCCCAACAATCGTATATGGCTCCACATCCTTTGTAACCACCGCTCGGGTTCCGATAATCGCTCCATCTCCAATGGTCACTCCAGCAAGAATGACAGCCTCATATCCAATCCACACATCATGCCCTATTACAATATCCCCTTTGTTATCCCATGCCTGTGTGACATTTTCTTTCAGAAGATCCCATTCTTTAAAAAATAATGGAAATGGATAAGTAGATAATGATGATAATGTATGGTTTGCGCTGTTAAAAAGAAATTTTGCCCCGCACGCAATAGAACAAAATTTCCCGATTTTCAGCTTATCATGATTGATTGGATACTGGTATAATACATTATTTTTCTCAAACAGCACCGGATCATTTACAAAGTCATTATACATCGTAAAATCTCCGACCGTGATATTTGGATTTTGAATGACAGGTTTCAGATAAATGGTCTCTTTATCCCCTGTCCTCGGATATATCAGTTTCTCTGGAATCGTCATATTCACCCTCCTGTAATACTTCATTTACTTTTGATACAACCATTCCAGATAATGCACTGCAGCGTTTCATTGCAATCACCTCTTCACAGACTATTATAGATCAGAAATAATCTGGATTGCAATCTCTTTTGCTTTGGTGCTTGTAACATCTGCTCCATTCGTTTTTCCAAGATAAACACAAAAATACTTCCGCTGGCCGGAAACATCTGCAAATCCTGTAAACCATGCGTCTGTCGTAATTCCATTATCTTTCCCCATGCCGGTTTTCCCATAGATTGCAATATCTTTTTCTTTATCCTGTGATGTCAGCATTACCTGCTTTAACCGACTGAGGCTTTCTTTTGAATAAGATGATGTATCCCCAAAGATCCTTTCCATTACTTCTGTCTGCTCTTTTGGAGATATTTTCAAGGATGATTCAATCCAGAATCCAGTCAGTGCCCTGTTATTATTGTTTGTGTTCTGCTTCCCTTCCCAGTCAGAAATATCACAATTCCCATAGGACAGCTTGTCCAGTTCTTTCTGCATCCGTTCTTTTCCTATATCGTCAATGACTTCCCTGAAATACCAGACACAGGACACACGAAATGCTTCCTCAAAAGAAATATCCTGATTCCAGCCGCTATTCCAGAATTGTTCTCCACTCCATTCGCGGACAGAATGATCTGGATCAATCACTCCGTTTTCCAAAGCAGTCAGAGAAGATATGATTTTAAAAGTGGAGCAGGGAGATCGCCGTGTCTTCGCCAGATCCTGATTATATATCTGATAACGATTTTCCTCCGGTTCATAAATGACGGCGGCGCCATTTAACCCGGCAAAATCATCGGACCAGTCTTTTTCCTCAATCTTTGTTTCTGGTTCTTTTTCTTTTGTTTCTGCAGATTTCGAATTGGAAGATTCATGATTTCCGCCGGAACACCCGGTAAAAAGAAAAGGAATCAGGAAGACCAGAAAAATGCCAATGGTTTTCAGCTTCCTGGGATTCATCTTCATTTCTGAAATAATCAATCCTAATAATGTAAAAATAACCCCTAATCCTGACATCCATGTAATCCGTTCGCTAAGAATCAATACTGAAGTGATAACTGTAATAACTGGTGTCATATAGATATAAATACTGGTTTTTACGGCTCCCAGTTTTTTCACCGCAATATTCCAGGTAACAAAGCAAAGCGCAGATGCGCCGAGCCCAAGATATAAAATATTTAATAAATTCTTAGGGTCTGCAAACCCTGTAACATCAAAGCGCAGATCAAAAATCCATGCCGCCGGTATCATAAATAAAATTCCATAGAAAAAAGTTCTTCGTGTTGCCAGAACAACCGGATATCCAAATCCGCTGATCTTCTTTGTTAAAATAGAATAAATCGCCCAGACAGCTGCCGCAAGGATTGCAAGAAAATCTCCCATCGGATTCAGCTGAAGCTTTGCGCCATTTAAACTGATCATAACAGTTCCTGCCATGGCAATGATAAAACCAGCGAAAAAATTAACCCGGAATTTTTCTTCTGAGCCAATAAAAATGTGAGCCAGAATCGCCGTAAAAAATGGTGCAACTGAAATAATCACACCAACATTGGATGCCAGCGTGTAAGTCAGCGCGATATTTTCCAGCAGATAATACAGGCAGATTCCTGACAGACCCGCTGCCGCAAATACGACTTCCTGCTTCCAGCCGGCAGTTTTCAACCATTTCGGACAGATGATCCAAAGGGCAAGAAATCCCATTACAAACCGGAATACCAGGATTTCAATAGGCTTAAATTCCACAAGCAGTATTTTAGTTGATATAAAGGTCGTTCCCCAGATGAGGATTGTAAGCAGCGCAGCTCCATGACCTATGTAATCTTTATTTTTCATCTTTTTCATTTCCCTTCTTTTCTTCTATAAAAGATTTGGCGGTAGGCTCCCGGAGCAACTCCGATCAGGCGGCTGAAATAGTTTGTAAAATGACTCTGGTCTGAAAAACCTGTCTTTATGGCTACTTCTGCCGGTGCCATTCCCTCTCCCAGCATCTGTTTGGCCTGATGAATTCGGATTGTTTCCAGGTATCGATACGGCGTGATACCTTTTTCCTTTGCGAACGCACGCAGCAGCGTCGATTTGCTAAGACCCGCATACCTGCTGATTTCTTCCAGGCTGATGTGCTCCGAAAAGTTTTCTTCCATAAATCTGCAGGCTTTTTCCACTTCTTCTCTGCATGCCGGAATATTTTTATAAAAATTCGGTTCGTATTTCTCAAACAGAGCTGATAAAACCGTTAAAATTTTTTCTTCTTTCACGAAAGCTTTTTCCTGATCCATTATCATTTCATGTAATAAGCGGAAGCTGCGGATAATTTGTGCATCTGACATAATATGTTTTGAAAATCTTGGGAGTTTTCGTTCTCCGGTCATATCCTCTGACAGATCAAGCATCACTGATTCAGGTATGTTCAGTCCCCTGTAATCAAGAAGATTCCGGCCTTTCTGCGTACAGGCATGATTGTCATAAGGATGAAATATGATCATATCACCTTTTGTGATTATATAGTCTCTGCCGTCACAGGAAAGGCTCCTGCTGCCGTCTTCCATCAGTCCGAATACATAGTGATCATGAAAATGCTCAGGAAAAGGCCGGGCAATGCCTGTCAGACGATATGCTTCCAGCCTCAATGTTTTATCGTATACGATTGTCCTTACTTCTTTCTTCATGTTATCGCTCCTACAGGGGAATATTTTAACATGCGTAGAGAGAAAAGTCTTGTAAAATATCTTCATATATTTTAATCAGAAATTTTTCTTTTTATATCAATAACTTGATTTGTAATTTCTTTATATTTGCAACTGGTATGTTAAGATCTCAATCCACGCTCCCGCGAGGGGAGCGACTGCAAATATAACCAATTATCATTGGTTCATTTTGTTACATATCACTAATTAATTAAATTTATTAATATATCTTATTTTTTATAAGTATATCACGTCCTTTCTATTACTTATTTTCACTCATATATAACGGTGCGACTCTCTCTAGAAATTTCTGATTGCTTATTGTTCGCACCACTTTATATAATTCCAAGAAACAGAAAGAGAATTCCTGAAATAATCAAGACCTTAGATCACCTTGTTTAGTTCCAGTCTTTCGTCTCACTTATTACTTCTACTTCATCTAATATTAGCTCTGACTCAAGAAAAAATTTAATCAGTAATTTACATATTTCCCTAACAGTATTTTCATTCTCTTCTCTCGTAAATCAATTAAATGGAAGTTCTTTCTCGACCTCCTGTATATCATGCGTTTCCTCCGGGGCTCGCCTAATGTATTGATCTATTATATTGCCGGGAATTGGCACATCATGTTCAACCAATAAAGCAATCAATTTTCTGATATCTTTATTTTGTTCTTCAATCTTTTCCAAAGCGGCGGAATACTCTGCTCCTAAATAATCCAGCTGTGCAAAGTATTCACTATCTATCTTATATCCTGTTTTCCTTCGTTTACTCATTGATTTTCCTTTCTCTTATTTATCTTTTATGGCAAACTCTTCCTTTAAAACATACTACCGGTACATTGTTGTCCTTACTTCTTTCCATTGTTCTCTTTCATCTCTTTGAGATTTTTTTCGGCATATGATCAATTCTGCCAATGATTTCTTCCGGGTAAATTCCACAGCCTCTTTTAATTCTCCCACTTCACATGCCTGTAGAGACAGACGCACCTGCAGAAAGAAATCTATTTTTCTGTCTTCCAGAAATGCTTCTGTCAGATTCTTCAATCTGGCATTTTCTATGTGGAACATCATCCATGATTTCATATTCCGCATAAAAGACAACAATGTGATATGATTCCCTCTATATATTTCTAAATCTTCCATTTCTGCAAAATTTGAAAGAAATTCATAGTTTTCCAAAAACTTAAAAATATAACAGCTTCTGACTTTGGTATGAGATATAAGATATTTCATAATCTCCGGATCAGACACTTCTTCTCTGGAGAGATAAACATTTGGCATCAGCATATTCATTGCATGTGCTGTCTGCTCCCATGGAATGGGAATCGTAAGTCTGGATTTCCCTTCTTTTGTGATTCCTGAAGATATAGGATCCCTTCTTTTCTCTTCTAGCCTTTTCATGAATGCTTTCAGCATCCTTTTATCCTCACCTATATTACAAAATTTTATTTTTCCCTAATTCCCAGAATGCCACTGCGCTTGCTGCCGCCACATTCAATGAATCCACACCATGTGCCATTGGAATTTTTACGGTATAATCACATTCTGCTATGGTTCCTGCCGCCAGCCCATCTCCTTCTGTTCCAAGAATCAGCGCCAGCTTTTCTTCCGCTGCCAGTTCTGGATCATCAATACGAATAGAATGATCACTTAATGCCATGGCCGCTGTCTTAAATCCTTCCTTTTTCAAAATTTCCATTCCCTGATCCGGCCAGGACTGTTTCTTGTCAAAAAATGTCCACGGAATCTGGAAGACCGTTCCCATGCTTACTCTGGCTGCACGCCGGTACAACGGATTGCTGCATCCTGATGTCAGTAAAACCGCATCGATATTTAAGGCTGCCGCAGAACGGAAAATCGCTCCAACATTGGTAGGGTTCATAACATTTTCCAAAACTGCGATTCTTCGTGCATTTCTGCATACTTCTTCTGCCGCCGGCAGTTCTTTGCGGCGCATGGCGCAGAGCATTCCTCTCGTCAAAGGAAATCCTGTCAGATTTTTAAGGAGTTCAAATTCTCCCGTATATACCGGTATATCTCCACATTGCTCAATAATTTCTTCTGCCTGTCCTGTAATATCCTTTTCTTCCATCAGAATCGAAAGCGGTTCGTATCCTGCGTCAAGCGCAAGCTTGATTACTTTTGGGCTTTCGCAGATAAAGATTCCCGTATCCGGTTCATAATAATGCAGCAGCTGTCCCTCTGACAGCCGGGCGTAGATATCTAATTCCGGTGTCTGCAGATTTTCAATTTTTACAATATTACCCATACACTGTCCTTTGTTTGTCATCTTCTTTTCAACTCCGTATATTTTTCTTTGCTTCCATATGCTTTTTCTACCGGATATTTCTCATTATTTTTCTTTACTTTGTCTCTTATGATTTCATCCAGATCCAGCCCGCAGGCATCTGCCATCAGAATGCTGTAATTTAATACATCTGCTAATTCTTCCCGTATCTGATCCATCTTTTCTTTACAATATACATCTTCGCCGCTCCACTGAAATATTTCCAGCAGTTCTGCAGCTTCCAGGCTGATAGATATTGCCAGATCCTTTGGGTTATGAAACTGCTTCCAGTTTCTGTCATCCCTGAATTTTAATACCTGATCGATCGTTTCCTGATTCATTTTTCCCTCCTTATTCTGATTTTTATTTTATCATATCCCGGTATAAGAAAAAACTCCTGACCTTCCTATGATACATTCTTCAAAAAACTGATTTTCAGAAGAATCTTTCATAGTTGGTCAGGAGTTTTGTTTTATCCGAGCAGTGAAACCGACATCATCGAAAGCAGTGGGATTGTCACTGCTGACAGCACTGTAGTAACTGTAAATATTTCCGATGCATATCTGGCATCTCTTCCATATTTCTCTGCAAACATAATGGTTGTTGCTCCTGCCGGACAGGCGGTTGCAATAAAGACCGTGAAAGAAATATAAAATTCCAGATGCATCAAATACAAGACTGCTACACTAGTCAGCGGAAACAGCAGAAGCCTTACAAAACTTACAGAATACAGCCTTACATTTTTCAGACTTTTTAAAATATTAGTCCGGGCAAGATTGGATCCTGCAACGATCATTGCCAGCGGTGTATTCATATCTGCTATCATCTGAACCGGTTCTGACACAATTTCCGGAAGATGAATCTGCATAACAAAACAAAAAACACCGATAAATACGGAAAGGATCGCCGGAGAGACCAGATTCTTCCACGCGGATTTTAAATCACTTCCGCCTCCCATGATCCAGACGCCATTGGTCCACACCAGAATGTTAAATACTGTAACATAGGCAGTCAGATATAATACGCCTTCTGCCCCCAGAATTCCATCTACCAGTGGAATTCCAATAAAAGAACAGTTGGAGTAGATCGTACTCATCTTTTCCACAGAAAGGCGGTGGTCATCTCCTTTATAAATAATATTAGCCAGAACGATCATGATGATAAATGCGATGATCGAAGCCAGCAGTGTCCATAATAATCCGTAAAAGAATTCTATATTAAAATCCATCTGATATGACTGGAAGATCAGAAGTGGAGATACCAGCATCAGCAGTAAATTGGACATTTTCTTCGTGGTATTTTCATCAATCAGCCCTGTTTTGCAGGCAATCACACCTCCCATCATGATAATAAACATTTCAACGATTTTTTCTAATACAACAGCATTCATAATATTTTTCAAATTCCTCCCAATTTTTAGTCTAAGGCATATTTTACCACCAGTTGTATACATTAGACAATATTTTTCTGCAGCATAATACAAAAAAGTGCAGAAAAATCTTTTTCTGATTTCTCCCTGCACTTTTAAGAAAAATTTTTTATGCGAGAATTTTTGCCGCTGCCATAGACAATAAAGGAATCGTCACTGCCGATAAAATAGTGGTGACCGTAAATATTTCTGAGGCATATCTGGCATCTCTTCCATATCGTTCTGCAAACATAATCGTGGTTGCTCCTGCCGGACAGGCGGTTGCGATAAAAACAGTAAATGCAATCTGAAACTCCAGATGCATCAGATACAATGGAATCACACACAGAATCGGAAACACAATCAGCCGTATCAAACATACAAAATAGAGTCTTTGATCTTTCAGACTGCTTCTTAAATCGGCCTGGGCAAGATTCGCGCCTGCAATGATCATTGCCAGAGGAGTGTTCATATCTGCCACCATCTGAATCGGCTCTGACACGATTTCAGGAAGACGAATCTGCAGCAGAAAACACAGTATACCAACAAAGACGGCTATGATCGCCGGTGAAATCAGATTTTTCCATGCAGATTTTAGTTCTCCGCCTTCTCCCATGATCCAGATACCATTGGTCCATACCAAAATATTAAACACCGTAAGATATGCCGTAAGATAAAAGACTCCCTGGGAGCCCAAAATGCCATCTACCAGCGGAATTCCGATAAATCCACAGTTGGAATAAATAGCTCCGACTTTTTCCACCGGTATCCTCTCATCTTTCCCTCTAAACAAAACCCCGGAAAGAACGATCATAAAAGCAAACGTTGCCACAGACGCCAGAAAGGTCCACAAAAGTCCCAGAAAATATTTCATATTAAAATCAATCTGATAGGACTGGAAAATTAACAGAGGAGAAATCAGCATCAGCAAAAGATCTGACATCTTCTTGGTTGTATTTTCATCCACCAGCCTTGTCTTAAAAGCAGTAAACCCTCCTATCATAATAATAAACATTTCAATGATTTTCTCAACGACTACACCCGACATTTTTAATTCCCTGAATACGCCTTTCTATCTAATTTTATCATTTCTCTACGCTATATTGTATCACCCGTACTTTCCTTGTGTAACCTCTATCTTGCTTTTCTTACAAAAAAATCCAGAAGAAAATCTCAACATAAGATTTCTTCTGGGTTTTTCTTTTTCAAATTTATCCTAAATATTTATGAAAGAATTCTTCTATCTTATCAAAAGGAATAATATCTGTCTGATCATACAGGTCCGTATGAACTGCATCCGGAATGATCATCAGTTCTTTATTATCTCCTTTCAGTTTTTTGAATGCGTCCTTGCTGAAATAACAGGAGTGTGCTTTTTCTCCATGGATCATCAGCACTGCGTTGCGGATTTCATCACTGTAGCTTAAAATCGGCATATTCATAAATGAAAGTGCAGATGTCGTATTCCATCCATCGTTGGAATTTAAAGAACGTTTGTGGTATCCGCGCTCTGTTTTATAATAGTTATAATAGTCTTTTACAAAAAATGGCGCATCCTCCGGGAGAGGATCTACGACTCCTCCGGCTCTTTCATAACTTCCATTTTTATAATCTTCGATTCTCTGGGCGTTCAGTGTTTTTCTGAGTTCATAACGTGCGTCTGCATCCATTGAATCAAAGTATCCCTGCGCATTCACACGGCTCATATCATACATAGTGGAAGTTACCGTTGCCTTAATTCTTGGATCATTTGCCGCCGCATTCAGAGCCATGCCGCCCCATCCGCAGATTCCGATGATTCCGATACGTTCCGGATCTACATTTTCCTGTACAGACAAAAAGTCGACTGCCGCAGAAAAATCTTCTGTGTTAATGTCCGGAGACGCTACATAACGAGGCTCACCGCCGCTCTCTCCCGTATATGATGGATCAAAAGCAATTGTCAAAAAACCTCTTTCTGCCATAATCTGCGCATAAAGTCCGGATGCCTGCTCTTTCACCGCTCCAAACGGTCCGCATACTGCAATTGCCGGAAGTTTTCCTTCTGCGTTTTTTGGCTCATACAAATCTGCTGCCAGTGTAATTCCATAACGATTATGGAATGTTATTTTACGATGATTAACTTTCTCACTTTTTGGAAAAACTTTGTCCCATTCCTGTGTTAATGTTAATTCTGCCATTTTACTTTTCCTTCCTTTCCTTTTTATCTGATTTTTCGTTCTTTTTCCATCTGGTAAACTAAGAAATCAAGGCAGTCCACCTTACTCTGGCTTTCATGAAGCTGATCCATCAAATGGCACCGGTAACATCTGAGAGACCGGATCACATCCTGAATCCGTCCGGCTTCATACATACGGCAGATATCTTTCATCTGCCGTTCGCTGCATCCGGCATCTTTAAGATTTTGAATGATATCCTCCATTTTCTTCATATGGACCTCCTCCTTTCTTTTTATGCCTTTATTATAGGCTCTTGCATTCTTTTCCGCTAATGGTTATTATTTATATCATGATATGAATTTTGGAAATATCACAGAAAGGCGGCGTACTATATGGAACTTCGAACACTTCGCTATTTTCTTGCAATAGCAAGAGAAGAAAATATGACCCGGGCAGCTGAGTCTCTTCATGTCACTCAGCCGGCTTTGTCAAAACAAATGAAATCTTTGGAACACGAACTGGGGAAAAAATTATTTATCCGGCACAGCTTTAATATCCAGCTGACAGAGGAAGGCATTCTGCTTCGAAAACGAGCAGAAGATCTGATTCGGATGGCAGATAAGATTTCTCAGGAATTTCTCTCTCTGGATGATATTACCGGAGGAGAACTGTATCTCGGACTTGCAGAATCTTACCAGATTCGGTATCTGGCCAGAGAAATCCGGAAATTCAAAGAATCGTATCCTTCTCTCCACTATCATATTACCAGCGGGGATACCGAACAGGTAACAGAAAAGCTGGACAAAGGTCTTCTTGATTTTGCTGTTCTCGCAGAAGAGCCGGACCCTGCAAAATACAACTGTATCTGTTTCCCAGAGTCTGATACATGGGGACTTGTAATGCCTTTGGATCACCCTCTGGCAAAGAAAAAAGCCATCCATCTGGATGACTTGACCGGCGTTCCTCTCTTTTGTTCCGAACAGGGCTGGACAACAGAAATTACCCGCTGGGCCAATGGCCGTATCGATGAGCTTCATCTGGAAGGATCTTTCCGGCTTTCCTACAACGGATCTATTTTTGCAAGAGAAGGACTCGGATGTCTCCTTACTTATCAGTATCTGATCAATACCAGTCCTGAAAACGGCCTCGTCTTTCGTCCTTTAGCTCCGAAACTTGAAGCTCATATGTATCTGATCTGGAAAAAATATCAGATTTTTACGCCTATCGCAGATCGATTTCTTCAGGAGATCCGCCGTTCATTTCAGACTCCGTAATCTCCATGCGCATAAAACGCACATTACTGCAAAAATCAGGCACATCGGCAGAAAATTTTCCATAAAACTCCCCTCTCCCGTGATCCATCGATATGCCCAGGACGCTGGGAAAAGACCGCCCGCCATTCTGAGCGTCTTTGGAAGATAACCTGCCGGAAACATAATACCAGACAGCATAATGGACGGCAGAAATACCATCTGTGAAACCATTGGAATTTTTGCCTGATCCAAAATCCCGCACCCGATCGCAGCGCCGATGCTTAAAGATACCGCAGCAAATACTATTACTTTTCCAAAATATTCTGCCAGATGTTCCGGCAGAGATACATCAAAAATCACAGGCGCTGAAAGGCAGATGATCCCACTCAAAATCATCAGATGTATCAGCGAGGCAGCGGCAGAGGAAAGAACTCCATAAGACATCGGAATCTGTCCTGCCTTGTACATTTTCCTGATATCCGTTCTATAAATTTCTCCCAGGGAAGGCGGCATTCCGATCACAGCGCCCATACAAACTCCCATGATGGTCATCGTCGGAATCAGAGTTTCTTTTGTCCACGGCATAACTGACAGAAAGATTTCACCAACCAGCACAAAAAATAAAAGAGGTACAAGGTAACACGTAATCAGCATATTTTTACTGCGAAGATCCATTTTCCACTGCAGGATAATTCCATAAAAAAATCTTCTCATCATTTTTCTTCTCCTTTCATCAGTTCCATAAAATGCTGTTCCAGAGATCCCCGGCTGATCTGCATGTCCTGGATTTTAAGCTGTCTCTTTTTACAGTCTTCCAGAATCTTCAGCACAGATCCTTCGATATCCTTCGCCTCATACTTTTTTATCCCTTCTGCTGTCGTAATCTGTATCTGATAACAAGCCCCTGTTTTTCTGGATAATTCCTCTACAGTCCCGCAAAAAAGAACATTCCCCTGGTACAGAACCATGATCCGGTCACAGAGGTCTTCTACTTCCCGCATATCATGGCTTGCCAGAAGAATGGTTTTTCCCCTTTGCTTTAACTGACGGATTTGTTGATGCAGAAGGATCTGCCCTTCGACATCCAGACCTGCTGCAGGTTCATCCAGAAATATAAGATCCGGATTTCCAATCAGAGCCAGCGCAAGATGAAGCCTTCGTTTCTGTCCTGTGGACATTTCATGATATATTTTTTCTTCCAATTCACAAATTCCCATTTCTCTTAGGATTTCATTATCTTTTCCGATTTTTCTCCATCCGGCAATCAATGAAACTGCTTCTTTTCCTTTAATATAGGAAGGAAGTGACGCTGATTGAAGCTGGATTCCAATGGTTCCCTGTATTTCTATGATACCGGAATCATAATCTCTCAGCCCTTCCATACATTCCAGCAGCGTTGTTTTGCCTGCTCCATTCATTCCAAGAATTCCAAAAATCTCTCCCTGATAAATCTGCAGATTCAGGCGGTTTAATACCTTGTGATTTCCATATTGTTTGTCCAGATCTTTTATCGTTACGACCGGATTCATTCTTATCCCTCCTCAAAAGGATTTATTCCCTGCTTCATAAACCAGGCCTCCAGTGCTTTTCCTAAATATTCATTTGCCGCTGCCTGCCTCTGTCCCCATTGGTTTCCAATTTTATTTTTACCGCCAAATGAAACTAACTGCGGAAGCATTTCCAGATTGCCATCTATAAATTCCATGATCAGATTCCAGAATTCTTTGGCTGTCTCTTCTGCCTCTTTACTGTCATATGGAATTTCCTTTTCTTTCATACTGACCGCGTGATCGATCACTCTTTGAAATCTCTTCATAAAACTCAGACCGCTTTTCTGATCAAAACGTTTTCTGATATAATTCAGCATCTCATCATCAAAATATTTGATCAGCCAGTAATAGTCATTTTTCATTCTGAGGTTTACGATAATATCGGCATATTTTTTAAAATCAACTGCATCCATCTGCATGACTTCCTGTTTCAGAGCTTCCATGGCAGTCAGCGACTGTGACAGCCTTTGAATCTCCTCTTTTAACTTTGTTTCCTGATCTGTTAATACCTGTACGACCTCTTTCGGCGTTTCCAGAGATGACAGATTCTTTTTGATATCCTCCAGAGAAAATCCCAGAGTCTTCAGCGACATAATTTCGTGCAGCCTGACCATATCTTTATAAGTATACAGTCTTCTGCCGCCTTCACTGACCGCAGAGGGCGACAGCAGGCCTTTCTTGTCATAGTACTGCAGCGTCCTTACCGTAGTTCCCATCTTTTTAGCTGTCTCTCCTACCGTCATATATTCTGATGCTGTTTTTATGTCTTTTTGCATTTAACTACCTCCTGATTTCAGTATAGCTCATGACCCTGCGTCACAAACAAGAAGTTTTTTGATCGAATGAGAGAAGATCTCTATGAAACAAAAAAAGAATCCCCCCGCGAGGATTCTCTTTTCTTTTTTATTTTGTTTTCTTCTCTTTCGGCAGAAACAGACTTAATAACAGCGAGATCACAAAAACTCCGGCTACCGCATTTCCATTGAAAATATCACCGACTGCCTGAGGAAACGCGGAAAAGAAATTGCCGGATGTCTGTGTCAGCCCCACTCCGATGCAAAATGAAAGAGATACGATGATCATTGTCCTGTCATCAAACACACAGTCTTTGAGCATCTTAATGCCTTCATACATAATGGAACCAAACATCATAACCGTACAGCCTCCAAGCACCGCCTGCGGCAGAGAATTAAAAAACGCTCCCAGCGGCGGGAAAAGAGACGCAAGAATCAGAATCAGCGCTCCTATAAAAATAGTAAACCGGTTAATAACCTTTGTCATCGTAACCAGGCCTACATTCTGACTGAAGGATGTCAGCGGAGGACATCCAAAACACCCGGAAATCGCGCTGGAAAATCCATCAACTGCCAGAGAACCCTGCAGTTCTTCCATCTTGATATCTCTTCCCAGTGCTCCTGTGCATACTGCGGTTGTGGCACCTGTAGTTTCCGCTGCAGAAACCAGAAACACAATGGCAATTGTAAAGAAAGCTCCCAGATCAAAGACCGGCTTATGACTCGTAAAAAAGACCAGTTTGGGCAGACTGAAAAATCCGACTTCTTCTATGGTCTGAGAAATTCCAGAAAAATCAATCATTGGCGCAATGCCGGCTGCCGTGAAAAGAATGGATAAAATATAACCAAAAATCAATCCCACCAGAATATTCAGATTCTTATAGACTCCTTTTAACAGATACCGTGATACTAAACAGACAATCAAAGTAAATACGCCAACCACAAGATGATACCAGGCTCCGAAGTCCTCAACTCCGCTGCCGCCGCCCCAGGAATCCATTCCTACGGACAATAAAGATAAGCCAATGGCAATGACCACGCAGGCCGATACAACCGGCGTCAAAAACCGTTTCCAATATTTTGCGCTTAATCCTACCAGTCCTTCAAAAATACCTCCTGCTATGACCGCTCCGATCATTCCTTCATATCCCAGTTCCGGATTTGTACATATGATCAGCAGGCTTCCCAGAAATGTAAAACTTACCCCCATGACGATCGGAAGTTTCGATCCGATTTTCCAGACTGGATACAGCTGCATACAGGTGCCAATTCCAGCAGCAAACATGGCGCACTGCAGCAGCTGAGTGATTTCGGCGGATGTCAGATGATCTCCGGAACCCCTTACAAGAGCCGCACTGCATACAATTAAAACCGGTGCCAGGTTGGATACAAACATAGCCAGCACATGCTGAAGCCCAAATGGAATTGCCTTGCGCAAAGGAACTCTGCCGTTGAGTTTATAAATATTCTCTTCACTGACCGCAGCAGTTCTCTCTTCTTTGTCAGGATTCATTTTTTTGACCTCTCTTTTCTATCTTTCCTTTTGAAACTCTCTGAGCCTTTGTCTAAATTATACCGATATTCGTCTTTTTCGTAAAGTCCGCCGCAGTGTGATTCTTATGAAATATTTTTATGTCAGGAGAACGCCGTTTTTGTGCAGCAAAAAACCGAATGACACATCCTTTGCATCATCCGGTTTCATACTATTTTTAAAGATTGAATGTTTTCAGCCAGTTTTCCAGATTTTCCTTTGTTACTTGTCCATTTAAAAGCTTTCCTTCCTTTATGACAGTGGTATCAGACACAGATGGTTTCAATTTTTCTACAGTCTTTCCTAACCCGCTGCCGCCGGATGTAGCAAACAGAATAATCGTTTTTCCTGAAAAATCATATGCTTCGAGAAATGTGTTAATGATCGTCGGGGCAACATACCACCAGATCGGAAATCCTAAAAATATTACATCATAAGACGCAATATCTGCATTCTCATCCGCAAGTTCCGGCCGGGAAGAAGGATCTTTCATCTCAATGCTGCTCCTTGCATTTTTGTCCATCCAGTTTAAATCTGCTTTTGTATACGGCATTTTAGGTTTAATCTCATAAAGATCCGCTCCTGCCGCTTCTGCCAGAGTCTTCGCCGCCCGGGCTGTAACACCGCTGGCAGAAAAATATGCTACAAGACTTTTCTTACTCATAATGTTCCTCCTTCTGACTCTGTATCTTGTTCTTATCTCTATGATAAACTTTAAAGTGGACTTTAAGTCAAGCACAAAAATCAGGATGTGAAATTATATTTCACATCCTGGTCTCCTACTCCAATTCAAATGCACCTGTATATAAACTGTAATACATACCTTTTTTCCGAATCAATTCATCATGATTCCCCCGTTCCATGATTCTTCCATGGTCCAGAACAATGATAGAATCTGAGTTTCTGACAGTTGAAAGCCTGTGGGCAATGACAAATACCGTCCTTCCCTGCATCAGATTGTCCATTCCTGCCTGAACCAGCGCCTCCGTACGGGTATCGATCGATGAGGTTGCCTCATCCAGGATCATAACCGGAGGATCTGCCACCGCTGCCCGGGCAATGGAAATCAGCTGACGCTGCCCCTGGGACAGACCGGAACCATTCTGAGTCAGCATTGTCTCATATCCATCCGGAAGACGGCTGATAAACTCATGGGCATTGGACAATTTGGCCGCTGCAATGCATTCATTGTCTGAAGCATCCAGTTTTCCATACCGGATATTTTCCATGACCGTTCCTGTAAATAAATTGACATCCTGCAGGACAATTCCAAGGGAATGCCTCAGATCCGGCTTCTTTATTTTATTGATGTTTATGCCGTCATAGCGGATTTTTCCATCTGCCAGATCATAAAAACGATTGATCAGATTCGTGATCGTCGTCTTTCCCGCTCCGGTGGCGCCAACAAAGGCAACTTTTTCTCCTGCCGTTGCGTTCAGGACAATATCATGAAGCACCAGTTTTTCCTTGGTATAGCCAAAATCTGCTCCAAGGAACTCGATTTCACCAGTCAGAGGCTGATAGGTCAGTGTTCCATCATGATGCGGATGTTTCCACGCCCAGATTCCGGTGATATCGTCTGTTTCCTCATATTTTCCATTTCGGTTATGAACCCGGACAAGGGTAACATATCCATTGTCCGTCTCTGATTCTTCATCAATCAGCTGGAAAATTCTCTCCGCACCTGCCAGCGCCATAGCCATCATACTGATCTGCTGGGCAATCTGGGACACCGGCATACAAAAAGTTTTTGACAATGTTAAGAATGCCACGATCATTCCGACACTGATATTTCCTATCCCATTCATTGCCAGCATACCGCCGATCAGTGCGATTAACACATACTGAAGATTTCCAATCTGCATGATAGCAGGCATCAGAATATTTCCAAACTTATTTGCCATGGTCGCATCCCCGCACAGCTGATCATTTTCTTTGTCAAACTGTTTCTTTGCTTCCTCTTCATGACAAAATACTTTGATAACTTTTTGTCCGTTGATCATCTCTTCAACATATCCGGTTACATCCCCCAGAGTTTCCTGCTGCTTCATAAAATATTTCGCACTGGCTCCCCCAATCTTTCTGGTTACCAGAGCCATAATCACAGTCACCACCAGTACAAGTATGGTCAGCGGAACACTGCTTGCCAGCATAGATCCCAGAATTACAACGATCGTAACCACAGCAGAAATAAACTGCGGCAGAGCCTGGGAAATAAACTGTCTCAAAGTATCTGTATCGTTGGTATAATGACTCATAATATCTCCATGGGTATGAGTGTCAAAATACCGGATTGGCAGCGTCTGCATGTGAGAAAACATATCATCACGAATCATTTTTAATGTTCCCTGAGATATTTTTACCATAAGACGATTATAAATGAATGTGGCCAGCACTCCCATAATATAAATGATCATCATTGTCAGGATTGACCGCAGCAGTCCGTCAAATACCGGATGACTCTGTGTCATCATCGGTGTAATATAATCATCAATCAGCATCTGAAGATACAGAGAACTGACAACAACAACTCCGGCACTTACGAGAATGCAAATGACTACTGCAGCAAACATCAGCTTATGTTTTCCGATAATATAAGACATCAGCCGTCTGCATACTTTTAATATATCGGTCCCTTTCTTCATGCCGCATCTTCTCCTTTCGTCTGAGAATCATAGATTTCTCTGTAGATTGCATTATTTTTCAGCAGTTCTTCGTGAGTTCCTGCCCCGTTGATTTCTCCCTGATCCATAACAATAATCTGATCTGCGTCTTCCACAGAAGAAATCCTCTGTGCAATGATAATCTTCGTTGTGTTTGGAATTTCTTCCCGGAATGCTTTTCGAATCATTGCATCCGTTTTCGTATCTACTGCACTGGTAGAATCATCCAGAATCAGAATCTTAGGCTTTTTCAAAAGTGCGCGGGCAATACACAGCCTCTGCTTCTGTCCTCCAGATACATTGGTTCCTCCCTGTTCAATGTAAGTTTCATACTGATCCGGAAAACTTTCTACGAAAGAATCCGCCTGAGCCAGTCTGCAGGCATGCCGGATCTGCTCCTCTGTTGCGTCTTTATTTCCCCAGCGGAGATTTTCATTGATCGTACCGGAAAACAGCTGATTTTTCTGAAGCACCATGGCGACTTCATTTCGAAGAGTAAACAAATCATAGTCTTTTACATCTTTTCCGCCAATCTTTACCGTTCCCTCCGTTGCATCATATAGTCTTGGAATCAGCTGCACAAGGGAACTTTTCCCACTTCCCGTTCCGCCAATAATCCCCAGCGTTGAGCCGGACGGGATGGTCAGTGAGATATGGCGGATAGATTCTTTCTCCTCATCATCCTGATAGCTGAACGCTGCATTTTCAAACCGAATCTCTCCATCTTTTACTTCGTACAACGGATTTTCTTTATTTTTCAGAGAACTTTCCTCATCCAGAATTTCTACGATTCTTTCTGCTGACGCCCTTGCCATATTAATCATTACCAGCACCATGGACAACATCATCAGACAGTTCAGGATGTTCATCGCATAGGCGATCAGACTTGACAGTTCTCCCGTTGTCATCGTTGTTCCATGGCTCAAAACAATCAGTCTTGCCCCAAACCAGCATAATAACAGCAGACAGGTATAAACCGCAAACTGCATCAAAGGCATGTTAAAAGCGACAATACCTTCTGCTGTGCTGAATGTTTTATAGATCTTTTCCGATACTTTTCCAAATTTGCTGATTTCAAATTTCTCCCGGACAAAAGATTTCACTACACGAATGGCTGAAAGATTTTCCTGAACCACTCCGTTCAAATCGTCATAGATGCGGAACACCTTTTCAAAATATGGATGAGATTTTGAGACAACCAGATACAGACCGATTCCAAGGATTGGCACTGCGATCAAAAATGTAGCCGTCAGGCTGCCATTGATCATAATGGATGCAGCAATGGAAAATGCCATCATGATCGGGGCGCGAACTGCCACTCTTATGATCATCATATAAGCCATCTGTACGTTTGTGACATCTGTTGTCAGACGGGTTACAATGCTTGAGGTTGAAAATTTATCAATATTCGCAAAAGAATACTCCTGGATTTTATAATACATGTCTTTTCTGAGATTCTTCGCAAATCCTGCCGATGCTTCCGCACAGAAGCCTCCTGACAATACTCCAAACACCATTCCAACAGCCACACATACAATCAGGATGCCTCCTAAGCGAAGCAGTGTGTCCGGGTCCTGTCCCGTAATTCCCTGATCGATCATGACTGCCATAACCATTGGGATCAAAATTTCCATCAGGACTTCTATCACAACACATACAGGAGTCAAAATGGATGCTTTCTTATATTCCCGGATAGACCGGGCCAGTTTTTGAATCATTTCTTTTCTCCTTTCTCCTGGTTCTTTTTTTGAACCTCTGTCTGCCATTCTATCATTCTTTTCTCTGAAACTGAATTTGAAAAAACTTAATATCATTAGCAATCATCTAATGCAGTATTGAATTTTTTCTTTATTTAACATACACTAAAAGAAAGGAGGATAATCATGAATACACAGCAGTTATTATGCTTTGTCTGCGCTGCGGACCATTTGAATTTTACTAAGGCTGCAGAAGAACTGTATCTGTCTGCTCCTACCGTAACACATCACATTAAAAATCTGGAAAATGAGTTAAATACCCTTTTGTTTATCCGCACTTCCAAAATGGTAAAACTGACAGAAGCGGGACAGCAGTTTTATACCGATGCCAAGGATATTTTATCCCGAATTGATATTGCAGAAAAGAAAATCCAAAAGATCGCTCAGAAAGATATTTCTTTTTTTCAGATTGGATGTACCAGCTATGAAGAAACTTCTTTTTTTCTGCCGGTTTTAAAAGAAATGCGCAAGCAGTATCCTCATGTCTACCCTCGTCTGACGATTCAAAATTACTATACCCTGAAAAACCTGCTGCAGAGCCACCAAATTGATCTGATGTTTGCTACAAGTGAAATGATCAGCGGGATTTCCGACTGCTTTTTTCATAAACTGCGCCATTCCCGCACTTTTGTTCTTCTTCCGAAAGATTCTCCGCTGAAGAATAAAAAATCTCTGACTTTTGATGATTTGAAAGAGGAAACTCTGATCACACTGCATCCAAAACTGATCCCATTTCAAAATGGAAATCAGCTTCAGGAAAAACTTGCCCTGTATTCTCAGGCATATTTTAACATTGTTTGTGAAAATATCCATGAAGCATCTTTCCTCGCGCGATGCGGATACGGAGCCGCGATCCTTCCGGATTTTTATCTTCCGGACCATCTGGAAGATTTTCTCGTTCTTCCGATGAATCCTGAAGAAGAACTGCCGGTGAATTATGGCATTGTCTGTCAGAAAAACGAGAAACATGATTTCATCCGCTGGTTTATGAAACGAGTTTCTTCTATTATATTTGAGACCCGTTCCTAAGTCCCAGACAGCATTCCAATTAATTTTCACTGGTACCATTAAAATGCCGCTGTATCTTTCTTTCATAGAAAAATACGGCGGCATTTCATCTCTTTTATCCTGTCTTACTTAAAGTACTGTTCTATTTCTTTCATCCTGGCCATCTGGTCTACATGAAACGGACATCTGCTGTTACAGTGACCGCACTGGATACAGTCTCCTGCCTTTTGCTTCAGATTCCGGTAATGATCTGCAGCCAGAAGATCTCCTGCCCTGGCAAGATCATAATATTTATTAATCAAAGCGACATCCAGCCCTTTTGGACAAGGCTGGCAATGATTACAGTAAACACAGATTCCTTCTGCATCCTGTGGAGTAAACGTTCCGATAACAGAATAATCTTTTTCCTCAGGCCCTGCCTCAAAAAATTTCAGAATCCGCTTCAGATCCTCTTTCCCTCTGATTCCCGGAAGAACCGTCACAACTCCCGGCTTATCCAGCGCATATTGGATACACTGATATTCTGTTAATGCCTTTCCAAACGGTGATGTTTTTTCATTCAGCAGCTGTCCTGCCCCAAAAGCCTTCATTACAGAAATTCCGATTCCTTCTTTTTCACAGCGGCGGTATAATGCCATCCGCTCTTCAACATTACCAATGCCATACTCTCCTTTTCGGTAATCATATGCCGGATTAATACTAAACATCATCATGTCCAAAATTCCCATATCCAGCACCTTTTGAGCCAGTGCCGGCGTATGGGATGATAAACCGATATGCCGCACGATTCCCTGACGCTTCAGTTCTTCTATATAGGAAAGAATCCCGGCATGTTCCACTGTTCTCAGATCACTTTCTTCATCAATGCAGTGGATAAATCCAAAATCAATATAATCTGTCTGCAGCATCTGAAGCTGCCAGTCGATCGATTTCTTCACAGTATCCAGATCAGTCGTCCAGCCATAGGTTCCTGTATGATAATCCGCTCCGAAATGAATCTGGAAATATACCTGATCTCTTCGTCCGGATAATGCTCTTCCATATGCCGCAAATGGCTTGGACTCTGCAGACGCCATATCAAAATAATTGATTCCCTGTTCTGCTGCTGTCTCTACTGTTTCCTGAATTTCTTTTTCACTGGACGCCTGAATCGAACTGGTGCCCAGACCGATTACGCTGATGGCTTCCCCGCCATGTGGAAGTTTTCTATATTCCATAATATCCTCCTGTTCTTATTCAATCCCAGTCTTGTAATTATATTATAGAACGCTTTGTTCTTTTCATCTAATGCTTAATCTGTCCTGCCGTCCTATGCTTAAAAGGCATTGAATATTCGGATTTTCTCTCCTGACAACAAGAATCCTGTTTGCAGAAAAGCCGCCATACCTTCCTGATCAGAAGATACAACGGCTTTCATCTCTAAAACCTTATTATAAATTTAACAAATCACTGACATTCAGTTCCTCAAAACTCTTGATTGTCATGTCCGCCTCTGTCAGCGGCTCATTTCCTTCGACTCCGACTGCATACATTCCGGCACCTTTGATTCCTTCAATACCAGCCTGTGCGTCTTCGAAACCGACCGCCTCAGAAGGATCGATATGGATCAGCTCTGCGGCTCTTACGAAAATTTCCGGATCCGGTTTTCCTTTTTTCAGAGTTGCCGGATCTACAATTGCGTCAAAATAATCATACACGCCTAATTTCTTTAAGATAAACGGAGCATTCTTAGATGCTGACGCTAAGGAACATGGCACATTCATTTCCTTTGCAGCGTCAAGAAATGCTTTGACACCTGGCAGCAGGTCAGCTGGTGAGAGATCATCCAGCAGTTTTACATAATTTGCGTTCTTATCTGCCGCCATTTCTTCTTTCTGCTCTGCTGTGTAATCATTTTCTTTTCCGCCATAAGCCAGAATTCTTTCCAGTGAATCCATACGGCTGATTCCTTTTAACTGCTCATTAAACTGTAAGTCAATGGTAATGCCGATAGAATCAGCAAGTTCTTTCCATGCGACATAATGAAACTTTGCAGTATCTGTAATAACACCATCTAAATCAAATGCAAATCCTTTTTTCATCTTTTCTCCTTCTTATCTCAATTCCTGTGGCTGGTTTGCTGTTAATGTTACAACCTGATCTTTGTAAATGATCTCTGTATCCCTGTCTGCTGTTACACAGCATGTATCCTGAGTCATATCAAATGTGTAATGGATCTGGTCAAGATCAATATTAAATTTGATCTGCGTCCACTGTTCTGGCAGATGCGGATTGACATGCAGTTTGGATTCTCTAATATCAATTCCGGCAAATGTCGTCAAAGTGATATAAATGGTTGCTGCCATTACACCGGCGTGGATACCTTCTGCTGTTGTTCCACCCTGAATATCCTGATAATCAGAATACAAAGCTTCCTGATATAACTGCCATGCCAGGTCGTCATTTCCTACCATAGCCGCTAACTGTGAATGAACAACTCTTGATAATGTAGAACCATGTGATGTTCTGTCTAAATAATACTGCAGGTTCTTTGTAAGATAATTTTTCGGTAATTCGTACTTCAAGTCAGATAAAATGTCATCTACTTTTTCCTTGGAGAAATTGTAGAAAATCATTAATGTGTCAGCCTGTTTTGCAACTTTGTAGTCATCTGCAGATAATCCCTCTGCACGCAGGATTCGGTCCATTCGATAAATGTTGCCGTATTTTTCACGATAGTAATCCCAGTCTACTTCTTTTAACTGGAAGTATCCTTCATACTGGCCGATGATTCCGTCCTCGTCAATGTCCAGAGCCAGTTTCGTTTTGATATCATCCATTAATGCAATATCGTCCTGCTTTGTCTCTGTTTTTTCCATAATGGACGTTAACGCATCCTCAGAAATGATCGTCTTTAACTGATCGATGAATTCAAATAACCATACTACCATCATATTTGTGTATGCGTTATTCTTTAATCCGCCTTCTTCGGTTCCCGGATATGTTTCATGGAACTCATCCGGCCCCATCACTTTGTCAATGCTGTATCTTCCGCTCTCTTCATCATAAGCTGCAGCGCTTTCCCAGAAGCGTGCAATTTCCATCAGGATTTCCGCACCGTACTGTTCCATATATTCTTTGTCATGTGTGTTGTTCCAGTATAACCAGATATTATAGGCTACTGCCAGAGAAACATGTCTCTGCAGACGGCTGTAATCCTTATCCCAGTTTCCAGTCATCGGATTTAAGTGGATCTCCTGAGACTGTTCTGTTCCATCCAGTCCGGACTGCCATGGGAACATCGCACCCTCGTATCCTGCTTCCTTCGCAGCTTCTTTTGCCGCACCCAGACGTTTATAACGATACATTAAAATCTGTTTTGCTGTCCCTGGGAAATGCATGATATAAAATGGAAGAATAAAAATCTCATCCCAGAAAATATGGCCGCGGTATGCCTCTCCATGCAGTCCTCTCGCTGTAATGGAAGCATCCAGCCCCTTATTGCCATTCGGTGACGCGGAGACAAGTAAATGGAATGTGTGTAAATGGATCAGTTTCTGGGACATCAGATCACCTTCAATGGTAATGTCTGTCTTCTCCCATAATTCTTTCCAGGCTTTTGCTGTCTCATCCATCATGGCCTCAAAACTCTTCGGCTGTACCTCTGCCTGTACATGTTCTTCCACTTTATCCAGCTGCTCATTGGTCAGACATTCCATATGAACATATTTTTCAATCACTGCTGCCTGATTTTCCTGTACCTGAACTTTCATTGTCTGGATTACTTTTTCGCCCTGAATCTCATTTTCGATCTCTGCGGCTTTTACGGCATCTCCCATAAGTTCAGATTTTTCAATAATCGTAAACTGTGACTGTCTGGTTCTTGCAACAAGCAGCGCTTTGTTCTGTTCTGCTTCTGTTTTCAGTACATCCAGATGATGCTGTTCCAGACTTCTGTAACGTTCTACATTATAGTTATATACAGAACCATCAATTTCTGAAATGATTTCCATTTCGCCGGAGAAATTCAATGGAGTTACACTGTACCGGATTGCGTACTCTCTTGTATTCTCCATATTTGCGATCTTGGAAGTATCAATCTGAAGCTGTCTGCCATTCTGAAGCTCAATTACCATATGAGACTCAAACAAACCATTTTTCAGATTCAGCGTTCTCGTTAAAGATACCACTTTCTGAGATGATACATCCACCAGCTCTCCATCGACTTTTACGCTGATATACTGTCCATTTGGAGCATTTACAAAATCTTCATTGAAAATCTCTGCATCCCCTACTTTTGATTTTGCCTGATTGTATAAACCAGCAAAATATGTTGCCGGGTAATGTCCATCGGAAATTTTCATTTCCGGAAGAGTTCCTCTCAGACCAAAGTATCCATTTCCTACAGTCAATAAAGATTCCACGGAATATTCATCTTTTCCAGGATGATATCCTACATATTTCATCTTCCATACGAAATCTTCTCTGGCGCTCTTTAACAAAGCTTCAGCGTCATCATTCTCACCGGCCAACACACACACCTGATGGGATGATTCGGATAATAACTGGGCAACATCGTATGTTTTTCCCTCTTCCTCAAAGACAGGCTGATTCAGATTATTTACGACAATGCCTTCGTAATCCTGAAACTGCGGCAGACAGTCTGTAATCTGCTTTACCACATCCAAACATGGGGACTGAGATCCGTTCGGAATCTCTTTTGTTGTCTGCTGATCAGTTATGACAATTTTCTGATCATCCCAAAGCAAATTTAAATGTTTCACTCTTGCTCTCCTTTCTGACTTGTACGTATATGTTCCTTTTGTCTTTACTATACGCCTGTACGTACATGATGTCAATAGAAAATTATATATTTTTATGGAAAATTTGGAGGCCGATTCTTTATCCGCTTATTTTATAAAAGACCACAAAAAAATCAGATGTATTTTCACACATCTGATCTTAAAATTAACTTTATTCTATCTGGCTCTAGACGGTTCTTCTGGCAAAATCCACAAACCTGAATTTATCCGGCCTGTGTTTTGATTCTGTGTACTGAAACAGAGTGGCATCTTCGAGGTAAGTATAAGATTTTACACATACCAGCAGATCATACTCGTACATATCCAGCAGTTCCTTTTCTTCTTCGCTGGCCGGAACCACAACGATCTCTTTTTTGGCAAAGCTGACTTTCAGCCCTAATGTTCCCTCAATATATTCATAAAGTGAGTTCGCTGCATGTTCTTTCGTCAGCCCTGGGATTACCTGGGCATTCAGATAATCCGTATCAATGATGACTTTTTTCCCATCAATCTCCCGGATTCTTACAACCTCATAGACATCTCCCTCATCCATGCCCAATTCTTTCTTCATCCTCGGGGTCACAGGATATTTCACAAACTTATGTACATGTGTTATGACATCTTCGTGCATGGTCTCTTTGAGTTCCTTAAAACTCATAACACCGGAAATCGGAAAACTGATCTTATCTGTATCTAAAACAAGAGATCCCTTTCCTTTCTCTTTTTGAATGTATCCATTCTGCAGAAGAAGATCCAGCGCTTTTCGAATCGTATCCCTTGATGCGTTAAACTGCTGCTGCAATTCACTCTCGCTTGGCAGGTATGTATTCGCTGGTATATCTCCATTCAAAATCTTATCTCTGATATGCTGAAAAATAGACTGATATTTACTTGTGCGCATGTTGTCTCTCCTTATATTGACTGTACATCTTGTTAACTAAACTTTCCATAAAATATCCGCTTCGGGATAACGAAGAAAATATTTTATTGCCTGCTGCCTGAATTGTGCTTAAAATGCTCAATCAGCTTTGAAGCCGCCGGACTGAAGGGCTGCTGCCGCTTCCACGCAAGAACACTGGTAAATGAAATCTCCGGTGACAGCGGACGGTACGTAATCCTTGTATGATCCAGAAACGGAAGAGATCCTTCCACGACCAGAGAATATCCCATCCCTTTCTCCACCATAATGGAGCTGTTGGTACTCAAATTACAGGTACAGTAAACAGAAGAGTCCTTAAATGAGTCTCCTAACCAGCTTACTGCTTCGTTTCTTAGATTCATTCTTCTGGGAAGAATCAGCTTCTTCCCTGTCAGATCCTCTGCTGTCACCACTTCCTTTTCTGCCAGAGGATCATCCGGCCGCATGACAGCCACCCATTTTTCCTGGATTCCCAGACGGATAAATTCATATTGCTTTACATCGACCGGCTCCATCAAAAGACCAATGTCCACCAGTCCCTGATCCATCTGTTCCGCTACCAAATCAGCATTTGCCGTAAAAATGTCAAACTTTACCATCGGATGTTTCTCATGAAATTCCCGCAGCGTATCAATCAATGTCTCAACTGCCGCTGTCTCTCCGCATCCGATGGTAATGGTCCCCTCAATTAATTCATCCTGTTCCTGAAGCTCCTGTTCGGTCTTGTCCACCAGCTGCAGAATTTCTTCCGCCCTTCTTCGAAGCAGGATTCCTTCTTCCGTAAGCGTAATGCCTCTGCCTCCCCACTGAAGCAGCTTAACCCCTACTTCATCTTCCAGCTGGGCGATCTGCCGGCTCAGCGTCGGCTGTGTAATATGAAGAACTCCTGCTGCTTTATTGATACTTTTCTCCTCTACAATCGTCAAAAAGTATCTTAACACCCGAATTTCCATGCTGTTCCTCCTGCCAGTATTGTCCGTTTTATCGGTTTCGTCCCTTTCAGTATATCATAAATATGCTTTTCAGATAACAAAATGTCTCTGCTATGCCTATTTCTTTCCTGAAATCATCGCTCGCACGGCACAGACAGCACCAAACAATATACCGGCACAAGGCCAGATCATCCAGGTTCTTCCCCATTCCCCCGTATAAAAGCTAATTCCCAGATAGATTACAGTAATCAGAGACCAGTAGGCTGTATTCAGATTTTCATTTCTTTTATTTTCCCTTCTCTTTTCACTGGTATAATCTCCCTCACATAAGAGTTTCTGATATCCTCCGTATACAATACCGGACCGCACCATGAAAAAAACACCGGCAGCAATCAGCATTAAGAAAAATGCTGCACACCAGATATAAATGATCTCCTCCTTGGTCAATGCACCCGCAATGATCATCGGAACAATACTTATAATACAGACTGCGACTCCCATTGCAATGGAATTTTTATAAACCGGATAAAACCGTTCTTCTTCTCTTCGTACCATGTCTTTGGTTTCATCCTTCATAACAATCAATTCTTTTTCGATATACTCGTATTTCCCCAGCTTCATTCCTTCCATGATGAAAATAACCACAGCGCCAGTGATCATAAAAAGAAGCACTGCGGTTCCGATTCCCCCCTGCGGTATCTTCTGCCACAGAAATTGCATGGTTTTCTGCCATCCCGGCAAACAGAATCAGAAAAACCGGAGACAGAATACACACTGCAGCACCTGCCGCGATTTTCCAGGCTGCCTGGACAGTTATTTTTATATAATCCGCTGCCTCCTCTCCGGATATTTCCCGCTCCTTCTCTGCCGGCTTTGTTTTCCCTCCTCGCGGTTCCGGCTCCTCTTTCTTCTCCTCTTCTTCTGTTTCATCCTTCAGCAGATAATCTGTGCTGACTTTAAAAATTTCACTTAACCGGAGGATTTTATCGAGATCCGGAACGGATGCGCCGCTCTCCCATTTGGAAACAGACTGCCGGGAAATATTAAGCTGCTCTGCCAGTTCTTCCTGAGACCAGCCTTTCTTTTTTCGATGTTTCATGATTTTTTCTGAAAGATTCATATCTGTGCCCTCCTATTTTCTCTTGAACATTTCTTTTATCTGGCCTCATCGTAACAAAAAAGCCGGTTGACAACTACCAAGCACCCCTGGAAATTTGTCAACCGACAGTTGCATTTTTCCATTTTTACTGATTTGCTTTTAAAAATTCTTCCAGAGAAACTTCTTTATAATTCTTATCAGATAAAGAAAAATCAACATCGCCGCTTACATAAACATGATTTTTCTTATCTACAAAAATTGCGGAAGCATTATATTTCTTCAACAGCTCCTGACTCTTCTCCGGTCCCATGGCAAAACATGCAGTGGATAATCCATCGCTGTTGATTCCGGAATCACATATGATCGTGCAGGATGTGATATCTGTCTCTACGGAATATCCGGTCTTCGGATCCAGAATATGAAAATAAGTCTTTCCGGTTGTCTCATCCACAAAATACTTCTCGTAATCACCTGATGTACTGATAAATGTATCACCTTTCGTACTGATGCTTCCCAGAACTTCTCCGCTTCCCTTTGACGGAGTCTGAATTCCCACATTCCAGTTTTCTCCATCCGGTTTTTCTCCATAGACATAAATACTTCCGCCCAAAGCAATCATAGCTCCGGAAATATCATCGTCTTTCTCCAGCGTCTCTTTTATCACATCTGTTCCGATTCCTTTTCCATAAGCTCCGAAATCAAACACCGTATTCGGATTTTTTGCGGTGATCGTTCCTTCCTCATCTATGGTTGTCTGAGAACTGTTGACCGCCAGATTTCCCTGAAGCGCATTCTGTATACTGGATGCTGATGGTACTTTCGGATCATCTGACTCGAAATCCCACAGCTGAGTCAAAGCTCCGATGGTCGGGTCCACCGTATTTCTTCCATCGCAGTAAGAGTCTCTGCTGATCTGCAGCGCCTGGGAAATCCAGTTTTTCATATTCCCGGATGCTTTGGCTTTCCCATTGTTTTCTTTCAGTTCCCGATTGATCTTTGATAGCTGTGAGTCTTCAATTCTCCAGGATATGGTATCCTCCAGCTTCTTTACTTCTTTAATGATATTTTTTTCCTTTTCCTCCAGATCACCTGTACCATACAATGTGATATTGGTAACCGTTCCCATGGCAAAATCCGTATGACTGTAGGATTCCGGCTGCCGTTCACAGCCTGTTATTATCAGCCATGATAGTGCGGCAAACATAAAAAGTCCTTTTTTTATCTGTCCTCGCATAAGCATAAGCTTTCTCCTGTGATTTTCGTTTAAAATAAATTCTTTGGAAGTTTTCTGATCAAAATTCCTGTCAGTACCCCAATGGCAATTCCCGCAATGGTTCCTGTGATCAAAAGAACCGGCACATAATAATAAATCCTTGCATTTTCCATCAGCAGCACTGCCACGGAAAGCTGCCCGATATTATGAGCAACGCCGCCTCCCACGCTGATTCCAACGACAGAAAATCCCCTGATTTTTCTTAAAATCACCATAACAAACAGACTCAGGATGCCTCCTGCCAGGCTGTACACGATGGTCATCGGATTCCCAAATAGAAATCCCGCCAGAAGAATTCTGACAACAGAAATCAAAAGGGTTCTCTGCCATGTAGTGAAAAACAAAAGCACCATAATCACAGCATTGGCCAGGCCGATTTTGACACCCGGGATTCCCACCGGAATGGGAATCAGCACTTCAATATAGGAAACAACCAGTGCAAGAGCCAGAAAGAGTCCGTCTGCCGCTATTCTTTTTGCATCCATGTCTTCCTCCTATTGTGTAATCCCATCCAATTCTGTGGTTCCTGTCTCTGAAGTAATCTCTATAACTGCCTTGTGAGGCAGGCAGACGATCGTCTCTCCTGTCTGACTGATGGCCGCATGATTTCTGCAGATCTGATCCGGGCAGTCCGCTTTACTCATCGTCACTTCTCCATTCTGGATTTTCATGACATTCGTTCCTTCTTCCACCGGAATCTCATAAGTCTGATCTTTTGAGAGATCTGTGCGGTACACTTCTTCCCCATCTACCGTTACAATAACCTGAGTTCCGTCATGCTGAGTCCAGCGTATGAACCCAAATCCTGCCAGTGCGATCAAAAAAACAATTCCAATCAGTATGAAATCTTTTTTCTTCATTTGTTTACCTTTATCTGTCCCAGGACTTCGCCAATCGGATCTGTAATGCAGAGATCTGCCTGTTTATCTCTTGATGTGGCATCCCGGTTCAGAACGACCAGATATTTCCCGCGGAAATAATCAATCATTCCCGCTGCCGGATAGACTACCAGAGAAGTTCCTCCGATAATCAGCATATCGGCACCTGCAATCGCATTGATCGCTCCCTGCATGACATTGCCGTCCAGACTTTCCTCATATAAGACTACATCCGGCTTGATCACCCCTCCACAGGCGTCGCAATGCGGCACTCCGTCAGCTGCTGCCACATATTCTGCGTCAAAAAATTTATGACATTTGACACAATAATTTCTGTGGACACTTCCGTGGAGTTCGTATACTTTATGACTTCCCGCTTTCTGATGCAGTCCGTCAATATTCTGTGTCACAACAGCAGTCAGTTTTCCTGCTTTCTCAAGTTCCGCCAGCTTCTTATGAGCCTTATTAGGCTTTGCGTCCAGAAACAGCATCTTATTTTTATAAAACTCATAAAATTCCTCTGTATGCTGTATATAGAAGGTGTGGCTTACCATAACCTCCGGCGGATACTTATACGTCTGGTTATACAAACCATCCGTACTCCTGAAATCCGGAATATTGCTTTCCGTAGACACCCCGGCTCCGCCAAAAAAGACGATCCTGTGGCTGTCATCTATCATTTCCTGTAATTTTAAGACTTTTTCCTGATCCATCTTTTCATCCTCCATTCTTATTCTTATATTACAGGAAAAGGGCTTCTTCGTAAAGAAGCCCTTTCCAAACTTTTTCTTATTTTTTTCTTTGCTTCGGTTCCAGTTTTCTCCAGACCGTCAGCATCATTGTCGTAAAACTTGCCACACCGCCCACAAAATTAGAAATCGGTTCAGACAAAAAGACTCCGTCTACACCAAGATTTCCTATATACGGCAGAATTACAGCCAGCGGAACCACAATAATGATCTTGCGGAAAATAGAGAAAAATGTCGCCTGTTTCGCCTTTCCCAATGCTACAAATGTAGACTGTCCCGCAAACTGCAGCGTCATAAAGATAAAACCGAAGAAATAAATATGCAGTGCCGGGATCCCCGCATCCATCAAATCCGCACTTCCGTTAAAGATATGGATAAATACCTCTGGAAACAGAATTACGCAAAGCCATGCCAGCGCCGTATAGGCCAGACAGAAAAATGTCATAAACTTTATGCTCTTTTTTACCCTGTCAAATTCTCCTGCTCCATAATTATATCCAAGCACCGGCTGTGCGCCATTGGTAATTCCCGTAACCGGCATGGTAAGAATGTCTCTCACGGAATTCAGGATCGTCATGACTCCGATATAAAGATCTCCTCCAAACTGCTGCAGCTGAGCATTGCATACAATCTGAACGGCTCCATTGGTCGCCGCCAGTGTAAAACCTGATATTCCCATGGCGGTAATCTCCCCTGCCAGTTTTTTATTAAAATAAAATTTTATTGGATTCAATTTTAAAATTGCCTTAGAACTATTTAAAAATTTCAGAGCAAAGACTGCTGACAATCCCTGGGAAATCACAGTTGCAATGGCCGCACCCTGAACCCCCATGCCAAACCCAAAAATGAAAACCGGATCCAGAATAATATTAGCCACGGCTCCACACAGAATTGTCATCATTCCCATTTTTCCAAATCCCTGAGAATTAATAAAGTTATTCATTCCCAGACTGATCATCACAAAGATCGTTCCCAGCAGATAAATCCTCAGATAATCTCTGGCATATGGATAAATTGCATCGCTGGCTCCAAATGCGTACAGCAGCGGTTTCATGAAAATCAGACATACCACCGTTAAAATGACTGCCGTGATCACCAGCAGGGTATAGGAGCATCTCATGATCTCGCCTGCCCGTTTGTTATCTTTTCTTCCTCTTGCAATGGAGCAGAGAGGCGCTCCGCCCATGCCAAATAAATTCGCAAATGCGCTTAATATCGTAATGATTGGAAATGTCAGTCCCAGTCCGGTCAGCGCCAGCGTCCCTTCGACCGGAATCCTGCCTATATAGATACGGTCCACAATATTGTACAGAAGATTGATGATCTGCGCCAGGGTCATGGGCAGCGCCATGCTCAGGATATTTCTCGGAATACTTCCCTTTGTAAAATCATTATCAGCTTTTGCCATGTTTCTCATTCCTTTATCATAAGTTCTTTAAGATATATTATGGCACTGAAAAACAAAGCCCGCAAGAGGAAGACAGATTTTATCTTACATATGCCTGGATAATACCGAGGAATGTTTCAGTTTCATTTTCCAAAGGTGTTATCTTGTATTTTCCTAATTTTGCCGGAATCATAAATGTCTCTCCATAATGCACCTCATAAGGCTCGAAACTTCCGTCTGTGCTTTCCACCAATGCGGCATCCCCTTCGATCAGATTCAGAACATTCACGCTTCCTTTTGTCTCCAGCTCAATGGTTTCTTTCAGCCAGTGACGCCTGGTTTCAATAAATTCCAGTTCATGAAGTCCGGTACGTTCCTCTTTATGAACACTATTTTCAGATATATCCTGAATCTGGTTGATCAGATTCTCTTTTACCCATTCGGTACTTCTCTCCAGCAGGATATTTTCTTTTCCGTGCTCAATGTGTACCGGCCGCGGTCTTCCGTCGAGACCGATCCGTCCCCAGTCCCATAATTTGAATGTAAAAATATACGGAGTCGCGCTGATTTCCAGAACCACAACATTAGAACCGCCGCAGTGAACTGTTCCGGCCGGAATCAGAAAATGGTCATGTTTTTTCGCCGGAAAACGGTTTACATATTTCTCATCCGGGAACTGATATTCACTTTTTTCCTGAGCTTTTTTAAGATCTTCGACCATATCATTCAGTTTTATGTTATCTTTTACCCCGAGATATACCGCTGCGTCCTCGCCTGCATCTAAAATATAATAGCTTTCATCCTGCGTGTAGTGCATTCCAAATTTGTCCTGAATATATTCAGTCAGCGGATGAACCTGAAGACTCAGATTGCCTCCTTCCATTGTATCCAGAAAATCAAACCGGATCGGGAATTCCTTTCCAAAACGGCTGTGGACTCTTGGACCCAGCAGTTCATTTGGAAATTGATGCACAAGGTTCAGAGCAGGTACTTCCACCCTTACATCTCCATATCTTAAATAAAGACTGTTTTCTTCCGGCACACCGTCAAACGCCCATCCGAAATTGTCTGCGTCCGGATCCAGTTGAAATTTTTCCTTCATCCACTGGCCGCCCCATACGCTGGCGTCAAAATACGGAACCAGCCGAAACGGCTGTTCCACTGCCTGAGACAGCCCATAACGGTAATCGTCTCCTGAAATCATCTTTGGATCATCCGGCACATTGGTATCCAGCAGAAAATCAATCTTCGGATACAGATTGTCTTTTAAGCGGTCACAGATTCTCCACTCAAAAAAATATCCTCTTTTATTTTTCTTTAATGGATCTTCTTCCTCATTGGATACTTTCCAGTTAGTTCCCCCTGCCCGGTATCTGCACTGACATTCCCATCTGGCAAGATCTGCGTAAATCAGGATATCAGCCTCTGCAATCAGAGAGGCACCTGTTCCGTAAATAACCACCAGACCTTTTGCCTGTTCTATCTGCATCCCTGCCTGATACAATGATCCCTTATCGTAAAACTTATCCAGTGTCTGATGTGACATTACACCGAATACCCTGTCATCGGTCAGATTCCGCTTGACCATTTCCGTGATCACATCTCCGTCAAACGCCAGATCATCCGCGAAAATTTCCAGTTCCGGCTGCAGTGCGTCCACCAGATTCGTTTTGATTTCTTCATTATGTACACCAATATAACTCTCAACTGCAATGATTGTTTTCTCTTTCCGGATATTTTTTTTGATTTCTTCCACGATCCGCGGATATCCTCTCCAGGCTCCGCTGTACTGATTTACTTTAATTTCAGGATATAAATCATATTTTGCCATTGTCATCCTCCTTAAGGCCGGTAATTTTTCCAGATACCGCTGTATTTCTGCGGCTGTGTTACAAATTCAAACATATCTTTGTTCTCCTGGAACTGGGTATAGATCGGTTTTCCCGGTTTTATCCGAAATTCTTTGTAGTTCCCTGCATTTTGTTCCACCAGATTCCCTGTTTTATATGCTGTATTTTTTGTCCATACGAGTTTTCCATCCTGGAATTTTGGAAAGAAGGCAATTCCATGATGCTCTCTGATATCATCATAATCAAATCCATAATCTCTTACACACCATGCTCCAAATGTCATCTTTCTTTCAGGATCTGCATTGATCGTTGCATGTGCCCAGAAGGGCGGAACAATGACAACTTCTCCTGCCTTTGCGTGAACCGCATAGCAGTTCCCCGCATCGTCTTTTGCCGATTCCTGCATATAGATCACTGCCTCTCCCTCCCATATTTCATACACTTCGGGTGTAGAACTTCCGCAGGATGGGCTTACCGCATGAATATGTCCCTGAGACCGAACCGGTCCGTCACCAATCTTTCCTTCAGCATATGTTACCGCACCAAATAATAAGTTCCTTTTTACAATCTCGTCTCTGTCTTCTTTCTTTCCTACATCCATGGAAATACAATATAAATTCTCGGGCCCGTCACAATCAGGATTCTCCAATGACTGTCTGATATCTTCCAGTCTTCGAATTTCCGGCACCGGACCATAAACATCTTCTCCATAAATAAAACCCAGTACATCATTTTTCGTACTGATATCAAGCCCCGGATAATATTCCATAATGCCTCCTTCCTTTATTATTTATATCGTTAGAATGATGTAACAATTACTCCTGTAATAAAAGAACACTCTATTTTGTGCTCTCTTATCTATTGTTATAACATTATATTAATTCATGTTCCGTCATTTGTCAACTCATTTTTTCATTTGAATATAATATGCATAACGATCGCCCCGGTAATATCCGATGGTATATTCTACAATATTATGGTCTGCGTCATAGGAAATACGGATTCTTCGGAGAATAGGCTGTTCCTTCCCGATTTCCAGGCTGGCGCACAGTTCTTCATCCGGCATCATACAGTCAAATTTTTCCGTTACGCTGACCGGCTCGCATCCTTTTTCTTCCAGTATCTCATACAGACTTCCTTTATACAGATCATCCTTTAACGGCAGATTTAATCTCAGAGACAGATAGGTTCGAAATACAACGATCGGAATCCCATCCCCGGTACGGATTCGGTCCAGCCGGTACACCGGTGTTTCCGGATCCACATGGAAAATTTCCGCCACCTCCGGACTGGCCTCCTCAATCGACAGATGCGCCGATCTTGTGCCGGGTTCCATATTCCTGTCCAGCATTTCATTGGTAAAACTTCGGATTTTGGTCAGGTATTCCTCAATTTGCTTCTGATAGATTACTTTAGTTCCTTTTCCTCTGGCCCGCTGTACCATTCCATCTTTTTCTAATTCCTGAATGGCCTGTCTCGCTGTAATCCGGCTGACATCATACATTTTCTGCAGTTCTGTCTCACTTGGAATGTAATCGCCGTAATCATATTCTTTTTTTAATATTTTCTCTTTTAATATGGCGCTGATCTGCAGATAAAGCGGCGCAGCGCCTCTGGATGTATCTAATTTTTTCACAAGAAACTCCTTCATTTTATATTGTTATAACAATATAATAAACAAATTTTCCCTCTCTGTCAACTTTACATTTCGAAAAAAGGGCTTCCGCCAAATCCGCTCTCCTGTCCATGGATTTTGGCAAAATGCCCTTTTATCTACAATGCTGTGATTTCTTTCATCACGCGAAACGCCTGACTCATATCTTTTCGAATCAGTGTTTTCTGCATGTCATAAATCTTTCTATATTTCACAGTGTTTTCAGGTCTTGGCTTATAAGTTTCCTTCACCTTCAGGTTATTTTCAAATGCGGTTTTCAGATCCCCTATATCTCCCACTGCATAAGCTGCCGCTGCGGCATCCGTCAGCACGGCTCCTTCTGCCGTTTCCAATGTTACGACCGGACAATTCATCATATCAGCTTTGATCTGGTTCCATCTTCCGGATCTGCTGCCTCCTTCTGTTACCGTGATCACATCCGGGATAATACCGCCTCCCTTATAGGCGTCCGTCACTCCCATATAGTCGTAGCCAATGGCTTCCAGAACGGCGTTCCATAAGATTCCCTGGTCTGTATCCATCGTCATGTTCAAAAAGCACGCTGATACATCCTGCATATCATCCATTCCCCCTGTCAGATATGGAAGAAACAGCACACCATTGGATCCTGCCGGCACCTGCTCAGCTTTCTTAGTAAGTTCATCAAAATATGCGCCATTTCCAGTTTCCCCACATACATTATCACGGAACCACCGAAGCGCCAGACCTCCAGTCCGTATATATCCCCAGTAGAAATATGTATTTTCCAGAGTCCCGCTGTTAAAGATCAGCTGGTTTTCCGGACGGCTCAGTTCCGGCTTAATCCCGTCTGTTGCGATACAGAACATGGCACAGGTTCCGGCAACATCTGCAGCCTTGTTTGTCTCTGTAACACCGCATCCAATCATGGACTGCATGGTATCTCCCGCTCCCGCGCAGATTGGAGTTCCGGCAGCAAGTCCTGTTTTTTCAGCAAATTCTTCTGTAAGATTTCCGATGATGTCCCATGGTTTTTTTATCGCAGGCATCATTTCTTCCGGAATTCCCAGGATCTCAAGCTGTTCTTTGGACCATCGTTTCTCCAGAACACAATATCCAAGACCCCATCCCGACATAGTGCCCCAGTCAATAAACGCATCCTCTGCCTTCAGGCCTGCCAGATGGGCCAGAATATACGGCGCATTATGAACAAACTTTTTTCCGCGTTTTTTATATTCCTCACAGTTTCTCATCATCCAGCGGGCAAACATAGCCGGAAACATACAGTTTGGCTGTGGATTTCCCGTTTCTTCTGCCCAGATGTCCAGATTTTTGGCGCATAATTCTTCTACATCTTTTTGCGTTCTGGAATCCAGATAATTGATATACGGCGTGACTGCCTGAAAATTCTCATCCACACCTACGATTCCGCAGATAATACCATCTCCAAAAACAGCCCGGATTCCGGCAGGATCTTTCCCCATTTTCTTCATCTGTTCCGTACATCCCCGGATCCCGGCTGCCGCCGCTTCCAGGTACTGGTCCGCATCCATTTCCACCCATCCAGGATGAGGATAATAAAGTTCTGTGGGATTCACACAGGATGCCACACATTTCATGTCTTCATCATAGACTGCGACTTTTACACTCTGTGTTCCCGCATCAAATCCCAGATAGTATTTTTCCATTGCAGACACCTTCTATTCTTCAATCTGACGGATCAGCTGTACCATCTCGATTGCAGACAGCGCACAGTCATAACCTTTATTTCCTGCCTTTGTTCCGGCACGCTCAATTGCCTGCTCGATATTTTCTGTTGTCACAACACCGAACAGTACCGGAATGCCGGTTGCCAGAGATACCTGGGCAATTCCCTTGGACGCCTCATTGCACACATAATCATAGTGGCTGGTTGCTCCGCGGATTACAGTTCCAAGACAGATAACAGCATCATATTTCCCGCTTTTCGCCATTTTGTCAGCAATCAGCGGAATCTCAAAAGCTCCCGGAACCCATGCTACGTCAATGTCATCTTCTTTCACATCGTGTCTTTTCAGACCATCCAGAGCGCCGGATACCAGTTTCGATACGATAAATTCATTAAATCTTGCCGCAACGATTCCGACTTTAATGCCTTCTGCTACTAATTTTCCTTCTAATACTCTCATTTTTATCTCCTTTTCTGCTTTTATTTATATGTGGTCATATGATGCATTTTTTCCTGCTTTGTCTTCATATATTTCTGATCATAGTCTGTCAGTTCTATCTGAATCGGAACTCTCTCCACAATCTCCAGTCCGAATTCGCTTAATCCTTCGATTTTTGTTGGATTGTTGGTCAGAAGACGAAGTTTTCTTACTCCCAGATCCCATAAAATACTGGCTCCCACGTCATAGGTTCTAAGGTCTTCATCAAATCCCAGCGCCAGATTCGCCTCAACGGTATCCATTCCCTGATCCTGGAGAGCGTATGCCTTCAGTTTATTAATCAGGCCGATGCCTCTTCCTTCCTGGCGCATATACAGGAGGACTCCTCTTCCTTCCGCTTCGATCTGACGGAGCGCCTGATGCAGCTGTTCTCCGCAGTCACACCGCAGAGAGCCAAAGGTGTCCCCTGTCAGGCATTCAGAATGAACACGGCATAAGACCGGTTCACCGTCTGCAATGTCACCTTTTACCAGCGCAATATGGTGTTCCCCTGTTTTTGGATTTTCATATCCATGGGCTGTGAATGTTCCGTATTTGGTCGGCATCGGCGTAACCGCCTGGCAGACCACATCAACTTTGTTAATTTTTTTCATGTTTCTATCTCCCTTCTAAAACCCTGCACGAAGCAGAGTTTCCATCGTAATCCCTGAAGTCTTTTTTTCCTGTTCCTTCGGAGTCTGCAATAATTTTTCCACATATTTTCCAACCATATCATTTTCCAGATTGACTCGATCACCGATCTTTTTACTGGCAAAATTTGTATGTTCCATCGTATGAGGAATCATAGACACTGATATGGTATCCTCTCCCAGTTCCGCAATGGTCAGACTGATTCCATCCAATGCAATGGAACCTTTTTCCACGCAGTAACGCATGACCTGCGGCGGCGCTTTGACCGTAAACCAGACGGCATTGTCATCCTTCTTTTTGCTGATCAGCTCTCCTGCTGCATCAATATGGCCTGCCACCATATGACCGCCGAATCTCCCATTGGCCGCCATGGCCCGTTCCAGATTTACCCGGTCGCCTTTCTGCAGGCTTCCCAGGCTGCTTCTGTGAAAAGTTTCATTCATTACATCCGCCTGGAAAACATTTCCGCTGATATGACTTGCTGTCAGACAGACACCATTGACTGCTACGCTGTCACCTAATTTAAGATCGTCAAAGATCACGTTTCCTTCTATGGTAAGAACTGCCGCCTGGCTTCCTCTTTTTAATGATACAACCTTCCCTAGTTCTTCTATGATTCCGGTAAACATTTTTTCACCTTTCCTTCCAGCAGCACATCCTCGCCGATTTTCTTCATCTTAATATGTTCCAGTATCAGCGCCTCGGATAATTTCCCAATTCCTTCTCCTTCCACCGGAGTTTTCGCAGATTCCCCGCCGATGATCTTCGGAGCTATGTAGGTATGTACATAATTAACGCAGCCGCTTTTAACCAAAGCCTCATTTAAAATTCCCCCGCCTTCGACCAGAACACTGTCAATCTCCTGTTTTCGAAGTTCTCTTAAGACTGCTTTTAACGATACATGGCCTTTTTCTTCCGGCAGGTTCCAGACGGAACATCCGGCCTGTTCCAGACGTCTGATCTTTTGCAAATCTCCGGAACATATGGCAATGATCGTTGGAATTTCTTTTGCTGTCTCTACCACTTTTGCCGTCTCAGGAATCCGAAGCCGGGAATCACAGATAATTCTCACAGGATTGTTTCCATTTTCCAGCCGGACATTCAGCATAGGATCATCTGAAATTATAGTTCCGATTCCTGCCATAATCGCAGCATAACGATGTCTCAGCCGGTGGGTATGTCTCCTGGCCTCATCTCCGGTAATCCATTTAGATTCTCCTGTTCTGGTGGCAATCTTTCCATCCATGGTCATGGCATATTTCAATGCTACATACGGCATATCATGCTGGATATAGTAAAAGAAAACATCATTTAATTCTCTGCATTCTTTTTCCATAATGCCGGTCATAACTTCAATTTCATTATCTTTCAGAATTTCCGCTCCTTTTCCTGCTACTTTCGGATTCGGATCCAGACATCCGATATAGACTCTTTTGATTCCGCTGCGGATGATTGCATCTGTGCAAGGCGGCGTCTTCCCATAATGGCAGCATGGCTCCAAAGTCACATAGAGATCCGCCCCTCTGGGATCCTTTTTACAGTTTTTTAAAGCATTTCTCTCCGCATGGAGTCCGCCGATCTTTTCATGCCATCCTTCTCCAATGATCTCACCTTCTTTTACAATGACGGCTCCTACCATCGGGTTTGGATTGGTCCATCCGGCTCCTCTCCTGGCAATCCAGACTGCCCGTTCCATAAATTTTCGTTCCAAATGCCTTCATCTCCTTTATCTTTTTCTGTTCTAAAAGGAACTTTTTATGATAAAAAAAAGAACAGATCCCAAATTATCTTCAGGATCTGTTCTTTATTCCTCTGCCAGTTTAGCATCATAAAGTTATATACAGCGCGCTTTCAGGGATCATCTTTATTTCATAGCAACACGATTTCCTATGGAATAAAAAAATCCTGGAATTACAAATAATTCCAGGACATATGATCTGCCTTGCGCTTCTCAATCTTCTTCCATCCAGACTATACTGTCGGCTCCGGAGTCTCACCGGATCATGCCTTACGGCTCGCGGGCTGTACCGCCGGTAGGGAATTTCACCCTGCCCTGAAGATACTATTCAATTCACGTATAACAATAGCACGACTCTTCTATACTGTCAACCCCTGTTTTTTCCCAAAACTTCCACTTAGAGTGAAAAAGCCTGATCCAGTACCTGCCGAAGTCCTTCTCTGTCATTTATATCCGTCACATAATCTGCTGCCTTCTTTACCTCTTGTGAAGCATTTCCCATGGCAACACCAAGACCGGCATACTGTATCATGTCAATATCATTGTGACCATCTCCAAATGCGATGATCTCTTCTCTTGTAACCCCGAACACATGCTCCAGCATATGGACCGCGTCAGATTTTGATGCCTTCATGGACATGATTTCAAGATATGTATCCTTGGATTTATAAATACGGATATCCGGAAATCTTTCCTGCAGCTTCTTTTCCAAAACTGTGATGCTGTCTGCCGGCCCCATACAAAGAATCTTGTGGACCTCTTTCATTACCTCTTCATCCTGGAAAGATACTTCTTCCGCCCTGACTCCTGTAATCTTCATCTCCTGATCTACCCAGTATTCTTTCAGATCTTCTGCCATCCATCTGTCATTAGAATATACATTGACTGAAACATCCGGTGTGATTTCAGGAATCGCTTTGCAGATTTCCTGAGCTTCCCCGTCTTTCAGCGCTACACTGTAGATTGGTTTCTCGTCCCCATCTACAACCAGAGCTCCGCTGTAACAGATCATCGGATTACGGCTTCCCAGTTCATCCCTTATGGCTCTCATTCCTTTCGGCATCCTGGCAGATACAAGAACGAACGGAATTCCATGGCAGTTCATATCCATGATTTTCTCTCTGGTCTTTTCCGGAATCTGATGTGATGTGTTTAAAAGTGTCCCGTCAATATCGCTGAATACAGCTTTATATTCCTTACCGTACAGCATGTCTTCCTCCTTTTTTGTTTCATTGGTTTTATTTTACAAGAAAGCAGCGAATTTGTAAATCGATCCGCTGCTTTCCCTTATTTATATCATTTGGTTCAAAGAACTCATCTGTCACTGTTCTACAATCCTGATGATTTTTTCTACATTTGCTTTCCCATTCTTAAAAGCAAGGCCTGTGACCGCACAGAACACAACGCTCACAGCAGCCAGAATCACCCCGATCACCCCTATGATCTGATATGGCATTCCACTTTGCAGATTTAATGCCCAGTATGCGACTACAACTCCGATGGAGGATAAAATAATGAGATTACGCATCCATTTTTTCAGGTTATTTAACATTTTTGTCTGATATTCGATTTCTTTTAACTGCTGCTGTTTCGTCTGCACTGTCATTGTGACCTTCCTTTCTTAATATTTTAATCCTGGATTGAAGAATCCAACTAAAACTCCAACGAATGCGATAACAACTAAAATCAGCATGGTAACAACCGGAGAAACTCTCTTCTTAGCCATCAGCCACCAGCAGAAGATAACAAATGCGGCTGTCAGGCATCCCGGATATACAGAATCTAACTGTTTCTGAAGATTCAGGAATTCTTCTCCTGCGTCATTTACCAGATGGAAAGATGTTGTTACAGATACCCATGTAGATGCTACAGATCCTACAACCATGGTTCCAAGCATTACGATAGACTCTCTGATTGCCGTCGCTCGTTCACCGACCAGCACGTCAACGGCTTTTCCACCAAGTTCATAACCTTTTGTGTACAGGAATTTCATTCCTAATGTTACGATCAGGTTCCATGCAATGATGTAGAAGATCGGACCTACAACAGATCCGCCTGTGGACAATCCTAAGGCAATTCCAAGTAAGATTGGGATCAAAGTACCAACAACCAGGGAATCTCCGATACCAGCAATCGGTCCCATCAGTCCGGCACGGATACCATTGATCGTCTCTGCGTCTACATCGTCATTTCCATTTGCTTTTGCTTCTTCCAGACCTGCTGTGATACCTACGATCACGGCTCCGACCTGAGGCTCTGTATTGAAGAAAGCGGTGTATGTATTCATTGCTTCTTTCTGTTCCTCTTTGGTGTCATATAATTCTTCCACCAGAGGAAGCATTGCACACAGATAACCAAATGTCTGCATATGTTCCTGTGAGAAACATGTCAGATTTCCATAATACCAGTTACGGAATGATTTATTTAACGCTTTTTTAGATAGCTTTTTCTCTGCCATATTATATTTCCTCCTCATCGTCATCATCATCGATAGAGCCTCCGGAAGCTAACGCTGCTTCTTTTGCCCTGATTCCGATCATCTTAATGTTGTAGTAAATGATTGCGAACATTCCTGCAACAACAGTTACAGATACCAGATTCAGTCCCATACTTGCTGCTAATGTGAATCCGAAGAAGAATGGAATGAAATCTACCGCTTTTTCTACAACCTGTTTTAACAGGATCGCAATTCCGACACAAGGGAGCATGCTTCCTACTGTAAACAGTGTTTTCATTGCAAGTCCGTCCATCGGCAGAGCTGTTTTGATTGCTTCTACAACCGGTACTCCTAATTTACACATAACCAGTGCAGGAATGAAACTGCAGAGAATATGTGAAATCCAAGGAAGTCCCATATTTACAAGATAAAGTTTCTTAAAGTTTCCTTTTTCAACGGCTTTCCATCCGATATGCTGCCATACCAGGTTGATGGTTGCTGTTCCATAGAATAATACAGTTCCCAGAGTTCCTACCATGGCTCCGAAAGATGTTGCCATTGCGATTCCTTCTTCAGAGGAAGCACTTAATCCGTAAGAATTCAAAGCTAACATTGCCAGCGGGATACCGATATAAGATACGGCACGAACATCGGCAGATACGGTTCCGCCTGGTGTTACCAGCGCAATATATACAACCTGCATTGCGGCACCTACTAATACACCGGCCTGAATATCACCAAGAACGATACCACAGACAAGACCCGCAACTAATGGTCTTCCTAATGTGTAGTTACCAATAGAGGTACCTCCCATTCCAGGCATACTTGATAAGCAGGCAAAAATACCTAAGATTGCCGCTTGTAACCAACTGATCGTCATAATTCATTCTCCTCTCTTTTAGTTAAAACCAAACTGTCCTCTAAATTTATCCCAGGTTCCAATGGATGCTTCCTTGATCAAAGCGAATTCTACTTCATATCCTGCCTGATAAATTGCTTCCAAAGCTTCTGCTTCTTCCTGGGTAATAGACTGATTATTTCCAAGTTTTACAGCTCCCGGACGGTCATTACAAGGACCTACAATGACCTTCTTTACATCACTTGGAACAAATCCATCATCTACAAGGATTTTTTTCATCTGAATTGGATCTTTTGTGATCAGGAAATAATTATCCTTGCTGTCCAATACTTTCTGGCATTTCTTCTTCCATGCCTCATATGTCCATACAAATGTTTTTTTAGAGCTGGCACTCTTATATGCCATTTTTAATGCCTGTGTGGTTGCTGCCTTATCATTTACAGCTACTAATCCGTCACATGGATACTCCAAAGACCATCTTGTTACTGTCTGACCGTGGATCATACGGTCGTCGATTCTTAAAAATGATACTGACATTTCTTTTCCTCCTTAGATATCATCCTCATCATCCTCATCCTGAGGTTCTACTACAAATTCTTTTACTGCATCTTTTGCCTCGTTGATCAGGTTCTCTCTCAGCATGTCCATATCTACCGCGTCTTTCATAAGTGTTGCTGTCAAAGCCATTGCCAGATTCATGCCTCCAAAGATCACGGTCTTATCCAGCATTCCTTTATTGGAAATCTGCTCCATAGCGTTTGTTAACGGAGAACCTCCGATCAGATCCCCCAGGAGAATGATCTCATCCTCTTCTTTGATATGACTGATAGCATCTGCAAATTTCTTTGCAAATTCTTCCGCACTCATTCCATCTTCAAGTCCAACAGCGATGATCTCTTTCGCCTGTTCTCCCGCAAGCATCAGCATAACGCTCTTCAAGCCTTCAGCAAACGTTCCATGGCTGACTAACACAAGATTTTTCATCCTCTTCTCCTTTCTTCTTCGTATTTCTTATTGACAATGTCATCTTACCAATTCCATAAAAAAAGGACATCTGCAAATTGTCATCAATTACAATTTACAAATGCCACTTTTTATATGACAAATGTCATTTTACTCATTCAGCATCTCATCAGCCTGTCCCTTTATATTTAAAATATTCTCATCAAAATTTTCATCATTTTCCATCAGCCTGTCCACCTCATTATCCAAAAACTGAAGTGCTGTATCATATTTCCGGAATTTCTGAGTTTCCACCGCCTGCTCCATTACTTCATTTAAAAGTTCTACTTTTACTACGGTATCTTCTCCCATGTCTTCCCGAAAAATTTTCTCTGTCTCTTCTGAATCCGTAACCTCTTTTAACGGAGAAATTCCCTGAGAATATTGAAACAGCTTCTGCTGTGTGTTCTTGTTATATGTCAGCATTTTCAGAAATTCCCAGGCCATCTCATCATTCTTTGTCTCGCTGCTGATTCCCATCAGCAGATGATCCATGCTGGTCTCATTTTTGCCGTCCGGTCCTGCCGGCAGGCGAATACAATCCCATTGAAATTCAAAATATTTGTTAATCTTCCACGGATATGGCTTATATGTACGAAACTCCGAAAACTTCATTGGACGAAATGCAATCTTTCCCGTATCGAAATCATTGGACGTAGGATTCTGATAACCGGACAGTTCCTTTATCTTTCTGGTAAAAAGAATCGCATTTTCCACTGCATCTGCTGTGATATTGCATTCTGTGCCAGCCTGATTAAATAATCTTCCTCCATTGCTGAATACTGCATCTTTCCAGTCATAATTATAAACCCCAAACTGATCGATTCTTCCATCGCCGTCTGTGTCTTTTGTTACTTTTTGACAAATTTTATAAAAATCATCCCAAGTCCACTGATTTTCCGGCATCTTGATTCCTTCCTTCTGAAGCAGCGTTTTATTGACAAACATCAGAGTTGGAACGCTCTCATATGGAAGAGCATACTGACTCCCATTAAATTCTCCGGCATCATAGCTTCCTTCATAATAGGCATCCGGATCAAACCCAGCATCACTTTTTATAAAAGAATCCAGATTTTTTAAGACACCGATAGAAGAAAATATGTTGAAGTCTTCCGGAAGCACCATAAAAACATCGGGAAGTTCTCCTTTTAATGCCTTCTGAGAAAGATCTTCGGAATAATCCTCTTTTAAGATTCCACTGTCATACTTTATTTCAATATTTGGATATTTCTTTTCAAATTCTTCGATGGTCTCATCAATAATCTTATAACAGTCATCATCCGGCACATCCCACTGATTTCCTGCAAACATTCCAAAGGTCAGCGTAACTTTTTCCTCCTTTGGCGCAACAATTAAAAAAATCCCTGCTATGCTCAGAAGCAGTCCTGCTATAATCAGACGTTTCCACCAAACCGCCATTTTGCTCATACTTTATTTTCTCCTGTATTTCCCTGATCCGGACTGCACTTCCCAGATTGCCAGCTGTGTCCGGTCTCTTAAATCCAGCTTATTTAAAATCGTACTCAAATAATTGCGAACGGTTCCTTCCGATAAACTCATTGCGCCGGATATTTCTTTATTAGACATCCCCCGTCCGACAAATTTAATGATCTCCCACTCTGTATCGGTCAACTCTTCCACGTTCTGTGCCTCAATTGAAACATCATAGTTACTTTGAGCCATCTCTGAAAACTGCTCCACTACCTTAGTCGCAATCTCCGGATTGATCATGGCGCCGCCTTTATAAACCGTGTGAATGGCCTTTTCCAGCTCATCCATGGAAATTCCTTTCAGCAGATATCCACTGGCTCCATGTTTCAAAGCACTAAACACAAATTCATCATCATCAAACGTCGTCAGGATAATGATTTTAATATTTGGATAGATATCTTTGATGATTTTCGTACACTGGACACCGTCCATCTCCGGCATACGTATATCCATCAAAATTACATCCGGCTTTTCCTTGCGTACTAACTGAATGACCTCACGTCCATCCTTCGCTGTGCCTACAACTTCAATTCCTTCTTTCGTTTCCAGGACGATCTGAAGACTCTGACGAATCAATTCCTGATCATCCGCAATCAGTACTTTAATCATAATTTTCACCCCATCGTATTGGTATTTTTGCAACTATATGAAATCCATGGCTGCCATCATAGGTTACCTCTCCATTCAGCATCTGGATACGTTCCCGGATATGAATCAGTCCGAAACCGCTTTTGATTTCCTCACATCCCACGCCATCGTCCTGGATTGATAAAATCAGCCATTTATTTTCCTTTTTTATATTTATCTCAATGTTCGATGCCTTGCCGTGTCGAATCGCATTGGTAATCCCCTCCTGCACTACCCGGTAGATGGCATCTTCTTCATCCGGATTAAATTTCAGAACCGGCACTTCGCACTGATACCGAATTGCAACATCCGATACTTCCATCATTTCTTCCATCATTTTTTCCAAAGCCGCTTCCAGATTCAGATGCTCCAGAGCATCCGGGCGCAGTTTATTTACTGAACGGCGTATATCCTGAATTCCCTGCCTTGCCACTTTGGAAATTTTATTGAGCTGCTTTTTCGTCTCATCCACTGAAAAATCAATCATGGCAATACAGGCGTCAATTCCCGCAGACAATCCTGTCATGGTATGTCCCAGGGTATCGTGGATTTCCCTGGCAATCCGGTTGCGTTCCTTGGTCTCTCCCATTTTTTCCTGCATCTGGGCATAGTCCTGAAGCTGGGCATTCATTTCTTTCAGTTTTGCATTGGCTGTCTCCAGCTGAATATTTAAAAGAGCTATTCTTGCATTTTCTTTCATCTGATTTCTCATCAGAATGATCATATATACAATAAATACCAGTATATTAAGAGACACCAGCATATTCCGGACTCCCATCAGGATCATGCTGATATTCGAATTATAAACATTTAAAAATTCCTGAAACGAAATCATCTTAAAAAAGACCGATATGATATTATAATCCGAAAATATATAAAGCAGTCCCATGATCACAAGAAACAGAGCACGATTATGCTTGTCACGGATTGATGTCACAATATCTGCCACCACAAGCAGAATAATACCGTTGTACCCGATATACAGGCATCGGATAATGATCAGGCAGAGCAGCAGTTCCATTCCGTAAATTACAAAAGTAAAGATTGCGTTCTTTTTTTTCCTGCTGCGCATCTCTATGATCAGGAGCAGAAGAAAAAACGCTACAAATGTGACAACCGTCATCCGGACCGATTCCATGGGCAGATAAGTTACATTCTCCAGAAAATTCCTGGCAGAGAAATTCTGATTGACATAATGGATCGTAAATCCTGTGACAATGGAAAAGAACGCCAGAATCAGGAAATTGATCACACTCATGCCAATTTTCAGATAATATAAATTCTTGTTTTTAAAATCCATCTTTCCCTCCCCTCTACCAGCGGTTAATGTCAAACTGACTAATGTTAGTCTTTGTGATCATCTCTACTGATATTTCTTTTGTTTTTGGAATCGCCTTTCCTTCCATCAGCTGATATGCTGCCTCAATAGCCGTATCCGCCATCTGCTTCGGAAACTGCGCCGATGTTCCTGTCATCAGGCCTTCTTCAATTAATTTTTTTGCTTCCGGTGACCCGTCTACTCCGTATACAAGAACATCTCTGTTATAATTCTTGCTGTCCAGCGCCGCAAGAGCCCCCATGGCCGCCGGATCATTCAGCGCCATAATGACATCGATATCATCATGTTTTTCTACAATATCTTCTACTTTTGGAAGGGAACGCTCAATCTGCCCCTCGGTGTCCGCAGAATCAATGATCCGATATCCGTCATGACCTTCGATCGTATCCAAAAATCCCTGAATGCGGTCCTCTCCTGACTTCGTAGTTTTATGGGTCAGCAGAACAATATTGGCTCCCTTTCTCTTTTTCATCATATCCTGCGCGCATTGTACACCAGCCTGATAATTATCTGACACAATGGTCATATCAACCAAATCTTCATCATATACCGGAGTATCAATGACAATCACCGGAATTCCGGCTTTTTTCGCTGCCTCAAGACCTGGCTTTACCTTTTTCCAGTCTACAGGATTCAGGAAGATCACATCGACTTCCTTTTTTACCAGATACTTGATCTGCTCATTCTGCTTTTCTGAATCCAGCGCCGGATCCAGGGCGATCAAATGATCTCCGTTTTCTTCTATCTGCAGCTTGATCTCATTATTGATGACCTTGTAGAACTGGTTATTCATGGTCATATACGTTGCTCCGAACACTCTTTTATGCTTCTGATACTTTTGCGCATAACAAAAATAAGTTTTCATATAAATCGCAATGATCAATCCAAAAAAAGCTATAATGATACAAATTCCCGCTCTTTTTTTCCAGCTCAGAATCTTATTTTTATCCATCTCTCTGCTCTCTTTCCATCTTCCGTGTTATCCCGAATTCGTTTTTCTTTCTCTGAATCTATTATAAAATTTGTCTTTGCTCAAGTAAAGAAAAACTCTTCTGATTTTTTATATTCCATTTTCCGTTGGACAGAGCAATGTTTCCAGACGGATCCGGCAAATAAAAAAGAATGAACAAGACCATTCCTGTTCATTCTTTTTTACTGATGCTATTTATGTTTCTCTATCTGCGGAAATCCCGGAATTTCTTCCCTGCCAGTACAAATACGGCTCCGAGTGCCGCTGTCATTTGTGCCATCAAACCAAAGATTCCCTTATCTCCTGTCTTCGGAGTTTTTCCTGTCGTTGTGCTTCCGGCTGTCTGCGCTGCAGCATTCTCACCGGTAACAGACCCTGTTTCTTTTAAGCCGCCTGCATTTCCTGTGCCGGCTCCTCCAGCTTCGATGATTCCTCCGGTCTGTGTGCCGCTTCCAGCACCGCCAGTCTGGATATTTCCTCCGGTTTCTGTTCCTTCTCCGGCTCCCGGTTTCGGATCCTGGGTTCCTTCTGCTTCTTTTATGTAGATCGTTGCGGATACCTCACCATATTGGTATTTAAAGGTTACTTTATGAGCCCCGGCAGAAAGTTTGTCCAGAACAGATCCTTCCAGGATAATACTGGTTTCATCGAAATTCATTAAGATCCCATAGTTTTCGGCCTCGACTCCATCAATAAGCAGAGTATCAAATTTGAACATGCCGCCATTGGCAATCAGATTCAGTTCTTTTCCGGAACCTTTGGTATATTCTGCTCCGTCTCCTTCCACAATCTGCAGATATTTCTGCCAGTCTGCAATAGCGATTGCCGCGTCCGCGTCAGCTTCTGCTTTCTTCTTCTGCGCTGCTTCCAGGGCATTCTGTTTTTCTTTGATGTCCGCTTCTGCTTCTTTCAGCTCTTTTTCGAGTTCTGCCAGTCTGTCCGGCGCCGTGTTGATCAGATCAACCGTTTCTTTATGTTTCTGATAAAATGGATCATTCTCATCGGCTGCAAGCACTTTTTCCAGTGTCAGACCATCTGCCTGTTCCAATGCAGCCTGGGCTTCTTCCAGGGCTTTCCTGGAAGATTCTGTTTCAGTCTGGGCTTGTTTCAGATTTTTCTGAGCAGACTCAAGGGCGTTCTTTGCAGCCTTCAGATCAGCTTCTGCCTGTTCTTTCGCTTCCAGAGCTTCCTTCAGATCTTTATTTGATAATTCATCCAGAGCCTTCTGAGCATTAGTCAGTTCTTCCTTAGCTGAATCCAAGGCAGACTTTTTCTCATCTCTTATCTGAGATGCTTTTTCATAAGAATCTTTGGCTGCATCCAAAGCCTCTGATTTTTCAACCCATGGTTTTTCCACTATTATAAGCTCATCTTCCTTTTCGAAAACCATCCTATCCAGTCTTGAATATTCTTTATCGAGCGCCTCTACTTCTGCCTCTTTTTCTTCCAGTTCCTTCGTCAACTGAGCCAAAGTTTCTTTGCATCGTTCAATACTTTCTTCTACCTGAATACTTTCAACCCAATCCAAAGCCTGCTTGCGAAGTTCAAGTTCCTCAATCGCTTTATTCAAAGCATTTTCTGCTTCCTCTTTCGCTTTTACTGCCTCCTCGTATGCCTCTTTTGCAGCTTCTTTGTCATCTGTGGTTTCTGCCTGTTCCATTGCCTCCTTCTTTTCTGCCACCTGAGTCTCCGCATTTTCTAAAGCTTCTTCTGCTTGTTTTTTTGCTGCTTCCGCTGCTACTGCATTTTTTCTCACTGACTCTAGCCAGTTGTTAAAATATTCTGGCTCATACACCGCCATATCTTGCTCAACCGCCCGTATATTTTCTTTTAATTCTTCACATTCTCTTTCTGCCTTACTGGATGCCTCAAATACTTTCCTCATTTCTGAAAGCAGCTCTTTCATCTCGTTTAAGACTGGCTGATACTCCGCATCTGCCTGGTCAAATTCCTTTTGTGCTGTTTCCTGCTTCTTTTCCTCTTCCTGTGCCGCTGCATCCGCTTTGTCATATTCTTTCTGTGCTGTCTCCACTTTTTCCTCTGCCTGATCTACTTTTTCTTTTGCTTCCGCAATCTCTTCTTCACTCGCCCCGGTGCCTTCTTCTTCCGCCTTTTTAACAGTTTCTTCTTTCTCTTTCAGGTTATCCTCTGCTTTTGATACATTATCTTCTGCCTCTGCTGCTTCCTTTTCCGCCGTTTCCTGCTTTTCTTCGCTTTCTTTCAGATCCGCTTCCGCCTGATCTTTGGCAGCCTGTGCAGAATCTTTTTCTTCTTTAATGGCAGATTCCAGAGAATCTTTCGCCTCTTCCGCAGAAGCTGAAAGATCTGACTGTTCTTCTTTGATCGCATTTTTTTCATCCTGTGCCTCTTTCAAATCCGTCTCTGCCTGATCCACCTTTTCTTCTGCTTCTGCCTGTGAATCCAGCGCGTCATCCAGGTTTTCCTCTGCTTCTTCCATATTCTGAGCAGACGCTGCCTTTGTTTCCGAAACTTCACTGGCATTTTGTCCATTATCAGTTCCATTCTCAACAGGAGTATCCGCCTGGACATCTGCCTGATTTCCTAATGCTACCAGCCCTGCGATTGAAAGCGCTGCTAATCCGGTTTTCATCTCTTTTCTTATAATAACCTCCTTATTATCATTCTCTTTGCAAATGCCTGTTTTATCCAAACATTAACAAAATATCATACGGTTATCTTAAATTCTCCCGGATAAATCAGATAATTTCAATATTAGACTGAAAATTAGACGGCTTTTTTATTTAAATCACACGAATCATGATCAGCAGGTACGGCGGCCGACCGACCGGCGTATAGTGCAAAAAAAGAAAGAGTCTGATATTTTTCGACTCTTTCTTCCGCAGCTTACAAAATATTCATTTGAAATAGATAGAAAAACCATCCTTAACTTTTCACTTACAGGATGATTTTCCAGTTTATACAAGTCAATTTCCAGGTATTTCACCCAGATATTCTCCCAGCATTTCAAATTCATCCTGAAAGATACAGTGTTTGATCTCACCCTTTTCCATCTTTTCCAGGCAGGTTTCATAATCCATCCATATAACCTCTTCCACTTCTTCTTTCTGCAGGGAAAGGGCTTCAATTTCCACCGGTTTATCATACACATAAACAGCGCTGATTTCATGATTTCGGAACTCTCTTCCGTAGAAATTCCCATTGATGATTCCGTCATGAACTCCAATCTGCTTCAGATCTTCTGCTGCTGCCGAAATTCCCAGTTCCTCCTGCATTTCCCGGACTGCGGTTTCCAGGTATTCATCTCCTGCCGCCACATGTCCGGCAGACGAAATATCATAACATCCCGGGAATGAATCTTTATTGGCGCTTCGTTTCTGCAGCAGCACATCATATCCCTTTTCTGTCCTGCGCACAATCCAGATATGGGATGTGCCGTGAGGATCACCGTCCTCATGAACCAAAGATCTTTCCTTAATTCTTCCGGTTTTTTCTCCCTTTTCATCCAAAAGATCAAAAAATTCCAGTTCTTTCCCATCCAGAACCGCCGCCATAAGATTTCCTTCCACATAAGTCAGTTTCAGAGAGAAGAATGGCGCTCCCTCATCCATATAGCGCAGGAACAGCCGGTCTCCTTCCCACAGTTCCAGATTCAAAAGGTCTTTTTTCGGGATCCATTCCAGAACTCCCTCGTCACATTCTTTCATCGTTCCCTTATAATCTGTGATATGGTAAAGAAACATATACTCCCACGCTTCTTTTTCAGTTCCCATATCCGATAAAAATGTCACAACTCCGCACAGCCGGTACTGAACCGGAACCAGACCGGTTTCTTCTTTTACTTCCCGGAACATACAGTCTTCCGGACTTTCTCCATGTTCAAAATGTCCTCCGACACCTATCCATTTGTCTTTGTTAACGTCATGTTTTTTTACGATCCGATGCAGCATCAGATATTTATTTTCCTTTTCAATATAACATAATGTTGTTAAACCCATTTTTCCTTCCTCCAAAGCTATTGTAAATGGAAATTAGAAAAGTTACAATAAGGAAAAACACAGGGAGGACTTATCATGGATATCAAATGCATTGCTTTAGATCTGGATCGGACAACACTAAACGCTCAAGGCCGACTTTCCGATGGCAATCGGAAAGCATTATCTCATGCCATTGAGCAGGGAGTTCACATTGTCATTGCCAGCGGGCGTTCCTTTCATACACTTCCAAAGGATGTCCTGTCAGTTCCCGGAATTGAATATGCCATTACTTCCAATGGCGCAGCTATATACAATATTCCCACCGGAAAATGTCTGCATGAATACAAGATGACAAAAACCTCTGTTTCTGATATTCTGGCAGTCTCTTCCTCTTATCCAGTGGCATTGGAAGCCTTCATCAATGGCACAGCTTACGCGGAAGCAGATTACGTCAGCAATCCGGCAGGATTCGGCGCTGCACCACAGGCCATTCCTTATATTCAGGATACAAGAAACCCAATCCATCAGATGCCCGTTTTTCTCCGCAGACACCAGGAGCAGATTGACAGCATTGATGTAGTGGTTGGAAATCCCCTGACAAAAGAAGAAATCTGGACAAAACTTGCCCAGACCTCTAAAGATATTTATATTACGTCTTCCGTTTCCCAGCTGATTGAAATCTCCCACAAAGACGCCGGTAAACATTCCGGTCTCCGTTTTATCCGTGATTATCTGCATCTGACTCCAGAACAGACAGCTGCTTTCGGCGATGGAGACAACGATGTGGATCTGCTGAACGCTGCCGGAATCGGCATTGCAATGGAAAATGCTTCTCCCAAATGCAAAGCTGCCGCAGATGCCGTGACCCTTCACCATAATCTGGACGGTGTCGCATGGGGCATCCGGCATATCCTCCATATTAAATAATCTCTGTTTCCCGCAGCTCCAGCCGCTCCCGGGTAGATTCATCCGGCTGTTTTTCACAAATCACGCCGCTGATATCCTCAAATCCCGCATACACATAGTTTGCCTGGAATCCAAACTTCTTGCTTTCCATCATAAGATAAACTTTACTGCTTCGTTCTACTGCATGCCGTTTCATCAGCCCGTCTTCCGGTACATATGTCATAATGACATTTTTCTCCGGATCTGCTCCTACAACTCCCATAAACGCAATATCGAATCTGAAATTTTCCATCATCTGAAGAGTCAGAGAACCCAGGAATCCATTCTGGGAACGGTTAAACTCCCCGCCAAGCAGAAAGAATTTTACATTCTTTGTTGTCTGAAAGATTTCCGCAATATCCATCATGCAGCTGACAACCGTAATTTCCAGCCCCGCCTTTATGATTTCTTCCGCCAGTTCAATATTTGTTGTGGAAGTATCCAGAAATACCATATCCCCGTTTTTGATCAATTTTACCGCTTTTTTGGCAATTTTTTGTTTCTGCTCTACATTTTTATGTTTTCTGCTGGCTACCAGGTTGCTGTGTCCCGGATGCAGACTGTCCGGCAGCACTGCTCCTCCATATGTTCTCTTTAACAGATTCTGTCCTTCCATAGCTGCCAGGTCTTTGCGGATACAGTCTTCTGTCACCTGAAATCGTTTGCTCAAATCTTTTACCAGTACTTTTTGATTTTCATTCAGGAGCCTTAAAATCTCCTTATGCCGTTCTTCTACAAACATATTTTCTCCTTACTCATCCGCCGGAAAATGAATTCCCATCTGCCGTCTTGCCTCATCCATGATTTCAAGAGACCAGACAGAATACTGATTATGTTCCCTGGCGCTTTTCTTTTCCTCAATCAAGCGAATAAATTCTTTTACTTCATAATACATATTATTTTCTTTCTTGCGGATATCAATTTTTTTTGATGTTCCGTCTCTCTTCACAATCTCAATCGAAGTCGTATCCGGTATCTCCCGAATGATCATGGACGCCTCTTCCCCCTGAATCTGACTCGGAAGCGCAGACTGGGTAATCTTTGCATACAGAAGTTCCGCCTGCATTTCCTCATACATGGCAACGATCACTGCTGAGCCATCTACACCGGTGGAAAGCTTCAGCCCATGGGCATACACTTCTTTTGGTTTCCCGAAAAGTTTGACCAGAGGATGTACACAGTAAACGCCAATATCCATCAATGCCCCATTGGACAGTTCTGGTTTGAACGCATTCTCAATAATCCCTTCTTTGAAATGATCATATCGTCTGGAATACTGGCAGTACTGGAACGTGGCACGGCGAATCTTTCCCAGTCTCGGAAGATTCTCCTGAATCGCCGCAAATCCCAGATCAAAGACAGGGCGCATGGCTTCCAGGAGCACCACATGATTTCGTTCTGCGGCTTCCAGCATTTCTTTTAATTCTCTGGAATTTGAAGCTATGGTTTTTTCGCATAATACATGTTTCCCGGCCTCCATCATCTGAATGCTCTGAGATGCATGCAGGGCATTTGGACTTGCCACATAGACTGCATCAATATCCGGGGCTTTCGCAAGATCCTCCAAGGAATCATAACAATCTTTTATTCCATATTTTCCCGCATATTCTTTGGCCCGTTCCATGGTTCGTGAATACACAGCCTGAGCCTTAAATCCCTCACATTCGGCTCCCGCTTCCAGAAGGCTGTCCGTGATGAAATTCGTTCCGATCACCGCAAATCTTACCATAATGATCTCCTTTCTTATTTTTTATTATTTTATATCACTTCTGCGTTTTCTGTCAATTTCATCCTGTCTGCAGTACGATCCCCTGTAAAATAAAAAGCTCTTTGTCAAATATGGGAGAAGTAAGGAATTGAACTGTTTTTCTGTAAAGAAGCATCCAGAAAATTGGAAAATCTGCACAGGAGGAAGCAATTTGGGAGAAAGAATCTCCTGTGAGTAGAAAATCCCTCATGGGAGGAGACTAGCTGGAAGAAAAAACCTCCTGTGGGTCAAAAGGCTCACGTGAGAGGAGATTAGCTGGAAGAAAAAACCTCCTGTGGGTTAAAAAGTCCTCATGGGAGGAGACTTGCCAGAAAAAGAAACCTCCTGTAGGTCAAAAGGCCCACGTGGGAGGAGACTTGCTGGAAGAAAAAACCTCCTGTGGGTCAAAAAGCTTACGTGGGAGGAGACTTGCCAGGAGAAAGAACCTCCTGCGGGTCAAAAAGCTTACGTGGGAGGAGACTTGCCAGGAGAAAGAACCTCCTGCGGGTCAAAAAGCTTACGTGGGAGGAGACTTGCCAGGAGAAAGAACCTCCTGATGTGTAAAAAATCAAGAGAGGAGGCAATCTGCAGAATAGGGCATACAGAAAAAACAGGATCTCTCTGAAACCCAGAGAAATCCTGCTGTTGTGATTCTTAAACAGAATTGTTTTTATTCAACTTCTACGAAAACTTCTTTTCCCATTCCGCATAACGGACATACCCAGTCTTCCGGAAGATCTTCAAATTTTGTTCCCGGAGCGATTCCGTTATCCGGATCACCTGCTGCCTCGTCATAAATGTATCCACATGGTTCGCATTCGTATTTTTTCATCTTTTTTTGCCTCCTAAAATTCTTTATTTTTTTAACATAATTTATGCGTCTGCTTTCCACAGACCATGCAGGTTGCAGTACTCATAAGCTGCCACCAGTTCATCACCCGGCGCAAGAGTAAATACGGCTCTTGGCTCATCTCCCGGCTGGAACCGGCAAAGCTGACCGCCCTGCTTTGTTTCAATATAAACACCCATGATATAGTGCTCCTCCATCATTGGATGAGGAACCTCACCGACTCTGACGATGATATCCTGTCCGTCTTTCTCGATCACAGGTACGTGTTTCTCGCCAGCTGCATCGGTAACATTCGCTTCCAGCAAATTGAGACCTGATACCGGATTTTTTTCAAATACATCTAACAACACTGCTTTGTCATCTTTATAAAACCGACTCATTTCATTTCCTCCTTTACTGTTCTGGACTGTAGCTATATAATAACCTCAAACTGATATTTTTTCTGTAACATATGTTACAAAGCACAAAAAAAGGATGAAAAAATGGAACTTAAAGATACTTTACTCTTTCAAAATTTAAATGATACTGAAATCCAGAGGATTCTTTACTGCTCCCATGCTGAGACTCTGACGTTTCCAAAGGGACAGACGATTATTTTCCCGGATGACAAACCTGCCGTACTGTACCTGATTCTGGAAGGCACCGTTATCCTGGAACAGTATAATTATATGGGAAAACCCATGAACATCGAATACCGCTCTGCCGGCAGTCTGTTCGGCGAAACCGATGTTTTCCTTGACAAAGACTCTTTTGGCTACACCGTCCGGACAGAAAGTCCCTGCAGGATCCTCACGGCAGACCGGAGTTTCTTCTTCCGCACCTGTGAGAAAAACTGTGAGCATCACAGTCAGGCCATCTTCAACATGCTCCACATCTTTGCCCTGGATAATCATCAAAAACAGGAACGTCTGGATCTTCTGACCTGCGGAGAACTGGAACAGAGACTTGCCAGATATCTTCTGGAAAACCGCACCGGCGCCGACACAGTCTTCCTGAGTATGAACCGAAGTGAACTGGCCGCTTATCTGAATACGACCCGTCCTTCCCTGTCCCGGACCCTGTCCGGTCTGCAGAATCAGGGTGCCCTCCAAATCGCCGGCAGAAACCAGATTAAAATTCTGAATCCGGATATCCTGCAGGATATCGCGGACGGACTTTAGTCCAGAACCACCGGCACCGGCTGATCAATCACCAGACTGTCTATGCCGACTTTGCAGTCCAGCGCCTGTATGTGGACGCCGGCCTGTCCGGCTTCCCGCAGTGCGGTTCCAAACTCAGGATGATGCTTGTCATTTGGCTCGAACCGCCAGGTTCCTTTCATTTGAATCACAAAAATAATATACGCTTCATAACCTTCTTCTATACATTTCATCAATTCTTTTACATGTTTGACGCCTCGTTCTGTCGGCGCGTCCGGAAACCGGGCAATCCCTTCTTCCTCCAGAGTAACCCCTTTTACCTCAACGAAAGCCTTCTTTCCATCGCCTTCTATATAAAAATCAAAACGTGAGCCGCCGTATTTTCGCTCTGCTGCGATCAAATCCGGGTTTTGATAGATACCTCCCTGCTCCAGCCATTCTCTGACCACATGGTTTGGCGCCTGAGAATCCATATTGACCATAACATCGCCCTTCATGACTCCGATCAGGGAATATTTTGTCTTTCTTTCCGGATTGCTGTGCTTTTGAAGAAATACTTTGGTTCCCGGAATCAGCAGTTCCCGACATCTTCCTGTATTCTTCACATGTGCCTTGGCCTGACTCCCTTCCGCTTCCACCATGGCAATAAACCGGTTAGGCCTGCTTAAAAAAATTCCTTCTGTCATATGTTCATATTTCATTGCTTCTGTTTCACCTTTTCCTTCTATTCTGCGCAGATCCATGCCCCCGCTCCGGCGCATTTTCTCTCTTTCTGCATATTCTATTATAACAAAGATTTCGGAGGTTTCTATGACTTATGCCCTGTCCCTTGATCATGTTTCCTATACGTATCACACCTTAAAACAGGAAACTCCCGCTCTCCAGAATGTTTCCTTCCATATAAAACCCGGTGAATTTATTGCGGTCGTTGGACCCAGCGGCTGTGGAAAGTCCACGCTGCTTCATCTGATCGCCCGGCTCCTTCCCATGGACAGCGGAGAAATCCTGATCAACGGCTATCCTCTCGTGATTTCCAAAGAAAAAGTCGGCTATATGCTGCAAAATGACCAGCTTCTTCCATGGAAAACCATATATGAAAATGCTGTCCTGGGACTTAGAATACAAAAAATCAAAGATCCTGCTGCCTATAAGCGTGTGGAGCGCCTTCTGGCTTCTTACGGCCTGGAAGATTTCCGTGATTCCTATCCGGACCAGCTGTCCGGCGGCATGCGGCAGCGGGCAGCTCTGATCCGCACCCTTGCCCTCTCTCCGGATATTCTTCTGCTGGATGAACCCTTCTCCGCACTGGATTACCAGACCCGGTTAAATGTATCCAATGATATCGGCACTATCATTAAACAGGAACATAAAACCGCTCTTCTGGTCACCCATGATCTGTCAGAGGCTGTCAGTATGGCAGACCGGGTCATCGTCCTGACCAAACGTCCGGGAACTGTAAAATCAGTCATTCCAATCCATCTGTCCTGTCCGGAGAAAACACCGAAAAACGCAAGAAATGCCGTAGAATTCAAAGATTATTTCAATCAGTTGTGGAGGGATATCAATGACACATGAGCCGTCCGAAGCACAGAAACAATATCTTCATTCACTGCAAAGGAGAAAATACTGGATTCTGGCCGCGCAGGTGCTTCTGCTGCTGGCAATCCTGGCCGCATGGGAAATTTCCGTGGAAAAAGGATATTTAAACGGCTTCATTTTCAGCAGTCCCCAGCGTGTGGTCCAGTGTTTCTACACAATGCTGAAAGACCAGAGTCTGTTTTTCCACATCGGCATTACGCTGGCTGAGACCATTGCAAGCTTCCTTTTGGTTATGATACTCACACTGGGAGTTTCCATTCTTCTGTGGTGGTGCCGCCCTGCCGCCGATATTCTGGAACCTTATCTGGTGGTATTAAACAGTCTCCCGAAATCCGCGCTGGCGCCGATTCTTATCGTCTGGCTGGGAAATAATATGAAAACCATCATTATAACCGCCATATCCATCGCCGTCTTCGGAAGCATCCTGAACCTGTATCATGGATTCATGAAGGTGGATCCGGAACGTCTGATCCTGATCCGGACACTGGGAGGCTCAAGAGCCGACTGTCTCCGCCTTGTGGTGATTCCAAGCTGCGTTCCTCTCTTTATCAGCCTGATGAAAGTCAGCATCGGACTGTCTCTGGTGGGAGTGATCATCGGAGAATTTCTGGCCGCCAGAGCGGGGCTTGGATATCTGATCATTTACGGAAGCCAGGTCTTTAAGATGGACTGGGTCATGATGTCCATCATTCTTCTGTGTCTGATCGCCATGCTGCTTTACAGACTCCTGCACGCAGCCGAAAAATACGCAGTGAAACATATGTAAAAGAAAAGAGGCGTATCACTTTAAATCTATGTGATACGCCTCTGCTTTCTGTAAGGTTATCCCTTTTCTGTCATTGTCGCAATAAACAGTCCGACCAGCCACCCGATGGAAATCGCCAGATAGTCCCCGACGCTGTCACTATATCCAAGGAAGCATGCGATGGTCAGTGCAATGACCAGAAGAATATAAATGCAAATACATCCGCAGTAAATCTTTCTTCGGATCGTTCCGCTGTTAGAATGGCAGGAAACCGCCGTGGTTACGGACAGAACCGCCATCAGGACATCCGGAACATTTAACTGAGAGAGATAATTTTCTATCATATCTTTATTTCCTTCTCCTGTATTTGTTTCAAGTTTATTATTACGTGAATACCTTGCTGTCGTAGTCTGCAGCGAATTTATGACACTGCAGAATATTTCCATACACCCTCCGAGGACCGATATTCTAACCGGTTAGATATATTATATTAATATTACTATTTATTATCAAGGTATTTGGATATATTTACAGAGATTTAATTGACACTTAACATTTCTTTGCTTTTGGCTGCTGCTGAGTAATACAATGAATATTTCCGCCGCCGTACACAACTTCCTCTGTTCTTACACCTACCGCTTTTCGTTCCGGAAACAGCTCCCCAATCTGTTTCAGCGCCAGTGCATCGTTTTCATCCCCATACTGCGGAACAATGACACCGCCGTTGACGATCAGGAAATTCATATAAGACGCGATCGTCGTATCTCCTTCCTCTCTCGGAACCGCGCCTTCTGTCCGGTCGATGGTGTCCGCGCCTTTCAGAAGAACAGGGTTCTTTGTCAGGCAGACTTTATGCACCTTCAGTCTTCGTCCTTTCGCGTCAGTTTCCTGGGACAGCTGTTCGTAGGCTGCTCTCGCCTCTTTGTAAAACGGATGATCCGGGTCATCGGTCCAGATACAGGCCACCTCTCCCGGACGAATATACTGCACCACATCGTCAATATGGCCGTTTGTTTCATCCGGATCGATTCCATCTTTAACCCAGATGACTTTCTCGCAGTTTAAATACTCTTTGAGCATATCCTCAATCTCTTCTTTTGACAGATGTGGATTGCGTCCCTCGCTTAACAGACACATTTCCGTGGTAATCACCGTTCCCTCTCCGTCTACGTGGAAGGATCCTCCTTCCAGCACAAATCCTTCGGTCCGGTAGCTGTCGATTCCTTCCATATCACATACTTTTCTGGCGATCAGATCATCCTGATCCCATGGGAAATACAATCCGTCCACAAGGCCGCCCCAGGCATTGAACGTCCAGTCGCAGCCGCGGATGCCGCCCTGATCGTCAACAACAAAGGTCGGGCCCATATCACGCATCCAGGCGTCATTGCTCGTCATTTCCACGACCCGTATGGATTCCGGAACCTGGGTTCTGCAGTTTTCATACTGCTCCGGTGACACACAGATGGTCACCGGCTCAAACTGGCGGATTGCCTCTGCCACTTTGATAAATGTTTTCTGTGCCGGTTTGGCGCCGTCTCTCCATGTGTCCGTCCGCTGGGGCCAGAGCATCCAGATCTGTTCCTGCTCCTCAAATTCTCCCGGCATGCGGAATCCATCCTGTTTTGGTGTTGTATTTATAATTCTTCCTGCCATAACGCTTCATCTCCTTTTTTTATTTCTTTCCTGTCTGCACGTACAATAAATTCACCGATGATAATACATATCACCGCCCCCACTGTGATTGGCAGCACTCCGCTTAAGGTTTCCGCGTCAAACGACATCGGAACTGCCGTAAATATAATAGAAATCACCAGCAGAATACATGGGACCACGGCGATCACGCGGACTGTCATCTGATTTCCCGGCACCCGGAACGGTCTCGGCCGGTCTGCGTCTATCCGTCTCAATTTCAGAAACGCCGGAAATACCGGAACATAGGCCAGCAGAAACATGACCAGATTCAGTGCGAAGAAACACCAGAACAATTCCTGATTCGGGATAAACGGCGCTATGATCAGAATCAGACTCGCCACAATACCATTCATAATGGATGCTCCCACCGGCATGTCATGTTTCCCTCTGCGGATTCCGAAGACTTGCGGCATATCTCCGCGGTTTGCCGCATAGGACGCCACATTATTGACACCCAGCGACCAGGAAATCATATTTCCAAACAAGGTTAGTAAAAATGCCACGGCAACCACGGTTACGATGATTCCCGTTGGTCTTCCTGTCAAAAGCTGAATGCTCTCCAGCAGTCCTGTGCTCATATTGATCTGATCGGTCGGCACTGCCACACCGATTCCAAACGCCATAAAAATGTAAATCACCGCAATTACCAGTCCTCCCGCAATAATCGCCTGAGGAATCTGCTTTTTCGGCTGATCCATATCTTTGGCAAAGGTACATACAATTTCAAATCCGAGACAGTTAAAAATAATCACGGAAATGTAAGACAGACTGTCCAGATCGAAACTTGGAAGAAGGGAACGCAGTGTATATTCATTTGCCATACCATTGTGAACAGCTCCATAGATTCCCAGAATTCCCAATGTCAGCGCAATCAGGATTTTGATCACGGCTGCGCCGTTTAAAATCCAGGCGCTGTCACAGACAGGGAAAAAGCTGATCACAACAACAATCCACACAAAGCACAGCTCTATGAGCAGTGCCGGGATGATTCCCATGGTTTTCCCTGTCAGCAGGCTGATAGTATCCGGGAACATCAGCGCAAGAGACGCCATCCACAATGGAAAATTAATCCAGTAGTACCAGGAAACCCGGCCGCCCCATCGTTTCCCAAACGCCTTGGAAACCCAGTCATAGATGCCGCCTTCTCCTTCGTAAGTTGTACCAAGTTCCGATGCGATCAGGCCATATGGCAGAAGAAATGCTGCCAGAAGGAAAATCCACCAGAAATACTGGGAATTCCCGACTGCCGCCACAGGAGCCGCCGCTTCTGCTACGAATACCACACAAATGACAGCCATTACCGCATCCATTAAATGAAATTTTTTCTGCATAGCACTCTCCTCCTTCTATCTGCCATGTGTCATCAGAATCTGATACATTTCTGGCCTGCGGTCACGGAACACGCCCCATTCTCTTCTTCTTTTTGCGATTTCATCCAGATCAAATTCCGCAGTGATCACACCCTCAGACTCTCTATCCATTTCTGCTGTCAGTTCCCCATGTTCATCCGCAATAAAGGATGATCCATAAAATGTCATCTCTGTTCCGTCCTTTTCGGTTCCAACCCGGTTGGATGCAATAACCGGCATAATATTGGCCGCCGCATGCCCCTGCATACAGTGACGCCAGTGCGGCATAGAGTCATGCTGCAGAATCGGTTCATTACCGATGGCCGTTGGATAAAACAAAAGTTCCGCTCCAAGAAGCGCCATGGCTCTCGCACATTCCGGGAACCACTGATCCCAGCAGATTCCAACGCCAATGATTCCAAATTTTGTTTTCCAGACTTTAAATCCGGTATCTCCCGGTGTAAAGTAAAATTTTTCCGCATACGGAAGTCCATCTGGTATATGCGTTTTTCTGTAAATTCCAAGTACGCTTCCATCCGCATCGATGACTGCAACAGAATTAAATGCCGTATTTCCTGCTTTTTCATAGAAACTGATCGGAAGCACTACATTTAATTCCCGGACAATATCTTTGAAATGCTGAACTGCCGGATCCTCTTCCAATGTCTTCGCCAGATCAAAATATGAAAAATCCTGTCTCTGACAAAAATAAGGTGTCTCAAATAATTCCTGAAGCAATATAATATTTGCTCCCTGTTTTGCGGCCTCCCGTATCATATCTTCAGCTTTTAACAGATTCTCCTCAATGTTCCACACACAAGACATCTGCACTGCTGCCACTTTTACTTTTCTCATATCAATCTTTCCTTTCTTTTGCTGATCGTATTTAAAATTCCGGATATTTTAGAACGAAAAAAGAGGCAGCTTTTCCAAATCAATGAAAAACTGCCTCACTGCAATTTGCTTTACAATCAGAATTATATAAAAGCACATATAGCTTTACAATTCCCTCTTTTTATCTTTTTGTTCTATTTTTCATCCCTAAAATAGAACTTTTATTCTATTTCATTCTTCTATCATTTCATATAATTGAATCCTCTGGCTGATGCCAAGTTTCCGGTATATGTGGTGACAATGTTTGCGCAGTGTACTAACGGAGATTCCCAGATCCGATGCGATTTCCTCCGAACTTCCATCGTGCATCAGCTGTCCCAGCACCTCCTGCTCCCTTGTACTTAATCCATAATACGATGCACATTCTTCCACAGTCATTTTCCTTTGTTCTGCTTTCTCCTGTTCTTTATAAAGCCTGAGAGCCAGGTGCTCTTTCAGCACATCCAGAACAAATAAATCTTCATATTCAAAATCTTTCTTTCCCTTTTCCCGAAAAAAAGACATAACTCCCAGAAACTGTTCCTGATAACTGATGTTGAGATGCAGAGAAAAATGCCATCCTTGTTTGTCATAGACTGCTTTATAGTACTGGGTTTTCACTCGGACTTCCTCTGGAAGCAGATCGCTTTCCCGGTAAGAAATATTATTTCCCGTAAGCATCAGTCCCTTAGAATAATCCATATTTTTAAATTCGTTAATATAATCCTTCATATCTTCCACAGAATATCCGATGCCCACCGGCCGTTCTAATTCATTTTCCCTTCCTGCCGCCAGATAAAACGATGAACTGTCAAAATCAATCAGATACCGGAGCTGTTTCATGATCTGCATCCGCATTTCATCTATATCATCCATACTATAAATTTTATAAATTATCGCATTCAATATCATCCATTCATTATTTTTCAGCATATTATCCTTGGTGCCTTTCTTCCTGAATTCCATTATTTCGTAAATACTACTACTGGATAATTTTCATGTCAAGAATCTGATACAGAAAAAAATCCTATAAAATCAAGAAAAGCCCCACCGGAAACCGATGGGACTTCTGCTTTTTTATTAATGAAAAGAGAGGATTAAAATATATATGAAAAACTATGTCTTTATTATACCCGATTCCTCCTGAGATTCAATTTCCTGCCTATAAAATTTTCTAAACAAAAAATAAAATTATCTAAAAAATCTTGGACTATACATATTTTCTTATAATTCTTATGACATTTCCGAAATAAGATCTTCCGAATAAATTCAGATGATTCAAGAGATGATACAGCTGATAAAAATCCCGTTTCTGCGGATAATCTGCGGAAATCGGATTGATTTCATTGTAGGCACTGTAAAATTCCTCCGGGAAGCTTCCAAACAGCTGCGTCATGGCAAGATCTGCTTCGAAATCTCCCACATATGCGGCCGGATCAATAAGCCATGCTTTTCCATCACTGCCGCACATGACATTTCCTCCCCACAGATCACCATGAAGAATGGATGGAAAATCCGGCTCTTCCAGATATGATTCCAGCCGTTCCAGCAGACAGTCTAATTTCCGCATGGTATCAGGGTCAAAATAATTTTCTGCAGCCTTCATCTGCGGCAGGAGTCTGCACTCCCTGTAAAAATCTATCCAGCTTTCTTTCGGCGTATTATTCTGAGGACCTGCGCCGATAAAATTGTCTTCCAGAAAACCATATCGGTCATTTTCATTGTCAGATTTTACAAATCGGGAACATTCCGCTTTATGCAGATTTGCCAGCTGATGCCCGAACTCCGTCCAGTAATCTTTTCTCTTGGACGAACATTCCAGATACTCCAGCAAAAGAAATGAAATCCCTTTTTCCTGATCGATTCCGCTCCCCAGAATCTCAGGCACTCCAATTTCACCAACAGATCTCAGGGCCTGAAGACCTGTAATCTCTGTTTCGAAAAATTTTTGATTTTCTATGGTATTTGTCTTTGCAAAAATCTGATCTCCGGTAGACAGACTGATTTTACGGGAATCATTGATACTGCCTCCGTAAACATAATCCTGCCCGGTAATCTCCGCCCTTTCTCCAAAAATCTCTTTGACCGCCTCACTGAAAGATTCATAATCCTGTCTTGCTTTCTCTAAACTCATCTCTTTCCCACCTTTTGAATACACATTGACCTGCTGCTTAATTTCTCATTTCATCCAGAATTTCAAATAGCTCCCGTATCTCTGATTCCGTTGCTGCCCAGCTTGCGGCAAAACGAACTGCCGTATGAGAGTCATCACATTTTTCCCAGAAACTGAACTTTACTTTTTCCTTTAACCTCTCCATTTCTTTATTTTCCAGCACGATAAACTGCTGATTTGTCGGAGAATCTATAAAAAACTCGTATCCCCGCTGCGCAAATCCTTCTTTCATCTGCTGTGCCAGTTCAACTGCCTTTTTGCTGATCTCGAAATAAAGTCCGTCCGTAAAAAGAACATCAAACTGCACTCCCATAAGCCAGCCTTTGGCAAACAGCGCTCCATGCTGCTTGATTCTGTTGATAAAATGCTTCGGCGTATTATGTTTCGGAAATACTACTGCTTCCCCAAACAAAGCGCCGACTTTCGTGCCGCCGATATAAAAGACATCACAGATCCGCGCAATATCCTGAAGTGTCAGATCGCACTCTCTGCTCATCAGCCCGTATCCAAGCCGTGCCCCGTCCAGATACAGCGGAATCTGATACTTTTTACATATCTCTGAAATGTCTTCCAGTTCCCTGAGGCTGTACAGCGTTCCGAATTCCGTCGGATAAGAAAGATACACCATTCCCGGGAACACCATATGTTCATGATTTCCATCCTTCCAGAAATCTTCCAAAAACGTTCTCAGATTTTCCGGCTGTATTTTCCCATCTTTCCCAGGAATCGTCAGCACTTTATGTCCGGTAAATTCCACGGCTCCCGCCTCATGTATGCTGACATGTCCGGAATCTGCCGCAACCACCCCTTCAAAAGACTGAATCATACTATCAATGACAACTGCATTGGTCTGGGTTCCTCCCGCAAGGAAAAAAACTTCTGCATCAGGACATCCGCATGCTGCTTTTATCTTTTCTCCTGCCTGTTCACAATATCTGTCACTTCCATATCCCGGCTGTGGTTCCATATTGATCTCGCAGAGTCGTTCCAGTATTTTTTCATGTGCTCCTTTTATGTAATCACTCTCCAATGACAGCATAGAAACTTCCTCCTGTTTCTTAATTTATTCTTATGAAATTATTTTTTTCCATTTTGTCACACTTTCTTCATATTCTTTCATTATACTATAATCATAGCAAATAACTAATACATTAGTTACTTTTGCTAGAACTTTTTTCATACTTTTTCATAATGCCGGGGATTTTCGAATCTCCGGTCCCCTCTTTTTATCCAGACTATTACTGTGAAACATTAACTTTCAGGTAGCCAAAAAAGCGCAGACTACTCCCTGATAAATTTTAATGTCTTTTTAAACTTAACTGGAAATCTTATGAGGCAACGACAGGAGCTTCCCAGCCAAGCGCTTTTAACTTTTTGAGATATG
>NZ_BLYI01000010.1 GCF_016586355.1 Anaerostipes butyraticus
AGAAACAGCCTGGATGAAATGTGTGCAGGAAAAATTCTGATGTGTCTGATGGAAACTGCTTTGACGAATGATTTGAAAGAAGGGCAGGAGCATAAGGTAAAACTGTATGGAGGCACAGTGAAGAATCAGGTTATTTTCAGACTGGAATATGGAATATCGGAAAGAACAAAGAATAAAAGGTTATTGCCGATTCAGCGCTGGATAGAAGATCATAATAAAAAAGCACTGAAAGTATTAAAAAAATGTGTAAAACAGTATAACGGAAAGAGCCGGGTTATTAGAAGCAGGAATCGGATGGAACTGGAAATCATATTGACAGGGAATGGGAAAAATGGACAAGATAAGTAATTTGACGAGATTCATATTAATTTTAGCCACCAATCTTTCTGCATTTTATGCTATGTTATGCCTTTTTCTGGGAAAAAGGAGATCAGGGAAAATTGCCGGCATTTATCTTTTTTTCAAAGCAGTGATAGTCAATGTGATTATGAACCAGATATATGGAGAATATGTTGGAAAAGATCCGGTATTTACTTATATATATGTATTTTCGGTTGGAATAGCAGCAATCCTCAATTTTATTGTATTTTGTTACGTATTTGACGGCGGAATCTTAAAGATTATATTAGTCAGTACCATATGCGAGATACTGGCGGGATTGCCGGGAGGGAGCCTGGCAGCGCTTGTAAATATTATCGAGGGGAATCATAACATCTGGGAAATTGGCGGCAGACTCAAAATAAAGGATGGACTAATACCTGTGGCGATGTTTGGAATCTGTACCCTGTTTTATTTTCTTTTTGGGGAGAAACTGAAAAGAATACGGAAATACCAGCTGAAGCATAAAAAAGTATGGGCGGTAATTGCTGTTATTTGGATCGGATTTTCTATTATTACCATGATTCCGGATTATAATGATACACTGATTTTGTGTGTATTCGTATGTGCGGTTGGAAGTATTGTGTGGGTCATGCTTCTCGTTATGATTGGAATGCGCATCGGGCAGTCATATCGCAGGCAGCTCCGACAGGAACACTCTTATCTTGTAAAGCAGAGTGAGTTGATGAGTCTTTATCATGAAGCTATCATACAGCAAATCTGGGAAATAGAAAAAATGCATCAGATCATGAATGCTCAGATGGAGGAAATACAACAAATCAAGGCGGAAATGACCTAAAAGAAAAGGATTAAAAAATATTTAGAAATGCTGCACCATCAGTATAAGACAATCCAGCCGGGGACATTCAGCGATGACATGACAGTGGATGCAATCCTGTATTATTATGGAAATACTTTTCAGAAAAAAGGAATCGAGCTGGAAGCATCTTTCTCCGGATATAAAAGCGGCAGTGTGGATGAAGTATGTATCGGTAAGATTTTAATGTGCCTGATGGAAACAGCTGCAGTGATTTACGCGGAAGAAATATACAAGGCTGGCCGGATAGTAAAAATCCGGGGCGGAACCGTTCAAAATCAGAATGTGTTCTGGATGGAATGTGACTGGCCGGCAGATAATCAGAGACACATGCTGAAAGAAATCAAATTGTGTGCGAAACAATGCGGCGGGAACGCACAGATTCGAAAAAAAGGAAACAGGCTGCAGGCAGAAATTGTCGTTATGAAAACAAAATGAGAAAAATCGGAATATTACAAAAAGAGTACAGAATTTGTTTAAAAAACAAATTTTGTACTTTTTTTTGGTATAGTGTAGAAAATCAAAAAAATGAGGAGGAAAATAGATGTCATACTATGCAGCAGAAGGAACCTGTGGATCCTGTGAATATTATGAATACGAAGGAGAAAATGTAAAGGGATATTGCAGTTTTTACAGAACGTATTATTATTCAAATGATTCATGTCGTAATTGGAGAAAAGGAAATAACGCATACAGTGGCGGAGGATGTTTTCTTACAACTGCTTGTTGTGAATATAAAGGGCTGGAGGATGATTGCTATGAATTGCAGATGATGAGAAAGTTCAGAGACACTTATTTATCGCAAAAAAAATATGGGCGTGAAATAATTAAATTATATTATAAAGACGCGCCAGGAATTATAGAAGCAATTGAAAAGAGTGTGGCGAAAGAAACAATTTATGAAGAAATTTATCAAAAAATTAAAGTGATCATAAATCTGATAGAACAGAAAGATTATGATGAAGCCGTAATACATTACATGTTGATGGTTTATAAGCTGAAAAAAATATAATCAGAACTTAAATGAGCAAGGATGAAAAATCTATTTGATAACAGAATATTACAAAAAAATGACAGATTTTGTCGAAAAGATATATTAGGTATCTTTTTTTGGTAATATGAAGAAAGCAGTCGCGAAATCACAGAAAAATACTGATTGTGGTTATAGATGAAGATTATAAATTGATGAAGTCAGTTCAAAAAACTAAGGGGGTGAATGACACAAGAGAGATAAAGTAATATGGAAACTTTTTGCATTAATATTTTTGGAAGAATTGTTCCTATGTATGGAATAATGATTTCTGCAGGAATTATAATTGCAGGTGCGGTTGGATACAAATTAGTTATAAGAGAAGGACTATCAGAAGATGATTTCTTTATTTTATCAGGTATTGTTCTATTGTTTGGCATGTTTGGTGCAAAACTTTTGTATTTGATAATCAATTGGAAAGAGATTGAGTGGGGAAAGATTCTGGAATGGAATTATATACAGCAGCTTCTTGGCGGAGGATTTGTATTCTATGGAGGATTAATCGGCGGTATTTTGGGACTGGTATTGGTAAATCAAATATCTGATATTAATGTAATGAATTATGTAAAAACGGCGATACCATGTCTGCCAATTGCACACGGATTTGGACGAATAGGATGTTTTTTTGCGGGGTGCTGTTACGGAATCCCGTATGACGGTCCATTTTGTGTAGATTATCAGGCACCTACACTTGCTCCAGTCGGGATTTCATTGTTTCCTGTTCAACTGTTAGAAGCGATTGCTGATTTTTTGATTGCTGTGATTATTATTGATTTAATAGTAAAAAAAGGACAGGGAATGTTTGGCATATATTTGTATTTGACCAGTTATGTGATTATAAGATTCTTGTTGGAAAATTTTAGGGGAGATTCGGAACGTGGGAGATGGTTGTTGTTTTCTACGTCCCAGTGGATTAGCCTGGGAATCGGATGTATTATTGGGGGATTTTGTTTATTTAAAATTTATAAGAAGAGAAGGAGAGAAAAATGGGAGTTGCATCATTAGTACTTGGAATTATTTCTATCGTATTAGGAGTATTTGGATTTGGAGTTCCAGTTGGAGCTATTTTAGGAATTGTAGGTACTGTTTTAGGATCAATGGCAAAAAAGAACGACCCTGCAAATTCACTTGCAAAAAGTGGTTTTGTTTGCTCTGTTGTAGGAACAGCTATTTCACTTGCATTCTTCGTTGCTTGTGTCGGATGTGCCGGATGTGCTACTGCAGGATCTGCAGGATTATTATCAGGTCTGTAAAAAATTGTATGGTAATTATGGTCAGGTGTGCAGTGTCACACCTGATTTTTTTGGAATTTTATATAGTCAGAATATTACAAAAACAATACAGATTTTGTTTGAAAAACAAATTTTCTATTACTTTTTGATATAATGTGACAAATTAAAGATTGAAATACTGGAAATTATGCTTGGAGGAGAGTTATGCATGAAAATGAATTGAATGAAGAAGATAAAATAATGGAAGATTTCTCAGAAACCGGGAACAGCGTTAATGAACAAATTTCTAAAAAGAATGATATAAAGGAAAACAAGAAAAGTACAGAAAGTGTATTGCCCCCAATAATACTTCCGGATCCGTCATATGCTTTCCTGCATAATATTAGTATTTTGTGCTTTTCACAGCAGGGAGAATCTCATATAAAAAACAATGTACCATGTCAGGATCGCAGCGGATTTAAACTTATTAATGACAAAATTATTGTGGCGGCAATCGCAGATGGCGTGGGAAGTTGTGCTCTTTCTGATTATGGGGCAGAGATTGCGGTAAATTCAAGCTTGATGTTTTTAGAAGAATACTTCAATAAAGAAATGAAACAGAAAGGATTCAAGTTTGACGATTCTCCAAGAATGGGGCAAATATTAAGGGAAATGATGCTGTATGCAACGGATTGTGTTGAAAAGCGATCAATGGAATTGCAGCAGTTCTCCTATTCATTTCAGTCAACATTAACAGTAGCTGTTTATGACGGAAATACATTATATTTTGCGCATGCAGGTGATGATGGCATTGTAGCACAAAATCAGAAGGGAATTTATGCAATGGTAACTTCACGGCATAAAGGAGAAGAAGTCAGCAGCGTTTATCCTCTTCAAAGTAAAAATACATGGCAGTTTGGAAAGGTAAATGATGTAGTAGCATTTATGATGGCAACAGATGGTGTTTTAGACGCATTTGTAAGACCTGCGGCAGAAAACAATAGAATATATTATCCATTTGTAGAAGCCGTTTTTTATGATATACAGAAAAATGAAGAAGATGTTAAAAAGAATTGTCGTGACTGGTATGAATATATGGCATCAGAGTCATATAGAAAAAGTGTAACCGATGATATATCTTTTGTCAGCGTTGTGAATCATGAGGTGATTCAGAAGTCCGTAAAGCCCAATTTTAAACGGCAAGAATGGGATAAACAGACAAAAAAATATGAAAAGAAGCGAAAGGCTGCATTGTACCCGTCTGATAGTAAGACAAAATCACAGCAGAGAATCTCTGAAAAGCTATCGGAAAAGGGGAAATCCATAAATACAGAAGAAGCCGCAAAACAAGCTAAAATTGCCGCTCATAAAATGAATGACGGGATGAAAGAATTGGCCTCTGCTTCAGCGGATATTTTGTTAAAAGGGGTATATCGGGCGACATCTTATCTCGGAGAAACCATGGGGCAAATTTCCAAGGATTTGAAAAAGAGAAATGACCAAAGAAATTCTGCGGAAAAAGGCAAGAATGATGAAAGTAATGACTAAATTCATTAGAAATGTTGGATCTGTTTTATTAGTGATTTCTATTGCATGCATTGGATCTATTCCGTTCTTCATTTTTAAGGAAGGTATACAGAATTTGTCCGTGGCAGGATATGCAGGATTATTTATGGCATGTTTTTTGACAAATGCAACTGTTTTTTTACCAGCCAGTGGAATAGCCTTCACCATAAGTGCATCAGCAGTGTTAAGTCCTGGTATATGCTGCTGTATTGGAGGAATGGGAACAGCTTTGGGAGAATTAATAAGTTTTTATTGTGGAAAGATTGGAAATAAAGCAGCCGGGAATCGAATGATATTGGAGAAAGTAAAAAAATATGTAAAGAAGAATGGCTTTGCTATAGTATCGTTGTTTGCTTTTCTCCCTGTTCCTGGTTTTGATTTTATAGGCATAACAGCAGGGGCGGGCCGGATGCCGGTATATAAATACTTGAGCGCCTGTTTAATTGGCAAGACGTTAAAAATGTTCCTATTTGTATTTGTTTTGCAGAAAATATACAAAATTTAGCGGCGGTTAGTTATGAGAGAAGAAACTACATTATATTACAGGAATCAGTTAAATAAAAAAGATCGAATGATATATGACACGTTAAAAAATCAATGGGGTAAATTTGAAAACAGTATAAAGATAAATATGCCAGACAGTGATACTTCTTTGATTACGCAGGCAATCCATTTCGATAATCCGTTATTGTTTTATGTTAATTTTTATCATATTGAATATTCGCAATTGGCTCAGGAATTATATGTTCTGGGGGATTATCTTTATGAAAAAAATGAAGCAAGAAAAATATTAGATTACTGCGGAAAATGGGGAAGCTATATCATAAATCATAAACCCAAAAATCTTAGAAATGTAGAATTGGCATTATGGCTGCATGATGTAATTATAAGAAATACGACATATGGAGAAAGTAACGGAATACGATCCCACAGCATAGCAGGTGTAATCTGTGATCATCAGGCTGTATGTGAGGGAATATCAATGGCATATAAGTATTTATGTGACTTGGCCGGAATTCCATGCATTTATGTTGCTGGAGATTTGAATGGAAGTCCTCATGGGTGGAATATGATTTGGATTGATAACGAACCCTCTTTTGTGGATGTTACGAATGATTTGAATGACGCAGGAAGAAAAAATTTTATGCGCAGTTCAAAAGAAATGATTGGTTATTCATGGGATAATTCTATAATACCGGAGTGTCGATTGAGAAATAAGAACAATGAATACTTTATTGTCCATAATAAGAGAGAATTAAAAAAGTGCTTAAGAACAATAGGAGGATTAGAGTGTGCAGAAATTTATTTAGATTTTGGACGTACATTAGACGGAAGAGAAATTGAACGCCTTGTAGTTACTGCAGGACTAACGAACCCACTGTTGATGACACATAAGGTTTCTTATTCTGTGGAAAGTCAGATGATAATAATTCAAAAGTGAGTGACAGAGAAATGATAGGTTATATGAGGCCAATAAAAGGGGCATTTGATAAAGAACAACGAAAAATATATCAGGCTGTATACTGCGGCCTCTGCAGGATATTAAAAAGTCGATATGGTGCGACAGGAACACTTGCATTAAACTATGAAATCGTGGATATGCTCTTGATGATAGATTCTATATGTTCCGATAAATCTAAGTGGATTAAAAGGAGCTGTAGTTTGTCGCCCTTTATGTGGAGAAATTTGGCAGGACTTAATGAGCAGCGTTATTTTATGGCGGCAGAGATATCTATGATAATAGCAAATTTTGAGATTCAGGATAATGTCGAAGATCTGAATAGAGTACAGGATAAAATATTATTAGCCATTTCAGATTATAAACTCAGGAAGATGGGAAATCAGGGAAAAGATGTGTATGAGATATTAGAAAAGAAATATTTGGAATACATGTCAAAGGAAAGAATGGCACAAAAAGTGTTTTGTGGATTTGAAAGTGTAGTGAATGCCTGCGGAGGTATTATAGGAACAATAGGTCGTTTGTTGTCAGAAGTATCTGGAATAAGAGAAATATCAGATATAGAAAAAATATTCAATTTATGGGGACGCTGGGTATATCTTGTTGATGCAGCAGATGATTATGCGGAAGATAAGAAATATGATCATTTTAATCCATGGACATTAAAAGATACTCCGCCAAACTGGGAAAATTATGTATATTGTCTTGAAAAAGAAGCAGGTACACTGATAAATTATCTCCCGGTTCGTCGGTATGGGGATCTTTTAAAACAACTGTATGTAATACAGCTGCCGGAAAGACGACGACGGATTTTTAATAAATTATATGAGCAAACTTGGGAAACCATATAGAACACTAATGATGAAAGGAAAGGATATGCAGGGGTTTAATTTCATTTGTGACATTTTATCAGTGATTTCAAATAATCCATCGAAAAAAGAGAGATATATAAAATGCAGAGATACGGGAATGAAATTTGATAATCGAATGAAAGAGATACTTGTAAAAGATTGGGCCGTTTTAGCCTGGAAAACACTGCATGACAAAACGGAACTGAAAGATGATATTGTAAATTACTATAAGAAAGTATCACTGAGCCGGATTGATTTAGAAGTGGATGTTTTACAGAAATATACGGAAGATGTTATAGAACAATTTAACAATCCCGGAAAACGGAAAACATTATCCAATACATTTAATAATATTGTTGTGAATCAAAAAGGAACAAGACCTTATTTTCTTTTTGGCTTTGCTTTAACAATTGTATTGGCAGCAGGAAATTATGCTGATGCAAATTTTTATATAGGAATCGAAGAAGCAAAAAAACTGCTTTTTAAATCCATGCCGGTATTAGGGTATATTAATGCCGAGTGTATTCCAGATGTTTGTTTTTGTGAAGAAAAGAATTTAAGATATTTATTATTTGCGGCATTGTATCATTCACTGCTGGTAGAACTGCCATACCACGAAGATCACAAGGAAAACAATTATCAGAAGGGCAGAAATGTTGTGGATAGAATGCTTGATCAGAATGTTGATTCACGTCTGTTCGATGCAATGAAAAGAACAACAGAAGCCAGTCAGATTATAAATGTTCTGTGGACTATTCAGGATGCAAGATGTGCCACAGACAAAAATTTTGACCTGAGAAAGAGAATAGTGGAAGAATATTACTTTATTCCTGGATTAATTGGAGATGATGAGACATCCCGTTTGTTGAGTTACGATTCTTTTGGCAGAGTTAGAGCTTTTGTTGAAGGGAAGGAAGGCAGTGGGAAAAGTTTTCTTGCCAAAATTGTAGTGCTGGCGTGCAGAAATGAAATGAAAGATTATGATTTAACAAAAAAAATCAGAGAGCAAATCGGATTAAAAGAAAAGAGGTTCATTCCGATGCTTTTTGACTGCACCGAGATAGATACAGAGGATATAAGAGAAAAAGGAATTCTTAATTGTGCGTTAGATTATATGTTTTTACAGACGCAGGAAATCGGGAATAAAAATCGAGAGGATTCCCTGCGGCATTTTGGGGAGTGCAAAAATAATATAATACAATATTGTGAAAGAAAAGCATATGCTGGAGAACTTTTGCTGCTGATAGATGAAGGTTCACAAATGAAACAGGAATGTTTCTGGGAGCTGATGAAAAAAGTAGATGAGTTATGTATGAGGTTTCCAAATCTGCATGTAATATTTTTCGGATCAGAATTAGAACATTCGGAAATGAAAAGACTGTCACAGTATAAATTTTTCCATATTGATCAATTCAGCTATACTTCTGAGAATTGTGAAAAGATTTGCAGTCATATGGACGTAAATTATACATATGTAAAGCAGTCGCTGGACGATAATCCGATACTGAAAGAGTTTATCGATACACCGAAGAAATTTTTAAAGTATTTGGAAAAAGATAATAAAACATATTTTCAATCTCTGGTATCGGAATATATTGAAGAAGAAATTGCCAGTAAATGCAGTTATGAAATATCAGAATATGAATGTAAAGAATTTTTAGAATTTTTAGCAGCAGAACTACTTGATACAAGAAAAGATAATAATGAATTGATTATTCCGGAAAAGATAATCAATCAAAATTTTTTTATCAGACTGAAAGGAAAAATAAAACATCCAGAGAAAATTTGGAAACATGTTCAAAAAAATAGAATATTAATAGAAAGAGCGGAATATAAAAATAGCTTTCAATTTAGCAACCGCATAAATTTTTGCAGCATTTTATCTGATTATTTTATTGAGATTATAGAAGAATGTGGGAAAAAGCAATGTTCGGGAATCCTTTTAGACGAATTTTCAAAATTGTCTGCGGAAGAATTTTCAATGGTACTGATTTTTATGTTTTATAGAATATGCTGTGAACAGGATGCAATGTTCTACGTGAATATTAATGAGGAAAAATTTGATTTATTATTCAAAATAACAGCAGGTATTTTATTAACATATAGCAGCATGAAAGATACAAATGTCTGTTTGTGGGCGTTAAAGGAGATGATGAAACAGGGCTCTTTAGAGAATCCCAATTTGCCAGAAGATAAAAGCAGAAAACAATCCGTATGGTTGAAAAGATTGAAACGAATATATTATGCGGTTATTTCCATACCGAAAGGGAAAAAAGAGAGTGCAACTTTGGAAAAAAACGCAATGTACTAAGTATCAACGTAATATTATAATGAATTTATTAAAAGTATATACAAAAGAGAAAGGAAATGAAAAAAATGTTTAAATCTAAACAAGAAGATTTATTACCTGTTGCGAATCAGGGTGAACGTCATATTCCGGCAGTACTCCTTGTTGATATATCTGGTTCCATGGCGGGAGCATCAATTGATGAACTTAATCAGGGGCTGATTGAATTCGGACAGGCCTTACAAGAAGATTCGCTGGCATTGGGGAGAGCTGAGGTTTCTGTAATTTCTTTTAATTCTGAAGTAAAGACTGAAGTAGGTTTCAGACCGGCGACAGATTATCAGGCACCTAGACTTGCAGCAAACGGACTGACGTCTTTAAATGAGGCAATAATAGAAGCGCTTAATGCTATTGAGGAAAGGAAGGCTCAATATAAGGAACAGGGCGTTTCTTATTATCGTCCTTGGTTATTTGTTCTTACGGATGGCGCTCCGACAGATACAAATCGTGAAAGTGAGGCAAGAAATAGACTTCAGCAGGCTATTCGGGATAAAAAAGTTGTTTATATGCCAATGGGAATCGGAAATGCAGATAAAACAAAATTACAGAGTTACTATCCGGAAGAAACGAAATCTAAAATAGTTTTGCAGGCAAATGCAGTTAATTTTAGAGAAGCGTTTGTATGGTTAAGTAATAGTATAGCTGTAGTGTCTAATTCAGATCCAACCGTGTCAGATTCTATAGAACTGCCAGAGACTCCAAGCGTGATTACAGTAGGTATTTAATAATTAGAAAAATGTAATTAGAAAGAGAGTTCATCGTTTGTGAGCTCTCTTTCGTGTATTTCAGCATGGTGGTGATGAAAATGGCAATATATTATGGTCAATATGGAACAAAATATGTAACCGTTAAGCAATTAGGTGCAGGAGGGGAAGGTACAGTATATACTGTCGAAGGATATAAAGAAATTGTAGCGAAAATTTATAAAACTACAAAGTTTAAGGACAGCAATGAACGGGCTGTTATGGAACGGAAATTGAAGGCTATGATTGCAATGAAACTTCCATATGTTGTTGATGGGGTTGCTCGTGTGGCATGGCCACAGGATATTTTGTATGAAAATGGTATGATGGTAGGTTTTACTATGCCAAAGATACATACAAAATATAAAATCTATGATATATACCGGGGCGGACAGCAGCGAGATAAAATATATCCCGATTATAATTGGAAATATTCCGTTCAGTATGCATTTCATCTGGCGTGGCTGGTAAATTATCTTCATTCTTATAACATTATTATTGGAGATTTTAATCAGAATAATATAGCTGTCAATGTAGAAGCCGGAACAATTGTGATTATCGATTGCGATTCTTTTGATATTGTTGATCCTGTTACGAAAGAGCACTTCCCATGTACAGTAGGACTGCCAGAGATGCTGGCACCGGAACTGCAGACAGTAGGTGATTTAAGGAAAGCGAATTTTACGAAAAGTACAGATTATTTTTCATTGGCAATTCATATTTTCAGATTGCTGATGGACAATGCAGATCCGTTTGGTGCAGTAATAAAAACAGCGGAATCTGTAAGCAGCATACCTGAAAACCGGGCGATATGCAATGGGGAATGTGTATATGTAAGAGATGTGCCTGGGAGAGCGAGACCTGAATGGGCGGTTGACCCAAAGATGCTGCCGCAGGAAATTCTTTACTTATTTAAAAAAACTTTTGATTACACCGCTTTAACAGCAATGAAGAAAATCCCGGAAAGAACTTCGGCATATGAATGGTGCGTTGCTTTATTGCCATATGCGAAACCTGAACCGAATCCCAAATTGAAACGTTGTCCTAAGAATAGGAGACATGTTTATCCTGCACACAATAGCGAGTGTCCATGGTGTGCCAAACATAAACAAACACCAAGGCCAAAACCAATACCAGGGCCGAGTCCAACACCTAAAACAACAAATCGATGGTGGGTTATTATACCAATTCTTGGAATTATTGCTGTTTTGGCAATTGCATATAAATATTATGTTTATGATGGCGGCAGCTGGGGAGGAACTGATACTTCTTATGATAACACTCAGGAAGATGAGACATATAATGATTCATACTATGATTCCGAAGACGAAACATATGACGATTCATATTATGATTCCGAAGATGAAACGGATGAAGAAGATAGTGATGACTATATTCTGACTGACAGTGATACGAGCTACATTACAGAAGAAGATTTGGAATCATTGACAGACAGGGAGGTTCAGCTGGCCCGAAATGAAATATTTGCAAGACATGGCCGAAAGTTTGACACGGAATGGATACAAGATTATTTCGATGGAAAAGACTGGTATGTAGCGGAATATGAACCCGAATATTTTGATGAATACATCCTGGATTCTGAATTTAATAACTATGAAAAGGAAAATGTCAAATTTATGGCGGATTATGAAAATACAAATAGCAATTAAATATATTTTTAAATTGTTAAATTAGGAGGAAAACACGTGGCATTTCGATTAAAAAAACACAAAAGATTAAAAGAGTGTGATGAGAAAGTAGTAATTAAGGAGAAGGAAATTTTTGCAGATACAGAGGACAAAGGCAAAGAAAATTTGAAAGAACATGAAGAGGAAGAGGAAATTAAGCTTGCTCCTGCGCCAAAAGAAAGCACGCCGTTTTTTGGAATGAATCAGGACATTGTATATTGGGGATTTTCACAAAGAGGAGAGTCGCATATAAAAAACGATACCCCTTGTCAGGATCGATGTAAGGTCCTTGTGGCGAATCATAACAGGCCAATTATTATTGCTGCAATTGCAGATGGAGTAGGAAGCTGTGCATTGTCTCACTATGGTTCAGGAATAGCAACTGAATTATCGGTGGCTTATTTAAAAGAAAAAATAGAGAATTATGAGGGTGAAGAGTTTGAAGATAAGGTAATTGGAGATATGCTGCGTGATACAATGCAGTATGCAAATGAGGCGGTAAGAAAAGCAGCAGAAGAAATGGAACAGCTGGAATATTCATTTCAGTCAACATTAACAATTACAATCTATGATGGATCAACTCTTTACATTTCTCATGCCGGCGATGATGGTGTGGTTGTATTGACAGAGGATGGGAAACTGGAACTTGTCACTTCCAGAATTAAGGGAGAGGAAGCAAGCAGCGTTTATCCGCTGCAGGCAGGATCACAATATTGGCAGGTATTAAAAGTAGATAGGGAAGTCAATGGATTTGTTATGGCAACGGACGGAGTATTGGATGCCTTTGTCAGAGGAGAGAAGGAAGAAAATAGAGTCTATTATCCATTTATTCAACCGGCGTTTGAGACGAAACAGACTAAAAGAAAGCAGATACAGGACATTTTAGATTTTTATTACGATTATATGGCCGGGAAAGAATATCGTAAGGCTGTTACAGACGATTTGACTATGGTTGTGGTTACAAATCAGAAAAAACTTAAAAAACAGAACTTCCCGGTCTTTGATGAAGAAGAATGGAATCAAAAAACAAAGGAATATCAGGAAAAGGTGAATGCGGCACTGTATCCTGATATGGCAAAGTTTAAGAAAATAGAAGATGATTCTGAGGATGAAGAAGATGGAACAGATTTGATTTGCCCGTATTGTCATGAATATGTTAATGAAGGGGATAAATTTTGCAGAAACTGCGGCAAAAAACTGAAAAAAAAGAGCAAAAAGACAAAAGATGAGCAAGAGCCTGATCAAATTTCAGAGTCCCAAAAGGAATCGGATTTGAATAAATCAGATGGTGATTTACAGAAGACGAATCGGAAGTCTCGAAAAAAGAAGAGGCGTAGGGTAAAAAGAAAATATAAATGGAAAAAAATCATAGTTCTGTGTGTTATTTTGATTTTGTTTATTGTATTGCTGGTTGCGGCTGGTTTTATGATAATTGGAGCTTTGTGAGAATATTTCATCTGTGAGAAATATTATAAAAAATGTCTAAAAGTAAAAAGGGGAAAATCATGAGAAATCAAAATGTGGATATGTTGTTGGATACACTGCAAATCCTGAAACAGGGACAGTATGAAGTAAATGGAAAAACTGTAAAACTTAAATTATCCGCAGCGGAAATGAGAAAAGCACAGGTTCTTCTGCCGGATGACGTGTATTTTATCTGCAGAGACGCGGATTTTGAAGGAACTCACAAGTTGGGGAGGTGCGGTTTTGACTGTACAAACGAAGACACGTTTGTCGCAACACAGTATGAAGATAAGATACTTGCTTCCTTGCAGAAAAATCCAGAGAAACCGGTTCTGGTATTGAATTTTGCCAATCCCGTCAATCCCGGAGGAGGCGTGAGGATCGGAGCCAGAGCGCAGGAAGAAGATCTGTGCAGAAAGAGTTCTCTTTTGCTATCGTTAGAGGGAAAACAGGCCATGAAATACTATGAATATAATAGAAAACAAAACGTGTATAATTCATCGGATGCCATGATTTTTTCCCCGCAGGTGGAAGTGATTCGTGATAAAAATGGGAATCTGCTGGATGAGACAATGATTGCTGCAGTTTTAACATGTGCGGCGCCTATTGTCAGGACAGGAGAGCATTGTATGGAACCGGAAAAATATCGAAATATGGTACGTCAGAGAATTGAAGGCATGCTGAAATGCGCCGCATATTTCGGATATCGGTATTTGGTGCTGGGAGCCTGGGGATGCGGAGTCTTTGGAAACGATGCACGAATAATGTCAGATTTATTTTTTGAAGTTTTGAGAGAAATGGATTATCACGGATTTGATGAGAAAGATCTCTTTGACCGGATTCATTTTGCCGTACTTGATAGAAGCGAAGAACAGAAAAAATTTAAGGAATTTTATCGGAATTTTGGAGCAGAACATTATTATCAGGAAGCGGAAGAAGCATGAAAGAGACGGGAATTTATCAGAATGCGATCAGAGGATGCCTGTTTGGAGGAGCCGCTGGAGACGCTTTGGGATATCCGGTGGAATTTATGAAAGAAAACGATATTTTCAGTGAATATGGTCCGAGAGGAATACAAGAATATGCACTTGATCCGAAAAGTGGGAAGGCGCTTATCTCGGACGATACACAAATGACGCTGTTTACGGTAAATGGTATTTTAACAGGTGAGACAAGACTGAAACTGCGAGGGGTTGGCGGGATGCCTCATGTTTATCTGCCATCATCTTATCAGGACTGGCTTCATACGCAGGAAATGACCTTTGAGGAAAGCAGGAAACAGCCGCAGGAAGCTGTAAAATGGACAACATCCTGGTTATTGGATGTTCCGGAATTATATGCGTGGCGGGCACCCGGCAATACCTGTCTGGATATCCTTCATTTGCAGCGGTATGAGAAATCACAGCCGGAAAGTTTCATTCGGCAGCCGCAAAGTAACAGCAAAGGATGCGGCGGGATTATGCGGGTGGCTCCGATAGGACTGAGAAAGATGACAGATATCAGGATGCTTGACTGGGAAGGTGCTGAGACTGCGGCGATTACTCATGGACATTCTCTCGGATATATGCCGGCTGCGGTTCTGGTCCATATCATTCAGCGCATCGTTTATCCTGAAAAACCGCTGACATTAAAAGAAATAGTTCTTGAGGCAAGAGATACAGTGGCTGAGATATTTGCGGGTGATGAGCATCTGGAGAAATTGATTCAGATCATAAATTTGTCGGTTGAGTTATCAGAAAATGAAAAAGAGGATATCGTCAATATTCATCGTTTAGGCGAAGGCTGGGTGGCAGAAGAGACACTGGCAATTGCTGTCTACTGTGCTTTAAAATATCAGAATAATTTTTCTGCTGGATTGATTGCTTCTGTGAATCATAACGGTGACAGCGATTCCACAGGAGCAGTCGCAGGGAACATTCTGGGAGCTGTCTGCGGATATGAAGTAATAGAAGAAAAATGGAAGACCAATTTGGAACTTTCAGATGTTATTTTAGAAATGGCGGATGATTTATGCTATGGATGTTCGATGACGGAATATGGACAATATAAAGATCCGGAGTGGAAGAGAAAGTATGTTACACATGGTTATATGAGGGATAAGAAAAATGAGTCTTTCTTAAAAGTTATGAAAGCAGGATTCCTGCGGATAAAGCGTGCAGCCAGGAGAACAAAGCCTTCATGATACCAATCAGGAAGTTAAGAGGATAAAAAAGATGAATACAACATTAGTTTGTAAAGGTGTGTCAGGCATTACATACAATCTGATCCGGCAACTGGGAGCAGGCGGGGAAGGAAGCGTTTTTACAATCCAAGGAAACAACGATAAAGTTGCAAAAATATACAATAAGAAAATCCTGCAGAATAGAACTCTCAGAGATCAAAGAGAGCGGAAACTGAAAGCAATGTTAAAATTGGATTTGCCTGTTCGGGTAGATGGTATATTAAGGCTGGCATGGCCGTTGGATATATTGTATCAGCAAGGAGTATGCGTCGGCTTTGTCATGCCTATAATTTCTGACATGCTGGGAATTTATGATATTCAGCGCTGCTGGAGAGCCGATTCTAATAACCCCAGTACGAAAAAAGTATTGAAGATATATCCGGAATTTACCTGGAAATATTCGGTTCAATTTGCATATAACCTTTCATGGGTTGTTAGTTATGTACATTCGCGGGGGATTGTGATAGGTGATTTGAATTATAATAATATTTTTGCTGATACGAAGACAGGGGCTATTGTATTAATTGACTGCGATTCATTTGATATTACAGATAAACAGACAGGAGAACGCTTTCCGTGTGAGGTTGGTTTTCCAGAAATGTTAGCGCCGGAATTGCAGACAGGAGGGAAATTAAAGGGAAGGTTTACGAAAGAGACAGATAATTTTACATTAGCAATCCATATTTTTAGACTGCTGATGAGAAATGCGGATCCATTCGGAGGTGTTTCATCTCCCGGACCATCAATTCCCGCTGTTGCATCGGGAAATATAAATATTATAAATGGAAATTGCCCTTATGTGCGGAAATGCGCTCTGACCATTCCGGCATGGGCACCGGAACTTTCGATTTTGCCGCCAAATTTGCAGAATTTGTTCAAACGTACATTTTATTACGACGCAATGACATCTTTAAAAAGAATCAGACAGCGTGCAACTGCGGCAGAATGGTGCCGCGAGTTAATAACGCTGGCGAAAAAAGATACAGATAATAGTTTAGTAAAATGCAGAAGAAATGAGTATCATGTTTATCCCATTCATAATACTAAATGTCCATGGTGCAAATGTGAGCAACCTGTTAAGACTCGGATAGTATCGAATAAGCCAGTACAGCCAGCAAATACAAATAATAATATTGTATCCGGTCAGGTTTCTTCCAAAAGTTCTTCCGGTGGAAGTCAGGCAATACCACATACAACTTATACAATACAAACTGCGCGAAGGAAACCTTATTTATTATATTGTGTAATAATTATCTGTGGTCTGATTAGCGGGATTATTTTTAAAGATGCAGGCTCAGAAGCAATATTGCAAATTTTCGGAGAGTATTTAGAGCCGGCAAAATGTGTAATAATTATTTCGATTATTGCTTCGATTGGAGGAATATTGTTAGCACATCATTTTGAAGATTCTTATATTTATGCTAAAAGCGGGATACCTTGGATGCTGTTAGGATGTATCGTTCTTTTGATTCCGCCGGCGGTAGCAATTGCAGCTGGAGCAGCGGCGGCCATAGTAACTTATATAATGGGGGCTTTATCTACTCTATTGATAGTAATCTTTGGCATTGTGATTTTATGCGGCTGCTTGTCAGGAAGCTAACTACAAAGGAATAATGAAAGAAAGGAAAGTATTATAATGATATCCTGTTTTATACCAATTGTGGTGCTTGTGGATACATCTGGTGAGCGGACTGAAGTATTGAAAGCATTATATGATTTACAGTATGCAATACAAGATGATATAGAACTTCGTGAACAAAGTGATATATGTGTGATATTTTATGGTGATACAGTTCATGCTGAAGAATTTATTCGTGGAGTAGATTTTATGCCGTTTGATTTCTTTCAAACGGCTGATTCAGCATGTTTAAATCAAGGATTGCATGAAGCACTTAAATTGTTAGCTCTACGTAAAAAGATGTACAGAACAGAAGGAGTTAACTATTGCTGCCCTAGATTATTAGTTCTATCGACAGGATTAATATCAGATATAAATTTTAAAAATGAAATATGTAAAGAAGTGCGAGAGGCTATTAATGACAGGAAAATTCAATATGTACCTTTGATGGTAGGAAATCAATATGATTATAGAGTGCTGCAAGAATATTACCCGCCAGGCAATGAAGAAAAAGATGTATTAACAGCAGAATATGATAATATTCGAAAGGTATTTGAAGAAACGCGAGTAGACGGTGATAAAGTAATTAGTTTTTATGATGGCAGGTGTTTTAAAGGATTAAAAAACAAGAGTTATCTCTTAGAAGAACTTATTAAATATGGCGGAACTTATTCTACATATTCTGTTCAGGATAATTGCAATATTATGGCCAAAATTATCACTAAGGATGATAACTACTATAGAAATAAGTTGGAAAGAAAGATTCGGGTTATGCTGTCTTTAAAAATTAATTATGAAGTAAATGGTATTCCAGTACTGGAATGGCCATTGGATATTTTATATCAGGACGGTGTATTAATGGGATTTATTGTTCCTAATGTGCAGCGTGATACAATAGCATTATCTGATATTTTACGCTACACAGGATTAGTGCATAATGATCAAAGTACAGAAAAAGTGTTGAAAATATACCCTCAATTTACCTGGAAATATTCAGTTCAAATTGCGTATAACCTGGCTTCTTTTGTAGATTATTTACATTCTCTCGGAATTATAGTTGGAACATTGGAAGAGTATTATTTATATGTACATATAAAAACTGGAAGAATTATATATACAGAATGTGAAAGGTTAGGCGTAAAGGATCATGTTTCGGGAGAAGAATTTCCGTGCGAATTATCTCGATTGGATCTTACAGCGCCAGAACAATTTCAATTAAAAGGTTTAAAAATTGCTTCCCAAAGTACAGATTTGTTTTCATTATCAATCCAAATTTTCAGGTTACTAATGAAAAATATACATCCATTTACGGGAAAACCTAAAGATGATATAGATAAGTATTCTTATTTAGGAATAGAAGCGAGAAATATAGTAAGATAGTAAGCGGTTTTTGCCCTTATATTAAAAAATGTGATATTAGTGTACCATTATGGAGTCCATCATTCGAATTATTACCAGATGAGGTTCAATCTGCTTTCAGGAAAACTTTTGATTATACAGAGGATACAGTACTTGAAACTATAAAACATCGAACAAGTACAAAACAATGGATGAAGATTTTGTACCATTTGGCAAAAGTAGAACCAAATGAGAATCTACGAACTTGTTATAAAAATAAATTCCATGTGTATCCGGCGCATAATAGTGAATGTCCGTGGTGCAAAATGGAGTTGCAGATAAAAAATTTGTAAAGTAATTATAAAAGTTAGACCTAAAGAATACGTAATATAATTGTTTAAGAGAAATAGGATATGATATAGTCAAAAATCAAAATATTACAAAAAGAGTACAGTTTATGTCACTAGGACAAATTCTGTGCTCTTTTTTTTACAATGAATGAAAATGAAGGAGGAGGAACTGAGTATAAAGAAAAAGTGGGAAACTCCGAGGATGTATATTGAGGAATTTGCACCGAATGAATATGTATCGCATTGTATGTATTTAGAGTGTGCAATTCCGGGGCAGGATCCTTTTAAAGGCAATGACTATACGGGCTCAAGATTGTTTGATTTTCAAGTTGAATCATGGGGCGAAATTACCGGAATCAGCCCGGATTATCAGGAACATGGTGGGTGCGCAATAGATACACGAACCACATGGAATCCTGAAACGGGCAGAGGATTCGGATGGACTTTTATTTCAGGAAAAGGCGATGTTATTAACAGAGATGTGCAGGTATATGATTTTCAGATGGGAGGTACAAATCCGGCTGATTGGAACAAGCAGTGCGCTGTATGGAAGACAAAGGAAAATGGGGTTGTCTTCCAGCATTATGGATACTGCCGGGCAGCAGATGTAGCAAACCGTTCCTGATATTTCCATTTGAGTGGATTCAGATATTATACATAACAGAGACGTCATTTGTGAGAATTGTGTGAAAAAGCAGGATTCTAAGTTGACAAATCAAATAATTCAGCATATAATAATAAAAAATTTAACAGAGCAGAGTGATAAATCCTATGAGCAAAAGTAAGTAGCTCATAACCCAGTCTCACAGAGAGCAGTTGGCCGGTGCGAAACTGCAGACATGATATGAGTGAATGGATTTGTGAGGAGCACAGAGAACTGTTTTAGCAACTAAGTAACTGTCGCCGTTATCCCACGTTACGGGAACGAGGTATAAAAGCTTTCAATAGCGGAGTACCTTAAGGAGGAGAGATTTTGTTGATCTTTATTTTTGGATCACTGATTGACGGATTCTCTTAAATATGGGTGGCACCACGGTCTATCGTCCCAGGTTTTGGGATGATAGGCCTTTTTTTCGCGTTAGCTGCAAGCCACGTCAACGGATCAGATTTCCGGCAGACGGGAGCTTGCTCACGGATGACAGGAAACTGATCCGTTGATGCGGCGCCAGCCGCGAACGAACGACGAAGTCGTGAGGTACGAGGCTTGCAGCGTTAAAGGGATAGAACCTGCGGTGCCAGCCGCGAACGAACGACGGAGTCGTGAGGTACGAGGCTTGCAGCGTTAAAGGGATAGAACCTGCGGCGCCAGCCGCGAACGAACGACGAAGTCGTGAGGTATGTGGCTTGCAGCGTCAAAGAGACAGAACCTGCGGCGCCAGCCGCGAACGAACGACGAAGTCGTGAGGTATGTGGCTTGCAGCGTCAAAGAGACAGAACCTGCG
>NZ_BLYI01000011.1 GCF_016586355.1 Anaerostipes butyraticus
GCGGAAATGGAGATTAGAGCAAGACCTAAGGGTCTTATTTTTTATGTAATGAATTAAAAAAGAGAATAGAAAGGAAAGTGAGGGCATGAAAAAAATGGCAAGCACGGTAATTGATACATACAATGCTATTACAGGAGCAGTGGTAGCAATCTTGAGTTTTATACTGGGTGAACACTGGATTTTATTTGCGGCCTTTTTGCTGTTAAATGTAGCAGACTGGATTACGGGCTGGATGAAATCCAGAATGACCAAAAAAGAAAACTCCGTAAAAGGTTGGAAAGGTGTTTTGAAGAAACTTGGATACTGGATCATGATTGCGGTTGCATTTGGTGCAGCGGCAATCTTTATCGAGATCGGAACTGTGATCGGAGTGGATCTGGGCATTACCACACTGCTTGGATGGTTTGTGCTGGCATCGCTCCTGGTCAATGAAATCCGCAGTATTGTAGAAAATTTTGTGGAAGCAGGATTTAATGTGCCGGTAATTCTGATCAAGGGATTAGAGGTAGCAGATAAAGCAATCAACAAAGAAAATC
>NZ_BLYI01000012.1 GCF_016586355.1 Anaerostipes butyraticus
CCGCAGCCTGCAGAGATAATTTCAGCCGAGAATCTTCTCTCTCACTCGCTCTTTTTCTGCAAAGCAGGCTTTCCCTTGCGTTATATGTAAGAAGCTGATATATGATTTCTACAATATCCTCTTCTGCAATCTCTCCTCTGTCATATGTTTGAAATGAAAAGGTGATTTTCATTCCATGCTCCCTGCAGAATCTGCTCATGCTGTAAAGAACCCCATCCACAAGCCAGTCATTACAGTAAATCCCTGTCTGTATTGCTTCATATTTTTCTTTCAGATCCCTCATATATCTCCAGAGTTTTTTCTGATTTACCTTGGGAATTTTTCCATGCCTAATCTGTTCTGCGATCCTACTGATCTGATCAATCTGTGAATCTTCTTGTTTCGATTCCATTTTCATAATCTGCTGTTTTAATACCTGCAGATAGTTTTCCATAAAATCTGCCTGTGAATATAGAAAAGTATTTGTCTGCTCTGTTTTCTTACGATACCACAAAAGAAATAGAAATCCTGCCGCACTCCCGACAGCAGATACAGCAAATATGGGAATCATGACCCATCCATTATAAATAATACCTTTCGGAAGTCCGTTAAAACTTGTAAGAATTCCAAACGCAAAATATATACTTACGAGAATCCATCCTGTTTTCCTGTATTTCAGCTCATATGACTGTATCGATGATAACAGCGGTTTCAAAAGCAATACTTCTGTCCGGATAATCACATATATGACTGGGAATGTCAGAAGATCCGGCAGCTGAAACGGCAGACCATACCCCATGGGTTCTGTCCGTCCTTCAAAATAATTAAGAACCGCAAGAATTCCACCTAAAATAGTTGCATAATTCACTTCACATACAATCTGTGCCAGTGCTATTTTTAATACACTGCCTGCATACAAATAACAGAGAATAACCAGTATAAGGATTGAAAAAATTACCAGATAAGATAAATTCAGAGTCAAAAACCACATCTGTTCTCCATAGAGCATGCGCAGAACGTATCCTAAAAGAATTGCTTTCACTGCCCACAATAATCCCTGAACAACCCACGGAAGAATTGTCTTTTCCGCCGTATCAGGACACTGTCCATAAAGACAATCGAGGTAGGAATATATTCGATTCCAAAAAGTAATATTCTACAACATGTACTTAAAATTTCCATCATCAATACCGGCTTTCATCTCTTCCCTGTTAATATAACTTCTATTTTCAGACAATTTTCTTCTTTTAAAATTTGCACACTTCCTCCGTATTGTCTGACGCAGTCCTTTAATGTTTTCATCGCTCTTTTATCTCTGCGCCCTTTTCTTTCCGGCATTCCGCATTCCAGTCTGAAAATAACCTGATTCTTCACTGTGCCTCCATACAGTTTTACCTTATGCTCCTGCCCTTCTTTCAAATCATTCGTCAAAGCAGTTTCCATCAGACACATCAGAATTTTTCCTGCACACATTTCATCCAGGCTGTTTCTCTGATATTTGGCAAAAGATATCTCCAGCTCCAAATTCTTTCTTCTCATCATATCCGCGTAATAATACAGGACGGAATCCACAAATACATCGTCCGTATACATCCCTGCCTGTATCTTTCGATATTGATTCTTCAAGGTTTTCAGATACTTTTCTATCTGAACTGTTCCTTCGAAACTCCCTATCTTCTGAATGTTTTCCATCTGCTGATCAATGATTCTCTGCTCATTTTCCATATCAAGAATCTGCTGCCGGACAGCTTTCATATGGAGCACCATCAGATTCTGCTTCATGTTCAGGAACCCATGTTCCTGCCGGATCTGATCCTGATATTTTCTGTAAATCCAAATACTGAGACCGATAAATCCAAGTGCTGTAATTGCAGCTGTCAAAGCGGACATTCGATATGTGCTTTCCACTCTTGTCTGATCTTTTATCGTAAGCTGATAAAATCCTACGTTAATATACAAGAAATAAACGCCGCACCAAAATTTCTTATGCTTTAATTCATACTCCCCTAATATAGGAAAACTTCCTTTCCAGAAACAATGAATTAAAAAACGAATTGCAAAGAATATTAAAAAACACAATAAAATAAACGCTAATATTCTCCAGGTTACTGATGACAAATTTCCATTCTTCATAACCCCTGTCAAAGACATGGAAATTCCGCCAATAAGAGCAGTAAATATCTCTGTTACCACCCCGCAAAAGGCACATTTTATGATATCTCCTTCATAAATAAGCCAAATGACTGTCAGGTTTAAAATAGCTACTGCCATTTTAAAGAAAATGACTATTATATTTAACTCAAAATGTTGTTCCAGATACGTGTTCAACAGAATGTTAAAAAACACATCCATAATCAATACTTTTATCATGCAGTAACTAATAATCCAATTCATCGAATGTCGTCTTTTCAATACTTCATTTAATGTCAGTACCATAATTACAACCTGTGTCAGAGAAATCAAAATAACATTCAGTACAGTAAATCTTTGTTCCATTAAGGTTATCCAGGCCTGCTCCCACATTATTTTTTCTCCCTCTGCATTTGAATACTGATTTGTTTTTCTTCCCCTTCTTTATCGAACACTGCAATCTGCCCATCATATGGCGTTATTCTTATCGACAGCTTCCGTTTCAACTCTCGTTCCAGCTTCTTGAGAGATTTTACAGAGTAAAAAGAACCATTCAAAATCAACTGATTTTTCACTGCCGCAGCCTGCAGAGATAATTTCAGCCGAGAATCTTCTCTCTCACTCGCTCTTTTTCTGCAAAGCAGGCTTTCCCTTGCGTTATATGTAAGAAGCTGATATATGATTTCTACAATATCCTCTTCTGCAATCTCTCCTCTGTCATATG
>NZ_BLYI01000013.1 GCF_016586355.1 Anaerostipes butyraticus
AGAAAGACGGAGGAATCCTGAACAAACATGGAGTCGTAGAATATGTAAACGGAATCGCTCCGGGAGTCTTCGTAACAGTTTCCACACCGAATGAAGAGATCGCGTACCAGATGAGCTATCACAGCATGGGACCTGGACCGCTCTGGACTCTGTATCGTCCATTCCATCTGTGCAATCTTGAGACTCCGTTGTCTGTCGCAAAAGCTGTTATTGATGGAGAAGTCACATGTGTACCGATCGATGGACTGGTATCTGAGTGTATCACAAGAGCGAAGATCAACCTGAAAGCAGGACAGACGATCGATGGAATCGGAGGATACACAACATATGGATCCATTGCAGAAGCAAAAGAATCCGATGAAAAAGGATATGTTCCATATGGCCTGGTAACAAACAAAGCGGTTATGAAGAGAGACGTGAAGAAAGGCCAGCTCCTTACATATGATGATATCGAACTGGACAAGAGCACACTGGTTTATAAACTGAGAAAAGAACAGGATGCAATGTACGGAAAGAACGTATTATAAAAAATACAGGAGGAAGAAGGAATGTTAGTTACACTGAAAGAACTGCTGGATCAGGCGAAAGAAGAAAAGAAGGCAGTCGGAGCTTTTAATGGAACCACATTGGAAGCGATCCGCGGCATTATCCAGGCGGCAGAAGAACTGGATACGCCGGTCATCTTACAGCATGCTCAAAGTCACGATGATATGATTGACCTGGAAGAGATCGGCCCGGTGATGCTCTATTACGCAAAACGAGCAAAAGTTCCGGTAGCGCTTCACCTGGATCATGGAAGCACGCTGGAGAGATGTGTACAGGCTCTTCGTCTTGGATTTACATCTGTGATGTATGATGCTTCTGCAAAAAGTTTTGAAGAAAATGTAGAAGAGACAAAGGAGATCGTAAAAATCGCTCATGCTGTGGGAGCCAGTGTAGAGGCGGAACTGGGACACATTTTTACATCTGAAGTCGTGCATGGAGAAGGGGGCGATTCTGATAGCAAAGATGATTATGAGAATCTGGATGATATTTATACGGACCCTCAGGTAGCAAAAGAATTTGTAGAAAAAACTGGTGTTGACTGTCTTGCAGTAGCTTTTGGTACAACCCATGGAGTATATCTGACAGAGCCAAAACTGGATCTGCCGAGGGTTGCCAGAATTCGAGATGCGGCCAATGTTCCGCTGGTTATGCATGGGGGATCCGGAGTATCTGACGAAGACTACAAAGTCGCGATTGAAAATGGAATATGCAAAGTAAATTATTACACATATATGAATACGGCAGGAGGCAGAGCTTCCAAAGAATACTGGGAAGATGAGGAAAAACCGTTGTTCTATGATTCTATGTCTCTGGCAGCCACCGAGGCAATCAAAGAAGATGTAAAAAAAGCGATTAAAGTATTCCAGAAAAAATAATCAAGTGCGGAGGAAAAGAAATGGCAGTATATAAAGAACAAATCAGTGTAAAATCTCACGGAAAAACACCGACTTATGTGGACATCACGCCACAGGTAAAAGAAGCGATTGAAAAGAGCGGAATCCAGAATGGCATCTGTACAGTAATATCTCCACATACAACCTGCTCTGTATTTTTTGAAGAGTTTGTCCATGATTATAATGAAGATGGAGACGAATTCCTGCAGGAAGATTTAAATCATGTATTGGAAAAAATCATTCCGGATCAGACCAGTGCGGATATCTATGTTTATCCGGGCGAAAAGCATTATGAAGCAGTTGAATCATGGCCGAATGCAGAAGAATATCTTCCAGGCGGAGACAGAACGGCGCTGTGGAACTGTGATGCCCATCTAAAGGCTACATTGATCGGCTCCAGCCAGGTGTTTGAAGTGGATAATGGAAAACTTGGTGTGGGAACAACGGGATATGTTTATTTTGCGGATTTTGACCGCACCCGTCCGCGTACAAGAAAATGCAAGATAATCGTTATGGGAGAGTAGGAGGAAGTCGTATGGCAAAAGCAGAATCACCATTCTTAATTGTAAATCCTAAGTCTTATCTTTACGGAAAAGAAAGTCTGGAGCTTGCAAAAGCTTCTGACCAGGTGGCAGCGGATACAGGCCTTCAGATTTATTTTACCTGTCCATATGCAGATATCCGTATGATAAAAGAAAATACCAGCCATTTGATCATATGTGCTCAGTCCATGGACCCGCTGGCGCCGGGAAGAGGAATGGGACATGTTCTTCCGGAATCCTTAAAAGAGGCAGGTGCAGAAGCTGTATTTCTGAATCATGCAGAAAACCAGAAAACGGTAAGCGAATTATATCATACCATTCAGAGGGCAAAAGAATTAGGAATGATCACGGTAGTATGCGCTGATTCCACGGTAGAAGCAAAAGCTGTGGCGTGTATGGATCCGGACATTGTTCTGGCAGAGCCGACTGACCTGATTGGAACCGGACAGGTGGCGGACGATTCTTACACAACGGAAACCGTAAAAGCTTTAAATGAAGTGAATCCAAATGTATTAGTTATGATCGCTTCAGGCGTCAGCACTGCGGAAGACTGTTACAATGTTGTAAAACTCGGCGCAGACGGAACAGGAGCTACTTCAGGAATTTTAAATGCTCCTTCTCCGGCAGAACGAGTGAGAGAAATGGCAGAAGCAATCGTGAAAGCAAAAAGCGAGAAGCAGTAAGCTGCCTGAATTGAAACAGCTGATATAACATACTATTTGTCATCAGGGAACCGTACAATCTGTATGGCTCCCTGATATTTTTTATTTCTGTATTAACATAGGTAAATGACAAAATTTTCTGATTTAGATATAATAAAAAAATATCCAGTGATTTTCCACAAAGTCTTTGACTGTTTGATCAGGAAATGTTTTATGACAGTTTGAACAGCCGGAAGAGGAGATGCAGCAAAAGGGGATCTATAAGGGACGAATCAGATCAATCGAAAATAATCAATATAAAACTGGCTGTTGCTGCTGTTGTTTTGACAGACCGTTCAGAATGTCAGGAAAGCGTTACCGAAATGGGGGATGTGTATAAAAGCATATGATTTTTACAGGGATGTCTGCGGTTTGAAAGATGAAGGACTGATACAGAGAATTTCATCTGCAACAGAACACAGATATCTGAAAAAAGGCGAGTTTGTGGTTCGGATCGGAGAGACTCTGAGTGATGTTTATTTTCTGGAAACCGGGATCGCAAGAGGATATTTACTGGATGCAGGCGGGAAAGATGTAACAGACTGTTTCAGCTTCCAGTGCGGAAACGCAGTCATGCCCTTTTGCCAGATGGAGACGGATATTCCATCTTCTATGGCGATTGAAATGCTGGAAGACGGCAGCTTTTTTTGCGTTCCCATATCAGAAGTGATGGAACTGCAGAAGAGTTATCATGAAGTGACTCTGTTTTACAATCGGCTTCTGATAAAAGCCTTGAATGAACATTGGAGACTGAAGCAGATCTTAAATCAGTACACTGCGATCCAAAGATATCAGTGGTTTTTACAGGAATATCCTGATTTGATCAACCGGGTCAGTAATAAACATATCGCATCGTTTATTGGCATGACTCCCGTTACTTTAAGCCGGCTTCGGAGAACTTTAAGAGAAGACCGGAAAAAGTAAAATGTTTTGCGCTTTTTCTTTTGTAGATTTCATATCACAGGTTTGATATAATGATAACAAAGAAAAAACAAAACACGATGGAGGTGCGATTATGGCAATGATAATAGGAAGTCCGACTCGTTATATTCAGGGAAAGGGAGAGATGAAGAATCTCTGCTCCTATGCGGGAAATTTTGGTAAAAAACTCTACGTCCTGACCAGCGCATCCGGAAGAGGACGGGTAGAGCCGTCCATCAAGGAAGGCCAGGGAGACTGCAGCATTACATATGAAGTATTCCAGGGGGAATGCTGCATGACAGAGATCAATCGTATCAAGGAAGCAGCCGGCAGTATCGGCAGTGATGTGATCGTAGGAATCGGTGGTGGAAAGATACTGGATACGGCCAAAGCCGTGGCGTATTATATGAATAAACCGGTGATGATCGTACCGACCATCGCATCTACAGATGCCCCTTGCAGCGCTCTTTCTGTTATTTATACAGATGAAGGAGTGTTTGAGAAATATCTGTTCCTTCCGACCAGCCCGAACATGGTGATTGTTGATACAGAGATTGTAAGCAAGGCTCCGGCCAGACTGCTGATCTCCGGCATGGGAGATGCGCTGGCAACCTACTTTGAGGCGAGAGCCTGCAAACGTTCTGATGCGGTAAACTGTGTAGGAGGAAAATGCACTCTGGCGGCTATGAGTCTTGCACAGCTGTGCTATGATACTCTGATTGGCAGCGGAATCAAGGCAATGACAGCAGTGAAAGAAGGAATCTGCACTAAGGCAGTGGAAGATATCATTGAGGCAAATACATATCTGTCAGGAATCGGATTTGAGAGTGCGGGCCTGGCCGGCGCTCATGCGATCCACAATGGGCTGACTGCCATAGAAGAGACGCATCAGTTTTACCATGGAGAGAAAGTAGCTTTTGGAACACTGGTTCAGCTGGTGCTTGAGGATGCCGATGAAGATGAGCTTATGGAAGTGCTGGATTTCTGCATTGAAGTGGGACTGCCGGTTACCTTGAAGGAACTGGGAATTACAGAAACCAGTCCAGAGCGTATCATGGAAGCTGCGAAGCTTGCCTGCGCGCCGGAAGACACCATGGGCAATATGCCGTTTGAAGTGACGCCGGATGATGTATATGCGGCAATCATGGGAGCAGATGCTCTTGGAAGATACTACAGCGAATCATAAACAGCCAGAAGAAGAGAGAAGCATGAAACGTGTTTTCTCTCTTCTTTTTCTGACGCAAATAGGTGAAAGAAGGAGTTCGTCTATTGATGATGTGGAAGGGCGGACACACTTTTTAAAACTGTTTTAAAAAGTATTGACAGAATAAAAAAAGAAGAGTACTCTGAAAATGACATCGAAAACAGAAAAAAGATATGGAGGATAATATGGGAATTGAACATGTAGCAATGTATGTAAACGATCTGGAAGGAGCCAGGAAATTTTTTGAGACATATTTTAATGCGGAATCGAATGACCTGTATCATAATAAAACAACGGATTTCAAATCTTACTTTTTGACCTTTGACCAGGGATCCAGACTGGAAATCATGACGAAACCAGGAATGCAGGATGAGGAAAAGACACTGGCCAGAACCGGTCTGATACATATTGCATTCCAGACAGGAAGCAAAGAAAAAGTAGATGAGCTGACAAACCGGCTGAAAGAAGATGGGTATGAAGTGGTCAGCGGACCGAGGACAACAGGAGACGGGTATTATGAAAGCTGCGTTGTTGCTCTGGAAGGAAATCAGATTGAAATTACGGTATAGGAAGAGCGGAGGAATAGGATGTCCTGTACATTTGAAGTAAAAAAACTAAACCGGCAGCTGATCCGGGATGTGATGCGCGGCGGGCACAGTTACACCAAAGCAGATATCGGACGAGAGACCGGACTTTCTCTGGCGACCTGCGGGACAATTTTGAATGAGATGCTGCAGACGAAAGAAGTGCTGGAAGCTGCACGGCAGAAGTCCAGCGGCGGGAGACCGGCAGTCTGCTATCAGTATAATAAGGATTATTACCGTATGATCGGACTCTACGCTGACAATGGCAGCGCGTGCGGTCACCTTGGATATGTGGTATACAACGCCCTGGAAGAAGTAATCGAAGAGGGAAGAGAGAATGTCAGGGAAGTGAATGTAGAGAGCATAATCCAAAAGCTTGATCTTTTGATGGATTCTTATGAGAATGTCAGGGGGATTTCCATAGGAATTCCGGGAATTGTGTCTCAGGGACAGATTAAAAGCTGCGATATTGAAAGCCTGGAACTGGCCGGGCTGGAAGAAATGCTGAGGAAAAGATATCAGATATATGTCAGTGTAGGGAATGATATGAACTATATTACTTATGGGGCATATGACCGCCAGGAAAGTAAAGAAGATCTGAGCGTTTTATATTTTCCGCAGAATCATTATGCAGGATGCGGAAGCATTGTAAATGGGGAGCTGCTTTATGGATCCGGACAGATGGCAGGAGAGATTTCTTATCTGTACCGGGCAGAAGGAATTCCCAGACCGGATTCCGGGAAAGCCGTCGAACCGGCATGGTTTCTGGCAAAACTGCTGATTGATCTGACAGCGTTCTTAAATCCGGCGAAAATCCTTCTGATCAGTCATGATCCGGGAAAGATCCCGTGGGAGGAAGCCGTCAGCATCTGCAGGAAGACTTTAACGGAAGAAGAGATGCCGGTGATCGAAATATCATCGGAGTTTTACCAAAATTATATTCATGGTCTTGCGGCATTGACGCTGCATGAACAGAGATATCGGATATAAGGAGGAACATAATGAATACAATTGATTTGCATATGCACAGCATTTTCAGCATTGACGGTACATATCAGCCGGAGGAACTCTATGCTATGTGCAAAAAGCAGGGAATCCGGTATATGGCCATTGCGGATCATAACAGTGTCAGGGGCAGCAGGAAATTACTGGATGTGAAAAAAGAAGATGATCCTGCTGTGGTGCCGGCCATTGAGCTGGACTGCACTTGTGAAGGAAAGGATTTTCATCTGCTGGGCTATGGTATTGATGTAAAGGATCCGGTTTATGAAAAGATAGAAAATGATTTTTTGTCTCAGGAAATTCAGAATGGGGAAGCAAGGCTTGCATATACAAGAGAAAAAATAGGGTTTCAGTTTGAAGATGCCGTGATAGACCGTTTGAAAATACTGGGAGTGATTACACCGGAAGCGATTATGGAAGCATGTATGATGGACGAGAGAAACCGCAAACATGAAAGAATGCAGCCGTATCTGGAAGGAGGGAGCAGGAGTGATAATCCTATGGTAAACTTCTACTGGGATTATTTTTCTCAGGGGAAAGAGGGCTATGTGCCGACAGTGTTCCCGAAACTCAGAGATATGGTGGATATGATTCATAGTCAGGGCGGCCTGGCGGTTCTGGCTCATCCGGGAAATAATGTAAAAGAAGAGGAAGCCCTTCTGAAAGCTGTTATTTCCTGTGGGATTGACGGAATGGAAGTGTACTCTTCTTACCACAGCGCTGAACAGATTCAATATTACAAGAAGAAGGCGCAGGAAGCCGGCCTGCTGGAAACCTGCGGCAGTGATTTTCACGGCAAAACAAAACCGTCCATTCATCCTGGACAATGCGACTGTCCGGATAAGGAACGGGAGATATTAGAAAAAGCCTTGAAAAAGATTTTATGAAATAAAAAAGGTGCTGGTCTTTTTTTGGACCAACACCTTTTTGGCGTCAATTTATTCAACGGTTACGGATTTTGCAAGGTTTCTTGGCTGATCCACGTCGTATCCGCGGAAGACGGTAACATGATATGCCAGAAGCTGAAGAGCAACAGTCACACCAAAAGTACCGAAACGATCGTCTACATTAGGAACCTGAATCAGGTCATCGTAGATTCCTTCATAGCTGCTCATGTCTTTGTCTGTTACCATGATCACATGAGCGCCGCGGGCTTTTACTTCTTCTACATTTGCCATCAGTTTCGGCAGGACATTTTCCTGTGTTGCGATGGCGATGATCGGAACGCCTTCCGTAACCAGGGAAATCGTACCGTGTTTTAATTCTCCTGCGCTGTAAGCTTCAGAGTTTACATAAGAAATCTCTTTTAATTTTAAAGATCCTTCACAGGCAATCGCATAATCAAGGCTTCTTCCAAGATAGAAAGCGGAGAAAGTATCTTTGATCTTTTCAGCGATGCCTTTAATCTGTTCATCCATTTCAAGAACCGGCGCTACAGTGTCGATGGCTGCCTGGAAAGCATCACAGTATGCGGCCATTTCTTCGGCTGTCATCATGTTGTTGATTTCTGCCAGTTTCAGAGCGATCAGGTACATGCCTGCGCACTGTACAGAGAACGCTTTTGTGCTGGCAACGGCAATTTCAGGACCTGCATGTGTATAGAGTACATAATCGCTTTCACGGGCGATGCTGGATCCTTTTACATTAACAATGGAAATTGTTTTTGCGCCTCTTTCGTTAGCGAGCCGGAGAGCAGCCAGAGAGTCAGCTGTTTCGCCGGACTGAGTCACAACGATTACCAGAGTATGATCGTCCAGGATCGGATTCATGTAACGGAACTCTGAAGACAGTTCAACGGTTACCGGGATTCGAAGCATGGATTCAATCAGATGACGTCCCACTAATCCAGCGTGCATTGCTGTACCGCAGGCTGTCACAACCACACGGTTAATGTCTTTGAAGATATCATCAGAAATGTTATCTGCGCTAAAGTCTGCGCGTCCGTTGTGAAGACGCGGCATAACAGTATTTTTCAAAGCTTCCGGCTGTTCAAAAATTTCTTTCTGCATAAAGAAGTCATATCCGCCTTTCTGAGCGGCTGTAGTGTCCCAGTCAACATGGAGCATCTTCGGAGCAACTTCTTCCTGATCCATGGTATAAAGCTTAATTCCGTCTGGGGTCATGACAACGATGTGTTCTTCCGGAACTACAAAATAATCTTTAGAGTACGGAAGCAGAGCAACCATATCAGAAGCGATGAAAGCTCCGTCATCGGTGGAAACTGCTACCAGAGGACTGGCATTGCGCATGCAGTAAATCTCTCCCGGACGGTCTTCGAACATAATACAGAATCCATAAGCGCCGGCCAGCTGCTGATCAGCTTCTTTCAGAGCTTTAAAAGGATCTCCGTCATATAAGGAATCAATCAGCATTGCCGCAACTTCTGTATCTGTTTCAGAAACAGCAGTGTATCCTTTATCTTTCAAAGCTGCAGAAAGTTCCTTGTAGTTTTCGATGATACCGTTATGGATTAAAGTTACTTTTCCGGCAACATGAGGATGCGCGTTGATGTCTGTAACACCGCCATGAGTTGCCCATCTTGTATGTCCGATTCCGCAGGTTCCTTCGATGTCATCTGTTTCAGACGCTTTTTTGCGGAGTTCTGCAACTTTTCCTGTAGTTTTGATGATCTTGGTTGCATCATTCTGGCGGACCGCGATTCCTGCACTGTCATATCCGCGGTATTCCAAACGCTCAAGACCTCCAATCAAAATATCAGCTACCTGTAATCTGCCGGTAAATCCAATAATTCCACACATAATAAAAATCTCCTTATTCAATTTTCGCAAAGAAAGAAGAGAAAGCTTCTCCTGCTTTCTTTTTAATTTCTGTTCTCATTTTGTCTATATCATATGCGGTTTTGCCCGGATTATACTGCCTTTGTTTCATGGTCACCCATGGGTTTGTACAGTATATCACATAGACCGGGGCTACGGGAAAGCATCCGCCGAATCTTTCGATCACTTTCCACCTCGTTAACCTTCCAAATGGCATAAAGCCGTGTCCGTATCAGGAAGGTGCATGGCGCTTAAATTTATATAAACTCCTTTCTTTCTGAATTCTGCCGGAGGTTCAAAACCCAAAACTCCCGACGCATGAATGTTATCACAGATATTATAAGAAGTCAAACCAGGACAGGAATTTAATATATTTTTAAGAAATTCAAAAAATCAGGATGATATCGCTGTGAAATATGAAAAATAAGAAAAGAACAGGTTATAAAAGAATACAGGTTCGAGGCGGCAGGTAAAGATTTAATAAAGTTTTAAGAAGTTAAAACTGGATACTTTTTACGGGGGATGGTATAATATTACGATGGTTAAGGTCAATTAAGAGGAAAAGGCCAATGCTGCTTTGAAAAATTACGATAGAAGGAGAAAACTATGAAAACCTTTTTGAAAAATATAGGGAGAGCAGGAAAGAAAATAGGTTCAGCGGGGAAAAAAGCAGGACTGATCATAGTGGATAAACTGCGCAGACATCCGATCATGTGCAATGTGGTCCTGTCCATACTGATGACGATCATCCTGGAAACATTAGGAAGACAAAGATCTGACTTCGCAAGTATTTTCCAATTTGCAGACGAGAGAACAAAGATGTTTTTATATAGTATACTCATCATGTTCTTATCATATTCCATTGTGCTGGTCGTAAAAAGACGTTTGTTTACTTATATCGTAGTAACGCTTTTATGGTCAGTGGTGGGAATCGTCAACTGGATGATGCTGAACACGAGAAATACACCATTTACTTATGTGGACATTACGCTTTTGAAGTCCGTGCTTCCGGTCATGTCAAATTATTTCAGTCCGACCGAGATCGTTTCCATGGGAGCGCTGCTGCTGATTGCGCTGGTTCTCCTGGTTGTGGCGTTTATGTATCTGCCGATGGAGAAAAAATTAAAGAGAAAGAAAGGATTTCTGCAGCTGGCAGTGATCTGTGTGATCTTTTCCGGGGTTACGGCCATGGGATTTAAGACCGGAGATCTGACAGATCATATCCATAATATTTTGCTGGCGTTTGATGATTATGGAACATCCTATTGTTTTGCGATCACGGCATTGAAGAATGGAATTGACAAACCATCCAATTATTCTGAGAAGACAATTGACAGAATTGAGGACAGGACAGATAAAGCGGTAGCCAAGATGGAAGAGGATGAAAAGAAAAAGAATGAGACGGTGGAAAAGCCAAACATTATTTTCGTACAGCTTGAGTCACATTTTGATATTACTCAGGTGAAAGGAGTTACATTTAACAAAGATCCTCTGCCGAATTTCCATAAATATATGAAAGAATACTCTTCAGGGCAGCTTTCCATGCCTTCCTACGGAGCAGGAACTGCCAACTCAGAGTTTGAGGTGATCACAGGCATGAATCTGGATCATTTTGGCGCAGCAGAGTATCCGTATAAGACAGTGCTCCAGGATACGACCACAGAGAGCATGGCAACCGTTCTGAAAGAACAGGGATATACGGCTCATGCAATTCATGACAACAGTGCGGCGTTCTACGACAGAGATCTGGTGTTCTCACAGCTGGGATTTGATACTTTTACAACAAAAGAAACCATGAACATCAAGAAGTGGACAGAAAACGGATGGGCGAAGGACAGCGTACTGACAGGATGTATCAATGACAGCCTGAATTCAACGGACGGCGAAGATTATGTTTATTGCATTTCTGTTCAGGGACATGGAGACTATCCGACTACAGAAATTATCGAGAACCCGGAAATCAAAGTAACCGGAGGCATTGATGATGAAGCCATGAAGAATAAATATACCTATTATGCAAATCAGGTATATCAGATGGATCAGTTTGTAGGAGATCTGGTAAAATCTCTGGAGAAACGCAACGAGAAAACAATTCTTGTTATGTATGGAGATCATCTTCCGAGTCTGAACATTGAAAATGAGGATCTGACCTATGGCAACAAATACGAGACCAGTTATTTTATCTGGGACAATATGGGACTCCAGAAAACAGATGGAGAGATCGAAGCCTATGACCTGGGATCTGAAATCCTTAAGAAGTGCCATATTCACAATGGAGTGATGAACAGCTTCCATCAGACAAGAAAGGGCACAGAAAATTACCAGGAAGATATGAAAAATCTTCAGTATGACATGCTGTATGGAAAACAGTATGTATGGAATCAGGAGAATCCGTTTAAGGCAACAGATCTGACATTTGGAATCAGGGATCTGGAAGTGACGAAGGCTTACGAAACGGATGACAGCGTCTTCATTGTCGGCAACAACTTCACAAACTATGCAGAGGTTTATGTGGACGATGTACAGATCAATACGACGTATCATAATGAACATCTTCTGGAAGTGCCAAAAGATTCTCTGGAAGACGGAGATACATTTACAGTCAGCATTGTCAGCAAGGCGCCTAGAGTGCTTCGGACATCAAAACCGTATGTATATAAAGAAAAATAACGGAAATTAAATAAAGAAGCTTGTGCAGTTTGTATGGCGTATGCTATAATAATTGAATGTTTGTGGAATTTACAAAATGATAATAATATTTTAGGAGGATTCATAAAGATGAGTTTGCAAGTGGAAAACTTAGAGCATAATATGGTAAAGGTAACGATTGAGGTTGACGCGGCAAAATTAGATGCGGCGATTACAAAAGCTTATAATAAGAAGAAAAACCAGTTCAACATTCCAGGATTCCGTAAAGGAAAGGTGCCTCAGAAGCTGATCGAAAAAGAATACGGCGTTGAGATCTTCTACGAAGATGCAGCTAATATTCTGATTCCGGATGCTTATGCAGAAGAGATGAAGGACTGCGATTTGGAAATCGTTTCCAGACCGGAAATTGATGTCGTACAGCTTGAAAAAGGAAAACCATTCATCTTTACAGCGGAACTTGCGGTAAAACCAGAAGTAACTTTGGGAGATTACAAAGGATTAGATGTTCCTAAGACAAGAGTTACAGTAAAGAAAGAAGAAGTAGAGGAAGAACTCAAGAGAACTCAGGAGCAGAACGCAAGAGAGATCACAATCGAAGATCGTCCGGTGAAAGACGGAGATATCTTAACAATTGATTACTCCGGTTCTGTGGATGGAGAAAAATTCGAAGGAGGAACTGCACAGGATCAGACTCTGATCATTGGTTCCGGCGCGTTTATTCCGGGATTTGAAGAACAGCTGATCGGAAAAGAACTCAATGAAGAGACAGAGATCAACGTAACATTCCCAGAAGAATATCATGCGGCTGATCTTGCAGGAAAAGAAGCTGTCTTTGAAGTGAAGATCAAAGCAATCAAAGAAAAAGAACTTCCGGAGTTAGATGATGAGTTCGCATCTGAAGTTTCTGAATTCGAGACATTAGATGAGTACAAAGCAGATATCAAAGAAAAGATCCGTGAACGTAAGAAAGAAGAAGCAAAGACAGAGAGAGAAAACAAACTTGTAGATCTCGCAGTTGAAAACGCTCAGATGGATATTCCGGATGCCATGGTAGAAGAACAGGTACAGCAGATGACAGAAGAATTTGCTCAGAGATTAAGCTACCAGGGATTAAGCATGGAGCAGTATCTGCAGTTCTCCGGAATGGACGCTCAGAAATTTGCGGATGATATGAAACCTCAGGCAGTGAAGAGAATTGAAACACGCCTGGTATTAGAAGCAATCGTAAAAGCAGAAAACATTGAAGTGAGCGAGGAAGAGTATAAGGCAGAAGTAGAGAAGATGGCTGCAATGTACCAGATGGAGACAGAACAGCTTGAGAAGCTCATCCAGGATGCTCAGAAAGAGCAGATGATGGATGATATCGCAGTGCAGAAAGCCGTTGATTTCCTCGTCGCTGAAGCAAAATAAGACAGATTTTAGGAGGATGCGGTATGAGTTTAGTACCTTATGTCATTGAACAGACGAGCAGAGGAGAAAGATCTTACGATATTTATTCCCGTCTGTTAAAAGAGAGAATCATCTTTTTAGGAGAAGAAGTAAATGATACAACAGCCAGCCTGATCGTTTCCCAGCTGCTGTTTCTGGAATCCGAAGATCCTGAGAAGGATATCAGTTTGTACATCAACAGTCCGGGAGGATCTGTGACAGCAGGAATGGCAATCTATGACACTATGCAGTATGTAAAATGCGATGTGTCAACCATGTGCATGGGAATGGCGGCAAGTATGGGAGCTTTTCTTCTGGCAGGAGGAGCAAAAGGCAAGAGATTTGCTTTGCCGAATGCAGAAATCATGATTCATCAGCCATCCGGAGGAGCACAGGGACAGGCAACAGAGATTGAGATTGCCGCAGAACATATTCTGAAGACGAAAAAACGTTTGAATACGATTTTAAGTGAAAATACCGGACAGCCGTATGAGACCATTGCCAAAGACACGGATCGTGATAACTGGCTTTCTGCTCAGGAAGCAGTGGATTATGGTCTGATTGACAAAGTTGTCGAAAAGAGACAATAAGGAAAGAGAATTGAGGTGTTCTGGTGCCAAATTATAACGATGAAAAGAAAGTACTAAGATGTTCTTTCTGTAATAAGACTCAGGATCAGGTACGCAAGCTGATTGCAGGTCCGAAAGCAAAAGGCGTTTATATCTGTGATGAGTGTATCGATATCTGTTCCGAGATTATTGCGGAAGAATTTGAACAATATGTGGAAGATGCCGAGATCCATTTAAAGAAGCCAAAAGAGATCAAGGAATTCCTGGATGAGTATGTGATCGGTCAGGATGAGGCAAAGAAAGTCCTGTCTGTAGCCGTATACAACCATTATAAGAGAATCCTGATGGGCGGAGATTCTGATGTTGATCTTCAGAAGAGCAATATTTTAATGCTGGGCCCGACAGGATCAGGAAAGACTCTTCTGGCTCAGACTCTGGCGAAGATGCTGAATGTGCCGTTTGCCATTGCAGATGCCACGGCTCTTACAGAAGCAGGATATGTTGGAGAGGATGTGGAGAACATCCTTTTGAAGATCATCCAGGCGGCGGATTATGACATTGAGCGTGCACAGTGCGGCATCATCTATATTGATGAGATTGATAAGATCACAAGGAAGTCTGAAAATACGTCAATTACCAGGGATGTATCAGGTGAGGGTGTTCAGCAGGCGCTCCTGAAGATTATAGAAGGAACGGTTGCGTCTGTTCCGCCTCAGGGTGGAAGAAAGCATCCGCATCAGGAATTCATTCAGATTGATACGACCAATATTCTGTTTATCTGCGGAGGAGCATTTGATGGTCTGGAGAAGATCATTGAATCCAGAATCGGGAAAAAATCCATTGGATTTGGCGCAGATGTGGTCGGCCAGACAGAAAAAGACCTGGGGGCACTGCTTCACCAGGTGCTGCCGGAGGATTTTGTAAAATACGGACTGATTCCGGAATTTATCGGACGTGTACCGGTTAATGTGTCATTAAATCCTCTGGATCAGAACGCGCTGGTTCGTATTTTGAAGGAGCCAAAAAGCGCGCTTGTGAAACAGTATAAGAAATTATTTGAGATGGACGGCGTTGCGCTTGAGTTTGAAGACGAAGCACTGGAAGCGATTGCCCGCAAAGCTCTGGACCGTAAGACAGGTGCAAGAGGACTTCGCGCAATCGTAGAAGAGGTTATCATGGAACTGATGTATCAGATTCCTTCAGAGCCAAATGTATCCAGGTGCATCATCACAAAAGATGTGGTGGAGAATGGCGCAGAACCGAAGATTGAATATTCCGACCGGAAGGTGAAATCTTCAGCGTCCAAGAAGAGAATGATGAAGAGCAATCCTGAGATTGCGTAAACAAGATGGAATCAGGCGGAAGCCTGAAGCAAAAACTGCTTTCGTACAAGAAATTCTTGTGTCAAAAGCAGTTTTTCTTTTAAGAAGGAGTGTCAAATGAAAAAAACATTACCAATGCTTGCCCTGCGAGGAAAATATGTCTTCCCCAACACGGTGATTCATTTTGATGTATCCAGAAGCAAGTCAATCCGGGCCATTGAGGAGGCGATGGAGCAGGATCAGCTGATCTTCCTGAATAATCAGATGGATCCCACAGTGGAGGATCCGGGAATCATTGATCTGTATCAGGTGGGTACATTGGCAAAGATCAAACAGATGGTAAAACTTCCGCAGAATATTGTAAGAATTTTTGCGGAAGGACTATTCCGGGCGGAAATGACGGGCGTTGTAGATGAAGAACCGCTGTTTCGTGTAGAAGTCGCTTACAATCATGTGGAGCAGGAACCTTTCGCGCCATATGAAAGGGAGGCTATGATCCGTTCGATCAAAGAAAGTTTTGAACACTATGCAGAAACATGGGGCAAGATGGATCAGAATCTTGTCAGCTATATCCTGATGCAGCAGGATCTGGAACTGCTGGTTGATCAGCTGGCGACTCATATACCATTTTCCCTGGAAGACAAGCAGAGAATCCTGGAAGAAATGGATTTAAAAGCCAGATGTGAAGCAATGCTGGCTCTTCTGGGGGAAGAGCTGGAAGTCATGCAGATCCGCGGTGAAATCCAGAAAAAAGTCAGGGCAAATGTAGATAAAAATCAAAAAGAATATATGCTTCGGGAAGAGATGAAGGTGATTCGGGAAGAACTGGGGGAAACCAGTGTCGAAGATGAGGCACAGGAGTTTCTGGACCAGCTGAGGAAACTGAAGGCTTCAAAAGAAGTAAAAGATAAAATAAAAAAGGAGATTGGCAGATTTCAGGCTATCGGAATGAGCACGCCGGAAAGCTCCGTTTTAAGGACTTATATTGAGACGATGCTGGATGTGCCGTGGGAACGCCGCTCCAGGGATTCCCAGGATCTGGACCGGGCGGAAAAGATCTTAAATGAAGACCATTACGGTCTGGAAAAAGTAAAAGAAAGAATTCTGGAATATCTGGCAGCCCGCGCCATGAGCGGGAAAAAGGATGCGGCGATCTTATGTCTGTTTGGCCCTCCGGGCACAGGGAAAACATCCATTGCCAAATCCATTGCCAAGGCAACGGAGAAAGAATATATCCGTCTGTCTCTGGGCGGTGTGAGAGATGAGTCCGAAATCCGCGGGCACAGGAAAACTTATGTGGGTGCCATGCCGGGACGAATCGTGGAAGCGCTGCGCAGAGTCAAAGTCCGAAATCCGCTGATGCTTTTGGATGAGATAGATAAAGCCGGAAAGGATCAGCGAGGAGATACAGCTTCTGCCCTGCTGGAAGTGCTGGATCCGGAACAGAATGAACATTTTCAGGATCATTATCTGGAGGTTCCGCTGAATTTGAGCGATGTACTTTTCATTGCAACGGCAAACGACCTGTCCCTGATCCCAAGACCTCTGCTGGATCGTATGGAGATCATCGAGGTGTCCAGCTATTCAGAAAATGAAAAATATCATATTGCGGAAAAATATCTGGTGAAAAAGCAAAGAGAAGCCAATGGATTGAATGAACAGCAGATCCAGTGGAAAGACGATGCCATAAAATTCCTGATTTCCTCTTATACGAGAGAGGCAGGCGTCCGAGACCTGGAAAGAAAGATCGGGCAGGTATCCAGAAAAGTAACAAAAGATATTTTCCAGAAGAAGCATAGAAAAGTTACGATTACGAAGAAGAAAGTACAGGATTATCTTGGAAATCCGCCGTATGAGTGGGAAAAAGAGTCTCTGCGGGATCAGATCGGAATCGTTCATGGACTGGCATGGACGCCGGTCGGAGGAGCAACGCTGAAAATAGAAGTCAATGTAATGCCGGGAAAAGGCCGAATCCAGGTGACCGGATCTCTGGGAGATGTAATGAAAGAATCTTCTCAGGCGGCCATCAGTTATATCCGCAGCCAGAGCAGAAAATATAAGATCAAGTCAGACTTTTTCGAAAAACACGACATTCATATCCACGTTCCGGAAGGAGCGGTTCCAAAAGACGGGCCGTCTGCGGGTATTACCATGACAACAGCGGTGCTTTCAGCCATTACGAAGAAAAAGGTGCATGGAGATCTGGCGATGACCGGAGAAGTAACGATCCGGGGTGAAGTTCTGCCAATCGGCGGTTTGAAAGAAAAACTTCTGGCAGCGAAACGGCTGGGAATTCGAAAAGTTCTGGTGCCAAAATCCAACAGAAAAGATATCGGAGAATTCCATGAAGAAATCACAGAAGGACTTGAGATTGTGTATGTAAAAGACATGAATCAGGTAATCAAAGAGGCTCTGGCTGCAGAACCTGAGAAAAGATAGAGGAGAACCGGATATGACTTATGACGAAGCGATGAATTTCATACAAAACACCAATAAGTTTGGAACTGTACTTGGACTGGACAGTATCCGGGAACTGCTTAGACGGCTGGGAAATCCTCAGGAGCAGCTGAGGATCGTACACATTGCGGGAACCAACGGCAAGGGATCGATCCTTGCTTTTCTGGCTTCCGTATTTCGGGAAAGCGGATACCGGGCAGGACGATATGTTTCCCCGGCTTCTTTTTCCTATGAGGAACGGTTTCGGATCAATGAAGAAAATATATCCAAAGAAGATCTGTGCTATTATGTGGAACAGGTAAAAAAGGAAGCAGACGGTATGGTAAAGGACGGGATGGATCATCCGACCATGTTTGAGATTGAGACAGCCTTGAGTTTTTTGTATTTCCGTGACAAAAAAGTGGACGCAGTGCTGCTGGAAACAGGAATGGGCGGAAGACTGGATGCTACTAATATTGTTTCACGGCCGGTCTGTACGGTGATTGCTTCGATCGGATATGATCATATGCAGTATCTTGGGAATACGATCACTGAAATTGCGGGAGAAAAGGCGGGAATCATAAAAGAAGGATGTCCTGTCGTCTCTTATGATAATGATCAGGAAGCCAATGAAGTGATCAAGGCCGCGGCAGAAGCAAAACACTGCCGCCTTGACTTTGTGAATACTGCCGGAATCCGTATTTTATCCCAGTCGCTGAAAGGACAAAGTTTTTCTTACCGAAGCAGTCATGGACGGTGGTATGAAAAAATTGAGATCCCGCTTCTGGGGACCCATCAGATATACAATGCAGCGACTGCTTTGGAAGTGCTGGAGATCATTAAAAATTATTACTGCATCAGTGAGTTTCAGACAGAAGAAGGATTCAGGAATACTGTATGGAGAGGACGCCTGGAACTGCTGTCAGAAGATCCGGAGATTTTCTGTGACGGCGCCCATAATCCGGACGGAGCCAGATGTCTGGCAGAATTTCTTCGAAATAATTTTACAAACAAGAGAATAATTTATATAATGGGTGTACTGGCAGATAAGGAATATGAGCAGATGCTGGAGGAGACGGCGGGAATCGCTGACTGTATTTACACAGTGGCGCCGGATAATCCGCGGGCGCTTTCCAGCAGGAAGCTTGGAGAGGCAGCGGAAAAATACTGTGAAACAGTATATATAAGAAAACGGCTGGCTTCCTGTCTGGAAGAAGTAAAGGAGAAAGCCGGGAAAGACGATGTGATCGTAATTTTCGGAACTTTGTCTTTTCAGAAGGAATTACAGGGGAAAGAAATGTGGAACGATACCAGAAAATAATCCAAAACAAAATATTTCAAAGAGAATATCAGAGATTGAAAAAAAAGGAGCGGGACAGACGTTTCTGCTGTCATGATATGGAGCATTTTCTAGCTGTGGCAAGAATCTGTTACATTATCGTTCTGGAAAAGAAACTGGAGATTTCCAAAGATATTATCTATGGAACTGCTTTCCTTCATGATCTCGGAAGGATGGAAGAATATGAGAAAGGAAAATCTCATGAAGAAGCCGGCGCGGATCTTGCAGAAGAGATCCTGCCGGAATGCGGATATGAGCCGTGGGAGATTTCTCTGATCACAGATACGATCAGGGGACATCGAAGAGAAGGACAAAGTGATCCGGAGAGTTTTTCCGATATTTTTTATGACGCGGATAAACTGTCGAGGGACTGCATCCACTGCAGTGCAAAGAAGGAATGCTATTGGCCGGAAGACAAAAAAAACAACAGATACAGATATTAGGAGACCATATATGAGAATAGGGAACAGAGATTTTCAGACAGAACAGCATGGATATATTATGGGGATTCTCAACGTAACGCCGGATTCATTTTCTGACGGAGGAAAATACAACAATCTGGATGCGGCGCTGCGTCATGCCCGGGAGATGATCGAACAGGGAGCGGATATCATTGATGTAGGCGGAGAATCCACAAGACCGGGATATACTTTGATTTCAGATCAGGAAGAAATCGAGAGAACAGCTCCGGTCATTGAGGCAGTAAAGAAGGAATTCGATGTTCCGGTTTCACTGGATACTTACAAATCAGGGGTGGCCAAAGCAGGAATTGCTGCGGGAGCCGATCTGATCAATGATATCTGGGGACTGAAATGGGATGGAACCATGGCAGAAGTGCTGGCTGACGCGGATATTGCAGCGTGTCTGATGCATAACCGAAAAGATACGGAGTACAAGGACTATCTGAAAGATGTGGCGGATGATCTGCAGGAGACAATGGATCTGGCTTTGCAGGCAGGAATGAAAAAAGAGAAGATCATGCTGGATCCGGGCATTGGATTTGCAAAGAGTCTGGAGCAGAATCTGATGCTGATGAATCATCTGGAAATCATGGGACAATGGGGAGTGCCGGTTCTGCTGGGAACTTCCAGAAAATCCATGATCGGTCTGACATTAGACCTTCCGTCAGACCAGAGAGTCGAGGGAACTGTTGCCACAACAGTATGCGGATATATGAAAGGATGCCGTTTTTTCAGAGTCCACGATATAAAAGAAAATAAAAGGGCGCTGGATATGATAGAAGCAATCTGTGCGATGTAAAAGGAGAGTGGTCATATGGCAGATCAGATTATCATTCGAAACTTGGAAATCTACAGCAACCACGGAGTCTACAAAGAAGAGAAGGTGCTGGGACAGAAATTTCTCGTATCCGCGGTTCTTGATACGGACACCAAACGGGCAGGCATCAGTGACTGCATTGATTTTTCAGTGGATTACGGAAAAGTGTGTCACAGAATTGCGGAAATCATGGAAAACAATACGTTCGATTTAATTGAGAGAGTCGCAGAGACACTGGCAAAAACTCTTCTTCTGGAATTCCCTCTTGTGAAAAAACTCGAGATTCAGGTAAAAAAACCGTGGGCGCCGATCGGGATTCCGCTGGATAGCGTGGCAGTCAAAATTTCCAGAGGATGGCACAGGGCATATATTGGTGTTGGCTCCAATATGGGAGACAGGATGGAATATATCAGCAGAGCCATTGACAGGATTGAAGCTCAGGAAGATACCAGGGTGGTTCATGTTTCCAGTCTGATCGAGACAAAACCTTACGGCGGAGTGGAGCAGGAAGATTTTCTGAATGGCTGCATTGCCATTGACACACTGAAAGAACCAATGGAACTTCTGGATTTCCTGATGGATCTGGAGAAACAGGCAGGACGGAAGAGAACCATTCACTGGGGGCCGAGAACCCTGGATCTGGACATCCTTATGTATGATGACCGGATTGTAAATGAGAGAGAACTTACAATTCCGCATAAAGAGATGCACAAGAGGATGTTTGTCCTGGAACCGCTGGAAGAGATTGCGCCTTATCTGATGCATCCACTGCTTCAAAAAACAGTGACCCAGTTAAAAGAGACATTGGAAAAGGAATTGAGGAACAAATGAGAGAGTTAACACAAATACGACAGGAAATTGATGAAATTGATGATAAACTGGTAAAGCTGTTTTCGCAGAGAATGAAATGCTCGGCGGAAGTGGCAGAAAATAAACGAGGAACGGGAAAGGCAATTTACGATCCTGAAAGAGAAAAACAAAAGATCGAAGTGCTGACAAAAGGAGAAGAAAATCCTTTTATGAAAAAAGCTACAGAAGAGATTTTTCTGCAGCTGATGTCTATCAGCAGAAGATACCAGTACAGTATCCTGTCCAGAGAGGATCACTATATTCAGAAAAATTTTGTGGAGGTAGATCATCTGGACATCAACGAAGATACAAAGGTGGTATATCAGGGAATTCCGGGAGCTTATCAGGAAGAGGCTATGGTAAAATATTTCGGAGAAGATGTAAAGAATTTTTCTGTGCCTGAATTTAAAGATGTAGTCAAAACACTGGATGCCGGAGAAGCCGATTATGGAGTCCTTCCAATTGAGAATACATCCGCCGGAACGGTCAGCGGGATCTATGATATGATCCTGGATTATGATATCTGCATTGTAGGAGAGGAAACAGTTGAGTGCCATCATGTTCTTGCAGGGCTTCCGGATTCCAGCTTAGACCAGATCAAAAAGGTTTATTCCCATCATCAGGGACTTCTGCAGTGCAAAAAATTCCTGGATCAGTGGGACTGGGACCAGGTAAAAGTTGCCAATACAGCCATCAGCGCTAAAAAAGTGGCAGATGACAAAGACCCGTCAAAAGCGGCAATCTGCAGCAAAAGAGCCGCGAAGCTTTATGGTCTTAAGATCCTGCAGAGAGAAGTAAACTATGAAGGAAATAATACGACGCGTTTTGTGATCATGTCAAAGAAAAAGCAGTACAGAACAGACGCCCGAAAAGTCAGCATCAGTTTCAGCGCGCCGCATGAAGTCGGATCTTTGTACAATATCCTGATGCATTTTATGTTTAATGACGTCAATATGTGCAACATTGAATCCAGACCTCTTCCGGGACGTCAGTGGGAATATGGATTTTACATTGATGTGATTGGAAACCTGAATGATCCGGCTATTCGAAATGCTCTGGCAGGCATTCGGGAAGAGACAAAAGATTTCAAAATATTAGGCAACTTTTAGGAAAAATAAGGGGCATTTTGGCACACTGCCTTGACAGAGTGCATAAAACAATATAGAATGAAAATGCTGTCATTCTGTCAGAAGGGACAGCATGCAAGCCACAGGAAATTGAATTTAGGAGGATACACATATGGTAAAAGCAATTGTTGGAGCCAATTGGGGAGACGAAGGTAAAGGAAAGATTACAGATATGCTGGGTGAAACATCTGATATCATCGTTCGTTTCCAGGGAGGGGCAAACGCAGGACATACCATCATCAATGATTATGGTAAATTCGCTCTGCATACCCTGCCATCTGGAGTATTCTATAACCATACGACCAGCGTCATTGGAAATGGAGTAGCGTTAAATATTCCCGTATTATTTGAAGAAATTGAAAGCATTGTATCACAGGGAGTTCCGAGACCAAAGATCCTTGTGTCAGACAGAGCGCAGATGGTAATGCCGTATCATGTACTGTTTGATCAGTATGAAGAAGAGCGGCTTGGAAAAGAATCTTTCGGATCCACAAAATCCGGAATCGCGCCGTTTTATTCTGACAAATATGCAAAGATCGGATTTCAGGTCAGTGAATTGTTTGATGAAGAGTCATTAAAACATAAGATCCATAAAGTGTGTGAGACAAAGAATGTGCTTTTGGAACATTTATATCACAAACCGCTTCTGGATGAAGAAGAACTCTTCCAGACGCTGATGGAATACAGAAAAATGGTAGAGCCATATGTGTGTGATGTTTCATTGTTCCTGAATCAGGCTCTGAAAGAAGGAAAAGAGATTCTTCTGGAAGGTCAGCTTGGTTCTCTGAAGGATCCGGATCACGGAATTTATCCGATGGTAACATCCTCATCTACTTTAGCAGGATACGGCGCAATCGGAGCGGGAATCCCTCCATATGAGATCAAAAAGATCGTAACGGTTGTAAAAGCATATTCCAGCGCAGTAGGAGCAGGAGCGTTTGTAAGTGAGATTTTCGGAGATGAAGCAGATGAGCTCAGGAAACGAGGCGGAGACGGCGGAGAATTCGGAGCGACAACAGGACGTCCAAGAAGAATGGGATGGTTTGACGTTGTGGCAACGAAGTATGGATGCCGCCTGCAGGGAACAACTGATGTTGCGTTTACAGTATTGGATGTACTGGGATATCTGGATGAGATTCCGGTATGTGTAGGATATGAAATTGACGGTGAAGTCACAACAGATTTCCCGACAACGAATAAGTTAGAGAAGGCAAAACCGGTCTTGGAAGTTCTGCCAGGATGGAAATGTGATATCCGCGGTATTACAAAATATGAAGATCTTCCGGAGAACTGCCGCAAATATGTTGAGTTTATCGAGGAAAAGATAGGTTATCCGATTACTTTGATTTCCAACGGACCGGGAAGACATGAGATTATTTACCGCGGTTTTGAGGACTAGGAATCATGAGCAAAAAGGCAAAGAAAGAAAGATCCTGGAAGAGAGAGGTATTCAGCTGGATTCTTTGCATTATCATTACCATTGGACTGACGGAAGTGATTACAAACTTTGTGATCATTAACGCAAATATTCCAAGTGGGTCCATGGAGAATACGATTATGACAGGCGATAAACTGATTGCTCTTAGAACCGCTTACTGGTTTAACGATCCGGAACGGGGAGATATTATCATCTTTGAATATCCGGACAACGAAGAGGAATGGTTTATCAAAAGAGTCATTGCGCTTCCGGGAGAGACAGTGGAAGTAAGAGACGGAAAGGTATACATCAACAACAGCACAACCCCGCTGGACGAGCCGTATATCAAGGAAGAGCCGGTAGAGGATTTTGGGCCTTACACAGTGCCGAAAGACGGATATTTCGTTATGGGAGATAACCGGAATAATTCCAATGACGCCAGAGACTGGCAGACGCATTATGTCAGAAGGGATGAAATTCTGGGCAAGGCCTGGTTCCGTTATTACCCATCCATTGGCTGGATCGAGTAAGGCATTTGCCTTAAAAAGGAAAATATCAGACAGAAGGTGAAATCATGGAAAAGAAGATAATCAATGCAGAAAATGCACCTGCAGCAGTAGGGCCGTACTGCCATGCGGTAGAGGCAGGAAATTTTGTATTTACATCAGGTCAGATCGGTCTGGATCCGAATACCCAGGAACTGGCGGAAGGAATCGAAGCACAGACAAAACAGGTGCTTGAGAATCTGAAGGCTGTCTTAAAGGCGGCAGGTCTGACTCTGAGTGACGTGATCAAGACAACGGTATTTTTAGATGACGTCAGCGATTTCGGAGTTGTAAATGAAATCTACGAAACTTATTTTAATGACAGCAAACCAGCGAGATCCTGTGTAGAAGCGGGAGCCCTTCCAAAAGGCGCGCTGATTGAGATTGAAGTTATCGCAGCAAAATAGAAAATCAAAAAAGCTTTCTTTAGCGGAAAGGCCTGGAAGAGCCGGTTTCCAAAAAGAAAGCTTTTTATTTTTTTGTCCCAAATACAGGTAAAATGGAATTCTGTCTGCAGATACAATCTGTTTATTGCTCTGTCAATATTTTCAGGAGACGGTCATTGGCTTCTTTTGTCTGAATACAGAACCGGATGTATTCACCCTGCAGCCCCTCAAAGCTGCTGCAGTCCCGGATCATCAGGTTCTTTCGAATGCATTTTTCAAACATCTCAAAAGATGTTGTGCCGTCCATTAGACGAACCAGAAGAAAATTCGCAAAAGCCGGATACGTTTTATATTGAGGACATTGAGACAGAATATCAAGACAACGCTTCCGCTCTTCTGAGATTAAGGATCTGGTGCGCTGGATATAAGACTCATCCTGAAACATAACGCCGCCGGATACTGCGGCCAGAGTATTGATCGTCCACGGATTTTTGATCCGGCTGAGTTCCTCGAGAAAACGGGAATTGGAACAGAGGCCGTAACCGAGACGAAGGCCGGGAACCGCGAAAAACTTGGATGTTCCACGGAGGATCATAAGGTTGTCATAATCCGGGACAAGGGGAACTGCGGAGATTTTTTGGATGTCCGGCGCAAATTCCACATAGGTCTCATCGATCATAACAAAAATTCCCTGTCTGCGGCAGTGTTCCAGAATCTCACGGATTTCACCGGTATCCAGAGCACTGGAAGTAGGATTATTGGGATTGCAGAAAGCAAACAGATCTACATCTTTGGTAAGATGATTTTTCAGGTCTTCCAGATCCAGATGAAAATCATTCTCTTCTTTCAGAAAGTATTCTTTGTAGGAACCGCCTGCCAGAGAAATTTCCCGTGTATATTCTGAGTAGGTGGGAGCCAGCAGCAGAGCATTTTTCGGGCACAGGACCTGAAATGTGAGGCCGATCAGCTCAGTTGCTCCGTTCCCCGGGATGATATTGGCGGCCGGAATTCCAAGATAATAGCTCAGGGAGTCCCTCAGCTCTTTATAATCTCTGTCCGGATATTCGCAGACAGAGTCCAGGTGTTCGGCCATGCTCTGCTTTAAAAGAGGTGAAATCCCCAGAGGATTTACGTTTCCGCCAAAGGGGATGATGTCTTCTTTTTTGATTCCATAAATTTTTTCTATTTTTTCTAAATCACTTCCGTGAAATGCCTGTTTTTTTTCCATGATAACAAACCTTCTTTTCTATTGTGTCGAAATTTGGTATAATAAAATTTAATTGAGATCTATTATATTATACGAGCAATGTATTTGATTGGCAAGGAGCGAAAGACGGATTATGTCAGAACAGTTACAAACCTTTACAGAAATGCTGAAGGAAGATAAGAACAGAGCCAAGGCCCTCTTTTTTTCAGAATCATTTAAAGAAAAATATCTGGGACAATACCCGGAATATCAAAATGTATATCATCAGCTGCTGATGGGGCGCAACCGGGAACAGATTCTGGAAGAATTTCTGATTACGGCAAAACAGAAAGAGCCGGTGAGACTGACGGCTGCCAAGAGCAAATATCAGATTTTTCAGTGGAATCTGGATGACCCGCTGAAGATCACGGTAAAGCGGGAAGGATGGGGACACATAGAAGGAAGAGTCAGCATCCGGGGCGAGTTTCTTTCGGTGGAAAATGAAACTTTCAGCAGCGGGGATTTCGAGGATGGCTTTTTCCATCTTCCAGTATATCTGGAGGCGATCCCTCAGGATGGAAGTGTCTGTCATGTGATTTTTGAGACCGTGCATGATGTGATTGACATTGAAGTTACCTATGAAGAGAATGTAGAAGAAAAAATAAAGCAGGAACAGTCCAAGCAGAAGAAAATGTTCCAGGCATATGTGGATTTCTGTACAGGCAGAATTGAGCAGGATGAATTTATCAAGAGAGAGTATCAGATTTTAAACCAGATGCCGGCAGGACTGAATCATAGCAAAGCGTATCAGCTGGCAAGACTGCATCTTGGGATTCTTTCCGGTGAGAAAGATATGAAGAGCCGGCTGAATGATGTACGGTCATTTCTTGAAGACGCCGGTGAAAGTCTGAAAGGATACTATGCTTATCTGAACGCGCTCTATGACAGAAAGGAAGAGACAATCCAGCAGGCCGTCAATGAGATCCGTCAGCTGTTTAAGGAACATCCGGATAATGGTTTTCTGCTCTGGTTTTTGATCAATCTGGATAAGGATATCGCTTATGACGCCAGGATTCAGATTGAAAAGATGAAAGAAGTTTATCAGAGAGGGGATCGGTCTCCTCTGCTGCAGTTTGAAGCATGCTGCCTCTTTGGAGAGACGCCGGAACTTCTGCACCGGCTGGAGCCTTTTGAACTGGATGTTCTGGAATTTGCCGCAAAAGAAGAACTTTTAAGCGATAAACTGATTCAGAGAGTCTGTTTTCTGATTTCCAGGGAAAAAACATTTTCAGAAGAACTGTTATGGCTTCTTGTATGTATTTATGAAGAATATCCGATGACAGAGGTGCTGCAGGGAATCTGCGCGCTTTTGATTCAGGGGAATTGTATGGAGGCAGACTGTCATCCATATTATGAAAAGGCACTGGAAGAAGGAATTCAGCTGATCGGACTGCAGGAGGCGTTTCTCCGTACGATTCCGGAGGATCAGTATCCTGTGCTTCCGGAAGAGATTCTGATCTATTTTTCCTACAGCAACACACTGAGCCGGTATGAGCAGAGCTACCTCTATGCAAATGTCATAAGCAACAGGAGAAGATACCAGAGGATTTTTCAGAATTATGAAGAGATTATTTTTCCGTTCCTGGCAGAGGAATTGAAAGAAGGACGCCTCAATCAGCATCTTTCTCTGCTCTATCATTACTATTTTGAGGAGCTGCTGGAGAAAGAGGAGACAGCAGATGATCTTGGAAATGTTTTATTTTATCAGGAACTGGTCTGCGATCAGGCATTTTTGAAAAAAGTGGCGGTATTTCAGAAGCAGAAGCGTCAGCCGGATATCAAATCAATGAAGGGGAGAACAGAATATGTTGAGATTCTGGATTCCAGCGCGCTGCTTGTATTTTTTGATCAGGAGGAGAATCGGTATGTGGGATCAGTGACCTATCAGCTGAACCAGATCTGGACCAGGGAGCAGATCCGGACATACTGTCAAAGATGCAGCGGAACCAACGAACACTATCTGCTTTACAAGAGTAAAGAATTTCTGAGAAAAACAAAGCTTTCCGAACAGGATTTTCCGGAGGTTCTTGCGGCTGTAGAATGTGGTTCTCTGGAAGAAGGATGCAGACAGGAGATTTTTGAAAAAGTTCTGGATTACTACTGGAAAAATGAGAAGAAAGAGGAGCTGAAAAAGGCTCTGCAGTATGTGGACTGGAAGAAACTCCCTCCAAAGAATCGAATCCATATGATCGAATATTTTATCGCAGGAGGTCTGTATGAAGAAGCTTTAAAAGGCATACAGCAGTATGGCTATCATTTCCTGAAACCGGATCTGCTGAAAAAGGTGACAGTCTACGCACTGAATGCACTGAATGCGCAGCGGTCCGATATGCTGATCGGCATGTGCAGCCGTGCCTTCGAACATGGGCAGTACAACAGAGAGATCATAGAATACCTCCAGACATATTTTAAAGGAAAACGGGAACAGATGTTAAAGCTGTGGGAAGCAGGAAAAGAAATGGATATGTATGAGAATTCTTTCGTGGAAGAAGTGCTCAGGACATGCATTCAGGAAGGAATCGATGGAACGGAATTCCCGGTATTTGACCAGTACCTGACAGAGGGTGAGCCAAATCAGGAACTGACGGATTCCGTCCTGGTGGAATATGTAGATTATGCCTGCCGCAGCCACAATGAACTGCCTGAACTTTTCTATGAACAGGTAGGACGAAAGATCGATGCAGGCAAAAAAGACTGGGTATATCAGGGCCTGTATCTTGGATATTACAAAGGAAAAGAATTAGGAGAAAAACAAAGAAGGCGGATCGAGAAGATCAGAGATATGCAGCTCCAGACAGGGGATATTTTTCCGGTACTGTTTGAATTTGTGGATTATCTGGATCTTCCCAAATATTTGTATGGAGAGACGTTCATCGAATATCAGGCTCCGGAAGGTCTGCAGATGGTATTCCATTATGCCTATGCAAGAGGAAAACAATGGAAAGAACTGACGATGAAAGAACTGTTCCCGGGATATTATGTGACATCCGCTGTGATATTTGCGGATGAGCTGAATGACTATTTTATCGCTGCCCCGGGAGAAGAAACACGGAGGAGAAAAGATATCCGGTTTATCCGGCACATTGAACAAAGTAAAGGAAGCCGGTTTTATGAGCTGAACGAGATGACAAGGGAAAAGTACAGAGATGGAATCATAACATCAATGGAACAGTATCAGATTAAAAAAAGCATGGTAAACTTTATCAAACCGATGACAGGGGATTAAAAAATGCAGACAGGATTACACTTCGAAAACGGCAAAGTTTATATCTGCCGGATGGACGGGCAGAGGATTACAGAAGAGGAGCCGGTACAGTACAAGGGTTCATGGGCAGATTACATAACAGAGATTTTGGATCAGGACAAGGAACATAAGGGATCATTCGGCATCGTAATGGACCAGCTGACTCCAATGGAGATAAAAGAAGCAGAGGAACTCAGTGAACGGCTGGAAGGAGAAGGTGTTGTAAAGCTTTATACGAAAGAAGAGGCAGTCCTTGGGCTGGTTAAAATTCAGAACAACGACCTGAAACGCGGAAAAACAGCGGTCTACGATTATGACGGCGCCAGATTTGTCTATTATGAAGTAAAAGAACAGTCCGGAAAGACAGTCGTAGAAAAACAGGATATGACCAGGCAGATGGAAAAAGCCAGGACCAGAGGAGAAAAAGACCAGGCTTTTTCGGAAATCATAAAGAACACCCTGTCCCGGGGGGTGACGGCCTCTGTTTATCTGTGCGGAGAAGGATTTGACGGACAGTGGTTTCAGCAGTCCACAAGAATTTTGTGCCGGGGAAGAAGAGTTTTTATGGGAAAACATCTTTTTGCGCAGGGAGCGGCATATCTGGCAGGAAAAGAGACAGGATCCGAAAAGCAGGATGCCCGTATCATCACAGATCAGATGACCTTATGCCAGATTGGGCTGGTACTTCATCATCATGGAAGAGATGTGTTTTATCCTCTGCTTCCGGAAGGAAAGCCGTGGTTTGAGGCAAAAGGAGAGATTGAAATCTTTGTATCCGGAATTACAAAGATCATATTTGAATTCAGAAGCAAAGAAGGAAGAAAGATGGCTTCCGTCTGCATGCCGCTGACAGGGCTGAAGAAGAGCAGAGATATTGTCTATAAGCTGAAGATGCGGGGAGAATATCTTTCTCCGGGCCGGTGCAAAATTAAAGTAACCGATGAAGGATTCGGAAGCATAAGACCGTCCAGCCATCAGGTATGGCAGCAGGTGATTCGGCTGGAAAGGGGGGAATCTCATGAGTAAGATCGTACTTTGTGAAACGCAGGAAGCGTCATATCCTTACCGGATTGAAAAGATCCACAGATCTTTTTCCAGCTATGAAGAGTTATGCTATCTTCTGGATCAGTATATGATCTTTTTCCTGATGGAAGGAATTGACTTCCGTATGAAATCGTATATGAAAGAAGAACTGGGCATTTCTCTGGAAAACGAAGATGCAGTCCAGCAGATCAAGGAAATCATCAATTTCAGAAATTTTTTTACCGCAGATGAAAAGCAGCAGTTCCAGCAGCGGCTGCGGACGACCTATTTATATTCTATGGCCAAGAAACAGAAAATGCTGGCAGACATGTATCTGGAACATCATCAGTATTTGAGCGCGATGAAAGGATATCAGGCGTTAAAAGATGCTGTGGGACAGTTTCAGGCAAGGGAGAGAATCGAGATTCTGTATCATCTGGGGCTGTGCCAGAGCAGGATGTTTTGTTTCGATGAGGCAAAGGAATCTTTTCGGAAAGCGCTGGCAATCAAGGAAAGAAGAGAGGTACAGGAAGCCTATTTTATGGTATCGTATCTCCAGGGAGATTATAGCTCATTTATAAAAGATGGTGAGAAAATTTCCTTTTCAGAGGAGCGGTGCAGGACAATTTATGATAATATAAAGCAGAGGGAGGAAGAAATAGAAAATCAAGAAGAGTTTGTCAAATTGAAGAAAATAGATTACCATAGGAAGAAAGCGGATGACGTGATAACAAGAAGATTGACAAAAGCAGTACTGGAGAAGTGGAAAGATGAATACAAAAAAGAGATTATCTGAAGATCTTGAGAATACAAAAGAAGTGCTTTTGGAACAACGGTTTGTAACTTTATATGAAGATGAAATCGCAGGCATCCTGGCAAGAGAAGAAGATCTTGAGACAATAGAACATTTGGGAGATGAAGAAGCAAAAGAAGTGGAGGAAGCAGCCCGGCTGTATAACCGGGCATTTGCCAGAAACTTTTATGATATATCCGGCGGACGGGTCAGTGATGAGGAATTCTTTCCTTTGTGGGAGAGAGAAAAAGAACTGATGACAGGGCTGCAGAAGATACAGTCTCTGGAAGGAGAAAAGAAACAGCTGGAAAAGGAACTGGATATTGTTACGAAAGAGGAACAGGAACTGTATGGGAAAATTCAGACAGCTGAGAAAGAACGAAAAAACAAGCAGGTGATTTTCAGATCGTTTATGGTCATGGCCATTGCGGCCCTGATTCTGGCAGCAGCTGCAGTTGTATATTTTGAATTTCCGATCATAAGATTTCTATGGCAGGCAGCTGCAGTTGTGATCGTTGTCCTTCTGTTCCTGATCATTTTGTATCAGATACAGAAGAAAGCATTGGAAACAGAGAGGCTTTATCGCATGATGAGCGGTCACAAGACCAGTTCCCGGATGCGGCTGGAGTCTGATTATCAGGATATTGCCAGTGATCTTAAGCTTTATTATGAAAAATTTGAGGTGTTATTCTGCTATATTTCAGAAGAACAGTGGAATTTATTTGAATTTTGTACTAAAATTTCTTCCAGATTGAAATTCTGTGAAGATCTTACGGAAAATGCAGAAAATCTGGTCCATGTATTGGAAAAATATCATTTAAAGAAGGCCAGAGCATGGCTGTATTACCCGAAAGCATTGTTTGATCTGCCGAAGCGGATTGTATGCCGCGAGAGGCTGGAGCACCGGCTGAATGAATGTCAGCAGGCGCTGACCCGGCATGAAAGAGAAGCGGACAAACAAAAAAATAAAATAGATATTTCAGATAGGAGTTAGCAGCATGAAAAAAGAATTAGAAAAAACTTATAATCCGGGCGAGATTGAAGACCGCCTGTACCAGAAATGGCTGGATAACAAATACTTCCACGCGGAAGTAGATGAAACCAAGAAACCTTATACTATCGTAATCCCGCCTCCAAACATTACGGGAAAACTTCATATGGGACATGCGCTGGATGAGACACTGCAGGATATTCTGATCCGGTTTAAGAAGATGCAGGGTTATAATACTTTGTGGCAGCCAGGAACGGACCACGCCAGCATTGCTACAGAAGTAAAGATCATCGATGCTCTGAAAAAAGAAGGAATTGAGAAAGAAGATCTTGGAAGAGAGAAATTTCTGGAACGTGCATGGAAGTGGAAAGAGGAGTACGGCGGAACGATCGTAAGCCAGTTAAAGAAACTGGGCTCTGCATGTGACTGGGACAGAGAGCGTTTCACCATGGACGAAGGCTGTTCCAAAGCCGTTCAGAAGGTATTTATCGACCTTTACAACAAAGGATACATTTACAGAGGATCCAGAATCATCAACTGGTGTCCGGTCTGCCAGACATCCATTTCCGATGCGGAAGTAGAATATGAAGATCAGGCAGGACATTTCTGGCATATCAAATATCCGGTAGTTGGAAGTGATGAGTATGTGGAAATCGCGACCACACGTCCGGAGACAATGCTGGGTGATACAGCGGTTGCAGTTCACCCTGAAGATGAACGTTATACTCATCTGGTTGGAAAGATGCTGGAACTTCCGCTTTGCGGCCGCCAGATTCCGGTTGTAGCAGATGAATATGTAGACCGTGAATTTGGAACCGGAGCCGTTAAGATTACACCGGCTCACGATCCGAATGACTTTGAAGTTGGAAAACGTCATAATCTGGAAGAAATCAATATCTTAAACGATGATGCAACGATTAATGAAAATGGCGGTAAATACGAGGGAATGGACCGCTATGAGGCAAGAAAGGCCATCGTAAAAGACCTGGAAGAACAGGGATATCTGGTAAAGATCAAAGATCATGAACATAACGTTGGAACTCATGACCGATGCGGAACAACGATCGAGCCAATGATCAAACCGCAGTGGTTTGTTAAGATGGATGAGCTTGCAAAACCTGCAATCGAAGCAGTGAAGAACGGCGATCTGAAATTCGTTCCGGAACGCTATACAAAAACATATCTTCACTGGCTGGAAAATATCCGCGACTGGTGTATTTCCAGACAGCTGTGGTGGGGACACAGAATCCCGGCTTATTACTGTGACGAATGCGGAGAAATCGTCGTAGCGGAAGAGATGCCGGAAGTATGCCCGAAATGCGGATGCAGACATCTGACCCAGGATGAGGATACCCTGGATACATGGTTCAGCTCCGCTCTCTGGCCGTTCTCAACACTTGGATGGCCGGAAAAAACGCCGGAGATGGATTATTTCTATCCGACCAACACACTGGTAACAGGATATGATATTATTTTCTTCTGGGTTGTTCGTATGGTATTCTCAGGATATGAGCATACAGGAAAATGCCCGTTCAATACAGTCCTGATCCATGGGCTGGTAAGAGATGACCAGGGACGCAAGATGAGCAAGTCCCTTGGAAACGGAATTGATCCTCTTGAAGTGATCGATCAGTATGGAGCAGATGCGCTTAGATTTACTCTGGTAACAGGAAATGCACCTGGAAATGACATGCGTTTCTACATGGAGCGTGTAGAGGCAAGCCGTAATTTCGCCAACAAGGTATGGAATGCTTCACGATTCATCATGATGAATATGGAACAGGCAGAATTTGACCATGTGACACTGGATGACCTGACCAGCGCAGATAAATGGATCTTATCCAAAGTCAATACACTGGCGAAAGACGTTACAGACAACATGGAAAAATATGAGCTTGGAATTGCCGTACAGAAGTTAAATGACTTCCTGTGGGAAGAATTCTGTGACTGGTATATCGAGATGGTAAAACCTCGTCTGTACAATGATGATGACACTACCAAAGCAGCAGCTCTGTGGACGCTGAATACGGTTCTTACGGAAGCATTAAAGCTTCTTCATCCGTATATGCCGTTTATCACAGAAGAAATTTACTGCAATCTGACAGATGAAGAGTCCATCATGCTGGCAAAATGGCCGGAATTCAAAGAAGAGTGGAACTTTAAGGAAGATGAAAAAGCAGTAGAGACAATCAAAGAAGCAGTCCGCGGAATCCGAAACATCCGTGCGGAAATGAACGTATCTCCGAAGAAAAAGGCCCAGGTATATGTTGTATCAGAAAGCCGGGAAGTAAGAGATATCTTCGAGCAGGGCAAAGTATTTTTCAGCACACTCGGATATGCAAGCGAAGTTATCATTCAGAGCGATCAGACAGGCATTGAAGAGGATGCAGTATCTGCCGTTATTCCAGATGCAGTTATTTATATGCCGTTTGCGGAACTGGTAGATATCGAGAAGGAAAAAGAGCGTCTGACCAAAGAAGAAAAACGTCTCCATGGAGAAATCAAACGATGCGAGGGAATGCTTGGAAACGAGCGCTTTGTGAGCAAAGCTCCTGCTGCGAAAGTACAGGAAGAAAAAGATAAACTTGCTAAATATCAGCAGATGTTAAGTCAGGTAGAGGAACAGCTGGCACGTTTGAACAAATAATCATGGAACAATAACAGAGAGCAGAACATAAGGATCTGAAAAAATCCGGATGTTCTGCTCTTTTTTTGCTTTTTGCTAAAAATTGTATGATCCGGAAAATTCAAAAGCATCACCATACGAATTGAGGATTATCAACAGCTACTGTCACGCATGAAGCTTTTCAGAATCATTTCCAGATTAATATGGAAGCTAATGTAATTGCATGTTTTACAGGCAGAATGGTATTCTAGAGACAGAAAGAGAACAGTTAATTAACAGGTAGGGGTGATTGATTTGATTCGTCGACAAATCGAATTATTAAAACTTTTGTCAAGGCAAAGGGAATACAAACCCGCTTCTTTCTTTAGTAAGTTACTTAAGGTTTCAACAAAAACTATTTATTCCGATATTACTTACCTTCAGAGTGAAGCAGAAAAATATTCAATTGATCTTATCCGGGTTCCGAGGATAGGGATACGACTGGAGGGAACGAAAGAAAATATCCGACAAATGATTCGGGAAATACGTGAGGAAGAATTCAATTATGAAGTGAAGTATTCACCGGAATACCGCAGATTATGGATTATGCAGAAAGTTTTAGTTGATTGTGAAAAGATTACATTGGAATCAGTATCACAAGAATTTATGGTCAGTAAAACATCACTATATCAGGATATCGCTGAAATCAATAAGCTGATTCAAGATGGAAATGAAGATATGGTGAAATTGGAAGTGGGCGAACAAGGATTTTTTATGAAAGAAAAGGAAATCAGGATCCAGAATGCCCTTAGAAATTTTTTGCTGGCCGGGCAGAAGGAAGGTACTTTTACAGAATTTATTGGACAGCTGAATCAATTGTTTGCACAAAAAATTGTAGAAGCAATATCCAATCTTGTTTTGGATGATTATAGTGAATTGACAGACACATTGTCGGAATATTATCTGGAATCTCTGCTGGTAACTCTGATCATTCAGGCTTCCAGACTGGAATGTGGATTCCATATAGAGAAGGAAGGAACAATTTCCTATAATAACATTCAATATATGGAAACATATGTTGTGGCAAACAGTATGGCGGAATGGCTGAAAAAACAGCTGCATCTTCATTATAACACGGATGATATAGAATACTTGTGCCGTCAGCTTTTTGCTCATAGAGTAACAAGTCATACAAAGAAGACGGACCCGGACTATGGTGAGACTGTTCGGATTGTTATTCAGAAAATGAGTGAAATTCAGGGAATTGACTTAACGCAGGATAGTCGTTTGTATGATGCGCTGCTGCAGCATCTGCCGCCTATGATTCTTCGGCTTAAGAAAAATATTCATGTAGTCAATCCAATACTGGAAACCATCAAGGAAGAGTATCCGGAATTATTTACAACTATATGGTACGCGCTGGCAGAAATTGAGTCCAGATATAATGTGATTTTGACTGAGGATGAAGTTTCATTTATCTTACTGCATTTTCAACTTGCACTTGATAAATTTGAGGATGTAGGAAATATTATCGTAGTCTGCACATACGGAGTCAGTTCTTCTCAGCTGATTTTAAGAAGAGTAAAACAAATTCTTCCGGCAAAAGATAATATTGTTGTAATGAATTTGAAAAGACTGCAGGAGACGGATTTGAAAAATGTAGACTTGATTATTTCTCCTATTGATTTAGAGGAAACAGAGGTTCCTTATGTTAAAGTGAATCCATTGCTGACAAAAGAAGATTATACAAAAATACTGGACGCTTATACGAGACAGGTGCTTTTGCCAGGCAACAATTCAGATAATAAAGAAAAATATGTGATTCATGTGCCGATACTAAAACAGTATTTAGATCCAGATTTTATTTTTTTAAAGCAGGATGTTAGAGACAAGCAGGAATGTCTGGATTGTATGATCGACATCTTGGAAAAAAAGCAACTTGTCTATGATGGATTTAGGGATTCAGTGTATCAACGTGAAAAAATGGGAAGTACCTGTGTCGATACAGGGGCGGCATTGCCTCATGCAGATCCAAAGACGGTAAAAGAAGCGAAAATTATATTTTTTACACTTCAAACACCAATTGATTGGAGCGGAATTAATGTCTCCCTGATTATTATGACAGCCTTTCCTGATAAAGATATGGATCAAATTCGTGGTGTGATCAATGAATTGTATCAGCTGATCAGTAAGAAGGAGTATGTAGATGCATTTGTGCAGTTTGAAACCAAAGAACAGATTTTAGATGTATTTCATCAGTAAATCCAGGAGGTAGAATCAAATGTATTTTGATCAAAGGTTATGTATATTTCATCAAAAGCTGGAAACAAAAGAACAGCTGTTTCGCATAATGGCGGACAAAATGTTAGAAGCAGGCTGTGTGAAGGAAAGTTATTATGATGGGATAACAAACAGAGAAAAAGAATATCCCACTGGTTTGTATGTGAACGGTACAGGGTTTGCACTTCCCCATACAGATTCAGAAAGGGTAAATAAATCTCAGATTTGTTTTATGTCTTTGGAAGAACCCATTGAGTTTGAGGATATGGTAGATAAAAACCATAAGATTCCCGTTGAGCTGATTTTTATGCTTGCGATGAAACAGCCGCATGAACAGGCGGGAACGCTGCAAAATCTTGTAGCATTATTTCAGAATAAGGAAAAAACAGAGCAGCTGAAAAAATGTAGTACAGAAGATGAATTTATGGAGATTTTAAACGCTTCAGGAATCGAATAACAGTACACACAAGAAAGAGAGAATAGAATATGTTAGATGCATTACAATGGTTTATTAATTTAGGTTCAACAGTATTTTTACCGATTATTATATTTATTTTAGGAATTATCTTTGGAGTGAAACCTGCAAAAGCTGCAATTTCCGGATTCACAGTGGGAATTGGAAGCATAGGATTGAATTTGGTAATTGAATTATTATCTGACAATCTGGGGACAGCGATTCAGGTAATGGGAGAACAATATGGATTTTCATTAAATATTATGGACATAGGCTGTGGAGTAGGCGGTCCGCTGGCATTCTCAACAACACTTGGAATCATATTGATTCCTTTGTCTCTGATTGTTAATTTGATTTTTGTTATTCTTGGGTGGACAAAAACCTTAAACGTAGATATTTGGAATTTTTGGTTTCCTTGCTTTTTAGGGCTGATGACACAGGCAGTGACAGGCAGCTATGTAACTGGAATTTTAGGATGTCTGGTAGCCATTATGTTACAGTGGCTGTTAGCAGATTTATTCCAGAAGAAAGTAAGTGAATTTTTTGGATATCCTGGTATTGCGATTACACATATGATGGCTTTATCAGGTGCATTAATTGCAGTTCCTCTGAATTGGATTTTTGATCGTATTCCAGGATTTAATAAAATTGATGCGGATTCAGAAACCATTGCGAAGAAATTTGGGTTTTTCGGAGATACCGTTGTTGTAGGAATTATTATAGGAATTGTTGTGGGAATTTTAGCTAAATATGATTTTGCAAAAGCCGCGCAGCTGGGAATGGCAACAGGGGCAGTTATGAAAATCATGCCGAAAATGGTTGCGATGTTTATGGAGGGCTTAATGCCGATAGCGGAGGCAGCAAAAGAATTTACAAATAAAAAGTTAGGCGGCAGAAGTGTAAATATCGGTATGGACGCAGCATTGACTGTAGGACATCCAACCGTTATGAGTACAAATTTGTTAATGGTGCCGATATCTTTGGCATTGGCTGTGATTTTACCTGGAAATCAGACCCTTCCGTTTGGAGATTTGGCATTTTACGCTTTTGGAATATGTCTTATGATTCCTGTTTTTAAAGGAAATGTTGTCAGATCCATTATTGGATGCAGTATTTACATGGTGTCTTTATTATATTTGTCTACATGGCTTGCACCAATGATCACAAAAGTATTTGAGATTGCTCAGTATGATGTCGGAACAAGTGGACTTGTAACATCAGTACTTTGCGGGCTGTGGCCAACGGCATTATTTACGGCAGCAGCGGATTTGCTGGGAAATATTGGATTAATAATTATCGGAGTTGTTGTAATTGGGCTGTTGATTTATGTAAATAAGGTTAGAAATCAGGAAGCAGCCTAAAATTATTGATTGGAGGTCTATTATGAAAAAATTATTAATTGTATGCGGAGCAGGACATGCGACATCAACCATAGCAGTCGCTAAGGTGACAGAATGGCTTAAGAAAGAGGGATATGAAAACGATGTTAAGATTTATCAATCTAAAATTGCAGATGAATTAAATCGAATCGATGATTATGATGCGGTTATTTCAACAACAATTGTACCGGATTCTATAAAGAATAAGGTGATACAGGGGCTTCCGCTTCTAAACGGAATGGGTATAGACAATGTATATGCAGAGTTAAAAGAAAGACTTGGATTGTAAGGTGGCAGTATGGCAGTTTATTTTAATGAGATTTCAATGCATTCCATAAAAGGGCGTCCTTCATATCACGATATTACAGATGAAATAAAGAAGAAAATAGAAGAATCAAGTATAACAAACGGGTGTATTGTAATTACCAGTGCACATACAACATGTTCTCTTTATTTTGATGAGTGTATGCATGACAGAAATTTTTGGGGCGATGAATATCTGCAGGTGGATATTAACGAAGCAATGGAGAAAATTGCGCCAACGATGAAAACAGAGAATCAATATCATAGTCCGGGGCCTGAACATATAAAATTTGGTCTGAGCCTGGGTACAAAAGAATATCCATCGGAAAAATGGACGATGTTAAATACGGACGCGCATATTCGATCTTCCATTTTTGGGAGTCCTTCATTAACATTCATCGTAAAAGATAAAAAAATCCAGATGGGCTCCCTTGGAAAAGTGTATTTCGTTGACTGGGATCAGCTCAGGGAACGAGACCGAACAATTCAAGTTATGATAATGGGAGAGCAGGTGGTTCTATGATAATCAATCCATCGTTGTTAAATGCTAATACATATCGAATAAAAGAACAATTAGATCAGTTGAAAAAAGGAAATATTACACATCTTCATATTGATATCGCGGATGGACATTTTGTACCGGTGATGTCTTTTGGCGCAAACACCGTAAGAGATTTAAAGAAAGAAACGGACTTGGTTTTGGATTGCCATATGATGGTGGAAAAGCCCGAAGAGAAAATTCCTGCAATTATAGAAGCTGGGGCTGATATTATTACAGTTCATGCAGAAGCAACGGCACATATTTATAAGGTTATGCAAAAAATTCAAGGAGCAGGAAGAAAAGCTGGAGTTGCATTAAATCCTGGTACTCCGATTTCTATGATAGAAGAGATTCTTCCATTTGCAGATTTAATTTTGTGCATGACATCAAATCCGGGAATGGCAGGAGAAACTTTTATAAACAGTGTCACTAAGAAAATAGAGATTCTTAATGAAATCAGAAAAAATAAAGGATATCGCTATCTTATAGAAGCTGACGGAAGTATCAACGAAGAAAATATTAGTTTTTGCAGAAAAGCCGGTGCTGATCTTATTGTATCAGGACGTTTTATCTTTGACGGAAAAATAGAAGAACAGCTGTGGAGATTAAGGATGGCAGGTGAAGCTAAATGAAAATAACAAATCATTTAAGATTGATTTTGAAGGAATTGACAGAACAGGCAGAACAAGTTTCAGAAAAACAAATGGTGGATTTGGCGAATCAAATCTGCAGCAGCAGACAAATCTTTGTGATGGGGAAAGGGAGATCAGGAATAGCGATACAGGGACTGGCGAACAGAATGGTGCATTTGGGATTAGCAGCTTACGTGATTGGGGAAACCAGTACTCCTCATACAGAAGATGGAGATTTGTTGATCATAGGATCCGGATCCGGGGAAACAGAAGCTTTGACGGTGATAGCACAAAAAGCTAAAAAGGCGAATGTCCTTCTTGCAGTAATAACAGGAAATAAAGATTCTGTTTTGGCGAAGATGGCAGATTTTCTTATTCTGCTTCCCGGAGATTCCAAACAAGAGGCTGGTTTAAAAAAATCAATCCAGCCAATGGGGAGTCTGTTTGAACAGCTTTCATTTTTAGTATATGATGCGCTGGTGTTAGAATTAATGGGCAGATTAAATCAAACATCGGAACAGATGTATCTCCGACATGCCAATTTGGAATAATGTTGAAAGGAATCATACGGCGGAAGGCTTAAAGTTGTGTATATACCATTTTCCCATTCCGCCGTTCTGATTTCATCAGAGCCACCTTTTCTACGGTCATGTCTGCTTTGGGCATATGGATCTGATAGGGTTTCTTTGCGTAAACCTTCCGGATTAATGTTATATGAGGAACAAATTTTTTCCGGCCGCAGGGGATTCCACTGGCTGTCAGGGCAGACTGCAGTTCTTTTGCATAAGTTTTCAGCTTCTGATTCCCTTTGATGCCGGCCCATAAAATATTCCCAAAAGTTCCTTTATCTGACAGACTGAGTCTGAATTTTGGCAGAGGAATGCTGTCGATCACGGATTTTACCTTCTGAGGATCATCGTATTCTCCGATAAAAGCAAGTGTCATATGAAGATTTTGCGCCGGGACATAATTTCCTGAAACGCCCTGTTTCTTCAAATCGTGCATACAGTGAATCAATGCTTTTTTCATTTGATCGGAAAGGGGAATCGCAATAAATAATCTCATAGATTTCTCACCTCGTATTTGCTTATTTCATCTCTTATATTATAATATAAGAACAGACGTTTTAACAGGACTATGGAATGAGACAAAGGAGGAAATATGTATAAATTAGATGAAGAAAAGAATATTGTAAAGAAAACCTGTGTACAGGTCAGAAAACATGAAGATAATGCTTGGTATATAAAATTTCCTGAGTCCTGGGCAGAAGGGTTATCAGAAGTTTCCGATGTATGGATTATAGGAAAGGGACTTGAAAAAGGAATTAATCTGTATTCACCACAGCAGTGGGAGAAAATGAAATTATTTTTCTTAAAGGAAAAAGCCGTGGATGAAAAACGTATCAGAGTTTTGCAGAGGCATCTGATGGCGGCTGCGTATGAGACCAGGATACAGAACGGGGAAATCCATATTCCGGAGATGCTGATTGCATATTGTGAGATAAAGAACGAAGAAGCGGTGTTAATAAAATATGAAAGAGATGGAAAGGTTTTTTATTCCGTGCAGAACATGAGTGAGGCAATATAAAAAAGAGATAAAATTTGTTTGACAGGACAGGATTTTGTTTTAAAATAGCAAGATAGTGATATTGACAAAAATACGCAGTTATGATAAAAATATAAACAGAGTGAATCTGAACGTATCAGGTCCATGAAGGGGCACACCACCTCGGGTGTGGGTTTCTTCATGGACCTTTTTTGTATATTATAATAAAGGAAAAAGATACGGGCAGACGAAAGGACGCGGATACACGAAAAACGAAAAGGAGGTTCCCGGATGATTATAAACGGTGAAAAACAGACGCTGCTGGAGCCGGTTTATCTGGATGTTTTTCTGAAAAGAGAGGGCTATCAGAAGAACAGGATCGCAGTGGAAAGAAACGGTGAAATTATTCCGAAAAGTGAATATGAAAAGGTCATCGTTACAGACAGCGATACGCTGGAAATTGTTACTTTTGTAGGAGGAGGCTGATATCTTCCGGCATTACAGAGAAAAACGGACACTAAGTTACAGCAAATCAAAGGAGACAAACTATGAAACAGGACAAATTAGTAATCGGCGGACATGAATTTGATTCCAGATTTATTCTGGGATCCGGAAAATACTCTGTGGATCTGATTAAGGCAGCCATAGAAAATGCGGGAGCACAGATAATCACTCTGGCTCTAAGAAGAACCAACACAAAAGACGCAGCCAATATCATGGATTACATACCAGAGGGCATTACACTGCTCCCAAATACTTCAGGCGCGAGAAATGCAGAAGAAGCAGTCAGAATCGCCCGCCTTGCCAGGGAAGTGGGATGCGGTGATTTTATTAAGATTGAAGTCATCCACGATTCCAAATATCTGCTTCCGGACAATTATGAAACCATTAAAGCAACAGAAATTCTTGCAAAAGAAGGGTTTGTTGTCATGCCGTATATGTATCCGGATCTGAACGCAGCAAGAGATCTGGTCAATGCGGGAGCAGCTTCCATTATGCCGCTGGGATCACCGATTGGTTCCAACAAAGGAATCTGCACCAAAGAGTTTATTCAGATTCTGATCGATGAGATCGATCTTCCGATTATTGTAGATGCAGGAATCGGAAAGCCGTCTCAGGCATGTGAAGCCATGGAAATGGGAGCGGCAGCGGTTATGGCAAATACGGCGATCGCTACAGCAGGAGATATCCCGGCAATGGCTGAGGCCTTCAAGAAAGCCATCGAGGCAGGAAGAAGCGCTTATCTGGCCGGAATGGGAAGAGTCATTGAAAAAGGCGGCAGCGCATCTTCACCACTGACAGGATTTTTACAGGATTAGGAGGACAGCATGAGCGTAAGAATTGACGAACATACAGATCATATGAAATACACAGACGATATGGAAGCAATTGATTCCGATATCATGGATCAGGTGATTGCGGAAATGAACGCCTTTGATCCGGATCAGTACACAGAGGCGGATGTAAGAGCGGCGCTGAATGCGGATACTTGTTCTGTTGAGAATTTCAAAGCGCTTCTTTCACCGGCAGCCATGCCGTTTCTGGAGGAAATCGCAAGGAAAGCCCAGATGGAGACAAGGAAGCATTTCGGCAATTCCGTTATGATCTTTACTCCGCTTTATATTGCTAATTACTGTGAAAACTATTGTATTTACTGCGGATTTAACTGCCACAATAAGATTAAAAGGGCGAAACTCAGCGCAGAAGAAATCGAAAAAGAGATGAAAACCATTGCGGACAGCGGCCTGGAGGAAATTCTGATCCTGACTGGAGAAAGTCCGAATATGTCAGATGTAAAATATATCGGAGAGGCATGCAAAATTGCAAGAAAATATTTTAAAGTAGTAGGCCTGGAGGTCTACCCGATGGATTCCAAAGACTACGCATATCTTCATGAATGCGGAGCGGACTTTGTCACAGTCTTTCAGGAAACCTATAATTCAGAAAAATACAAAACGCTTCACCTGGGAGGAAGAAAAAGAATTTTCCCATATCGTTTCAATGCCCAGGAACGTGCCATTATGGGAGGAATCCGCGGCGTAGGTTTTGCGGCGCTTCTGGGACTGGATGATTTCCGCAAAGACGCTCTTGCAACGGGAATGCACGCATATCTTCTGCAGAGGAAATATCCGCATGCGGAAATCGCATTTTCATGTCCGAGACTTCGTCCGATCATCAACAATGATAAGATCAATCCAAAGGATGTACATGAGCCGCAGCTTCTTCAGATTATCTGCGCCTACAGAATTTTTATGCCATTTGCCAGCATTACTATTTCCAGCAGGGAATGTGCAAGATTCCGTGATAACATCGTTCAAATTGCAGCTACAAAAATTTCAGCAGGCGTGAATGTAGGAATCGGCGGTCATACAGGCGAGGAAAAAGGAGACGAGCAGTTCGAGATTGATGACGGAAGAACCGTGGATGAAATCTATCATATGATCCAGGAAAACGGAATGCAGCCGGTTATGACAGATTATATTTATGTGTAAAAAGATAGAGGATGTTTTTTCAGGAGAGTTCCATAGACGGAACTCTCTTTTTATGATAAGATAAGATGATAAATTCAATTGAAAAAAGCAAAAAGGAGAATTGCCATGATAAATCAGTTAGTAAAGAATATTAAAAAGCTGGATGCTCCGATTGTCGTAGGACTGGATCCAATGCTTTCCTATGTGCCGGAACATATCCAGAAGGCAGCATTTGACGAGTATGGAGAGACTCTGGAAGGTGCGGCAGAAGCAATATGGCAATACAACAAAGGGATTATTGACAGTACATATGATCTGATTCCGGCAGTAAAACCGCAGATTGCCATGTACGAACAGTTTGGAGTTCCGGGTCTTGCCGCATTCCAGAAAACATGTGAATATGCCAAAAGCAAGGGTCTGGTCATCATCGGTGATATCAAGAGAGGCGATATCGGATCCACTTCTAAGGCATATGCTGTCGGACATCTGGGCCAGGTACAGATCGGAGACAAGAAATTCAGCGGATTCTGCGAGGATTTTGTGACGGTCAATCCATATCTGGGCAGCGATGGAGTCCGTCCTTTTATGGAAGTGTGCAAAGAAGAAAAGAAAGGAATCTTTGTTCTTGTAAAGACGTCCAATCCTTCCAGCGGGGAATTCCAGGATCAGGAGATCAACGGAAGACCGCTGTATGAACTGGTTGCAGAAAAAGTCGCATCCTGGGGTGAAGAAGTCATGGGAGACGACTACAGCTATGTTGGAGCGGTTGTAGGAGCGACCTATCCGAAGATGGGAGAGATTTTAAGAAAAGTGATGCCGAAGTCCTATATCCTCGTTCCGGGATACGGAGCTCAGGGAGGACAGGCAAAGGATCTGGCTCCATTCTTCAACGAAGACGGACTGGGAGCCATCGTTAATTCTTCCCGTGGAATCATCTGTGCTTATCAGCAGGAGAAATACAGCAGTTTTGGCGCTGAAAATTACGCAGACGCGTCCAGACAGGCTGTGCTTGACATGAAAGAAGATTTAAAACAGGCATTTGTGCGATAAAACAAAGGAGAATGCAATGGGGAAAAAACAATTAACAGCAAAGATCATAAGTCAGACAAAACTGGCAGATGGAATCTATGATATGAGACTCCAGGCAGAAGAGATAGCAGCCTGTGCGAAGCCGGGACAGTTTATTTCTGTGTATGTCAACGATAAGAGCAAAATCCTTCCAAGGCCAATCAGTATCTGCGGGATTGACGCGGAGGGAGGAAGTCTGCGCATCGTATACCGCATTGCCGGAGAAGGAACAAAACAAATGGCAGGATATAAAGCGGGAGATACCGTGAAGATTTTAGGACCGCTTGGAAATGGATTCACAATGAAACCGGAAAAAGCAGTTCTGATCGGCGGAGGAATTGGAATTCCTCCGATGCTGGAACTGGCAAAACAGCTGGACTGCCCGAAGAGCATCGTACTCGGATACCGGGACAGCCAGATGTTTTTGAAAGATGAATTTGAACCGTACGGAGATGTATTTGTATCAACGGAAGATGGTTCTGCAGGTACAAAAGGAAATGTTATTGACGCTATAAAAGAGCAGGGTGTGGAAGGAAGTGTGATCTATGCCTGCGGGCCGACGCCGATGCTGAAGGGAATCCAGGCGTACGCCCTGGAGAATGGAATCGAAGCGCAGATTTCCCTGGAAGAGCGGATGGCCTGCGGAATCGGCGCATGTCTTGCCTGTGTCTGCCAGTCAAAAGAAGTGGATGAACATTCAAAGGTACATAACAAGCGTGTGTGCAAAGATGGACCTGTTTTTGATGCCAGGGAGGTGGAACTGTAATGAATCTTTCAGTGAATATCGCAGGAGTAACAATGAAAAACCCTGTTACAACAGGTTCCGGAACCTTTGGATCCGGGGAAGAATTCAGTGAATTCGTGGATTTATCCGCTTTGGGAGCCGTGACGACCAAGGGAGTTGCCAATGTGCCGTGGCCGGGAAATCCGACCCCTCGAATTGCGGAAGTATACGGCGGCATGCTCAATGCCATCGGACTGCAGAATCCCGGGATTGATGTGATGATTGAGCGGGACCTGCCGATGCTTCAGAAAGCAGGGGCAGCAGTGATCGTTAATGTATGCGGAAAATCAGAGAAGGACTATGTGGAAGTTGTTGAGCGTTTGTCTGATCAGCCGGTGGATCTGCTGGAGATCAATGTGTCCTGCCCGAATGTTAAAGAAGGCGGAATTGCCTTCGGACAGGATCCAAAAGCGCTGCATCATATCACAAAAGAAGTGAAAGCAAAGGCAAAGCAGCCGATCATTATGAAATTAAGTCCGAACGTAACGGACATTACAGAGATGGCAAGGGCAGCAGTGGACGCTGGAACAGACGGATTGTCTCTGATCAATACCCTCACCGGAATGAAAATCGATATTGAAAAAAGAGATTTCGTTCTGGCAAACAAGACCGGAGGAATGTCAGGACCTGCGATCAAGCCGGTCGCTCTGCGGATGGTCTATCAGGTGGCAAACGCGGTGGATGTGCCGATCATCGGAATGGGAGGGATCTCTACGGCAGAAGATGCCCTGGAATTCATCATGGCGGGAGCCACGGCAGTTTCTGTCGGAACCGCAAACTTCATGAATCCGGCAGCAACGATCGACGTCATTGAGGGCATCAAAGACTATATGAAACGTCATCAGATTGAAGATATACAGGAATTGATCGGCTGTGTGAAATAATCCAAAAGGGGGATGAAAGCATGAATATTTTATTTTTTCTGACTCCCAAAAAAGAAGTTGCGTGCCTTCCGGCAGATGATACGCTCCGACAGGCTATGGAGAGGATGAAGTATCATGGGTATACGGCGGTTCCGCTTCTGACAAAGGAAGGGAAATATGCCGGAACCATTACGGAAGGTGATATTTTAAGGGCAATGGAAACTCTCTGCCACTGGGATATTTTTCAGGCAGAGAAAATAAAGATCAAGGATGTTCCGAAAAAAAGGGACAATAAAGCGATTAATATCAGTACAGATATGGATGATCTGGTGGATGTGATCGCCGATCAGAACTTTGTTCCGGTCATTGATGATCAGGAAAAATTCATTGGTATTATTACAAGAAAAGATGTCATTCGTTTTTACTATGAGGAACATAAGAAGAGCGAAGAGAAAAAGTAGACAGAAAAATTGTGATCAGGATCAGATGTGTGAAAATGCATCTGATCTTTTTTGCTTTTTTGTCTTGCATAGGGAAGTAAGGAATAGAACTACTTTTCTTGAAAGAAGCATCCGGAAAATTGGAAAGTCTGCGCAGGAGGAGACGATTTGGAAAAAAGACCTCCTGTGGATCAAAAAGACTACATGGGAGGGGAGAATCATAAAGAAAGAACCTCCCAGGAGAAATAAATCAATAAGAGGAGGAGACAAGTCGGGAAAGAGTCTCCCATGGGTTAAAAAGCTCATACAGGAGGAGGCTATGAATAAAAAAACTTTACAAATTCGTTATCTCCTGTTTTGATTGTTCGCTTTTTATAAAGGATAAGAACAAAGCTGTGTTTTTAGAAGAATTTTGTCCTTTCTCCATTGCCAGAACCACAGGAAGGGTGACTGCCGGGTGCAGAGGGAGCAGCGCTATATTTTCATAATGAAAGATTTTAAAATTGCTCTTCGGCAGCAGACTGATACCTTCTTTCACCGACACAGCGCTTAAAATAGATTCCGTTCGGGCGGTGCGGACAATATGGGGCCGAATGTTTTCCTTTTTAAAAAGCTGCATGCACAGCTGATAGATCGAGGTATAAGGGTTCATAAGAATCAGGGATTCTTCCGCCAGATCCTGAAGGGTCACAGGACAGCGATTCAAAGCAAGAGGATGGTCTGCAGGCAGAACCACAGAAAGTTCATCTTCTGCGATCAGGAAGGTTTCGTATGGCTGTCCGGAGAGCATATGTCCCCGGGCAGCAACCATATCATACCGCTTGTCAGAAAGTCCCTGCAGGAGATCAGGTTCCTCTACTTCTTCTAAAATTACCGGGATATCAGGATATTTATTTTCAAACCGGCGGAAAAGATGCGTCAGTCCATACTGGGTCAGAATCGGCAGAGTTCCGATGCGCAGAGCGTCTGGTCTGGATTTATAAGGTTTCATGCAGGACAGCATATGCTGATAATTCTGATAAAGAGAGACCGCTTCCGGATAGAAAGCCGTTCCGGCATCTGTCAGGCAGGCTTTCCGTCTGCTGCGGTCAAAAAGTTTAAGATCCAGATCTTTTTCCAGACGCATGATCTGCTTGGAAAGAGCAGACTGGGAAATATGAAGATCCTCTGCTGCATCGAAGAATGTATCATGCTCAACAATCGAAATAAAATATTGTAACTGCTCAAATGTCATAGACGCCTCCTAAAATAACCGGATCAATGATTCCATTCTGGAATCAATTGTAGCATAAATCGAATTGATTCGAAACAGAAAGAAACGATAAAATAGGAATCAGGGAAAAACTGCAGGAGGAGAGAAGATGGAAAAGAAAGTAAATGATTTAAGAAGCGCCCTGGCACTGCTGAAATCCATGCCGGGACAGCTGATCGAGACAGATGTTGAAGTGGAACCGAAGGCTGAACTGTCCGGCGTATACCGGCATGTTGGCGCCGGGGGAACAGTTCAGAGACCGACAAAGGAAGGGCCGGCCATGATTTTTAATAATGTAAAAGGACATCCGGGAGCAAGGGTAGCCATCGGCGTTCTGGCAAGCAGAAAACGAGTGGCAGCTCTGCTGGGAACAAAACCGGAGAATCTTGGTAAGATGCTGTATGAAAGTGTGGATCACCCGGTGGCTCCGATACTGAGCAAAAAGCCTGCGCCATGCCAGGAAATTGTCCACAAAGCGGAGGATCCGGATTTTGATCTGTACCGCCTGGTTCCGGCGCCTGCTAATACGCCGGATGACGCAGGACCGTATATTACTCTGGGAATGTGCTACGCCACCCATCCGGATACGGGACTGAGCGATGTCACCATACACAGACTGTGCATTCAGGGAAAAGATGAACTGTCTATTTTCTTTACGCCGGGAGCAAGACATATCGGAGCTATGGCGGAAAGAGCAGAAGAACTGGGGCAGAAACTGCCGATTTCCATCAGCATCGGCGTGGATCCGGCAATAGAAATCGGATCCTGCTTTGAACCGCCGACCACACCTCTTGGATATGATGAGCTGGCGGTGGCAGGAGCTCTCAGGGGAGAACCAGTGGAATTGTGTGACTGTATTACGGTGAAAGAAAGAGCCATAGCCAATGCGGAATATGTGATCGAAGGGGAGGTTATTCCCAATGTCAGAGTCCAGGAAGACCAGAACAGCCATACAGGATATGCCATGCCGGAATTTCCGGGATATACAGGACCGGCAAGCAGCCAGTGCTGGCTGATCAAGGTAAAGGCAGTGACCCACAGAAAGAATCCGATCATGCAGACCTGCATCGGACCGAGTGAGGAACATGTATCCATGGCAGGAATTCCTACAGAAGCAAGTATATATGGAATGGTGGAAAAAGCCATGCCGGGAAGACTTCAGAATGTGTACTGCGCTTCACCGGGCGGAGGAAAATATATGGCAGTCCTTCAGTTTAAGAAACTGACAGCCAGCGATGAAGGACGTCAGAGACAGGCGGCGCTTCTTGCATTTTCCGCTTTCAGTGAGCTGAAACACGTCTTTCTGGTAGATGAAGATGTGGACTGCTTTGATCTGAACGATGTATTGTGGGCAATGAATACACGATTCCAGGGAGACGCGGATATTATTACGATTCCGGGAGTCAGATGCCATCCGCTGGATCCGTCTAATGATCCTTACTGTTCTCCGGGAATCCGGGATCATGGAATTGCCTGCAAGACGATTTTTGACTGTACGGTGCCATTTGACCAGAAAGAAAGATTTAAGAGAGCGAGATTTATGGATGTGGATCCGGAAAAATGGACGAAAGACGCAAGGTAAGGCAAAAGGGAGAAAGCAATGAAGAAGATCATCATAGGAGCAACAGGAGCCAGCGGAATGCCGATTCTGGCGGAGTGTTTAAAACAGATCCGTTTAGAAAAGGAATATGAATCTGCACTGATCATGAGCCAAAGTGCTGTACTAACGCTGGAACATGAAACAGATTATAAAAAAGAAGAAATTGAACAGCTTGCTGATGAAGTATTTACGCCGGATCAGATCGGGGCAGGACCGGCAAGCGGATCTTATCGAACCCATGGAATGCTGATCGTGCCGTGCAGTATGAAGACTGCGGCCGGCATATGCAGCGGTTATGCGGATAATCTGATTCTCAGAGCAGCAGATGTAACGATCAAAGAGCAGCGCCCTCTGGTGCTGGCGGCAAGGGAAACGCCGTTAAGTCCGATTCATCTCAGAAATCTTGCGGAATTATCCAGGATGCCGGGAGTCCGGATCATTCCGCCGATGATGACTTTTTATCAACGGCCGGAAACGATAGATGATATGGTGCGTCATATGGCAGCGAGACTTTTAGAACCATTTGGAATTGAAACGGAAGGATACCGAAGATGGAAAGGCATATAGAAGAACAGATCATAGAAAAAGAGTTGTCTTATACAAAACTCATCGTGAAGATTTTCAGAATCGGAAAGGATATTCACATGACCCTTCAGGGAGGAGAAAAACCTCATATCGGGTGTGTCGTCCTGGCAGTGCCGCGGCCTTCACTGGATGGGAATGGAACAGGAAGCAGTACGGCTTCTGTCATCAATGTCACAGGGCATAAAGATGAAATCTTATGCCGCTGGATGGCAGAACAGGTGGCAGCCAGAGAAAACGCAGTGACAGTGTGCTGCGGAGGATTTCATATGGATCACATAACAAAAGAGCAGATCCTGGAGGTGAAAAAGGCGGCAGAAGAGATGATAAGGACACTTCTGAAATGAGAATAAGAAAAGAAGCCGTGTCAAACGGCTTCTTTTTAGTTTAATAAAGGATTTCCACAACGTCTTCAATGGAACATTCCAGGATCTGGCATAAGGACGCAAGAGTAGAAATATTAACATTATCACCCCGCTTCAGATGATACAGAGTGCCTTTGTTAAAATGATAGGTATTGATTAGTTTGTAAGTTGAAACATTTTTGCGCTTCATGGTGTTCCAAAGCGGTTCGTAAGAGACAGTTGCTGAATTATCCATTGATTTCCTCCAGATGTATAGTGTTCCCCAAAGGATTTGTGTGCTTACAGAAAATTATATTTTATACCTAATTACTTGAACATTCCTAAGATATTAGGTATAATATGCCTGATATTTCAGAGAGATCTGTGAGAGAAATACATTGCAGATCAGCATGAGCCGGAGGAAGAAATGTACTGCAGAGAATGTGGGAAAAAATTAGAAGAAAATGCGAAATACTGTACAGAATGCGGGAAACGGACTAAATCAGGATGCTGGCGTAAAAGGCGGAAGGAATTTTAAAAAAAGTCACAGGGCAGACGGCGGCTGCTTTTGTGCTGGAAGCGGCCGGCATTCTGATTTTTATATACATATGGATAAAAATGTACTGTGGAGCGGGAAGTCCGGATCAGATTTTGTGGATTGGAAAAAAAGAAGAATTATACTGGATAACCGGTATGTTTCTTTTGGGAATTTCCTGCTTTCTTTTTAGAAATATGGAAAAAGAAAATCAAATGCTTCATGGGATCCGTCTGGCAGGGTATATTATCTGCTGTATTGTTCTGATCATAATGATCTTTTTTGCGGCTCTTATATGGATGCGAAATTCCGGGATTTCAGGGCCGATTTTCAATTTGTAATAAAAGTAAGAAAAAAGTAGTCTTTTTTTCATTTTTCCTTTACATAACTTAATTGAAAATATAAGTAATTTATGTTAGAATTGAGAAGAAAATCTGAGGATGTATACGAAGATAAAAAAGACGATAAGGGCTCAACTGCCCATAACAACAGGAGGTTTTATAGATATGGAACAATACAAGAAAGATTTTATTGAGTTTATGATTGACTGCAATGTCTTAAAATTTGGAGATTTCGTAACCAAGAGCGGAAGAAATACACCGTTTTTTGTAAATACAGGATTTTATCGTACAGGTTCACAGCTTCGCCGGCTGGGAGAATATTACGCAAAGGCGATTGAAGCAAAATTCGGGTTTGATTTTGACGTATTATTCGGACCGGCATATAAAGGAATCCCGCTGAGTGTGGCGGCATCCATTGCCATTTCTGAAAAATATGACAAAGATATTCGTTACTGTGCGAACCGGAAGGAAGTAAAAGATCACGGAGATAAGGGAATCCTTCTTGGAAGCCCGATTGAAGACGGGGATAAAGTTGTGATCATCGAGGATGTGACAACAGCCGGAACTTCAATCCAGGAAACACTTCCGATCGTAAAAGCACAGGGAGATGTGGACGTTCTGGGACTGGTTGTTTCTGTAGACCGGATGGAGCGCGGACAGGGAGAGAAGAGTGCCCTGGATGAGATCCATGAAAAATATGGTCTGGAGACAACTGCGATCGTGACAATGGCGGAAGTAGTGGAACATTTATATAATAAGCCATATAAAGGAAAAGTTATTATTGATGATACATTAAAAGAGGCCATCGATGCATACTATGAAAAGTATGGTGTAAAACATTAAGGATGGGTTTTGGTGACAGTGAAAAAGAAAAAAGCAGTTCGTTTGGGAGCGAGGGTATTTTTTTACCTTTATATTATTATCATGTTCTATTTTGTGCTGCTGAGTGAGAGATATGGGAGGGAGACTGGATATCAGACCTCCCATGTTAATTTGGTTTTATTTAAAGAAATCCAAAGATTCTGGAATTACCGGCATCTTTTGTCTCCGGAGGCAGTGATTACAAATCTTTTTGGCAATATATTTGCGTTCAGCCCGTTTGGTTTTATGATTCCGATTATTTCAAAGAAAGCAAAAGGAGTCATTGCGGCTGTTTTTTCTACCTTTATGTTCAGTCTGCTGATCGAAAGCTGCCAGCTTGTAATGAAAGTCGGAGTTTTTGATGTAGATGACCTTCTCCTGAATACGGTGGGAGGTCTGATCGGATATCTGGCATACTGGGTATCTTTAAAAGGATATCATTTTTCACAAAAAAGAAAACAAAAGAATTATAATAGCAAGAAGGAAGAAGGCAGAAGATGAAGAAAAGCAGGAAAAAGAGTTTTGCGTATCGTCCGTCTGACCGGGTAGTATCCCGAATATCTGCAGTCTCCAGTATTTTGGGGATCTTAGGGATTCTGGGATATATTGTGCTGATTTTCGGTTCTTTCCAGGCATCTGGAAACGGAAGTGTCTGGTACGGACTGGGAGGCTGGGCCATTCTTGTATGTGCCGCTGCAGGCATGTACTGTGCAGTCAGAAGTTTTGAGGATACAGCGGCCATGGCAGTCTGGAAGATTGTCGGATGTGTTACAAATGGAATTGTGCTGCTGTTTTCCCTGATTATTTTTATTCTCGGGCTGATTGCATAGACAGCCTGTGTACAATGTTGGAGGAAAAGATGACAAGATTAGAACAGCAGATGGACTTTATCGTAGAGATCGATCAGTTAAAAGAGATTACCCGCCAGACTTACATTTCCAGCGGAGAGCGGAAAGAGACAGATGCTGAGCATGCATGGCATTTCGCGATCATGGCGGTTCTTCTGGCAGAATATGCCAATGAGCCGGTAGATTTACTAAAAGTGATCAAAATGGCTCTGATTCATGATCTGGTGGAAATCGACGCAGGAGATACATATCTCTATGATGAAGAAGGAGCAAAGACGAAAGCGGAACGGGAAAATAAGGCGGCAGAAAGATTGTTTCATCTGCTTCCGGACGACCAGGGAAAGGAATTTGATTCTATCTGGAGAGAATTTGAAGAACGAAAGACGCCGGAAGCCAGATTTGCGGCATCGCTGGACCGGCTTCAGCCAATTCTTCTCAATGACGCCACTGACGGAAAAGCATGGGAGGAACATGGAATCACAGAAGAACAGGTAAGAAAGCAGAATCAGCATGTGAAAGAAGGTTCTGTCCGGATATGGGAATATTTACAGAAGATTTTTGACAAAAATATAGAAAAAGGAAAAATTCAAAGGAGTTCATCATGAGTGGAATTTTGCAGGAGAGACATGAATTAAACAGAGACGGCCTGGAACAGGTACGGAAAAACTGTGAAAAAACAAATGAGTTTTCCGGATTCTTTCAGGAAACAGCGCAGATGCTGCAGTACCTCAATGGAATTTACGATGTTCCGGTCAAATCTTTTGATCAGCTGAAGCAATGGAATCAGGAATGGTATGGACAGATTCGTCCGGGAATCTATGAAACCGGATACGGGAATCCGGCGTTTAGCGTAGAAAAATTCGGAAAGGAGTATGGCCGGATTTTCAGTTTCCTTTATGCGGAGATGCGAAGCGGATTTATAGATGCCATCGAAGGAAGACTGTTTGATCTGGTAATCCTGAATGAGCTATTCCTGGAAATTTATCAGGTATTTCAGGAAGGCGACGCGTCCCCGGAGAGAATCAAAAAAATTATTTTTGACCATATGAGAGATTACAGCAGTGATATTTTTGAATACCGGATCCGGGAACAGCTAGATCCTTCTTTAGATTTTGCTGTTAAGATCGTTATGGAATCTGATCTTCAAAATCCGGATTTCCTTTATCAGTATGGAGAGTATATTTCCGAAAATGAGATCAGAACTCTGGAATATTTAAACAGCCTTCCGAAGGAAAAACTTCAGGCGATTGCCAGAACCTATGTGGAAGGCTTTCATGAAGGATTTATCGTAAACAATATCGATATGAGCCGGAAACGTACGGTAAACATCCGTTATACGATCGGATTTGAGCCGGTGATCCGGGAAGCGGTGCTTCAGTTTGAGGAAATCGGACTTTCGCCGGTCATTTATCGCAGCGGGCATTCAAGCCTGACGAAAGGCCTGGTAAAAGTAGGATATGTGTCAACGAGCCCGAATCCTCAGTACGAGTATGACCACCGGTACGATCAGGCGCTTTATTTTGACAACCGGTTTATGCAGCATAAATTAGAGTGTTACCGTAATTCTTACGAAAAATGGAAGGAGGAGGCTGCGGTTCTGGCGGGACCGGCATGCATGGAGACTTTTGGGGAGAAACCATTCCTTCCGGAAAATAAAGAAGCAAACCTGCGTCTGTCTGACCGGCAGCAGGAATTATCGGTAGAATTCCAGAAAAAATCATCGGAGATTGTAAATGAGTATATCAAACCGGATGAGAGAAGCTTTACGATCATTGCTTATCCGATTCCGGAAATCGGGGATCAGTTTGAGGAGATCTTTGAAGAAGTCGTAAAAGTCAATACCCTGGATCAAAATAAATACCGTGAGATTCAGCAGCATCTGATTGATGCTCTTGACCGTGCGGTGGAAGTGCACATCAAAGGTACGGGAGAAAACCAGACAGATCTTTATGTGTCAATGCATGAAATGGAAGATCCGGAAAAGCAGACAAATTTCGAGAACTGTCTGGCTGATGTAAATATCCCGGTAGGAGAAGTATTTACGTCACCGAAACTTGCGGGAACCAATGGAATCCTGCATGTTGGGGAAGTGTATTTAAGGGATCTGAAATTTATCGATCTGAAACTTGAATTCAAAGATGGAAAAATCGTATCTTATACCTGCGGCAATTTCCAGGAAGAAGAAGCAAATCAGGCGCTGATCAAAGAGAGTATTCTGTACAACAGAGAGACTCTGCCAATGGGAGAGTTCGCCATTGGAACCAATACTACGGCCTATGCTATGGCAAAGAAATATGACATTTTATATCAGCTGCCGATTCTGATCGTAGAAAAGATGGGGCCGCATTTTGCAGTTGGAGATACCTGTTACAGCCACAGCGAAGATACGAAGGTTTATAATCCGGACGGCAAGGAAATCAGTGCGAAACATAATGAATGTTCCATTGAAGGAGAGTATTTCCAGTGCCATACGGACATTACGATTCCTTACGAAGAACTGGGAGAGATTACAGCAATTGAACTCGGAGGAAAAGAAGTTCCGGTAATCCGGAATGGAAGATTTGTTCTTCCTGGTACGGAAACACTCAATGAACCATTGACGGACATCGGACAAGTTAGTAAAATGAAAAGATAAAGAGAATCTAAAGATTGATGCAATAAGAAAAAAGGAGAAAGAAAAAATGGCAAAAGTAGCAATTGTTATGGGCAGCGACTCTGATATGCCGGTTATGAGAAAGGCGGCAGAATTTTTAGAGGAAATGGGAATCGATTTTGAGATGACAATCATTTCTGCGCACAGAGAGCCGGACATATTTTTTGAGTGGGCAAAAGGTGCAGAAGACCGCGGAGTGAAGGTTATCATTGCCGGTGCAGGAAAAGCAGCTCATCTTCCGGGAATGTGCGCGGCATTATTCCCAATGCCGGTTATTGGAATCCCAATGAAAACATCCGATCTTGGAGGCGTTGATTCCTTATATTCTATCGTTCAGATGCCATCCGGAATCCCGGTTGCTACCGTAGCGATCAATGGAGGACAGAATGCCGGAATTCTTGCGGCTAAGATCCTTGCGGCATCTGATCCGGAACTTCTGGCTAAATTAAAAGATTACAGCGAGACGATGAAAAACTCTGTTGTTGCAAAGGCAGAGAAACTGGATCAGGTAGGATATAAAAATTATGAATAAGAGGATTTCAGAACGAAATCCGGACAGCCAAAGATATTTTAGATCATTTAGGAGGATTACAGCAAATGGATTATAAGAAAGCAGGAGTGGATATTGAGGCAGGATATAAGTCTGTCGAGCTTATGAAAAAGCATGTACAGTCAACGATGAGAGAGGAAGTCCTGACGAATATCGGTGGATTTTCCGGCGCTTTTTCCATGAAAAAGTTTAAAGATATGGAAAACCCGACTCTGGTATCCGGTACAGACGGAGTCGGAACAAAACTGAAACTGGCATTTATAATGGATAAGCATGATACCATCGGAATCGACTGCGTGGCGATGTGTGTTAATGATATTGCGTGTGCAGGGGGAGAACCGCTGTTCTTCCTGGATTATATTGCCTGCGGCAAGAATTTTCCGGAAAAGATCGCAACCATCGTAAGCGGTGTGGCAGACGGATGCCGTCAGTCTGAAGCGGCGCTGATCGGAGGCGAAACAGCAGAGATGCCGGGATTCTATCCGGAGGATGAGTATGACCTGGCAGGGTTTGCCGTAGGTGTTGTGGATGAGAAAGATCTGATCACAGGAAAAGATCTCAGGAAAGGAGATGTGCTGATCGGAATCGCTTCTTCAGGAATCCACAGCAATGGATATTCCCTGGTAAGAAAAGTATTCGAGATGACAGAAGAATCTTTAAATACATATTATGATGAACTTGGAAGCACGCTTGGAGAAGCGCTTCTGACTCCGACTAAAATTTATGTAAAAGCATTAAAAGCAGTAAAGAATGCAGGCGTTGTGATCAAAGGATGCAGCCACATTACAGGCGGCGGATTTTATGAGAATGTTCCTAGGATGCTTCCGGAAGGCGTAAGAGCAGTCGTACATAAAGATTCTTATGAGGTTCCTGCAATCTTTAAGCTTCTGGCAGAAACCGGAGAGATTGATGAAAAAATGATGTACAACACTTACAATATGGGAATCGGAATGATGGTAGCGGTCGACAATAAAGATGTGGATGCGGCGCTGGAGGCCCTGAAAGAGGCAGGAGAGACAGCCTATGTTGTTGGTGAGATCGAGAATGGAGAAAAAGGAGTTACCGTATGTTAAAATTAGCGGTTCTTGTGTCCGGAGGCGGCACGAATCTGCAGGCAGTCATAGATGGGATTGAAGCGGGAACGATCACGAATGCAGTCATTGATGTGGTGATCAGCAACAATAAAAACGCTTATGCGCTGGAGCGGGCAAAAAAACATGGAATCGAAGCGAAAGCGATTTCTCCGAAAGATTATGAAACAAGGGATGCATTTAATGAAGCTTTGTATCAGGAACTGGCAGGGCGGGAGATTGATCTGATCGTGCTGGCAGGATGTCTGGTTGTGATTCCGGAAAAGATCATAAAAGCATTTGAAAACAGGATCATTAATATTCATCCGTCTTTGATTCCATCATTCTGCGGAACCGGATATTACGGACTGAAAGTTCATGAAAAGGCTTTGGAGCGCGGTGTAAAAGTTTCCGGCGCTACCGTTCATTTTGTAGATGAAGGAACGGATACCGGCCCGATCATTGATCAAAAAGCCGTGTACGTGCAGGAAGGGGATACGCCGGAGATTCTGCAAAGAAGAATCATGGAAGAAGCAGAATGGATCATTATGCCGAAAGCGATTGATGATATCGCCAATGGCAGAATCCAGGTTGCGGATGGAAAGGTGGTCCGTAAATCCTGAGAAGAGGCAGAAAGAAATACTGGCTTCTGCCTGCCGCGGTACTTTTTGCAGCTGCGATCGCAGCAGGACCTTTGGCTCAAAAGAAGGATGCCGGGGATGCAAAAGAGACAGCAGTACAGAAGAGTGATAAAGATACAGCGGCGGAGCCGGTCGAGAAGCCGGCGAATCCTCAGGCGGCAGAAGCAGTAGATGAGGCGGTTCGGATTTATAAAGAACATCCGGCATACAGCCAGGCGAAACGGATGCAGGAAGGATATGTGGACTGCAGTTCCTATGTCTGGAGATGTTACGCCAAAGCAGGAATTTTTTTCGGGCAGAAAGAGTATGCGCCAACGGCAGCGGAGGCTGCCAGGTGGTGTCAGGAAAAAGGAGTCCTGCAGACGATCAGCAAGGAAGAAGGCCGGGACAAAACACTGCAGCCGGGCGATCTGATTTTCTATACGAAGCGGAAAGGGAACAACGGACGCTTTCTGAATATCGCCCATGTTTCGATTTATATTGGAAACGGGAAGATGCTCCATGCGGACGGAGATTCTCCGGCCTATGGAGATCCATGGTACCGGGAAGCTGCAGCCTTTGGAAGGCCGTCAGAATAAGAGAAAGGAAAAAAGCAATGAAGATTTTAATCGTAGGAAGCGGTGGAAGAGAACATGCAATTGCCTGGGCAGCCGCAAAGAGTCCAAAGACAGATAAGATTTACTGTGCTCCTGGAAACGCGGGAATCGCGGAGTTTGCGGAATGCGTGGACATTGGCGCCATGGAATTTGATAAACTGGCAGCGTTTGCAAAAGAAAAAGAGATTGACCTGACGATCATTGGAATGGATGATCCTCTGGTGGGAGGGATTGTTGACGTGTTTGAGGCAGAAGGGCTTCGCGTCTTCGGACCACGCAAAAACGCAGCGATCATTGAAGGATCCAAAGCTTTTTCTAAAGATTTGATGAAAAAATATAATATTCCGACTGCAGCGTATGAGACATTTACAGATCCTGAAGAAGCTGTAAAATATCTGGAGACTGCGAAAATGCCGATCGTGCTGAAGGCCGATGGCCTGGCGCTTGGAAAAGGTGTTTTGATCTGTAAGGATCTGGAAGAAGCAAAAGCCGGTGTAAAGACACTGATGCTGGATAAACAGTTTGGCGACGCAGGAGATGAGATCGTAATTGAAGAATTTATGACAGGACGCGAGGTATCTGTTCTGGCATTCTGCGATGGCAAAACGATCAAATGCATGACTTCCGCTCAGGATCACAAACGCGCAAAAGACGGAGATCAGGGACTCAATACCGGAGGAATGGGAACTTTTTCACCGAGTCCGTTCTATACCAAAGAGGTGGAAGATTTCTGTGAAAAGCATATTTACCAGCCGACGATGGACGCCATGGCAGCAGAGGGAAGACCGTTTACAGGAATTTTGTTCACCGGACTGATGCTGACAGAAGACGGACCGAAGGTTCTGGAATATAATGCTCGATTTGGAGATCCGGAAGCCCAGGTTGTACTGCCTCGGATGAAAAATGATATGATTGAAGTTATGGAAGCCTGCATTGACGGCAGACTGGCAGATGTGGAACTGGAATTTGAAGACAATGCCGCAGTATGCGTTGTACTGGCATCTGACGGATATCCGGAAAAGTATGAGAAAGGATTCGAGATCAAAGGACTCGATGCTTTTAAAGGAAAAGAAGGTTATTATGTATTCCATGCAGGAACGAAATTTGACGGAGACAAGATTGTAACCAACGGAGGACGTGTCCTTGGAGTAGTAGCCAAAGGGGACGATTTGAAAGCCGCAAGAGCAAACGCTTATGAAGCGACAGAATGGATTGATTTTGCCAATAAATATAAGAGAAATGATATTGGAAAAGCAATTGATGAGGCATAAGCGTCCGGTGAGAGAGGAAGTGGAACATGATTTGTCCGAATTGTAAAACAAAAAATGAAGATGGAGCGGCATTCTGCGCCAACTGCGGCATGAGTCTTTCTGACGATGATCAGCCAACGATTATGCAGGATGGACCGACGATCATGGAAACAGACGGCGGCGGATCAGGAAAACCGCCAAAAGACAAAAAGCAGAAGGAAACAGTGACAGAGCCGGTAAGATATCGCTCAGCCAAAGGAATCATCAGCGGTCTGTCTGCGCTGATTGTTGTTATGGCGCTGATGTTAGGGGTTGGTCTGTGGCAGGATAATTCTGCAAGCGGAGATACTGCATCTGCTACTACAGCAGCGAAAGATCAGGATGAGAGCAGCAGTGATTCCACTACGGCAGGAACAACAACAGAAAAAGCAGCTACAACAACGACAGAAGCTTCATCTGACGAGGATCTGCCGGATATCGAGGCACAGGATACGGTGGATTATACCAACGTTCTGTATTTAAAAGGATACGAAACCTTCTCAGCAGATGGATATTCTTTTGGCTATCCAAAAGCTTTTTATAAAACTGTATCTAAGACCAGCAAAGGTTATCGGTTTGAAAGTGATGATAAATACGAATGGCTGGAATACTCAAAAGAGAAAATGTCAGGATCCCAGTCAACAGCGTCTGCGATCAGTTCGATCCGCAGAAATCTGAAAAATCGTCTCAATAAGGAAAATGACATTTTATACAAAGAAACAGGCGTCTGTATTATGGGCGGCGTGGAAAAGACAGATGAGGATCAGGCAATCTATTATCTTGCAAGGATACAGGGAAATTATATCTATACCATGGAGGTTGGATATAAATATCCGGATCCATCCAATAAAACAGAAAAAAATCAGAGAGATTATTATGTAGACTGTCTTTACCGCTACTGCAGCTTTTCAGGAGGTACTTATTCACCGAGAAGTTACAGCACATTCCTGGATGGTGACATGGGAACAAAAAAATAACAGATATAAAGAAGCGGTATCCCCGCCGGAGTCAATGAAGATTCCGGCGGGGATATTTTTCATTTACTGTGAAACATTAACTTTCAGGTAGCCAAAAAAGCGCAGACTACTCCCTGATAAATTTTAATGTCTTTTTAAACTTAACTGGAAATCTTATGAGGCAACGACAGGAGCTTCCCAGCCAAGCGCTTTTAACTTTTTGAGATATG
>NZ_BLYI01000014.1 GCF_016586355.1 Anaerostipes butyraticus
ATCTTCGATTCCCTCGCGCACGGGCTTCGCCCTATAGACACAAATGAAAAGGACCCTGACCGAACATAAATGCTCGGCAGGGTTCTTTTATTTGCGTCTGCACGGCTCATTGCCAGCGTGACTATTTATCAGACATTTCTTTCAAGCGTTCGTATTTAGCTTCTGCGTTTGCTTTAGACTCTGCGAACAGCTCTTTAGCTCTTTCTGGGTTCTGACGAGACAGAGCGTTGTAACGAACTTCTCCCATCATGAACTCTTCGTAGTCTGTTGTAGGTGCTTTAGAATCTAAGTGGAATGGATTCTTTCCTTCTTCTGCGAGTGATGGATTGAATCTGAAGAGGTTCCAGTATCCAGATGTTACTGCTTTCTTCTCTTCTGTCTGAGCGATCTTCATTCCGCCCTTGATTCCGTGGTTGATACATGGAGCGTATCCGATGATCAGTGATGGTCCTGGATATGCTTCTGCTTCAGCGATTGCTTTTACAGTCTGGTTGTAATCAGCACCCATAGCAACCTGTGCTACATATACATAACCATAGCTCATTGCCATTGCTGCAAGGTCTTTCTTCTTAGTTCCCTTACCAGCTGCCTGGAACTGAGCGATTGCTCCAAGGTTAGTAGCTTTAGATGCCTGTCCACCTGTGTTAGAGTAAACTTCTGTATCGAATACGAATACGTTTACATCTTCTCCAGATGCTAATACGTGGTCAAGTCCGCCGTAACCGATGTCGTATGCCCATCCGTCACCACCGAAGATCCACTGTGATTTCTTAGACAGGTAATCTTTCATCTTAAGGATTTCTTTTGCTTCATCACATCCGCATGCTTCAAGAGCTGCAACTAATTTTTCTGTAGCTGCTCCGTTCTTGCTTCCATCTGCGTATGTATCAAGATATTCAGCTGCTGCTGCTTTTACATCTTCATTATCTGCAGAATCTGCTAATGCAGCAACTTTTTCTTTTGTCTGTTCTCTTAATGTGTTCTGTCCTGTGAACATACCTAAACCAAACTCAGCATTGTCTTCGAACAGTGAGTTAGCCCAGGCTGGTCCCTGTCCTTTTGCGTTTGTTGTGTATGGTGTAGCAGGTGCAGATCCACCCCAGATAGAAGAACATCCTGTTGCGTTAGCGATGTACATTCTTTCACCGAATAACTGAGTGATCAGTTTAGCATATGGTGTTTCACCACAACCAGCACATGCTCCTGAGAACTCAAGTAATGGCTGTCTGAACTGGCTTCCTTTAACAGATTCAGCTTTGAATTTAGCAAGAACGTCTTCTTTTGCAGGTAATTTCTGACCATAGTCGAATACTTCCTGCTGATCTCTCTGGCTGTCTAATGACTGCATAGAAAGCGCTTTCTCGCCTTTCTTTCCAGGACATACATTGACACAAGATCCACATCCAAGACAGTCAAGAACTGTAACTGTCATAGCGAATTTGTAGCCAGGCATTCCTGTCATATCAGCTGTCTTTGCAGCTGCAGGAGCTGCTGCTGCTTCTTCTTCTGTCATTACAACCGGACGAATTGTTGCATGAGGACATACATATGAACAGAAGTTACACTGGATACAGTTATCTGGATTCCAAGAAGGAACGTCTACTGCAACTCCACGTTTTTCAAATGCAGATGCTCCAAGAGGCATATGTCCGTCTGCATATGGAAGAAGGTCGCTGACTTTCAGTGAGTTACCAACCTGTCCGTTAACCGGATTCTGGATGTTGTTGATGTAGTCAACCAGTTTCTTATCGCCTTCTTTAGCTTCAACGAATAAGCTTTCTTCTTCACAGTCAGCCCATTCTGCTGGAACTGGCACTTCTACGATTGCTTTTGCACCAGCATCGATAGCTTCATGGTTCATCTTAACGATGTGATCACCCTTCTTGCTGTAAGAAGCTGTTGCCGCATCTTTCATATATTTGATTGCATCTTCCTCAGGGATGATTCCTGATAATTTGAAGAATGCTGACTGAAGGACTGTATTGATACGTCCGCCAAGTCCGATTTCTTTACCGATCTTAATACCATCAATGATGTAGAATTTGATGTTGTGTTTTGCAAGGTAAGCTTTTACCTGTCCTGGCAGGTGATCGCCAACTTCTTCCGGAGACCAGCTGCAGTTAAGCAGGAATGTTCCGCCGTCTTTCAAATCCTGAACCATGTTGTATTTTGTTACATATGGTGCACAGTGGCATGCAACAAAGTCAGCCTTGTTGATCAGGTATGTAGATTTGATCGGGTCATCTCCGAAACGTAAGTGGGACATTGTAACACCACCGGATTTCTTAGAATCATAATCAAAGTATGCCTGAGCGTATTTGTCTGTGTGGTCACCAATGATCTTGATAGAGTTCTTGTTGGCACCAACTGTACCATCGGCTCCAAGCCCCCAGAATTTGCAGGATACGATGCTGTCTGGAGCTGTTACAGGAGCTTCTCCTCTTTCAAGAGACAGATTTGTAACATCATCCACGATACCGATTGTAAATTCGTTCTTGTCAACATTATCAAATGTTGCAATGATATCTGCTGGAGTTGTATCGTTGGAACCTAATCCGTAACGTCCTCCGTTGATTGTGCAGCTTTCGAATTTTGTTCCTCTTAATGCGTTAACAACATCAAGGTATAATGGCTCTCTTGCACCAGGCTCTTTGGATCTGTCTAATACGTTGATCACTTTTGCAGTTTCAGGGATTGCTTCTACTAATTTTTCAGCAACGAATGGTCTGTAAAGACGAACTTTAACAACACCGACTTTCTTGCCCTGTTTCATTAAGTAATCGATTGTTTCGTCAATTGTTTCACAAACAGATCCCATAGCGATGATGATGCTTTCTGCATCTTCAGCACCATAGTAGTTAAACAGTTTGTAGTCTGTACCGATCTTAGCGTTTACCTGGTTCATGTAATCTTCAACGATTGCCGGGAATGCGTTGTAAGCTGAGTTACAAGCTTCTCTTGCCTGGAAGAAGATATCTGGGTTCTGTGCGGAACCACGGAGAACCGGATGTTCTGGATTTAATGCTTCTGCTCTGAATTTCTCAACAGCGTCGAAATCAACCATATCTGCAAGATCTTCATTATCCCACATTTCAATCTTCTGGATTTCATGAGAAGTTCTGAAACCATCAAAGAAATGAAGTACTGGAACTCTTCCTTTGATTGTTGATAAATGAGCAACTGCTCCTAAGTCCATAACTTCCTGAACGCTGGAACTGCAAAGCATTGCGAAACCTGTCTGACGACAAGCGTAAACGTCGGAATGATCTCCGAAGATGTTCAGTGCATGAGATGCAAGCGCACGAGCAGATACATCAAATACACAAGGCATCATTTCACCAGCAATCTTGTACATGTTAGGGATCATAAGCAGCAGACCCTGAGATGCTGTGTAAGTAGTTGTTAATGCACCAGCTGCTAAAGCACCGTGAACTGTTCCGGCAGCTCCTGCTTCAGACTGCATTTCAACTAATTTTACAGGATGTCCGAAGATATTCTTCTTACCCTGTGTTGCCCACTGGTCAGTAACTTCTGCCATTGGTGAGGATGGTGTAATCGGATAGATCGCAGCTGTTTCTGTAAACGCATAGGATACGTGAGCAGCGGCTGTGTTACCATCCATGGTTTTCATTTTTCTTGCCATGTTTCTCTTCCTCCTAAAAAATCTCGTATGACGTTTATCACACATTGGTTAATCTCTGCTTCGATACCTCGCATATTTCCGCAGAAAATATTATAACAACTACACAAGTTGCATAAAACATAAACAAAGCTGTATACACTAATTACTGTATACAGCTTTTATTTTACAATATTTGCACAACTTTTTAAAGGTGTTTTTCATATTTTTAGGTATTTTTTTTCGTACGTTATAAAAATAACAATCCCTGGAAACCAAAGAATTATCAGGACTTATCGTCTGTTATGATTCTTGTGTCCTGGTGTTCCTGATAAGTTTTTGTAAATATGTGCGTCTTCTTATTTCCATCTGTATGATAGTAAAGATAATCATTCTTCTGCGGATTCATCGCAGCGCTCAGAGACTCATTGCCCGGATTACAGATTGCTCCCACCGGAAGTCCGCTGTTTCTGTAAGTATTATATGGTGATTTTACTTTCAGATCCTTATAGTATACCTTATTTGCATCATACATTCCATCTGTAGTCACATAAAGCACCGTCGGACACATCTGCAGGCGCATCTTCTTTGCCAAGCGATTTTCAATTACCCCAGCTATAGTTGGTCTTTCGCTGGCAACTGCGGCCTCTCGTTCTACGATAGACGCAATGGTTACGATATCATACATGGAACGTTTTCCTTTATAATTCTTAGCCAGAGCCTGATATTTCTGTTCGAAATTATCCAGCATCTTCTGCACCAGATCCTCCGGATCCGCATTTCGATAAATCTCATAGGTATCCGGATACAGGAATCCTTCCAGCTGATACTTCACACCATCTTTTTTCGGAAGATCCTTAATCCAGCTGTTGGTATACTTACTGGTGTCCTTCACAGCAGCTATAAAATCATCCGCTTTGAAAATATTTTCATCTTCCAGATGTTTGGCCATCATATCAACTGAGTAGCCTTCCGGAAATGTCACATCCACAATCTGCTTTTCCAGCGCCCGCTGTCTTGCTTCTTCTGCTTTCTGCGCTCTGTACTGCCGGAAAAAATGAATGCCGACAGCTGCCGCAGCGGCAATTATGATAAGGATGATCAATCCAATGATCAGCGGTTTCTTTGATCCTCTCCTGTGATTTCTCTTCCAGCCTTTCCTTCCATGTCCGGGCTTCTTATTAAAATCTAAATATAGGTCGTTCATTCTACTCCTCCAGTTTTCGACAAAATTCGTTTATTGCCATTATACTAGTATTTTGTAAAAAAAACACCCTTTTTATTAAATTTTGTTCATATTTTTAATACATTTGTAATTTTATTTATATGAAACAGAAGTTTTCCTTCTATGCAAGAACACCACAAATAAAAAGGGGTTATTTTCTTTTCCAAAGCCTCCGCCTGTACTTTTCCCGGACTTTCGATTATAATCAAATCATGGCCGGAATCTGCCCGGCAGACAATAAATTTGTAAAAGAAAGGAAAGAATATCATGGCAAATCCAATCGTTACGATTACAATGGAAAACGGCGATGTAATGAAGGCGGAATTATATCCGGATATCGCCCCGATTACAGTAGAAAATTTCGTAAATCTTGTAAAGGACGGTTTTTATGACGGACTTACATTCCATCGTGTGATCGAAGGCTTTATGATCCAGGGCGGGTGCCCGAACGGTGACGGAACCGGCGGCCCAGGTCACACAATCAAAGGGGAATTTACAGGAAACGGCGTTCCAAATCATTTAAAACACACAGCCGGGGTTTTATCTATGGCTCGTTCTATGATGCCTGACTCCGCCGGATCTCAGTTCTTTATCATGCACAAAACTTCTCCGCATCTTGACGGACAGTATGCTGCTTTTGGAAAGATCATTGAGGGAATGGATGTTGTGAATAAGATTGCAGAAACACCAACGGATTATTCTGACAAACCTCTGACACCTCAGGTTATGAAGAGTGTTACTGTAGAAGAGTAATTTCCATCTGATATACAAAGGAAAGTTGATATGAGTGTAAAATTAATTTTTGTTGATGTGGATGACACCCTGTACAGCAAACGGACCCGTCATGTACCGGATTCTGCCCGGGCAGCGCTTCAGGAAGCCCAAAGAAACGGCCATAAGATCTTTGTAAATACCGGCCGTCCTCTGGCATATTTTGAACAGGAAATCCTTGACATTGGTTTTGACGGAATGATTTGTTCCAATGGTGTATATATTTTAATCGAAGACAAACTGATCTATCACAAGACGGTTCCGAAAGATGTGCAGAAAGCCGTGATGGACGCCTGCGTCCGCCACCATATTTTTGGAACTCTGGAAGGAGAGAAATGTTCCTATTTTCGAAACCATGATGTAAACTTCCATCCTCATTATGGTTTTATGATCCAGGCCTTTGACCTGGCGCCGGATATGCCGCATGAATTTTCCTGGGATCATGCGGATACCTGCGAAAAGATCATTGTTTTCAGCGGAGAAGGCAGTGATATGCCAGGATTTCTGAAAGAACTGGATCGGTTAAATGATGTGCTTGATTATATCCGCATAACCGATGATCAGTATGAGATTCTTTTAAAAGGTCACAGCAAGGGAACCGGACTTTTGAATGCTGCACAGTATTATCACACTTCAGCAGCCAACTGCTATGCCTTTGGAGACAGCAATAATGATGCCGAAATGATCAAAGCTGCCGGACACGGTATTGCCATGGGCAACGCCTGTAATGAACTAAAAGCGATTGCAGACTATGTTACCACGGATATTGATGAAGATGGTATCATGAATGCTCTAAAGCATTTTGAGTTGATTTAATAACAGCAAGACCCGGAAATTCAAAAAATTTCCGGGTCTTTTTCTTTTCCTGCGATATCACTTTTACTATGCGGTCTCCAAAGTTCCACCGATCCTTTTCTTCATGCGGAACCGATAGAGAAGAATTGTTAAAGCCGTAAACACAATCAAAATTCCTGCAAACACAGCCACATCCTGTCCGATTGCTCCATCCATGGAAAGCGTATGCCGGAATGCATGAACTGTGTAGGTAAACGGCATAAAGTTATGAAGGATTTTATAGAATTTTGGCGCCATGTCCAGCGGATAGGTTCCTGCCGCTGCTCCCAGCTGGAGCACCATAAATACCAGCACCAAATAACTTCCAATCCGATTAATGAACATTTCAAAGAAACAGATCATCGCCATAAATGCCATAGATGCAAGAATTGCCATTCCAAAGGTTTTTCCCACATAATCCGGCCGCATTCCATTGACTCCCATTAATACGCCTACCATAACGACCGCCTGTAAAACAGAGATGACTGCCATCACTCCGGCTTTGCTAAGCCACCACTGAAAACCATTTTTTACCTCTTCATTTTTTTCCATTAAAGGATACATGACAGTAAAAGCGATACAAGCCACAAAAAGTCCTACAGACATCATATACGGTGCCATGGCATGACCATTGTTTTGAACATGAGAATATTCAACATTCTCAGTTTTAACCGGCGCCGCCATCATCTCATTCGTTTTTTCACTGGTCTTTGTATGATTGATCTGATCTGCCCCGTCTTTTAGACTGTCACTGAGTGTTTTGCTTCCATCCGCAAGTTTCGTAATCCCTGTTCCAAGTGTCTGGGAACCTGACGCCAGCTGGCCGGCTCCGCTGCTGATCTGTCCGGCTCCGGACGATAACTGGGCAGCACCGCTGTTCAGCGTCTGATTATTGGATATAAGAGTCTGCAGACCGCTTCCCAGAGAATTTGTTCCCTGATACATCTGATTCATACCGGAAATAAAAATCGGCAGGTTTCCGCTGACACGGGAAATTCCCTGATTCAGCTGTGTGGCTCCACTGTTTAAAGCACCAGAACGGCTCTGCAGTGTCCCCAGACCTGTATTTACCTGTGAAACACCAGAGATATATGTTTTCACGCCATTTTTCAGTCCATTGGTTCCATCAATGCCATTCTGGAGACTTTCAATTCCCTTTTCCATAGTCTCAAGGCCCTGAATCAGACCCATATCAGAAGCCGTTGTTCCGTTCCGGTCAAGACCATTCTGGATTTTCTCCAATCCAGAGTACATCTGACTGACAGCGGTTTCACTCTGAGGAAGCAGCTGAGCAGAAGACTTCGCCAGTGCTGCTGTCTGCTGCTTCAGCTGTGCGATCATCTCGTCAGAAGATGTATTTTTTAAATTGTCATCTTCTGTATCCTTTGCGGAAGCATAAACTGCATCCACATCATTTTTCACATCACCTGCTGCTGTCTCGACCTCTCCAATTTCTTCCATCAGCTGATTCTGCTCCTCTTCCGAAAGGCTTTCAAAAACAGAAGATTGTTTTAACTGACGGATTTTCTCCTGAAGCTGTGCAGTATCTGTTTTGGCCGAAGCCGCCTGCTGTGCTGTCTTTTCATTCTGACCGCTTTCAGATGTACTTTTACCTGCGGAGTCTGCCTGTGAAACCGCCTGGTTCAATGCCTGGATTCCCTGGTTTAGCTGTTCCATTCCCTTAGTCAGCTGATCAATCTGTGACTGTGACGGCATAGTCTTATCAATCTGAGATGACATTTCCTGCGCTCCGTTTAAAACCTGACTTGCTGCCGTTTTAAGCTCCTTTGTGCCGGAAGAAAGAGCCTGAACTCCCTGGTTTAGCTGACCGCTTCCTGCAGCGATCGTTCCGGTTCCTGCAGCCGCCTGACTAACTCCTGCAGTATACTGAGAAATTCCAGAAGCCAGAGATTTAGAACCATCCTGGAGCTGTCCTGCACCCTTTTGCAGAGAAGCAGCCCCATCCTTCAGGCTGACAGCACCGGATTCCAGCTGCGCCGCTCCTGACGCTGCCGCCTCTGTACCGTTCGTATACTGCTTTAATCCAACTTTCAGAGTCTCCGCTCCATTTTGAAATACCAGAGAACTGGACGATAATTTTTCCAGATTCTTCTCAATTTCTGTGTTTCCGTCACTCAGAGCCTGGGTGCCGTCTTTTATCTGTTTGGCTCCATCTGCCGCCTGAGCCATTCCGCTGCCGGCTTTTTTGATTTGGGCGAAGATTGTCTGTGCATAAGTTTCTGTTACTTGTTCTGACACAGACTTCTCAATCTTTGCCATAGCACTTTCATCCATTTTGGAAGCAATATAATTGGTTCCAGGATTGGTCTTATATATCAGTTTCATCTGTTTTGGATTCTCATCCATCAGCGTTGCCGCATTTTTCGAAAAATCTTTTGGAATGGAAATGATCATATAATAGGTCCCATCTTTCAATCCATCTTCTGCTTTCTTATCGCTGACAAAATGGAAATCCAAAGAACCTGATTTTTTTAAATTATCTGCCAGAGCATCTCCCACTGCCAGTTCCTTTCCTTGATAGTTCGTTTTCTGATCATGGTTCACCACAGCTACGGGCAGCTCATCCACATCCCCATAAGGATCCCACATAGATCCAAGAAAAATAGATGTATAAACTGCCGGAATCGTAATAATGGCCAGCAGAATCACGATCATCCATTTGTTTTTCATAATTTTCTGCCATTCCCGTTTCAGCATAAAAGTTTCCCTTCTTTCTTCTTATTTATGGATAATAAATATCCACATTTTGTATTCATAGATATTGAATATCCACGATTAAAGTCATTATAAACTTTTTTTCTCAAATGTCAATGATATCTTTTGTTTTCTTTCGGAAATTTTTACTGCTCTCATATTGAATCCTATGAAACATCTAACGTATAATATACTTAAATTGAACAGAAATGGAGAAATAAAATGAAAAGCAAAAAGAGCCTGGAACAGGGAATCTGCATTCTCCTGATCATTGCACATGCGCCGGCTGATCAGTGTATTACCAGTGAACATTTAAGCCGCCGCCTGGGAGTATCCGATTCCTATTTAAAAAAAATTACCCGCCGTCTGGTTCTGGCAGGACTGATTCAGTCTAATTTTGGGAAAAAAGGTGGATTTACGATGAACCGTACGCCAAAAAAAATATCTCTTTTGGATATTTTTAATGCCATTGAGGGGGACGAGCCATTTGTCAATGCCACCGGGCTGGTAGAAAAAGTTTTTTATCATAACCCGCCGCTGGCTCAAAAAAGAGAAAAAGAAGTCCTGAACATTTTTAAAAATGCAGAACTTCTTTATAAAAATCATTTAAAACAATATACACTGGATCAGTTTCTGGAGGACATTAAAACTAATTATCCTCTCTGATCCCTCTTTAAAATTTATAAGCACACTTTCAGCATCGCTTCTACTTTTTCCGGAGAGACATGTCCATAAGACAGATTCTCTCCTCCATCAGCAGCAAAAGATACCTTCTCTCCCGCTGTCGTTGGATCTTCTGAAATTCCTTTGCAGGAACTGTGCACCTGGCTGACGCCGGCTTCCTGCATGATGCGCACAGCGTTTTCCTCGTTAATCCCGGATCCCGGCAGAATCTCAATTCTTCCTCCATACCGGCTCTGGAGTTCCCGAAGCAGCGGAAGTCCTTCTTCCGCGGTCTTTTCCATTCCGCTGGTCAGCACCCGGTCCACACCAAGATCGATCAGCGTTTCCATTGCCTGATATGGATCCTTTACACAATCAAATGCCCGGTGAAAGACTGCCTTTGCACCTTCATCATGAATAATCTGGACAAATTCTTTTGTCCGCTGCTCATCAATTTCTCTGTCTTCCGTCAGAAATCCAAAAACTGCTCCATCGGTTCCGTATGCCAGAAGAAGTTTCAGATCTTCCAGCATCTGTTCATACTGATACGGACGGTAGCAGAATCCTGCCTCTCTGGCCCGCACCATAGATACCACTTCCAGATCCGTGTACTGTTTTACCAGGATCAGGCTTCCAAGAGACGGCGTCAGCCCGCCCAGAGGCAGGGCGCTGTTCAATTCGATTCTTTTGCCGCCGCATTCGTGAACAATCAGAGCATCTTCAAAACTTCCGCAACATACTTCCAGCATTTGCTTATCCTCCTGTTAGAAATTAAATCCTCTTAATGTAGCGAAATAATCTTCCGGTGTCTCTGCACGGCGGATCATCTCTGTGGTTCCGTCTTCTTTCAGAAGAATCTCGGCAGATTTCAGTTTTCCATTATAGTTATATCCCATTGCGAATCCATGAGCTCCTGTATCGTGGATTACAAGCAGGTCTCCCATATCAATCTTCGGAAGCTTACGGTCAATGGCGAATTTATCATTGTTCTCACACAGAGATCCTGTAACATCATATACATGATCTGCCGGCTCATTTTCTTTTCCCATCACGGTGATATGATGATATGCTCCGTACATTGCAGGACGCATTAAGTTCACTGCGCAGGCATCTACACCAATGTACTCTTTATAGGTATGTTTTTCATGGATTGCTTTTGTTACAAGATGTCCATTTGGAGCCAGCATGTAGCGTCCCAGCTCTGTATAAATGCTGACATCACCCATTCCTGCCGGAACTAAGACTTCATCAAAGACTTTGTGAACGCCTTCTCCGATCACTGCAATGTCATTTCCTTCCTGATCTGGAAGATAAGGAACTCCAATTCCTCCGGACAGGTTGATAAATCCGATATGAACTCCTGTCTTTTCTTTCAATTCAACAGCCAGTTCAAACAGCTGTTTTGCCAGTGTAGGATAGTACTCATTGGTTACTGTGTTGCTTGCCAGGAATGCATGGATTCCAAATTCTTTTACACCAAGCTCCTTCAGAATTTTAAAGGCTTCAAAAATCTGCTCTGTTGTCATTCCATATTTGGCGTCACCTGGGTTATCCATGATATCTGTTCCAAGAGCAAACACTCCGCCCGGATTATAACGACAGGAAATCTTCTCCGGAATCCCTGCGGTTTCTTTCAAAAATTCAATATGTGTAATATCATCCAGATTGATCGTAGCTCCCAGCTCTTTTGCCATAATAAATTCTTCTGCCGGTGTGTCATTGGAAGAGAACATGATCTCATCTCCGGAAAATCCACATCTTTCAGACATCATCAGCTCTGTCTTGGAAGAGCAGTCTGTTCCGCATCCCTCTTCTTTTAAAATCTTAAGAATCGTCGGGTTTGGGGTTGCCTTTACTGCAAAATATTCTTTAAATCCTTTGTTCCATGAAAATGCTTTGTATAATCCTCTTGCAGTCTCACGGATTCCTTTTTCATCGTACAGATGAAACGGTGTCGGATATTTCTTTACAATCTCATCTAATTGTTCCTTCGTTACAAATGGTACCTTTGCCATGTTACTTAATTCCTTTCTTCATATTTAATAGTTGTATTTCATTCGCCAGGGCATCTTTAAATACCTCGACGAGATTACTGTTGCTTGAATACAGGCATGTGGCCTCATACCGGTTGGTAATCTCTCCGGTCAGAACATCATTGGAGTCTGTGATCAGACGAATCTGCTCCTTCCTGCATTCCGTCAGATACACTGTCGCTCCCGGAAGATCAAATGGTTCATTGGTAATGATCACTACCTTCTTTCCCTGAGCGGCCATCTGCTCTAAGTATTCCCGAAACGTTTCCAGCCTTTCATTGTATATGGAAACATATGCCCGTTCTCTGGCATGGGTCAGCATCTCAATGATCTTATCACAAATATGTTCTTCCCCTTTGATGGTAAGATATCCGCCCTCATTCTTCCTCTTGGCCGGCAGCTGCTCCATCAGCTCTTTCTTCTTCTTTTCCATATGACGGATCTTGCTGCTGCAAAACTCTTCCACAGGAACCGGAGTATATCTTATCGTATCTTCTTCCTGCATATAGGCCGCTCCCTTCTCCACCAGTCCGGCCAGCGCGCTATACGCATTGGATCTGGATATGCCGCTTTGCTTAGCTGCTTCGTAGCCGTTCAAGCTGCCTTCCAGCACCAGCAGAACATAAAGGCTGGCTTCATGCCTGGTCAGACCGAATTCCATCAGCCTCTCTACATTGTCCATTCCATCACCTCGTGTTCCTATCTAGGAATACTATAGTTTAGAAAAAAAAGAATGTCAAGATGATCCTGACATTCTTCATGAGAAAAAATCTCCCTGCTGGCTTGTTTTTCTGTTTATAAAAAATATGCCGACAAACTATATCATTGTTTCAAATCCTTCCCACTGATCACGTTCTATAATATATCAATCTCTGCCCCTGTTGTCCTGCCGGCACATTTTCCTTCTATTCCCGCTGTCATTTCTGACAACATAAACATTATAGCAAAGAGATTTTTTCCTTTCCTATCATTGCCATTACTTTTCTGTTACAAAAACAAAAACTTTTTTCTCAAATCATCTGAATTATGACAAAATTTTAACATTTTGTTTTCTTTTCACCTTTTCTTTGCACCACAATCCCTCCGATCCATAAGACAAGCGCCAGCAGACCAAGGATCATCCCTGCCTCAAACCGATTGATCAGCAAAAGTAAAATCCAGCATAAGAATCCTGCTGCATAAAGACATAATCCCACTTTCTTTTCCTGGATGTATAAAATAAGCGCCCATAAAAAACTGCATGCAGAGAATATCAGAAGCGCTCTTATCTGTATCTGTTGATGAAGAAGCAGGGCTGCCGCAAAACTAATCGCACCGGCTGTATAAATAATCCGCTTCATACTATGTACCTCCTTTCATCAATCTCATTCTTAAATTCTGATTCTCCTGCCATTGATCTGGATGATCCCATTGGACATCCACTTCATCCGCACATCCAGATTCTTCTGTTCCTCCTGATAAATATTCTTCTCTCTTCCACTTTTCTTATCTGTCAGTCGGACAAACACAGTATAGCTGTCTCCTGCATTTTCATACATAAAAGACCGGGCTGTATATTCCCAATCAGGAGATTCTGTACTCCCGATCTCATATACACTCTTATAGTCCTGGCTGCTTCTCCCATACAGTAAATAACAGTTGCAGCTTATTATCATTGCAAGAATTCCGATACATAACACTGTCCGCGGCAGAATCCTTCTGCGTTCTTTCCTGATATTATCCAGAACCTTCCATATCATCCCATTCAGGATCAGGCTCAGTAAAAACGCTTTTATAAAGACAAAATCCCATTGACAAACCGATACGATTCCAAAACATAAAATCAGGAGCGCAGCTCTGTAAATTACATATTTCCTGTTCTTCGTCTTCAAGTGCACCAGTCCCCATATTATAAAGAGAAAGACTCCTATTCCTGCCGCTGCTTCTTCTGATGTCATCTGATTATGGATGCTCTGTATTTTTATGAAAAAGAATACTGTCAGTATTCCCGGTATCCACCCGGCTGTCAGTTGTATCATTTTTTCTTTTGTTATTTTCATTTTCTATCCCCTTTATCTGCTCTGTTTCTCCTGCTGCTTTTTCCCGCCCTCCTTTGTTTTTGTCCGCTGTATGAATTTCCACTGTTTCTTTTTTGATGCTCCCACAACATATCCGCTGTGAATTCGGTACTGCCGGTTCTGATCCACATTTCCCGCGGTAAAAGAATACAATGTCCCTGCGGATATCATCAGCATGACCCCAATTAAAAGTTCTGCTATGTATATTTTTCTCATTTCCATTCTCCCTTCTCAGCATACGCTGACTCCTTATTGTTTTTATCTCTTCACTTATATATCCTTAAACCACCCCCAAAAGTAACGCGGCCTTTTCAATTTTTTCATTTTTGTTAGTATTGTACAAAATAAGGCAGTTGTTTTTGGTTGTTTTGTCCATCTATTTCCTGCTTACCACTGGATTTTGCTGCATATTTCTCTAATTCGTTTACTCTCACTGTTCTCTAAAGCTTCTTTTGCATCCCTGGATTTTGCGCCTTTTTCCTGCAGAAACTCTGTCATTTCCAAGTCTCCCTTCTGAATGGCTATTGCCAGCGCTGACTGCGACCGAGATCCACCTCCATAGGATTCCGTCTGATCCACACCGACTCCCTGCTCCAAAATATATTCTGCCATCTCCATGTCACTGTTATATACCGCATATTCCAGCGTGACTCCGTCCGGTTTCATACCCTTCTCTGTCAGATACCTTACAAGATCCATTCTCCGATACTCAGCCGCCACATTCAAAATTGTCTCTGTGCTCTCCACTGCACTCTTATCGCTAAAAGCATCTATCTGCTTTGCCAAATATAAAATCGTACTTTGAGGGGCACATTCCATCGCTTCGCAAATGCAGTCATATATTTCTTCTCCAGATGGTTTTAGTTTTTCTATAAGATATTCCAATGTTTCCAGATTGTCTGTTCCCGCCGCCAGCACCAGAATATTATCTCCATGAACATCCTCTTCTTTTAAGGAAGCTCCTTTGGCAGCTGCCCATTTCAGCATTTCGATATGCCCATTCTTTGCTGCTGTCATAGCGATATTTTCTCCACTTACATGATATAAGTCCCGCACATCGTATTTTTTCTGCAATTCTTTCAAATCGATATTTTCTCCCGCAGCAATTTTATAAAAATACTGTTGCTTCTGTGATAAATCTGCCTCCTCCACAATGCCTTTTTCGATAGCCCACTGAGTCATCTTTTCCCAGCTTTTAGAAACTTCTCCTTCGAATCCATATCCCCGTTTCAAAAATCGTTTCGTTACTGTAGTTACAGGTACTCCTGCTTTATAGAGATATTCTGCCAGCTGTTGTTGTTTTTCTGCATCCGTAATATCTTCAGATGTAATAGCATAATCCAGAGCGGATGCTCCTTTTCGTTTATAGCCTGGATCTGCACCGTTCTCTATCAGCAATTTACAAAAATCCAGATTTCCCATCTTTGCCGCCAGCATCAAAAGTGAAATTCCATCTTTATCTTTATAATTCGGATTTGCCCCACTTTGGATCAGATATCCGGCAATTTCATTATCGTTTCTCAGGATTGTATCTGCATAGACTGGATTCCGATCATCCTTTCCTGATAAGGACTCCATCACCAGGAGAAAAGAGTTAAAAGAATCTTTTCCGGCACCTTCTTCCACCGCTTCTATCCCTGACGCTGCATCTCCCGATTCGATTGCATTATATAATTTCAAATTTTTCCGATACTCATCGATCTGCCATTTTCCCCACATAATTCCTGCACAGACTATCACACATAAAAACAATACCTTATATTTCTTCTTAATCTTCACCCTATCCTGATCATTTTCATCACAAAATAGACTGACAATTGTATGTTTATTCTTCCAGTCGGTTAATAATTGTCTCATCTTATCATTCCTCCCTCAAAGTTTCTGCTTATTCTTTTATTGTTTCTGTTATCCTTTTCATTTAAACACCCGGTTTCTTTACAGAAATTGATCTTGCAATCGTTATCAGAACCAGCACTCCCAGAATTCCTATATTTATTATAACTGCCGGTAATTCCTGCCTGTTCCACGCATATTGGGATAGAATATATGCCCAATAGAAAATCAGTAAAATCGTCAGAATCCAGCATCCAGTTTTTCTTTTCCAGCATTGATATAGAATATTTTCTATGCAGAAAAATACAATCGGCATTACTATCGTATCTGTAACTGCATAAACGATATAGTCTGCCGGCTGCTCTCCTAATTGAAAGAACAATCCAAGATTCCGTAATTCTTTGTTTCCTTCATATTAAATCTCCCCCTTTTTCTCTCTGCCTTTCTGCATTTTTACCGTTTCTTTTAGCATCCAAAGTAAGTTAAAATTAATGATTGCTGCTTCTCTCTTTTAAATATTCTGCCTCTGTATCCATTCCTTTTTTCTGACAGTATTCGACGAGAGTCAGATTTGTTCCTCCATTTTCTTCGAACCCATTATACTCTGCATCAAAATTCCTGATTGTAATATCAGGTGAAGCTCCTTTTTCCATATAGAACTCTAAAATCTTAAGATTATCTTCACTGCTTCTGGTCTCGTATTCATCATAAACGGTATAAAACAAAACATTGGCTCCATGCGAATCTTCCTGCCTTGCATCTGCATCATATTTCAATAATAATTTTGACATTTTCATAACATCCTCATATTCCGGAAGCGTTGCCGCCAGCATTAACGGCGTTTTTTGAGATTCTTTCAGCAGCTGGTTAACATCTGTTTTCTTATCTAAGTATTCCTGGACTTTGTTATAGTCGCACTTCATGACCGCATACTCGAATGTATCCTCTTTCCCTCCATAACTCACCATTTCCAGACTCGCCTTATCATTATCAAGATAATCATCCGTATCCTTCAGCAAAACATGGAAGCATATGAATGTTAAGATGCCATATAATAGAACAAACAATCCTATTACCGTTATAAATAATTTTTTCACTTTCTTCTCCTCCTGTATCTCTCATCTTCTTGGTTTTATTTTTTCTCTCCTTATCTGTCTTCCTTCATAATCATATACGAACAAATACCGTTCTTCTTTATCTGCTGCCAATGTTGTAATATCAACAGTCAGATAATCTCTGCAGTAATATACATCTGCTTCATATTCTCCCAAAAACAAATTTCCTGTCTCTGCTTCCTTCCTGAAAGAAAGATAACATTCCATGACCTTAGTTTTTAAATCGATCCAATAAAAATTCATCTCCATATCACTGCAGTACAACCTTTCTTTTTCTTTGTCGTATTTTGCTGTACAGGAAAATTTTCTTCCTTCTGCTATGTACTCTTTTTCTTTTTTCTCTTTGTCATAGCAAATGACTTTATCTGTTTCAATGATCAGATAATGCTCAGAGTCTTTGTATCCGATCCAGACTGGATCTTCAATCTCCGGGCATCTTGTAATACTGCTTCCATTTTTCATCATCTCTATTGCTTCTTTTGAACGATTGTTCCATGTATATAGTCTGTCATGATCCAGACGAAGGATTTCTTCCATGCTGCCTTCCAACAGTATCTCAGGCTCTATATTTTTTTGTTCCTTTAAATAATCCTCCCCCGTATACAGTCTGCCATGATCCCAAAAAAGGATTTCTTTCAGCGACATCTCCGGCTCTGCATTTTTTCGTTCTTTCTGATACAGGATCCCACCATCATCCATAGTCATCCGGCATGTCAGATAGTATATTTTCCCAGCATCCAATGTATAGCTTTCAGCCCGTTTCAGAATTCTCTTTCGTTTTACTGCATCTCCTATTTCTTTTTCATAAATCTGACTTTCTCCATCCGCCCTTTCCTCGCAGTAATAAATCCTGTCTCCTGCCAGCGTCAATGTTGTTCCAAAATCATCATATACTCCGATCCTTTTATTGATCAGATATTTTTTCTGTTTTTCCAGATCATACAAATAGAGTTTTTCACCCAAAATGAAAGGGATGTCCAATATTCCATTCGGAACACAGATCAGGATCTGATTGCCATTCACATATTCATTTCTGTTAAATTCCTGTACTATCCTTCCAGCCGGATTCCTGCCTCTCCTGAGCTGGATGAATGAAAGAATACCATGATACGATTATGATATTTTTGCGTTTTTCTCTGCTTCTTCTCATATCCCACTTAAACTTTCTTTAAAATCATCATCCTGCCTCTCTTCGATTTTTCCATTTAGGAAGCAATATGACTGTTATCTATATTGATATTTCCTCTTACCAATATTTTAAACTCATTACAAAACCGAAGCTTTATATTGTAATAAAAATCTCTCTCACTGCCTGTCCTTTTTTTCTTTCTTACTGTTACAGATTTTAATTGCAATTTCCTTCTTTTCTTCCCTTTTATAAGGGCTTCTTCAATATCACAAATACGTATTTTTTCTTTTCCACCTTCCAATTCTATCGTTATCATTCCATATAGTGGATTATAATGAAACGCTGAGACTTCCCTTCTGCCCCGAAATAACACGCTCTCCTTTTTCAATACAAAATCTCCTTTCCATCTACATAGAATTTATCCGATTTACATAGAAAATTAATTTCATCCGCATCAAAATATATATTAAAATCTCTGCTATGCTCCATCCAGGAGTCCTTAAAAATGCGTCTTTTTTTATAATTAATTTTTCCGGTTCCAAAATCTTCTACTATACATTTATATTGATCCGGATCTATACATAGCTCAAACCGATCATCATGAAAAGAACTCTTTATTCCCGCACTGTTTGTTGTTTTATCACCGTAATTTCCTATAATGATATATTCTATATCTTTGATTACTATTTCATGTTTTTCATTTGTTTCTGCATTTACTATACGGCAGATGATTGTTTCTTTTTCCATGTTATATTTCATATAATTCAAATAATATATATATTTATTAAAATTTATCATGCCTGTCCCTCTTTACAAATTCTTTCATTTTATCTATTCCAGCTGCAACACAGAATAGACATTTAAAAAATCGCCCTCCATCCTTTTTGTTTTTCACCGAAAGCATCATCATAGTTGCAAGAGTTGTAAACTATAAAACACGACTCATCCTATATTTTCAGTCATAGAAATAGTAATCATCCTCATTTACCCTGATCTTCTTTATGGAAAACTCCTTTGGATAATCTTTGAATCCGGGAAGAGATGACCGGTATTCTTTCATCACACTCCTTGCCTTTTTCCAGCTTCCAAAATATCCGATGGTCTTTTCATTATTTTCTTCTTCACACCCATGAGATAAACGATAAATATACATAATATGCTTCTCCTTCCCTATCTTTCAAAATACAAAACCTTTGATTTTTTTATTGGAATTCTAGCACCATCCAGGCAAGTCTTTTTTTAATACGTATTGTTCTATTTCTGTCCATGCACAGGAATCCATGCCATAATTCTGTTTTAAATAAGCCGAAAATTCCTCTTTATCTTTGGTCTCAATCCTTATTTTCTTTGTCTTATGATCCGGATCAATGCAGTAAAATTTCCCCGTTTTTTCGCTTTTCAGCAGGATAATCCTGCCTGATACTGCATAAAATTCTACTTCTCCTTCGAAAATGTAATATTTGTTCGTTCCATCATCTAATTTTATTCGCACATCATTGTCGTCTATTTTTTTCATGATTAGATCATCTGTCAACTGTGCAACAAAATACTCATACAATCCCTGGCGGAATCCTTCCGGCCATCCTTTGTCATTGACCTCATATTCCCAAATTTCCAATGCTTCTTCTTTTCCTTTAAATCTCGGCTGTTTTGCAAACTTTTTGCGGCCGCGTTCTGCAAGTTCATAACTAGAATACACCGCTATAAAAATAGTATCATCCTTGTTCGGATCATCTTCATCCCAATAATCAAAGATTAATTCATATAACACTGTTCTCTCCTTCCTTATCCTCAAATTGCCGCCGCTGATTATCTTTGCACATCAGTGTCTGTAATCATAAACATCTCTGAATATATTCATCTTTTTATGATCAATCTCTACCTCCTCTTCTGATATCCACTTCAGTTTTACATCTTCACAATGATATTGAAAATAAATATTTTTCTTTTTCTCTGAATCTTTCTTCTCGATTTCAACAATCGTTGAAAAATCAACGGTAGCCCCGCCAGTGCCATGATATATATTCGCTATGTAATTCCCCTCCGGCGACTCTACCGATCTTAATTGTTCTCCCTTTTTCACACTCTGTGTATCCCACATAAAATAGTAAAATATATATCCTATTCCGGCTCCGATGCAGATACATACAATCAGAACGATCTTTATGATTTTTTTCATTTCCATTTCCCTCTTTTCTTAAAATTTTTCTTCATCCCACGCCGTATTTCGCAGCGTAAAATTTTCCGGTTCCTCTGTTCTGCGGAGAATCGTCATCTCCAGAAATGTATCGAAACTATACAGCTTTTCCAGCGGCCATTCTTCCATCTCCTTTAATGTTATCCTTCGTTTCTGTTTTCTCCGCAAATTTCAAAGCTTTGTGATTGATATAATCTTCCGGAACTTTCTCCATTTCCCAGATGGCCTGAAGCAGAAAAACAATGGCTTTTTGTTCCGCCTGCTTCGTTTCCGTCAATTTTTTCAAAAATATATTCTCTGCTTTCTCCCCATAGACACTTTCCATATAAGCCGCAAAGATCAAAAATCTGTTGTCATTCCAGCACTCCCGGGCCTGATATAAAATTTTTAAAACCTCGTCGACACCATCATCTATCGGATAATACACTCGGAAAACACAGTATGCAATAAGAACTTCCGGCGTTATCTGATCACGGCACATTGGGGAAATCCTCTCATAAAAGGCTGCCTCTTCCGGGTAGATCCACTCTTCCCGGCTTCGGTTCAGCTGCTGATTCACAACACGTAATATTCTTTCCCTGTAAATCCTGCAATACCGGACTTCACATTTTGAATTGGCATACAGCCGCTTCCGGATTTCCTCCAGATGTTTCCTTTCCAGCGCCCGGGTCTCTAACATACCGTCTATGACATACATGGCATGGTATCTCATTTCATGATTTTTATGTTCTATCCCGTCCAGAATCTTTGTAAAATATGTTTCGTCTTCTGAAACAAGAAACATCCAGCGATAACTATAGAACGGTACATACCCTGATTCCTGACTGCTTTCCGCCAGATATTCCATACGCTCCATGAAAATTTCATTCCTGATATCTCTTGTCCATCCGATATGCCCCGTTATCATGACAATCCAGGACTTTACAAATCCATTGGCGTCTGCCGCCTCCTCAAACATCCTCTGAAAATCTATTTCTCTTTGAAATACCCCAATGGTATCCACGGCTTTCTCTGCCACTTTTTCATCCGGATCATGAATCAATGATTTTAAAATACGATAGCTCCAATTTTCCCTTTCCAGGGCAAGAATATCTATCAATCTGCTCTTATACAGGCTGCTGGAACATTTGCTGATGATTTCTGCCATGTTCCTTTCTTCTTCCCGGAAAACAATTCCTTTTCGCTGCTTTTCTTTCAGCACATTGATTTGAGATAATAATTTCATACATCCTCCCACCTCAAGACAATTTCATTTTTCTATATTATCAGCAGCGATTTCTCTGATCTTCCGCGCAATTTCTTCTTTATCTTGTACATTCGTCATAATCTCATTAATAGAATCCTCCACCTGCAGTCTTACATTTTCATCTTCATCCTGTCTGTGCCGGCATATGGCTTTCAGATAGCGGTCCTCTTCAGTATCCAGAAACAATTTTGCATCTATGACCAAATGGACTTATACAAGAGAATCCGGCACTTTCTCTTTAATCTCCAGCAGTCTTCGGATTCTGATTCCCTGATCTATTTCCTTTTCAATTCCTATGTAATCCACTGCGGCGGCCGCCGCAGTCACAAATGGAGTATCGTCAGAGAACTCTTCGTACAACGTCCAAAAATCCTGTGTTTTCAGAAACTGCGATAATTTGGTGATCGCATGGACACGTACCGTTTCATTGGAATCTTTCGACAACATCCTCAAAATCTCATAACTCCAGTCTTCGATGTATTCCTCCAGTAAAAAAATCAAATCTATCTTTCCAGATGGACTGCCGCTCACCGCAATCTGCTTTACCAATGCGATATCTTCTTCCATAAACGGCACCGCCCTGTTCTTTTTATCGTATAATACCTTTATCATTTTGTTCATGCTTATCCTCCCTCTTTGAGGTTTTCCCGAAGCCTATTTTCCAAAATCTTCAAAATATTTTCTTGCACGGATCCATTTCATCGTTTTGATTCCATATGTTTTTTTCAGATATTCCTGAAATTCATCTTTGTCCTGTGTCCGCATTTGAATCTGATCATTCTCTGTATTGATCAGCAGGTATTCTCCATTGTTCACACCAATCAACGCCTTCTCTTTCTGTACAAAATAATATTTTACATTTTCGCACACTGCATATCCTATTCCCGGTTCATATGCCTGATCCTGTTTTTCCCGCACATGTTCATCCTGCTTATTTATAATAATGTTATTCCAGTTCACATCTCTGGCATATAATTCATATCCTTCTGTCAGCTCGACTGGCGGAATGCCGTCCAGGTTCGTACTTCCCATTTCTGTCAATGCATATACAAACAACAGCAGAAGCAATGTCAGAATAACTCCAATTATGATACACAACTTTTTCTTCATAAATCCCATCCTCTTTTTAAATTATTTCTTCACTACATATATCCGTAAAAACCCCCTGAAAGTAACGCTGGCAGATAAAATTTTTTCATTTTGTGAAATATTAACAAATACATCGTCATTTTTTGTTTATAATTACTATAGAAAAAAAACGCTACCAGCTTATAAATTTCTGCTGATAACGTTTTCTATTATTGTAATCCATATTGATTTAACAGATCTTTGCAGTATTGCTCATCCGCACAAACTTCTCTAATATACAATTACAGAGGTTGTTTTGTTCTTTGTGTATGTTTTGCCTTTGATGACTGCAAAATGTTTTGCCGTCACCCGGTATTTCTTTTTGGCTGCTTTTTTTGAAATTTTGAACCCGCCTTTGCAGATTCCTGTTTTGGACTTACTATAGATATAAGTTCCTTTTGCCGGATAAATCGTCTTCCAGAATGATCTCTCATATGTCTGCAGTTTTAAATCTCTGATTCCAATCCTGCTTGCGGTTCCTCCCGCGGTTGTCTGAAATGCTACTTTCAGATATCCTCCCCCTGATGTAATAGCCAGCTTACAAGTCGTGAGGCCATTTCCCAGACTGGAACTTCGCATAACGGCTACAGATACATCCCCAGCGGATTCCCGAAATACCTGATCAACCTCCTTCTGAGACAATGCTCTGACCTGCTCCCTTTTCTGAGGACGATATGCTTTTCCTTTTGCAAGAACAGGATCTGCACTGTATCCCAGCGCTAAAAGCAGGCATAAAAGCCCTGTTAAAACTCTTTTCATACGATTTCATTCCTCCTTATTTCTTGTAAAATCATTCTATTTTTCCATTGATATGACAAACTTTCTGACCATTTCAAAATCATCATTGCTTGTTATTTCGTAAACTTCTTTTTCTCCTGTTCCTATCGCAATAATCTCCTCTTCTGTCTGATAGTAAACAACCTTCATTTTCGCAATTCTCTCAGTCTTTATTTCTTCTGCGTCATCCGGTATGCTGTAATCCGCAGTTCCCTGTTCATTTTCATAATGATCCACAGTAAAGATATAATAAATTCCGTTTTCTTTTTCATATTCGGCAGTGACAGAAACAACCTTTCCTTCATCTGTAATGGCATACAGCTGGCTGCGGGTGATGCCAGAACCTTCTTCTTTTGGATAACGAAGATCCCAGGAACATTTTTCTTCTATTTCTCTCCATGACGACGCTTCTTTCTCCTGGTACTGTGTAACGTTTCCTTCTTCTATTTCTTTGTCAGCCGGATTGATTCTGTCCTGAATTTCAATCCGAAATTCCTGTACCTGCTGCCCCGCTTCCTTTATATAATGCAGAATGGAATTCCCGGTAGCCGCCTCACAGACTCCGTTGCCGCCGATTCCCACTGCAACCGCTGCCACTGCAGCTTTTACCAGCATCTCTTTTCGTCTGCGGTTTTCCTCTGCATGAATTTTTCCCAGCAGATTTTTGTAAAACTCATCCTTCTGAAACTGCTCTGGAAGGCGAATCGGGCAAATACGTTCGATCCATTCATCCAGCTGTGCCAGTTTCTCCTCATCACTTCCACCCGGCCTCAAAAACTCCCGGATATATTCTTTTCCCAGGCTTTCCACCACTTTGTCCATGTCCTTTTCCTTCTCCTTCTTTTTCTATACTAGCTAAAAATCAGACAAACTGCTATTCCTCTCCTGATCTTTTTAACCACCCGGTGGATCCTCATCTTTAATGCAGGCTTGCTGATCCTGTATTCCTGAGCCAGCTCATCCAGAGAGTACCCTTCCTCGTAATATCTTCGTATGAGTTTTAATTCTTTCTCTGTCAAAAACTTTCGGAGATCTTCATATTCATCCAGCAGTTTCTCTGGACTGACCGCTGTGTCTGCCTGATACTGAGATAATATCTCTTCTACGGCATGATTTCTTTCCAGTACATGATATGTTACATATTTGGCGGTCATTTTAATCCAGCCCGTTGGATTCTCATGGCGCATGACTTCCGTAATCTTACGATACAAAATCAGATAAGTCTCCTGGAGGATATCTTCTACCATGGCCGCATCATACCAATAGAGTTTGCTGACATAGCGAAGGAGCTCATCGTATGTCTCTTCATACAATTTTTGAAAATACTCTTCCTTCTTCTTGCGCATACCTATCTCCTTTGATATGTTCCTTACCTTAATCCCATTGTATCATACGACAGCCGGCAAGTCTTTACCTCTGTGCATTTTTATTTCCGGATGTTTTCTCTCTGCATAAAAAACCAAAAAACCTGCAGGCAGCCGCCTGCAGGTTTCTATATTTGATATGAAATTCTGAATCAGAAAATCTTATTCGTCTGCTTTTCCGTCAGATCCGAATAATTTGATCTTTGTAATAACCATATCTTTGATTGCTTCTGCTCCAGGAGCCAGTAATTTACGAGGGTCAAATCCTTTACCCTGCTGGTCTTTTCCTTCTTCGATATACTTACGTGTAGCTTCAGCAAACGCGATCTGGCATTCTGTGTTAACGTTGATCTTAGCTACTCCAAGAGAGATTGCTTTCTTGATCATATCATCCGGAATACCTGTACCTCCGTGTAATACTAAAGGCATATCTCCTGTTAACTTCTGGATTGCGTCTAATGTTTCGAAGCTTAATCCTTCCCAGTTTTCCGGATATTTTCCATGGATATTTCCGATTCCTGCTGCAAGCATTGTTACTCCTAAGTCTGCAACTGCTTTGCATTCTTCAGGATCAGCGCATTCACCTCTTCCGATGACTCCATCTTCTTCTCCGCCGATAGATCCTACTTCAGCTTCGATAGACATTCCTTTTCCTCTTGTTACTGCTACCAGTTCTTTTGTCTTCGCAACATTCTCTTCGATTGGATAGTGAGATCCGTCAAACATTACAGAAGAGAATCCTGCTTCGATACATTTGTAGCATCCTTCATAAGAACCGTGGTCTAAGTGCAGTGCAACTGGTACGGAAATGTTCAGTTCTTCCAGCATTCCGTTTACCATTCCAACAACTGTCTTGTATCCTGTCATGTATTTTCCAGCACCTTCAGATACACCTAAGATAACTGGAGATCTTGTCTCTTCTGCTGCTAACAGAATTGATTTTGTCCACTCAAGGTTGTTGATGTTGAACTGTCCAACTGCGTAATGTCCGGCTTTCGCCTTGTTTAACATTTCTTTTGCTGATACTAACATAGTTTGTCCTCCATATAATTCGTTAACTTTTTCACATCAAGTTTATTATACTCTATTCCATTCCTGGTTGCAAGCACTGGAATCTTCCATAGGCCGATAATCATTGTCTTCTTCCACTTCCAGAATCAGATTTCCTTTAACCGATGATTTCAGAACTCTTCTTACATTGGAGCTGTCGCTGTTTTCATACCATTTCTCTGCTTCTTCTCTGGAAAGCCCGCCTTTTTCTTTTCGCTGAATCAGGCGTTCCTTCAGCATTTTCTCCTCTGCAAGAATGAAAATTGTATCATCCGCCCATTTTTTTCGGAAAACCGTCCATGGTTCCTCGTCCAGCAGCAGCCAGTTTCCTTCCAGCAGTATGATTTCTTTTTCCAGTTTTATGGCATCTTCCACTACATCGTGAATATTTCTGTCATAAACCGGCCATAAAATGGTTTCTTTTTTAATCCGGCACAGTTTCTCTCCCAGCTTCGCTGTATCATATGTTTCCGGACAGCCTTTTACTGCCTTCATCGGCACAGTTTTTCCCTGAACGACAGCATCATGAGAATTGATATAGTCTGAATGATAATGAAATCCATCCAGACCAGCCGCCTGAATTTCTGTCAGTTCCGGAATCTCCCTGGACAAATATTCAAGGAACTGACAAAGCGTTGTCTTTCCTGCGGCCGGAGGCGCTGCCATAAAAACCAGAAGCCGTTCCCCTCGTTCTTTCTGCAGATGAGTCATCCTTCGGAGCAGAGGGAGAAAAATCTCCTGAACTGTCCTTTTATGATAAGACACTTCCATCTTAAACCCATTCACTGTAAACTGATATTTTCCCCAATCTTTCATTCCATACCTCTTTTACATTCTATCGAAGCAGATCCCCCAGATAGTCATATCCAAACTGATAAACCGCAATATTTCGGATCACTGCGTGTCCGAAGAACAATATAATCCCCAGATACAGCATCCACAATCCCGGTCTGCAGATTTGGATAGTTCTGTGAAGAATTTTCCCCGCCAGAAATCCTCCAAGGCACCATAAAACCATAACGACTCCATATAAAACAATAGGATTGCATAGAAACGACCGTGTCAGATCCAGGTGCAGCAGCGCCCGGACCGCTCTGGTTCCCCCGCAGGCCGGGCAGTACAAATGGGTAATCTCCTTAAAAAAGCAGGGCATTTTCCAGAAAATGCTAAAATATATCGTCATGCTCTTCATCATAGCTGTCATACTGGTATTCCTGCCGGTCAATCCCCTGCAGATTTTCATCAAGAAGACTCTGAAATTCATCACTTAAAAGTATATTGAAAATGAAAATGAGAATCAAAATACAGGTTCCTATGATTGAAACAATACCGCATATAAGACCTGCTACTGCTTTCGGTTCTTTTTTCCCATTTCTTTTTGGGGCTACCGCAAATAAAACGATCGCAGCAATTCCGGTAAAGATTGCAAACGGAGAACAGCAGCATGTGAGCATCAGCACAACAGAGACAATTCCCAGAACCAGCGCTGCTACTGTCAGGCCGTGGCTCGGTTCCTGTTCCGTATCCTGGTTTTGATCATTTTCCTGTTTCTGAAATTCTCCTTTCATCTCATATCCTGTATATGGATCATATTGCTTTTCTTCCATATATTAGTATCCTCCTTCTTCTTTCTTTGATTCGGGAGCAGGTTCTTTCCTGATATAACGGATCATTCCCGGTCCCAGGCTGTCCGTCGGTCTGGAAATAAATCCATGTTTATGGTAGAAAGGCTCACGACCGACTGCGCACATCAGATCCAGCATAATCTCAGTTCCTTCTTCACACATGTCTTCTACCTGTTTGATCAGATCCTCAATGATCGCTCCTCCGATTCCATATCTCTGAAAATCCGGATGGATCATAAGATCCTGAATGTAGCAGATAACGGCCCCATCGCCGACCAGTCTCCCCATGCCTACAATCTGCGCGTCAATATAGGCACACACAATATAAAGGCTGTGATCCAGCGCCTTTTTTGCCTGCGTTCTGGAAAGTGGTTTGAACCCGACTGCCTTTCTCAGCTCCAGATACGTATCTACTCCCATATGATTTGATATTAATGTCACCGTAGCCATATTTTCTTTCCTTTACTATGATTCCTATAAGAAACGAGAAGTATTATATCACGATATTTCTCGTTTTAATAGAATTTTTTAGAAGATTTTACAAAAACGGAAACCCTGCCTTGGAAATCCATGATTTCCCGGCAGGGCTCCCGTTTTGTATATTTTTAACTGATTTAATCCTGTAAGGCGTTAATTCCTGTTTCGCCTGTTCTGATCTTAATTACATTTTTTACTTCATAACTAAAGATCTTTCCATCTCCGACTTCGCCGGTAAATGCGGCATCCTGAATGGCTTTGATGGTTTTTTCCGCCCATTCTTCGGATGATACCACAATCTCAAATTTGATTTTCGGACGCAGCATAACATCTACTTTCGTTCCTCTGACCACTTCCGTAAATCCTTTCTGCGCTCCGCATCCCATAACCTGGGAAATCGTAATTCCGTTGACTTCAACTTTGTTCAATGCTTCTTTTACATCTTCCAGCTTTTCTTCCCTTACAAAAGCCTCTACTTTCATTATCATATCTCAATTCCCCCGTTCTTTCTAATCCAAACCATTAAAGGACGGATATGCATTTTCATTATGTTCAGAAATATCGAGTCCGACCTTCTCTTCTTTTTCACTTACACGAAGCGGTCCGAAGAGCTTCGCAATGCCTGCGCAGATCAGAGTTCCCACAACGGCTACTGCGATAGAAACAACGATTCCGATGATCTGTGCTACGAATAATCTGGAATCTCCGAATACAAGACCATCCCACTGTGCTACATCGTTGATGGAACTAAGTCCGAATAATCCGGTTGCGATACCTCCCCAGATACCACCAATACCGTGGCATCCAAAAGCATCCAGCGCGTCATCGATTCCAAGTTTGCCTTTTACAAGTTTCACTCCGAAGAAGCAGATCGGGCTTACCAGAAGTCCAATGATCAAAGATGCCCATACCGGCACAAATCCTGCGCCCGGTGTGATCGCAACCAGTCCGATTACAAGACCGGTAGATGCTCCTACCAGAGTTGGCTTTCCAGATGTAATTGTCTCGATTACCATCCAGGAAACAAGAGCTGCTGCAGCAGAAAGAGATGTTGTCATGAATGCGTGTGCTGCCAGTCCGTTTGCTGCCAATGCGCTTCCTGCGTTAAATCCATACCATCCGAACCATAACATTGCGGCTCCTAAAAATACGAACGGTGTGTTGTGTACATGATATGCTCCCTGGTCGTATCCTCTTCGTTTTCCTAACAGAATTGCGAGAACCAGTCCGCTGACACCTGATGTGATATGTACAACGTTTCCTCCTGCGAAGTCAACAGAACCGATGCTTGCGAGGAATCCGCCTTCGCCCCATACCATATGAGCCATTGGATAGTAAACGATCAGTGACCATAAAATAATAAAAATAACAAGAGATTTAAATCTCATTCTTCCAACGACAGATCCTGTGATCAGTGCCGGTGTAATCATTGCGAACATCATCTGAAACGCTGCAAAGGCCAGGTTTGGAATGGTATCAGCATATGGTCCGGGATCCATTCCGACTCCCTGGAACAGGAACCATTTAGCTCCTCCGATGATTCCGCCGTGGTCTCCTCCGAAGGCCAGTGCGTATCCGAACAGTACCCACATAACGATGGATACGCCCATGATAAATACACATTGCATCATTGTATTTCCAACATTTTTTCTCCGTACAAGGCCCCCATAAAAGAATGCAAGCCCAGGCGTCATGAAAAACACAAGCGCTGCACAGAGCAAAATAAATCCAGTATCTCCTGCGTTCATAATCTATTCCTCCATTCATTCTTTTCATTTGACGCCGCTGCCGCGGCCAGCCTCTCGAGAGAAAAAAAAGAGGTCCAAAGCACATTCCTTCATATGCTTTAGACCTCTTTGTCGGTTTTTATAATAGCAGACTATTTTTATTTATGCAAGGGCTTTTTTCAAAATTTTTTGTATTTTTAGCCGGACAATTCATTTTCCAGCATCCGGTATCCCACGCCAACTTCTGTAAAAATATACTTGGGAACTGCCGGATTTTTCTCGATTTTCCGACGAATATTGGCCATATTCACCCTGAGGATCTGATTGTTTGTATCTGCATGAGGCCCCCAGATATCGCGGATGATCGCCTCATAGGTGATAACTCTTCCGGCGTTTTCAGCCAGCAGGGAAACCAGTTTGTATTCAATCTGCGTCAGCCGGACCTCTTTTCCTTCCAGAAAAACTCTGCGTTTGTCAAAATCAATTTTTAATTCCTGTGCCTTATATGCCGGAATTCCGGTAGATGTCTCCACAGGCTGTCTCCGGTGCCGCAGCGCAGTCCGGATTCTTGCCAGCAGTTCCTGATTTCCAAAAGGTTTGGTAATATAGTCATCTGCTCCTCCGTCCAGAGCCCGCACCTTTTCTTCTTCATTATTTCTGGCAGAAATGATAATAATCGGCGTAACCGTCCATTCCCTGATTTTCTTCAGGACTTCCATTCCATCAATATCCGGGAGTCCAAGGTCCAGCAGGATGACATCCGGACAGTAAGATTCCGCACACTGCATTCCCTGTTCTCCTGTCGTACAAAGAATGGTCTTATAACCATTGGCTTTCAAGATTGCAGACATAAAATTCCCGATATTTTCTTCATCTTCAATGATCAGCGCGGTCCTTTTAAACTCCATCATTACTCATTCCTCCATTTTCTTCTTCCAGCGGAAGGCTGAAATAAAATTCTGCTCCATTTTCATGATTTCTCGCATGGATTTCTCCCTGATGAGCCTGGATGATCGTCTTGCAGATCGTTAATCCGATGCCCATGCCTTTACGGCTCTCGTTATCTTTCGATCCTGCGCATCCGTCAAAAAGATGTTCCATGCGCTCTGGCTCAATCCCATCCCCATAATCCTTTACATAAAATACTACATTTCGCCCTTCCTGTCGAGCGTAAAAATCAATCTCCTCGTGCTTTCCAGAATGAATCCAGGCATTTTCCAGAAGGTTCATGATCACCTGCTCGATCAGTGTCGGATCCATCGGAACCATAAGGAATTCCTTCGGAACTTTTACATTCACTTTCCCCTCCGGATATCTTTTCTGAAACCGGATGACAGCTGATGACACAACTTCTTCCAAAGGCTCCGGCGTTTTCTTGACATGGGCCGCTTCCCCGTCATTATCATTCTGAATTCTTGTAATACTCAGCAGATTCTCCACCATATTCAGGAGCCAGTGGGCATCTTCCTGAATTCCCATGATCAGCTTATCTTTTGCTTCCTCATCCAGATAATCTTTTGCTTCCAGATAGGTAGCGCTGGCTCCGATCATTCCTGTCAATGGTGTTCGAAGATCATGGGAAATGGCCCGCAGAAGATTCGACCTCATGGCCTCTTTTTCCCTCTCAATTGTCAGCTTGTTGATCTGCTGGTTGTATTCATTCAGTTTTTCCAGCTTTTTTTCTCTTTCAATGGCTTCCTGGCGCTGAACATTCAGACTGGTAGTGGTCATATTGGTAATGACCGCAATTACCAGAATGCTGATAAATGTCATAGGATATCCATCAATCATAAAATTAATCCGAAAATAAGGATACGTAAAACGCCAGTTGATCAGCAGTACACTGATGAAAGAAGAAATGATTCCCCACCAGTACCCTCGTGTAAATCTGGAAATCAGAAAAGTCGCAAGAACATAAATCATGGGAATATTGTTTCCTGAATGGACATTCTGATAGAAAAAAATATGTGATACAAAAGTAGCTGCTGCCAGAAGTCCGGCCGATATCCCTAAATCCTTCCAATACTTCATCATACAAAACCCTCCCGGAAAGAAAGCGTAAAGCGGAGCACGTTCCCTGAAAAAACTCCTTTCAGGGAACTTGTCCGCTTTGCTTTTATCCTTCATTTGATTTAATATTCACATCAATCCTGCACTTTGATATGTGATCCGAATTGATGGACAGATCATAATCTACCTGCAGGTTCATATGATCTTCCTTTTCCATCCAGCGGATATCACTGGTGCTGACTCCCAGCAGAAGACTTCCAAAAGGAGTATCATAGTAAGACAGATTCTCTTTTCCCTTCTCAAATACCATATGAGAATTCCTTCCGCCTTTTTTGGAAATCTCTACTGTCTTTGGCCCAATCTTCAGGATATTCTTCACCACCTGATGATCGTCCTCAATCTCATCATACAAAATAAAATGTTTTCCATTCTTCAGATAATAATCTCCTGTCGTCATCATCTCAACAGGCTCCCCGTCATCCAGTTCCATCTGAAGCCCTGAGATATTGATCAATACATCTTTTGTCATATGCCGCTCCTAATATTTCTCTATCTCTACTGTCTGAACGGAATCCACCCTGCATGGAAGCACCCGGTCTGCAAAGGTAAGGAACTGATCCGCGAGGTCACTGACATAATACTCATACCTGGCCACATGTCCTTTCTCCGCCTGCATTCCATCTTCTTTGAGCAGCTGCTTTAAGCACTTCGCCACCTCAAACGCCGGATTGACCAGTGTCACGCCATCTCCCATAAAACGCTGGATCGGATTGATCAGCAGCGGATAATGGGTGCATCCAAGAATCAGCGAATCAATATCATACTGACGAAATTCCCGCAGATACCTGGATACCATATCTTCTGTAATCCGGTCATCGATAAGCCCCTCTTCCACAAGAGGCACAAACAGGGGACATGCCTTAGTCACCACGGTCACTTTCGGATCCATCTTCCGCAGATAGGTCCCATACTGACCGCTTTTGATCGTAGCGTTGGTTCCAATGATTCCGATATTTTTATTCTTTGTAGCCTTCATCGCCGCTACAGCTCCCGGCTGTACCATACCGATGATCGGCACGATGTATTCCCGCTGCAGTTCCGTCAGAGCCAGCGCACTGGCCGTATTACAGGCAACAACAACCGCTTTAACTCCTTTACTCAAAAGGAAATTGACGATCTGTCTGGAATAACGGATGATCGTATCCTTCGACTTGCTTCCATACGGAACCCGTGCTGTATCTCCAAAATAAATCATGCTCTCTTCCGGAAGCTGACGCATGATTTCTCTGGCCACTGTCAGACCGCCGACTCCGGAATCAAATACTCCTATTGGCTCATTCATATGGCTCCTCCTAGCGGTATCTTGTCATCGCCAGATCCAGCAACCGGTCGATCAGCTGAGGAGTGTCAATTCCACAGGCTTTCCAGAGCATCGGATACATGCTGATGGATGTAAATCCAGGCATCGTATTGATCTCATTAAATACAACTCTTCCGGATTCTTCCAGGAAGAAATCAACTCTTGCGCATCCAAATCCATCCACTGCGTGGAAGATTTCCAGAGCGTCTTTTCTGATCTGCTCTTTGATCTCCTGCGGCATATCCGGATCAATCACAGTTTTAGATTCCTGATTATTATATTTGGCATCAAAATCATAGAAATCTGCTGCCGCAAGGATTTCTCCAACACAGGTTGCCTCAGCTTCGCTGCGGTCTCCGAGAACCGCACATTCAATTTCCCGTCCGATGATTGTCTCTTCTACCAGGATATTTCTGTCATGTTTGATCGCTTCATAGAGCGCCTCTCTCAGTTCTTTTCGATCGCGGGCTTTGGAAACTCCCTTGGAAGATCCCGCACAGGACGGCTTTACAAATACCGGATAAGACAAAGCTGCTTCCACCCGGTCCATGGCGTCCGTCAGATCATCATCTTTAAAATCACTCTCTCTTACATGTACAAATTTTGCCTGATCGATTCCCAGCCGGTCTACAATGATTTTTGTATAAACTTTATCCATGGAAACCGCAGAAGATAACACTCCGCAGCCTACATACGGAATCTTGGACAGTTCAAACAAGCCCTGTATCGTTCCATCTTCTCCATTCATTCCATGGAGAACAGGAAAGATCACATCAACTTTCTGCATCTTATAGGTCCCTTCTGCCAGGATGATCAGAGACCGGGAATCAGTATCCGGTGAAATCAGAGCCCTTACTTCACCTTCTCTCCAGCTCCCGTCTTCAATATCTTTTACATGATCCACCAACAACCATTTACCCTCTTTTGTAATTCCAACTTTAATTACATTGTACTTCTCCCGGTCCATGTTGTTGATGACCGTCTGCGCTGAAAGGCAGGAAATATCATGTTCTGAGGAATCCCCTCCAAAAATTACTACTACATTCTTCTTCATGATTATCTCATCTCCTTAAGTGGATCTGTTTTTCTCGTTTATCGTGTGCCATGCCTGCTTTCTCATTTTCCATGGAGCCAGGCGTGCCATAGAGACATTATAGCATAAATCTTTCAAAAATAAATCCATGAAAACACTTTTGATTCTCTTCATAGTCTTCTTTGCTCCGAAACGTCCATCCATAGACTGGAATCCGGTATAATTTCCGGCAGATTTTCAGCGGAAGACAGTCTTTATATTTATAATGATACGCAATAAAATCCGGTTTTGTTATAAAATTTGTCAGAAGGTTTTTCATCACAAAATACGCCGGTATATGTTTCCATTCCTTTTCCTTAAAGAACTGCTCGCTTAATTGTCCGCGGATAACCTGAGGCCGGTGCTTTTTAAACCAGTACAAAGCATACGGATGAAAACTTTCCATACAGTAAAGTCCGTGATAATGATCCAGGACTTCTGCAGCAAGACGACACAGCTTCGTATTAAAAGTCTCCATCTTTAATTCGATCAGCAGAGGAACTTTTCCATCAATTTCTCTCAAAACATCCACAAATCTCGGGATCCTCTCCTCGGTTCCCATCAGCCGGTACCGGCATAACTGTTCATAGGTAAGATCTCTGATATATTTTCCAGTTCCACAGGTTCTTTTCAAATCATAATCATGGTGTACGACCAGCACATCATCTTTTGTAAGCTGTACATCCAGTTCGATCCCATACCCAAGCTCCCTGGCTCTTCGAAAAGCTGCCATGGAATTTTCCGGGATTCCCGCCTCTCCATGAAACCCTCTGTGGGCAAAATGCTTCACTTTAAGAATCGGATGTTCCCTTTTCCTGCCTGGGCAGATCATCGCTGTATATAACAGCGGAATCAATGCAATCGCTGTTTTCTTCATTGTTCCCTTTCCCTCTTTTCTTTGACAAGCCTCATCAGTATTTCCTTTTTATTCAGTTCCGGCGTCTCCAGCACCTGATCCAAAAGCCAGGAAAGCATCTGTCCTACTTCTCTGCCCTGAGGCACTCCTGCCTCAATCAGATCTGTGCCTCCAACGGCAAGATCCCTGACCGACAGACAATCCTGTGCCTCCAGCACCTGCCGGAACAGTTCCTTTGTCCTGGCCAGCACTTCTTCCTTTTCTTCTCTGTGATACTCACTCTGAGCCGCTATATCCGCTGCCTGGATTTTCATCAGTTTTTCAAACATTTCCGGTCCGATCTGAGAAACCCACCGGCGTACGGTTTTCAAACTGGCTTCTTCCGGTGAGGCAAATCTCCTGTCATGCCACAGGACCAGAGTTTTAACCTGTTTTAAAGTCTGATTATCAAACTTCAGCCTGCGAATGATCTTTTCGGCTATCTTCTCCCCGATGACCGGATGCATCTTAAAATGATCTTTATCTTTGCCCTCTACCCGCGCTTCTGGTTTGCCTGCGTCATGCAGAAGCATAGTCCATCGAAGGATTGAATCCGGTTCAATGTGTTTTAATGCCTCTATCGTATGCATTCCCACATTGTACTTATGATGAGGATTATTCTGCGGCGTCTCCATCATTGTATCAAACTCCGGAAGGATAACCTCTGTCACTCCCAGTTTATACGCATCCGCCAGCACTTCCGGATGATCCGATACCAGCAGCTTATCCAGTTCTACCCGGATCCGTTCTGCACTGATATCTTTCAGAAATCTGGCCTGTCTCCGAATCGCTGCCTTGGTCTCTTCTTCGATCTGAAATCCCAGCTGTGCCTGAAACCTCAGCGCTCTCAAAATCCTCAGAGCATCTTCATCAAATCTCTCGGAAGCATTTCCTACACAGCGGATGATCCCTTCTTCCAGATCCGCTCTTCCGCCGTAAAGATCTACCAGACCTTTTGTATCACTGTATGCCATGGCATTGATCGTAAAATCCCTCCGAAGCAGATCTTCTTCCAGAGACTTCGTAAAATGTACTTCTTTGGGTCTGCGGTGATCCTCATACTTTCCATCCACACGGTATGTGGTAACTTCAAACGGCTGATGATCTGCCATAACTGTAACTGTCCCATGCTCGATTCCTGTGTCGATCGTATAGGAAAACAGTTCTTTGATCTCCACAGGAGACGCTGAAGTCGTAATATCCCAATCCGCCGGATGTTTCCCTAAAATGGAGTCCCTGACGCATCCGCCTACAATATAGGCCTCGTGGCCGGCTTCTTCCAGCCGTTTTATGATCTTTTGTGCCTGGACCGGCATTTTTATCTTCATCATAGGCTGCTCCTTTTTTATTATGATTCTAACCGAAGACGGCACTTTCAAATCATTGAAAGTGCCGGTGCTTCTGTCTAATATGCTTTTCCAAAGTAAACTAATTTTTTCGCCGGTTTTCCACAATGGACACATACATCACTGATGTGTTCCTGATGGAACGGCATACATCGTGTGGTCGCTGTCGTTTCTTCCTTGATCGCTTCCTCACATTCCGTCTCTCCACACCACATGGCTTTGACAAATCCATCCTGTTTCTCGATGTGCTCTTTGAATTCATCCCATGTCGTTGCTTCTACAATGTGCTCATTCAAATGTTTCTTTGCTCTCTCAAACATATCTTTCTGCATCTGATCCAGCACTTCTGCCAGTTTCGTTTCCAGTTCATCCAGGGAAACGATGGTTTTTTCTCTTGTATCTCTTCTGACGATCACGGCCTGATTCTTCTCAATATCTTTCGGTCCGATCTCTACTCTTGTCGGAATTCCCTGAACTTCCTGCTCACTGAACTTCCATCCAGGACTCTTGTCAGAATCATCTACTTTTACTTTGAATCCTGCTTCTGCCAGCTTCTGGCGAATTTCTTCTGCTTTCTCAAGAACTCCTGCTTTCTTCTGCATGATTGGGATGATCATCGTCTGTACCGGCGCGATTTTCGGAGGAAGCACCAGTCCGGAATCATCTCCGTGTACCATGATGATCGCTCCGATGATTCTTGTAGACATTCCCCAGGATGTCTGATGCACATACTGCAGTTTATTATCTTTATCTGTATACTGAATATCAAATGCTTTGGCGAATCCATCCCCAAAGTTATGGCTGGTACCAGACTGAAGCGCTTTTCCATCATGCATCAGCGCTTCGATCGTATAAGTGGAATTCGCTCCGGCAAATTTTTCCTTATCTGTCTTCTGTCCCTTGATCACTGGGATTGCCAGATATTCCGCACAGAAATCCGCGTAAATGTTCAGCATCTGAATAGTACGCTCTTCTGCCTCTTCTTCTGTGGCATGGGCGGTATGTCCTTCCTGCCAGTAGAACTCAGATGTACGCAGAAATGGTCTTGTAGTCTTTTCCCATCTGCAGACAGACACCCACTGATTATATAATTTCGGAAGATCTCTGTGAGAGTGGATGATCTTGGAATAAAAATCACAGAACAGCGTCTCAGAAGTCGGTCTTACACAAAGACGTTCCTGAAGCTTTTTATTTCCTCCATGGGTTACCCATGCAACCTCAGGAGCAAACCCCTCTACATGATCTTTTTCTTTTTGTAAAAGGCTTTCCGGAATGAACATCGGCATTGCTACATTCTCTACGCCTGTTTCTTTAAATTTAGCATCCAGCACTTTCTGAATGTTTTCCCAGATGGCATACCCGTTGGGGCGCAGGATCATACATCCCCTTACGCTGGAATATTCAACTAATTCTGCTTTTTTGACGACGTCCGTATACCACTGGGCAAAATCGTCTTCCATCGCAGTGATCGCTTCAACTAATTTCTTCTCTTTTGCCATGAAAACTATTCTCCTTTTTCTATCTTTCATGGACTGCATCCTGTACAGCCATACTATTTTTAATATTACTGTAAAATCAGGAAGATTTCAAGATGTATCCAACAAAACCCGCCTTTGGCAACGGCTTCGGCCCTGCGGGCCTGCAGATTGATTGCCCGCAGGTGGGTTTTGTTTCCTGGTTTCTTCTATCCCCACGATTATACTTCCGCCATTTGAGGCTGCATAGAGAGAAAAGACCGGTCCCTGCCCATACAGACCGATCTTTTCTTTTACCCGAAACTTTTATTTTTTTGTTTCAAATCCTTATTCCTCTGTACTGTCTGCCCTGGCCGCAGCTTTATCGCCCTGCTTTAATGTGATATTATAATCATCCATATCTCCAGTAACCTTATAAAATGTCTTTTCCCCGGAATCATTTTCCAAGGTTTCATCTGTAATATTCAGCTGAATCGTTCCAACTGCTTTGCCATCGGCAAAGTCGTCTGTAATATCCGCAGCCCGTCTGCCGTCAATCATCAGATAAACTTTTCCGTCTTCCTGCACCAGCTCGGCTTCCTGCCCGGATTTATTGTTTAAATCAACTGCTGCGTCCAGCTTTTTTCCATTTTTGTCCTGAAAATGCACAACTGACTGTCTGACCCATGTTTTCCCTGTTGCAGCATAACAAATCCCGTTCGATAATGTGAAAACCATTGTCAGCACCGCTGCCAGCCCTGCGGCCCGGCAGATCCCCTGATTCCATTTTATCGGCCTTCTCTTCGCTTCCAGACGTTTTACTTTTTCCTTCAGTTTATCCGGAGCGTGAATCTCTTTGAACATTTCCTGTATGCGCCTCTCACTCTTCACTTGTCCATGCCTCCCTTAATAACTTCCTTGCCCGGGTCAGCCTCGTTCTCACGGTGGCGTCCCTGATATGTAACAATTTCGCAATTTCTTTTGAAGAATACCCTTCATAATAAAACAGGTACACTACAATCCTGCATTTGCCAGGAAGGGCCATAACCGCTTCATATAGTTCTTTATTTTCTTCTGTTTGGAAGGCCGGTCCTTCCGTCATCTCAAGTGAATCGACCTTCTTATGCCAGAAGGATGAAACCATACGATTGCATTCATTTACACATACGCGGATCAGCCACCGGCGTATATGCTCCTCATCCCGAAAATTCACATTTTTCGTAAGCAGTTTCAAAAATGTCTGCTGTACAATATCATCTGCATCAGCCGGCGATTTTGTAAAACTCAGGGCGATTCTGTAAACAGTATCTATATATTTCGCAATGATTCCCTCGTACTCCTTACTGTCCAATCGAGGATCCCCCTTCCCAGTATATATTCTTCTTGCGCGCAAATTCAGATTCATCTCCCGCAGGGCAGGAAACTCTCTATTCCCCCTCTTGAAAAGGCCTTCATTAAAAGAACACCTGAGGAAAGCAAAATGTGCGATGAAAAATAAAAAAACTTGCGAAGATACAGACTGTATAAGGCTGGAAACAAGACAAACTTCCTTGATTTCCTCCTCTCCTGACTTTTCTGCATCACAGGAGGAGTCTGCTTCCTCCTGGCTTGTATTTTTATCCTCTGGGAGGTCTTCCTCCACAAGATACCTCCTCCCCTCCTGGCTTTCCTGCATCACAGGAGGAAGCTTCTTATCTCCCAGGACATCCAAAATCCCTGGTTTCTCCCCACAGGAGGAATTTCTCTAACCCTCAGAGCCTCCGAAATCCCTGGTCCCTCCTCCCAGGAGGAGCCTGCTTCCTCCTGGCTTGTATTTTTATCCCCTGGGAGGTCTTCCGCCACAAGATACCTCCTCCCCTCCTGGCTTTTTTGCATCACAGGAGGAGATTACTTCTTTCTTAAAGTCCTCTCTGCATACAACATCCAGCAAACTACTCTCTCCGCACCGGGAAATCACTCCCTGACGGACATCCTTCCCCTTCTGTTCCTCTTCTCCAAATTAAAAAACCCTCCCGCAAGCAGCATTCTGCAGACCCACAGGGTCGAAGCCGTTGCTCAGGGAGGGTTTTCACTCTACCAATGGTACTTATGCAGTTGTCCTTCTGTTTGGAATTCTTTAAATCCCTGATGTCTTAATACCTCATATGCTACAATGGCGACTGAGTTTGACAAGTTTAATGACCGTATTTTCGGAAGCATCGGTATCCGAATGCAGGTTGCTTCATAATCCAGAAGTATCTCTTCCGGGATTCCTGCACTTTCTTTTCCGAACATTACATATACATCTTCCTCTTTTTCATAAGCCGGTTCTGAATACATATGTCTTGCCTTGGTTGTTGCCATATAAATTTTAGGATTTCTGTTCTTCTCCAGAAAATCTTCAAAATTCAGATATGTACGCACATCCAGATGTTCCCAGTAATCCAGGCCCGCGCGTTTTATCATCTTCTCATTCAGCCGGAATCCCAGCGGTTCGATCAGGTGCAGCACTGCTCCGCAGGCTACGCATGTCCTTCCGATATTTCCAGTGTTCGCCGGCATCTCCGGCTCATGCAATACAATGTGCAGCATTTATTTCTCCAATCTACTGATAAATCTTTTCAGGCGTCCCAGAGCTTCTTTCAGTTCCTCAATCGAATACGCGTAGGAAACTCTCAGATATCCTTCTCCGCACTCACCGAATGCGGATCCTGGGACAATTGCTATTTTCTCTTCATTCAGCAGCCTTGTTGCAAATTCCTCCGAAGACATGCCGAATTTTTTAATAGAAGGGAAAATGTAAAAAGCTCCTTCCGGTTCAAAGCATTCCAGTCCCATTTCTTTGAAAGCATGAACCAGATATCTCCTTCTTTGATTATATGCCGTACGCATTTCTTCCACTTCATCATCACAAGAGCGCAAAGCCTCAATTGCCGCATACTGACTGGTGGTCGGAGCCGCCATAATACAGAACTGATGCACCTTGGTCATCTGTTCCATGATGGCTCTCGGACCGGCTACGTAGCCCAGGCGCCATCCGGTCATGGCAAATGCTTTGGAAAATCCATTGATGACCAGCGTACGATCCTTCATTCCCGGAAGGGATCCGATGCTGACATGCTTTCTTCCATAGGTCAGTTCAGAATAAATTTCGTCTGAAATCACCATCAGGTCATGTTCCTCCGCAAATTCCGCGATCGGCTCCAGATCTTCTTTCGTCATAACAGCGCCTGTCGGATTATTAGGATATGAAATAAAAACTGCCTTTGTTTTATCTGTCAGTTTTTCTTCCAGCTGCTCTTTCTTTAACTTAAACTTATCTTCTTCCTTCAGGTTCACAACAACCGGTGTCCCTCCGGCCATAATGATGCATGGCAGATAAGAAACAAAACATGGCTGCGCCACAATAACCTCATCTCCCGGGTTCAGAATAGACCTCATGGCAGCGTCAATTCCTTCACTTCCTCCTACCGTTACAAGGATTTCATGATCCGGGTGGTAAACCAGCTGATATTTTCTCTCCAGATACTGGCTGATCTCATAACGCAGTTCTTTTAATCCCGCATTGGAAGTGTAAAAGGTCTTTCCTTTTTCCAGAGAGGTAATTCCGGCTTCGCGGACTCTCCATGGTGTGTCGAAATCCGGTTCTCCCACACCCAGGGAAATTGCCTCTGGCATCTCACTTACAATATCAAAAAACTTACGGATGCCGGATGGTTCCAGAGCGGTTACTTTCTCAGATAAAAAATTTCTCATTATGGAGTCACCGCCTGTCTCTCATCCACTTTTTTCGCTTCCAATATTGTTCCATGGTCTTTGTATTTCTTCAGAACAAAATGTGTTACTGTGCTGACTACAGATTCCAGCGGCGCCAGCTTGGAAGATGTAAACAAGGAAATTTCTTTCATTGTCTTGCCTTCCAGCATGACCATAAAATCATAGCCTCCGGACATCAGATAGACTGCTTTTACTTCCGGGAAATTATAAATGCGTTCTGCAATCTTATCAAATCCCTGACCACTCTGAGGTGTTACTTTTACCTCGATCATGGCAGTCAGCTGATCCTTGCTGGTGTTGTCCCAGTTGATTACTGTGTGATATCCGCAGATAATGTGCTCTTTTTCCATTTCCGCGATCTCATTGGCCACTTCCGTTTCCTGTACATCCAGCATAACCGCCAGGTCATGAACCTCCAGGCGGCTGTTTTTCTCAATCAGCTTCAAAATCAGTTCTCTTAGTTCCGTATTCATGCCTCATCCTCCATTCTTTTTTATTTTATCTTATAGAATTCATCGTTCCTCGTAATCTCCAGATTTGCTGCCTTTCCCTGCCGGTAGATCAATTTCTCTCTGGAGTCTGATGTCCGTCCAATCACTGCTGCCTGAATTCCATTTGTCTGCAGTTCTCTTACCAGTTCCTGTCCCTGATCCGATGCAATCAGCATGGCTCCTGTCGACATCAGCTGATAAGGATTTAAATCAAAATATTCACAAATTTCTATCGTATGCTGTTTTATGGGAATTTTCTCAATTTCCACCTCAAGACCAGTTCCGGATTTTTCTGCCGTCTCCCAGAGAGCTCCATAAATCCCCAGTTCCCCCAGCGCCATTCTGAAAGTATCCGACCGGTTCAGGATTTCTGCCTCTTTTTCAATGGACAGCCTCTCTGAACATGCCTCTGCTTCCCTTAAAAACATGGACGGGAATCTCCGGCTCAGTTCTTCTTTCTTCAGATCTGCGATCATTCCGGTTCCCGCAAGTCCGATAGCCCCGGTGACGATCAATTCCTGACCAGGTTTTGCTTTCCCCGGCCTTTGATTCTGCGGCAGGATTTTCCCCACTCCATGAACAGACAGAAGCGGCTGATTCACCGCTTCTGTCACCTCTGTATGCCCTTCTATGATCACCATGGACAGGCTGGCGCATGTTCCATGAATCTGTCGGATTACCCGTTCAATCTGATGCTTTTTTGTATCTGGCGGAAACAGTGCCGTCATTGTGATCCCTACAGGGATCCCTCCTTCTGCGGCTATGTGGTCTGCGGCTGTATATGCCGCCATCTTTCCCATGTAATTCTCTGGAATTGTCTGCATCAGATCATGCGTTATGACAAATGTGTCCTCATCTTCTGCCTGCAGAGCCGCACAGTCTTTCCCAATTCCAAATCCATCCGGCAGTTCTTTTATTTTCCCGGCCGGATGCCTTCCTTTCCCTGCCATATTGCAGAGTATGGATTCCGGTAATCTTCCTGTTTTCATATCATTCCTTACCTTTTCAGGATTCGTTCCTTTCAGCTATTGCTTCGTTCCTGCTGTATCTTTTGATGCTTTTTCCGTTGTCTTCGGCGCAGCTGTCGTTGCTTTCTGCGTTGTCTTTGGCGCGGCTGCTGTTGTCTTCTGCGTTGTCTTCGCGCCTTTTTCTGTCGTCGCTTTCTGCGTTGTCTTATCTTTGTTCTTATCTTCTTTGGCAGTCGTTGCTTCCTGTTTCTTTGTACCTACCCGGTAAGTCGGTGATGTTGCCATATAAGTGGAATTGTTAAAGACAGTTCTTTCTGTCTCTTTTCCATTTACTTTAACGATCTTCCAAAGTCTTGCTGTATATCCGGTATGTCCGGACTGTTCCAGAATTTTTGTTCCTTCTGCCAGTGTCGGATCCTGGATTGTTTTTTCTCCGCTGCTTTGTTTTACAGAAGTCGTCTCAGATTCAAATTCCACGGTCCGGTCCGGATCTTCTTTTACGCCATACACGGTGAATGTAATCGTTGATCCATTGGCATTTCCTTCAATATAAATCGGAAAATCATTCTGATTTTCAAATTTCAGATCTTTATAAGTTCCCGCAATTGCCGCATCTGCGGATCTTGGAACATATGCCACGGTCATGGAATGCGGATGACGCTCTGTCACCTTCAGTTCCGCACGGATAATGGCATTATACAAAGTCGTGGATACCTGACAGATTCCTCCTCCATAGGTCTGGACTGTCTGTCCGTTTTCGTAAGATCCTGCCAGTTCATAACCATTTTCCTTTGTAAATGGTGATACCTGTTTATATACAGAAAATGTCTCTCCTGGATAGATCACGGTTCCATTGATCTTCTTTGCTCCATTTGCCACGTTGACCTTACGTCCATAAGCAGATGAACTGTAATTTGTCGTATAGGTGCCCATGACATCTTTGATCTTCTCTACATCTTTCGTGGTATATTCTGCCTTCTTTTTAGTAACGACCAGTTCACATTTTGTTCTTCCGGCATCTACCGCTTCTTTGAATTTGTCAAATGAATCATCAACATTTAATGTATATCCGGATTTTTCCTTCGTTACTGTAAACTCTCCATTTTCCCGTTTCACAGAAGCATTTTCCGGAGCGGTAATGATATCCGCCGTTGCCTTCTTCATCTGCTTTTTAAAAATAGATTCGTCATATGTGCGGTAAACTGCCACTTCGTGTTTTTCTTTGTTTACATCGGAATACTTCTTAAAAATACTTCCGGTACGTCCGATATCATAAGCTTCCTGTGCGGTTTTTTTCGCATTCGGAGCGGCTCCCAGAGTTTCCAGTGACACTTCCACCTTTTTGTCATCTACTGTAAACGTCATGTTTCCCTTATGCAGTCCGGAAATATGTTTTTCCAGCGCTTTTTCCGCTTCCGCTTTTGTCATGCCGCCAAGATCCACGCCGTCGCATTCTACGCCGTCCATAATTTTTCCTTCTGTCAGTTTGCTGTTTATCGCACTGTTTAAATACATAAAGACCCCTGCAGCTAAAAGAGCCAGAACAATCACGATACCTGCTGCAATTCCAATTCTCTTCTTCATGTCTTTTTTACCTTCATTTCCTACTTATATCATTCTTATTTCGTTTACATTACATATCCTGCTACCATAGTAACAACCATGATGATTACAAGCAGCAGTGCTATAATCATCACTGCGATCCGCTGTTTCTTCATTTTCTCATCACTCCATATTTTGAAATTATGCGGTCGATCTCTCTGGATGCCTCACTCTGAGACATCTGATCCACATTTACATTATCTTTTATTGTATGATATTTCATCAATTCCTTCAAGTATCGTTTCTGTTTTTCTGTGATCGGACGCTGCTTCCGCACCCGGTACTGAAGCTGTCTTGGGCGAAACGCTTCTTCTTCCTGAGGGAACTCTTTCTTCATTTGTTCAAAGACCACTGCCGTTGCGAGAGCATCATCATAGGCTCTGTGGGCGGATTCATTCACATAATGATAATGGGCGCACAGCGTCTCCAGTTTCTTATTCTTCAGCCCGCGCAGCAGTTTCCTTGCCGCAGCCAGCGTATCCACTCCGTCCCTCTCAAAAGGCTTTCTGCAGGCGTTCGCTGCTGTTTTCATAAAGCTGTAGTCAAACATAAGATTATGTCCCAAAACCGGAAACCCTTCACTGAACGCAAGAAATTCTTCCACTCCCTTTCTCAGCGGTATCCCGTTTTGGAGCATCTGCCTCGTAATGCCGGTCAGTTCAATAATAAAATCACTGACCGGAACCTCCGGACGTATGATGCAGTTATATTTTCCTATGATTTTCTCATCCTGGATCTTAACGGCTCCGATCTCGATCATCTGGTCGCTTTCCGGTGACAATCCGGTCGTCTCCAGGTCAAACGCTACATATCTTTTCATTTGTTCACACCTCACAGGACGGACATACTGTCTGCAGCGGACATTCTCCGCATTTCGGTCTTCTCGCAATACAAATACTGCGCCCATGGGTTATGATCTGGATATTATATAAAATCCACTGTTCCCTGGGCAGTACTTTCATCAGATCCTGTTCGATTTTCACAGGATCCTCATTCTTCGTAAGATAAAGAAGCCTGGATATCCTCTTCACATGGGTATCCACAACGATGCTGGGCTCGTGGAAAATATTCCCCCGGATCACATTTGCCGTCTTCCTTCCCACACCCGCCAGCTGTACCAGATCTTCCAGCCGGTCCGGCACCTGTCCCTGATGTCTTTCCAGCAGCTGTCCCGCGCACAGAATCAGATTCTTTGCTTTATTTTTATAAAAACCGGTGGAATAAATATCCTGTTCCATCTCTTTCAAATCCGCATGTGCAAAGGCTTCCAGCGTCGGATATTTCACAAACAGCTTTTCCGTTACCTGATTGACCCGCTCATCTGTACACTGTGCACTCAGAATCGTCGCAAACAACAGCTGCCACGGCGTCTCATAATTCAGATAACATTTATATTCTGTTGAGTATGTCTGATTCAGAATCCCACAGATCTTATGTACCCTTTCTTTTGTAATCCGTTTGGATGCCCGCTTCATCTTTCCACTCCTTTTCTGCCTCCGAAGGTCATAGAAAGCGGCTTTTTCTCTGCCTTCTATGGTATTTATCCATTATACACAAATGGTGCGCCCCTCTCAAGAGACTTTCTACTATATTTTTTGTATCTTTTATGATACGATGAATATATCAATACGACAGAAATGCCGCTGGCATTTTTAAGATCATAAAAGGAGGAAGAAATGATTCAATTAATCGTCTCTGACCTGGACGGAACCCTGCTGAACGAAAACAAGCAGATGACACCACGGACAGCCGATGCAATCAAACAACTTCAGCAGAAAGGGATTCGTTTCCTTTTAAATACGGAACGGGAATATTTCGACGCAAAATCCGTACTGGATTCTGCGGGAATCTGTTGTGATATGATCTGTTCCGGCGGAGCTTACACCATTTGTGAAAACGGGGACAGCAGCCATGCTGCTTACATTTCCCGGCATATGATTGACCAGATGCTTTCTTTATTTGGTAAATATCACGTATTTTTTGAAATTTACAGTACAAAAGGCCGCTGTATCCTGGGAACGCAGGAGGCCTATGAAACATATCTGACCGGAGAATATTTCCCATCCCTGCTGGAAGAGGATAAGAATTTTTCCATGACGCAGGAAAACTACGATCAAATCCTGTCAGAAACACATTTTTATGATACCGGCGACCTGCTTTTGGAAGATAATCCACAGATTCTGCGGATTATTTCCCGGTCCAATGATACCTGGAAGCTTGACCAGCTCCGCAATGAAATGCGTCACAGCATCCATGAACTGGCTGTCTCTGAAGATTCAGCATATTGTATCCAGGTTACTGCCATTGAGGCTCAAAAGGGAGCCGCCCTTCTGGCATATATGAGAGACCACCGGCTTTCCCTCAAGAATACCCTTATCATAGGAGACGGTCATGAAGACTATTCTATGCTGGGCCTCCCTTACATTAAAAGTGTCGCCATGGGAAACGCCATTGATGAAATTAAGGAAATCTGCGAATATCAGACCAGCAGCAATGACGCATCCGGTGCCGCCGCGGTTTTTGAAATTCTTCTCTCCTCATTATCCTAGGCAGTTGATTCGGACAAACTACAAAAAAAGCAGAGAACCGGCTTCTCTGCTTTTTTTCGTCTTCTTGTTCACTTTTTAATCGTCATCATCATCGTCGTCATCGTCGTCATCGTCGTCATCATCGTCGTCATCATCGTCGTCATCTGCCGTCGTCGTCGCCGGCGCACGGGTTGTTGTCTGAGGCCTGGATTCTGTTGATGCATCCTCTCTGCTTTCATCCAGAAGTTCCGTCAGTTCTTTCAGCGAAAGCTGAGTGAGATCCTCTATTTTAAGATTTTTATGTTCTTTCATTACCTTACGAATGAGCGTTAGTTTTCCCAATGAAATTCCATATTTCTCCGCAATTTCCTCTTCTTCTTCATTTTCTGACATTTCCTGGTCCGTCACATAGACAGCAATTCCTTTTTCATTAAGATATTCGCTGACCGCACTGTTCAGACGAATCCGGAGTTCTTCTGCTTTTTCATGATCCGGATGCTCCACAGACAATAAAATATGGTTTTCTAAATTTTCTTTTGACAGATATCCGTGTTCGATCATTTCATCCAGCATCTGCTCTACAACCTGATCCACCTCCCGGTTCTCATAATCAATATCTTCAAGGATTTCTTCTCCTTCATGATTGATCGCTTCCATTCGGATTACTCTGTTTTCTTTATTTAATACGATTTCAATACTTGGATTTACATCAAAATCAACAATTGAACTTGCTCTTCTCTGAAACCGCAGACTGAAAACCAGAAGTATGCACAGGCATATGCCTGCTGCTGCCGCCGCATAGCGCATCCAGACAGGTTTTTGTCCCCTTCCCTTTTCCTGCATGGTGATATCATCATGTTCCTTCATTTTCTGTACGTCTGCACGTTTTAATTCCTCAACGGACACAGAAGGGGCATCTTCTATCGCTCTGGACAATCTTTCTTCTATTCTATTCATTGTCCCACCACCTCCATTTCCGCAAGATATGTTCTTAATTTTTTCAGAGATCTTTTATATTTTGAAAGGACCGTTGACAGTGGTATATTGAGAGAGCTGGCGATTTCTCTGTGTTTCAGTCCCGAAACCGCATGCAGCATGACGATCCGTCTTTCTTCTTCTGTCAGCCGGGTCAATACTGTCTCCAGCACCATCCGGTCTCCTGTATTTTCCACGAAACTGAATTCATCCTGAAATTCCAGTTCGGAAAAGTCCCCGTCATGATATCTCGCATGATGCCGAAGGCGATCCATAGCCAGATTTCTTGTTATGGTAAACATCCATGCCAGAGGCTTCCCCATGGACTTATATAAATGTGCCGCGCTTCGTATTTTCAGAAATGTATCACTGACGATATCCAGGGCATCCTCGTGGTGACGTACAATGGACAGGGCGTATGCGTATATCGTCTTTTCCGTCAATATATAAAGTTCCTCAAAAGCTGCCATATCGTCCTGTCCAATGCGTTGGAATAACCGTTCGTCTATTTTTAATTTTTTCTTTTTAAAATCGGATTCGAAACTCCATGCGATTATCATACTTTTTCTCCCGCTGTGTTTGTAAAATCATTCCTATTTTAGCATGAAGCCGGATGGAGTATTGTTAAATCTACGTGAAATATTTGTTATATTTATGATAATTTCTTCTATTATATCATATTGCCATCTGCTCTTCATTATTTTCAGTCATCTCTGTCGTCGTCATCATCGTCGTCATCTTTTTCATAGCGGTCGTCATCGTCATCATCATCGTCGTCTTTTTCATAGCGGTCATCGTCGTCCCAGTCGTCGTCATCATCATCGTCGTTGTCATCCCAGTCATCGTCTTTTTCATAGCGGTCGTCGTCATCCCAGTCGTCGTCATATACTGCTCTGGTTGTCTTTTTCCCTGCAGCCGCTTTTCTGTCATCGTCATCATCATCATCTTTTTCATAGCGGTCGTCATCATAAACATCGTCATTATCATCATTGTCATAACGGTCATCATCCCAGTCGTCATTGTCATCTGTCTCATAGCGGTCGTCATCATATCTGTCATCTGCGTCATCTATATCATCCCGGTCATCATAATCATCGTCATTCTGTTTCTGTACCGCTGTCGTACCGGAACTGTTCGGTTCCTCTGTTCTTTTTTCCTGCTGCTGTTCCATTCTCTTTGTTCCGTCGTCATCTGCATTGACGCCTGAAAAATGTACGGCTCCGAACACGATACCTGCCAAAACTGCTGCCACTAAACAAACCTTCATAATTACTTTTCTCATATTACTCATCTCCTTTTTTTCTGAAATTTATCTGTTTTCATAATAGTAACGGGATTCCTGTGGGTTTTATTGCACTCATTTTAAAATTTTTTTATTTTTTTCTTTCTCCTTTCTTTTTCACCTTTTTGTCTGTTTTCATAATAGTAACGGAGCTGTTCTTCTTTTTATTGCATTCTTTTTTAAATTTTTTTATTTTTTCCGATATAACTCATTTTTTACATAATCGTCACGAAAATACTCTATTTCGCGTGATACGATATCCCTACATTTTGGAAAGGAGAAGATATATGATTCGATTATTTGCTTCTGATATGGATGGAACTTTATTAAACAGTTCTGGGGTCATTTCCAGATACACGGCAGATTCCATCCGAAGACTACAGACATGTGGAATTGAATTTATTGTAAATACAGGGCGCGATTATACAAGCGCAAAAAAAGAACTGGATGCTGCCGGTATTTCCTGTAATATGATCTGCTGCAGCGGAGCCTGCACCTACGATTCCTATGGAAATCCGAGCAATATTGCATCTCTGCCGAAAAGCACCGCAAAAAAAATACTCAATCTTTTTTTGCGGCATGGTGCTTTTGCAGATATTTATACTGAAATCGGAAAAACCTCCGTGGAAAACCAGTCCCGGTTTTTGAGCTACTACCACGAAGAAGTATTCCCTGCCCTGAAGAAAGAACATAAAATTTATTATCAGACTCCAAAAGATTTTCAGAAAATGATGTCTCAGGTGCATTTTTTTGAAAATGCCGACAGTCTGCTTGGCACCCCGATTCCAATTTACAAAATTTCTACTACTTTTTCTGACCCGGAGAAAATTTCCAGTCTTCGCAAAGAGGTGGAAGCCATCGAAGGGCTGCATATTGCATCCACTTCGTCCACCAACCTGGAAATCACTCAGGAGAAAGCACAGAAAGGCTATGCCCTTCTCCAATACGCAAAACAAAGATCCATTGAACCTTCTGAAATTCTTGCCATCGGCGACAGCGAGAATGATTTCTCCATGCTTTCCCTTAATCTTGGAAGCACGGTTGCCATGGCAAATGCCGCGCCATCCATCAAAAGAATCTGCCGGGCAGAAACTTTGTCCAATGATCAGGACGGTGTTGCTGTTTTAATGGAAGGACTCGTTACGGAACGATGTTTCTATGAGATTAACCGCCGTTATGTATTCGGTCTTTAAAGGAAAATCACTCTGAACTTGATGTTATATTTCTTCCTGTGATAGTATATATAGGAGCATAAAATGCCTGATTTTATATTTTAAGGAGGATCATCAGATGATACGTTTAGTTGCATCAGATTTAGACGGTACCCTGCTGGACAGTTACCGCAGGATTACCGAAGAAAATAGAGAAGCCATTGCCCGGCTTCAGGAAAATGATATCGAATTCATCATTAATACAGGAAGAGAATATCAGAACGTCCTGGATATCGCCGCAGAAGCCAATCTGAAATGCGGCATGATCTGCAGCAATGGAGCCAGCGGCTACGATGAAAATGGAAATCTTTTATTCCAGCATTTTATTCCGATGGAACATGTAAAAGAGATTATCCGCATTTTCCATCAGCTTGACTTTACCCCGAATCTTTTCTCCCAGTTTGGACGTCTTTCCATCCTGTCAGAAGAGAAACTGAGGGAATATACAAAAAATGTGATGATTCCTGCCATGCAGCTGAGCCATCCGAATTTTGTTTATACAGAAAATGCCTTGAATGATCTGGTTAAGAGAGTGATCTATATTGACGGTGAAGAAGCCCTCTATCAGAGTGATCATAAAATCTTAAAGATCACAACCCATTCTCCAAAACCAGAGCGGCTCGCCGAGCTTCGGGAAGCGCTGAAAGAGGTTCCTGATCTGGCAATCGCCAATACATCCATCGCCGATATTGAGATTACCTCTGTTCATGCCCAGAAAGGGATCGGTCTGATGGATTACGCAAAAACCAAAGGCTATCATCCGGATGAAATCGTTGCTGTGGGAGACAGCGGAAATGATTATTCCATGCTTTCTCTCCCTGGTATTCATTCTGTGGCTATGGCAAACGCAACCGAGGAAATCCAAAATATCTGTGTTTACCGCACAAGAGATAATTCCAATGACGGTATTGCCTATATGATCCGCTGCATTCTGGCAGACAGAAATAACTTTGAACTTCGTTAAAAATTTACTCCGGAAAGGCGTTTCGCTTCTCCGGAGTTTTTTACTGTACTTTTTTGAGTTTAATCTGAAGATACTTTTCTGCCTGGCTTCCCGTCTCTGTTAACACTTCCATGGCTTCCACCGGGTATCTTCCCATTGCTGTCTCCCCAGTCAGCATCAGGGCTGACGCTCCCTGCATAACAGCCTGAAAAATATCACTGACTTCTGCTCTGGTAGGATATGAATGATGAATCATAGAATCCAGCAGCTGGGTGACGACCATAAATTTTTTATCCTGACTCCTGCACTCTTCTGCAATCTGATCCTGGATGCATGGAAGTTCTGTCAGCGGAACCGCATTTCCCAGATCTCCCCTTGCAATCACAACGGTATCGCATTCCGGCAGAATCTCTTTTAAATTTCTGACTCCTTCCATATTTTCAATTTTGGCAAAAATCCGGATATCTTCACATCCCTGCTTTTTCAGCTCTTCCTGCAGCTCCTGCAGATCTTCCTTTCCTCTGACGAAAGGCAGCATAACTTCTGTCACACCATACTCCCTGGCGCAGGACAGATTGGCATGATCCATGGAAGTCAGCACAGGCTGACGGATACTGCATCCCGGAAGGACAATGCTCTTTCTGGAGGTGAGTCTTCCTCCTCTCAGGACCCGGCAGACTGCCTTCCCGTTATCTATGGATTCCACTCCTAATTCGATTTTTCCATCATCCAGAGATACTATCTGTCCTTCCTTCAAAAATGGAATCACCGCATTTGGCACTGGTATCTGCCTGCCGCCCAGAATCACTTTCCGTCCGTCTGCCAGCACCATCTCCCCCGGCAGGACTCCAATTCTTAATTCCGGTCCCATCAGATCAATCATGAAATCCGGCTGTATTCCTTCTTTTCCGGCTGCTTCAAAATATGTATCAATCCAATCTCTGCTCTCGCTCAGAGATTTATGAGATAAATTCAGCCGTATCCCGGTCATCCCTGCCTGCATCATCTTTCTCAGGATATCTGCAGATACACATGCAGGTCCCAGAGTTCCGTAATATTTCATTTGCCTCCCTCCTTTTATGACCTATTATAGCATTTTTCAGCTGCTTTGATTCTTTTTTTCCATATTTTGTGAATTGTCCCCCTCTTTTGTCTTTTTACATCCCAGGAGATTTTTCTCCCCTGTCTCCTAATGAGAAACAGAAAAATTCCGAAACCGTGAGATCAATCACAGTTCCGGAACTATTCTGTTATCTTTATTTATATGGTTAAGAAAGAATGACCGTTATCCTAAGCGCAGCATGGCAAACATACAGATTCCTGCAAATGCAAGTACCACAAGGCTTCCTGATATATCACGCAGCAGATGATTTCCTGCCATTCGCTTTACTATTCCTTTTACAGGAATCTGATATGTCCTTACGCATTTATAAGTAAGGAACATCAGCATTAATACATAGATAAAATTCTGTATCATAAGTTCTGCAATGATCATAAGAAACATATTTGAAACTGCGTAATCATAGTCTCCGTCATGCAGGTGATCTTTGATAAACCCAAGGAGATATGCGATAAAAGGGTTCAGCATGGCTACAATAAACATGACCGCAGCACTTGGATTGCTGCTGATGACAGCCTGGATGTTTCCTCCTGCGCCTTCTTTTGCCGCATCCATGCTGAGATATCCCAAAGCGATGAACGGACTCACAGTCAGCAGCACTCTGATGATCATAAAAATCCGATCTGCCGTACCAGATTGTACCCTTGTATTTACTAACTTCATCATTCCTTACTTACTCCTTCCATTTGCTTTCTTTGGTCCTGTTTATTTTAATTCCGGCCAGTAGTCCTTGTTTGCCTCGATCAGGTCGTCTAAGATCTGTTTTGCTACCTTCGCGCTCGGTACTGTCTTGGATAATGTCAGTGCCTGCCATAACTTCTGATAGCTTCCTTCGATCCATGCTTCTACTGTCAGTTTCTCTACGCTTACCTGCTGCTCCATCAGTCCTTTCTGGAACTGTGGGATCGCTCCCTGGCAGATCTTCTCATATCCATTGCTTCCTACGATACATGGGATCTCTACCATTGCAGTACGATCGAAGTTCTCTACCGCTCCTTCGTTCGGTACGATCAGCAGGAATCTTTCCTGTGTGTTCTCTGCGATGGCGCATGCCAGGTCTACGATATAGGTCGCGTGTGCGTCCGGCTCAAATGCGCTTCCCTCTGCTGTTCCGCTCTCGATGATCTTCCGGCACTCTCCGAAGATGAACTTCTCTCTTCCGTCCATGACTTCGTTCGCTCTTGTATATTCCGGATTGGATGTCTCCACGACATAATCAGGGAACAGATAATATTTTAAGTATGTGTTCGGGATCGTTTCCGGATCCACTGCGTATACGTCTCTTGCTTTCTGGAATGTATGTACCCAGCTCTCATCTACATGCTGGTTGGAATCAGAAAGGGCGTCTGCGTATCCATTGGCTGCCATATGCTCTTTGATCTGCGGCATCAGGTCATTTCCTTCTGAATCATAGATCTTGTTCCACCATCCGAAGTGGTTCAGTCCATAGTATCCGTAAGTCATTTCTTTTCTGGATTTTAATCCGACCATGTTTGCCATCTTTTCCATCAGGTCGATCGGCATATCACAGATATTTAAGATCTTGGAGTCTGGTCTCAGTCTCCTGGTTGCTTCCGCTACGATCGCTGCCGGATTGGAGTAGTTTAACATCCATGCGTTTGGTGAATATTTCTCCATGTAATCCAGGATCTCGATGACTCCTCCGATGGAACGCATTCCATAAGCGATCCCTCCTGGTCCGCATGTCTCCTGTCCCACTACGCCATATTTTAACGGGATCTTCTCGTCTTTTTCACGCATTGCATATTTTCCGACACGGATGTGGGCCAATACGAAATCGATGTCTGTGAACGCGGTTTCCGGATCTGTCGTATACGCGAATTCTACTTCCGGAGCATTTTCTTTCAGATAGATCTCACATGCTTTTGCCACGATCTCCTGTCTCTCTGCGTCATTATCATAAAACTTGATGGAGCGGATCGGGAATCTGTCCATGTGGTCTAACAGCATCAGTACGATACCTGGTGTAAAAGTACTTCCGCCGCCTGCGACTGTGATTGAATATTTTTTCTTTGCCATCTCTTATTTCCCTCCTGAAAGATTAAAGCAATGATTCAAATACTTCTCTGATTTTTGGTACTTTCAAACCGATGATAACCTGGAATGCTTTTCCGTTAACAGAACATCCGTGGGTTCCGATCGCTTTGAAGTAAGCGTCATTTTTACAAATCGTTTCATCTTTTACATTGACACGAAGTCTTGTTGCACAGTTTGTGACATCTGCAATATTATCTTTTCCTCCGAGGCCTTCCAGAATCATCTGGCACAGTTCAACATCAGGATCATCAGATACTGCCTGTCCTTTTGCCGCCTGTTTTTCCCTGAATTTCTCTTTGGAACCAAATTCGATTTCCTCATCATCTTCACGTCCTGGTGTTTTAAAATCAAATTTCAAAATCAGGAAACGGAATACTACAAACCAGATTCCTGTGAAGATCAGACCGATCACAAGCATCAAGATGTACTGCTGCCAGTGGTTTCTCATCAATGGAATCAGGTTCAGAGATGCGATCTCAATCAATCCGCCTGAGTTGATACCTACGATTCCCGCCAACCACATGGTCGTTGCCAGAGTTGCTGCCAGTAATGCATGTACTACAAACAGTCCCGGCGCTACGAACAGGAATGTGAACTCGATTGGCTCTGTTACACCGCAGACAATCGCTGTCAGTGTGATAGGAAGCAATAATGCGAAAACTTTCTTTTTCTTTTCAGGTTTTGCTGTATTATAGAATGCTAAAGCTGCACCTGTACATCCGAACATTTTTGCAAATCCGCTGGCTGTAAAACCGGCTTCCGGACAGAAAGATTTTAAAGATGCGGTAGATGCTGCGATCTGTGGAAGCAGTTTTGCCCAGTATGCATATAATCCGCCCGGTACAACAACGTTATCATAGTAAAATGGTGAATACATTAAATGATGTAATCCAAATGGAATTAACGCTCTCTCAAGGAAGTTGAATACCCAGATTCCAAGTGCTCCTGCGCTCTTTACAAATCCCTGGAACGCGAAGATTCCTAACTGAACTTTCGGCCATACGGCAACTGCAAGCACTGCAACCGGAATCATAACAAAGAATCCAACCATGAATACGAAAGTTGATCCGCTGAAGGAACCAAGCCATTCCGGAAGTTCTGTATCATAAAATCTGTTATGTAAGTAAATAACAACTCCGGAAACTGCCAGCGCTCCGATCATACCCATATCCAGTGTCTTAATGCTGGCAATCATTGCAAGTCCGCTGCTGCCTCCGACTTCCTGAGACATATCAACGCCGAACACTCCGCCCCACTGTGTAAGAATCGTATTTACGAAATAATGGAATGTCAGATACAATACCAGGGCTTCCATACAGCATCTGGCGTTCTGTTTTTTCGCCATTCCAATTGGAAGTGATACTGCGAACAATAATGGCAGCTGGTTAAATACGGTCCATCCACCCTGAAGGAACACATTCCAGCATTTGTACCACATGCTTGTCGGCGCTGCCAGGCTTCCCATGATTGCTTCTGTTGTAAACAGGGTTCCGATACCTACAGAAACACCTGCGAATGCGAACAGAAGTACCGGTGTGAACATGGCTCCACCGAACTTTTGAATTTTCTGCATCATTTTTCAATTCACTCCTTTTCTTTTCATTGAGTTTTTCCTAACGTGTTAAATACCGGTATTCCTTAACTACAATCGAATCATAGCATGGGGGATTTTTTTTCTCAATAGATTACACCTCTTTAGGCACAACGCCAATTAGTTTATAATTTTTCACATTTCCTGTGATTTCTCACACCCTTTTTTCACAGAAAGATTTTTTGATATTTTCCCGCATAAACAGGAAAGAATCCTGCCTTGCAGGATTCTCCGCCTGCGGCGGGGCGCATAAGCGGCATTTTCCGTTCCGCCGCAGTGCAATCCTCGCGAAGCGTTTTTATTTCATGGGAACGAAATTTCCTATGAACTTTCATGCCGTGGCCACTTGGCACCACCATCAATGAAACATAGCTATAACTTTTCAGTTACTTGCCATGGTTTCAGGTGTATACTAAAGATAACGGCAAAGTTCGATTTTTATTTGAGCCAACAGCTCGCCTATGAAACTGAATG
>NZ_BLYI01000015.1 GCF_016586355.1 Anaerostipes butyraticus
TTGTAGGTGCGTCCTTCCTCCAAATGGAGACGGACAATCTTCTTTTTAAACTCTTGTGTGTAATTCTGTGGCATGATAAGAACCTCTTTTCTCATTGTTTTTAGTATATCTTATTAGCCACTTTCGTTACAACTTTATTATAGCACTTCAGTAGTGCCATTGTCAATATCTTCATTTTTTATTTAACACTTCGATTATATTTGCAGCTTGGCAACTTCTTGGATACTTCCCAAAAAAGAAAAACTGCCATCCATCGACGGCAGTTCTCTTTCGGCTGGTATTTTGTTATAAAGACACAATATCATTCAATAAAATCTCATCTGTACGGGCTCAAATATTATTTATCCGCCCCTCTCATCTTATCATAGCCTCTGTTTTCATTGACATTCTTTTCGTTCTTCTATCTTTATCTTAGATATCCAGTGCTGCATGGTACCCCTGATAAACTGCATTTGTAATGGTCGCTACTTTTGCGCAGTCACCGATGGTACAGACATATGGTGCACAGTCTCTAAGCTCATCTACTACATCGGTTCTTGATCTCTGTCCAAGTGCACAGATTACGGTCTTTCCTGGAACAGTTACCTTATGGTCTTCCTGATCCATACATTCCACACCATTTTCTGTAATGCGCACTCCTCTAAGTCCGGTGCGGATTTCTACAAGTCCGTCCATTTCCTGAAGCATAAGAGGACGATGGCGTACATTTGCATCTGGTGCAAGCTCATCTCTCATTTCCACAACTGTGACTTTCTTTCCTTCATGGGCAAGATGAATGGATGCCTCGCATCCGGCAAGACCGCCTCCCAGTACGACAACCTCATCCTGTACTTTATCTTTCTCAAGATAATACTGATTTACAATGACAACATTGTCTCCGTGAATTCCTTCAATCTCCGGAACCAATGGTCTGGAGCCTGCAGCAATGATCAGGGCATCCGGTTGTTCCTTTTCTACCAGTTCTTTTGTTGCCTTCGTATTCAGGCGAATGTCAACGCCTGCTTTATAGCATTGACGCGCAAAGGTGTGGGACAATTCATACATTTCTTTCTTAAATGGAATGGCCTGTTCGCTCTTAAGGATTCCTCCAAGCTCAGACTCTTTTTCAAACAATATGACCTGATGTCCCCGCATTGCCGCAGTATGCGCAGCCTTCAGTCCTCCCGGGCCCCCGCCTACGACAACAACCTTTTTCGGAACCGGAGCTTTTGCGATCTCGCATCCTTCTATCTCACGTCCGATCAGCGGATTCACCGTACAGCGTCTTGTCGCCGTTGCCGCACGTTCCGCCATGCAGGTAAAGCATCTTAAACATCTTACAATATCTTCGTCTTCATTTGCCATGACTTTTCTTGGAAGGAATGGATCTGCCAGAAGCGCTCTTGCCATATAGACAATATCCGCTTTTCCTTCTGCGATGATCTGTTCCATCTGCTCAGGATCATTCAGTCCGCCCAAAGTCGCTACCGGCACAGAAACATGCTTTTTAATCTCTGCTGCCAAATATACATTGCACCCATGCTCCTTAAACATAGACGGATGTGTATCTCCAAAGCCTCTCTGATAAGTGCCTGCTGAAACATGAAGCAGATCGATATACGGTTCTATCATCTGCGCGATCCGGCATCCTTCTTCCAGATCATAGCCGCCTTCAAATAATTCTGAACCGCTCATTCGAAATTCAATTGGGAATCCAGGTCCTACTGCTTTTCTGACAGACTTTAGAACTTCAATTGCCAGACGGCAGCGGTTTTCCAAAGACCCGCCGTACTCATCGGTTCTTTTATTAAAATAAGACTAACTATTAAAGAAAGTCAAGTAAAAAAGAATTTTTGAAAAAGTGGCAATGACTTTTCATTGCAATCAGTACCTTGAAAACTGCATGACAATAAGAGCATCTTTGCAGATGCTCTAAAAAGGAAATGATGGTAGAAAAAGTTAAACGGATGATTTATATGGAGCTCCTGACTTTTCCATTGCAAAAATAGTCCTAACAAGTTTTTTGGCAGCATGAGATAAAGCCACATTGTAATGTTTTCCTTCAGAACGCTTTTTCTCAAGATGATATTGTCAATATTAGTTGACACATTTTTCTCAAGGATATCACTATCTATGCCGCCAATTCCAAAATCTCATAATACTGCCTGCGTTTTATCATAGGGGGAAGCCCGCCATTGGCAGAGCAGATCCTTCGGTTATTCCAGTAGCTG
>NZ_BLYI01000016.1 GCF_016586355.1 Anaerostipes butyraticus
AAGGTAGTAAGACCCCTTGAAGACGACGAGGTAGATAGGGCAGAGGTGGAAGTGCGGCAACGCATGGAGCTGACTGTCACTAATCGGTCGAGGCTTTGACCAAAGAAGGCGAAGTGTGAGAATGGTTTTGTATGATGTTTTGAAGGTACGTCAAGTACCTGGAAATAGAAGATATGACTAAGAGATATGGTTCTCAGTAGATAGCTTCTTAGGATTGACATTATTTTTATGGCCCGGTGGCTCAGCCGGTTAGAGCGCCGCCCTGTCACGGCGGAGGTCGTGGGTTCGATTCCCATCCGGGTCGCTTCTTTGTTTAGTTATGGGATCATAGCTCAGCTGGGAGAGCATCTGCCTTACAAGCAGAGGGTCACAGGTTCGAGCCCTGTTGGTCCCATTTTTGTTAGAAAAAAGAATATTTGCCGTTGTGGCTCAATTGGCAGAGCAGCTGATTTGTAATCAGCAGGTTACCGGTTCAAGTCCGGTCAACGGCT
>NZ_BLYI01000017.1 GCF_016586355.1 Anaerostipes butyraticus
TGGCAGAATGGCTTGTAGTCTGGCCAGAAGGGATTTGGCGCCAGCCGTGCCAGCGAGCGAGAGCGAGACTGGCAGAATGGCTTGTAGTCTGGCCAGAAGGGATTTGGCGCCAGCCGTGCCAGCGAGCGAGAGCGAGACTGGCAGAATGGCCTGTAGTCTGGCCAGAAGGGATTTGGCGCCAGCCGTGCCAGCGAGCGAGAGCGAGACTGGCAGAATGGCTTGCAGTCTGGTACAAAAGGAGATCAGGCGCCAGCCGTAAAGAAAGTTTTCCGGGCAGAAGCATCCCAGGATTTAAAAATAAATATATGGAGGATGACTTCTGGGAAGAAAGCCTCCTGTGGGTCAAGAAGCTCATATAGGAGGAGAAATTTCAGGAGAATTACCCCCTGAAATATAAAAAATAAATACAAGAGGATGGCTTTGAGAGAAAATTAGCTCCTGTGAGTCAAGAAGTTCAGATGGGAGGAGAGAAATTTAGAGAAGGAACCTCCTGCCGAGTCAAGAAGCTTACATAGGAGGAAATAAATTTGGAGAGAAAGCCTCCTATGGATCAAAATACTTATAAAGGAGGATATAATCGTGAAGAAAGAACCTCCCAGGAGAAATAAATCAGTAAAAGGAGGAGAAATCTTTGAGGGAAAGTCCTCTCAGAATATAAAAAACAGAGAGAGGAGGAGAAACCTCAGGGACGACCACCTCCCAGGAGTGAAAAA
>NZ_BLYI01000018.1 GCF_016586355.1 Anaerostipes butyraticus
CTATCATGGACACGAGCATCTCTCTGCTTGTAAAACGCCTGCCATAATAACGTTCCCTTTTTATGATCCCCCAGAATCCTTCCATCGGACCATTATCAATACATTTTGCGACTCGTGACATGCTCTGTATCATCCCTGCTGCTTCCAGCCTTGCATGAAATGCCCTATTCGTATATTGGAAGCCCCTGTCACTATGGAAAAGCGGATGGGCATCAGGATCTGCCTGGATCGCTGCATCAAAAGTACGGAATACCAGATCATTATTATTAGAGTCGCCTATGACGTAGGATACGATCCTCCTGTCGTATAAGTCGAGGATGGCGCTCAGAT
>NZ_BLYI01000019.1 GCF_016586355.1 Anaerostipes butyraticus
CTATCATGGACACGAGCATCTCTCTGCTTGTAAAACGCCTGCCATAATAACGTTCCCTTTTTATGATCCCCCAGAATCCTTCCATCGGACCATTATCAATACATTTTGCGACTCGTGACATGCTCTGTATCATCCCTGCTGCTTCCAGTCTTGCATGAAATGCCCTATTCGTATATTGGAAACCCCTGTCACTATGGAAAAGCGGATGGGCATCAGGATCTGCCTGGATCGCTGCATCAAAAGTACGGAATACCAGATCATTATTATTAGAGTCGCCTATGACGTAGGATACGATCCTCCTGTCGTATAAGTCGAGGATGGCGCTCAGAT
>NZ_BLYI01000020.1 GCF_016586355.1 Anaerostipes butyraticus
CAGGAGTTCCGGATGTAGGAGCCAAAGTAGCGACAGACGCCATGAAGAATAAAAAACATGTAGTCATGCTGAACGTAGAAACGGATGTTGTAATCGGACCTTACCTGAAGAAGATGGCAGAAAAAGAAGGAGTCATCTATACAGGATCTGCAGGAGATGAGCCGGGAGCTGTTATGGAACTGTACAGCTTTGCCAAAGCCATGGGAATGAACGTGGAAGTCATGGGAAAAGGAAAGAACAATAAGATCGACTATGGCTGCAATCCGGATACAGTGCTGGAAGAAGCAACAAGAAGAAAGATGAGCCCGAAGATGCTCTGCGCGTTCAAAGATGGAACAAAGACCATGGTAGAGATGACAGCGATGTCCAACTATACGGGACTGGTGCCGGATGTGATCGGAGGACACGGACCAAAGACATCTCCGGGAACGGAAGGAGTCAAAGAACTGAATGACATCCTGAAATTAAAGAAAGACGGAGGAATCCTGAACAAACATGGAGTCGTAGAATATGTAAACGGAATCGCTCCGGGAGTCTTCGTAACAGTTTCCACACCGAATGAAGAGATCGCGTACCAGATGAGCTATCACAGCATGGGACCTGGACCGCTCTGGA
>NZ_BLYI01000021.1 GCF_016586355.1 Anaerostipes butyraticus
ACAAAGACCAGCGAGAACTGCGGGAACTCGTTCGTTACCGCAAGAGCCTTGTCAGGGAACGTAACCGCGAACTGAACAGACTCCAAAAGATGCTGGAAGGCGCCAATATCAAAATATCCGGTACGATCACAGATATCAATGGCAAAAGCGCCAGAAATATCCTGGAGTACATCCTTTCCGGGAAACAGATCGGCTCTGCTGAATACGACATCCTCTATGAAAAGAAAGTCATCGCACACAACCTGAAAGCATCAAAGGAACAGATCATTGACGACCTGAACGGGATCATGTCTGACATCCAGCGAAAAATGCTGCGGCTCCTTCTCAAACATCTGGATGAACTCAATGCCATCATC
>NZ_BLYI01000022.1 GCF_016586355.1 Anaerostipes butyraticus
ATGATAACCAGCCCTGCTTATCTTCTGTCTTGCCGACAATGTGCCCCGTTCCTCTCGGCAATCTTCGATTCCCTCGCGCACGGGCTTCGCCCTATAGACACAAATGAAAAGGACCCTGACCGAACATAAATGCTCGGCAGGGTTCTTTTAACTTCAATATTTGCGTGTTACATCGTACTAGCATTCGAACTTCGCTTTCGCTTGTTCTCATTGAGTACGAGTAACGGCTTCACTTACGAGCGGGCTTGTTGACTAACCTCACTTCGTTCACTAAGTCAGCCAATGCCTCACACTAATCTCATTCTTCGCCTGTGGCTTGAATTCTTGATGTCTGCTGGCAATGTGTCCCGTTCCTCTCGGTAATCTTCGATTCCCTCGCGCACGGGCTTCGCCCTATAGACACAAATGAAAAGGACCCTGACCGAACATAAATGCTCGGCAGGGTTCTTTTATTTGCGTCTGCACGGCTCATTGCCAGCGTGACTATTTATCAGACATTTCTTTCAAGCGT
>NZ_BLYI01000023.1 GCF_016586355.1 Anaerostipes butyraticus
AAAAATAAAAAAAAGGTGTTGACATATGAAGGAAAAAGTAGTAATATTATTTTTGTCGCTGGACGAGACAGCAGATATGCGGGTGTAGTTCAATGGTAGAACTCCAGCCTTCCAAGCTGATCACGTGGGTTCGATTCCCATCACCCGCTTGGATAAGAAAGGATGTATTCATAGGAATATATCCTTTTTTTGTTTCGTGGGAAATTGTGTTCCTATAAAAAATAAAATGAGAAGAGGAGGTACTAATGGAAGAAGAAAAACGTCAGTTTGCGGTACTGATCGATGCGGATAATATCAGTCCCAAATATGCACCTATTATATTTGATGAGCTGGATGCCTATGGATTTGCATCGTGCAGGAGAATTTATGGGAACTGGTCAAAATCAAATGGATGGAAAGAAGAGCTTCTCCTGGAATATTCGATTATTCCGGTACAGCAGTTTTCTTATACATCCGGAAAAAATGCCACAGATATGGCAATGGTCATTGACGCCATGGATCTTTTGTATGGAAATAAGGTAGATGGATTCTGCCTGGTTACAAGTGACAGTGATTTTACCCGGCTGGCGATGAGACTCAGAGAAGAACAAAAATATGTGATTGGTATGGGAGAGTCCAAGACGCCGGTAGCCTTGACAAGAGCTTGTAATAAATTTATCCATCTTAACCTGATTTATGAACAGGATAAGACAGAAGAGGAAGATAAAGAAGAAGTATTAGAAACAGAAGAAATTGATAATGTAACATCGATTGAAGAAATCTCTCAGACAATCTCATCATTGATCAACGAGAACGGAAATGAGCCAGTAGATCTGGCGATGATCGGGAATCGTCTGAATGAGAAGTTTTCAGACTTTGATGTAAGAAATTACGGTTATACAAAGCTGAGTGTCTTTATTGATGAGGAGATGGACAATTTCATCTTATACCAGGAGGATACCAATTGTTATGTAGCATTTAAGGAACTGCCGTCCAGGGAAGTTATAGAAAAAGAAGTCGTAGATTTTGTAAAAAAGAACGGAGGTTCGCTGGATAATCTTTCGGCGATCACACTGGAACTGCAGAACCGCCATGGAGGATTTCATCCGAAAGATTATGGATACAGCAGAATGTCCAGATTTTTAAGGAATATAGGATGTCTTTCCGTAAATGGCAATACCGTAAAATTAAAAGGAAAAAAGAACGGTAAAAAATAGAAAAAGTGAGGCAGATTTCTTTGCCTCACTTTTTTATATATTATACGTGTTCAATATTGGTATATTCAGAAATTTCATGGTTAGTGGTTTTCAAGTCGTTTATGTTTAAATCATGGATATTGCTGTGTCCGGTAATTCTTCCGAACATTTCCAGCTCTGCTTTGCAGGCATTCAGATAATTGGCGAGACGTTTTGCGGCCTGATCTTCCTGCAGACGTTTTCGAAGTTTTGGATCCTGGGTAGCAGCTCCCACCGGGCAGGATCCCGTATTACAGATCCGGTACTGCTGACAGGCGGCAGCGACCAAAGCTGCAGATGCGACAGCTACGGCATCTGCGCCCATAGCCAGGGCCTTGGCAAAATCTCCTGGAAGGCGGAGACCGCCTGTGATTACCAGATCCATCTGGCTGTTATGCTCATCCAGATATTTTCTGGCTCTGTAAAGAGCAAATATAGTTGGAATGGAGGTATTATCTTTCAGACTGCGGGGACTGGCTCCGGTAGCGCCTCCTCGTCCATCGATGGTGACAAAATCGGCATCAGCATATGTAATCCATTCCAGATCTTGTTCGATATGTCCTGCGGCAATCTTTACTCCGATCGGACGACCATCGGAAGCTTCTTTCAGCCAGTCAACCATTCGTTTTAAATCCTGTCTTGTTTCAATATTTGGAAATTTAGACGGACTTATAATGTCCTGCCCCATAGGTTTTTTTCGAATCCTGGAGATTTCTTCCGTTACTTTATCTCCGGGAAGATGTCCGCCCATTCCCGGTTTGGTACCCTGTCCTATTTTTATTTCGATGGCGTCAGAATTTTTCAGATTTTCTTCTGTAACACTGTAAAGATTTGGCACATATTCAAAAATATATTTATAGGCAGCCTGTCGTTCGGATGGAAGGATACCGCCTTCTCCGCTGCACATTGCGGTCTTTGTCATGGCACTTCCCCTGGCAAGCGCGGTTTTCATTTCTTTGGATAAAGCACCAAAAGACATATGGGAAACGTAGATCGGATGGTAGATAGTCATTGGCTTTTTCGCTTTTTTTCCAATGACAGTTGTTGTATCGACAGGATCGCCTTCGTTAAGAGGAGCAGGGTTCAGCTGCGCCCCCATGATCAGAATATCATCCCAGGATATGACAGGTTTTAATGTGCCCATGGCATCTATGATTGACTTTCCGGTCAGTGCCATGTGATGGATGACGTCCATCTGAGGAAATTCAGCGCTTTCGGATTTTGCGAATTCCTCCGGATAGGCCAGAGGATTGGAAGAGGAAGGAGGTGCTGGGGAATCAGTTTCCTCTATTTCCTGAAATACGCTTTTTTTTGCGCCGCATGTAGGGCAGACATAAGAATCATCCAAAGATGAAAAAGGAAGATCTTCGGTAGATTCATTATAGATATATCCGCAGACGCTGCATTTAAATTTTGCCATAATTGATACCTCCGTTTCGTTATTTTCAGTTTTTTTCATTATACCACATATCACAAAGTTTCTAAAGAAAGATATTGACAACTATCCTTGTCATATCATATAATAATGACAAGAAAAGTTGTCAATTTGACAAGAATCATTATCAAACTGAGAGGTGATGAAATGCCGTTGTATAATCGTTTGAAAGAATACAGGGCAAAGATTGGAGTGAATCAGCAGCAGATGGGAAAGATGGCGGGGGTGTCACGCCAGACAATCAGTCAGATTGAGAGAGGCGATTATTCACCTTCTGTAACATTGGCTCTGAAAATTGCAAAAGTATTTGATGCCAGAGTAGAGGATATTTTTTGGTATGAGGAGGAAGATGAAAATGAATGAAAGAAAAGGTGAAATTCGAAGAGAAAACCGGAAAGCTTTGAAGAAGTTTACTCTGGTCATCGTAGCAGCAGGTATCGTTGGAGGATTTGCAGGATTTTTTGGAACCGCATTGAGTGAACAGATTAAGGCCAGTTCAGAAATCTGGACAGAAATCACAGGAAATATTCTATTTTATTTGTTTCCAATTGTGTTCTTGGTTCTGCACATTGCTTCTTTTGGGATTTACAGCAAGTATAAAAAGATCAAAGATATGTGGGATGGAGAAGATGAGGACAGTGCCAATCAGATCGAAGAGAAGATCAGTTATGCAATATGGGCAGAGTATATTGCTACGGCTTTGGGATTCCTGTATTTTGCTCTGATGCTTGGAGGAGAAGTATTTGACTCTTTTGGATTATGGAAAGGAATTTCAGTTTTTCTTATTTTTGTGATCAACGTGGTGCTGGTTACTATTATGCAGCAAAAATGTGTGGATCTGGAAAAGGAAATGAATCCAGAGAAAGAAGGAAGTGTATATGATACAAAATTCAGCGAAAAGTGGCTGGAGAGCTGTGATGAAGCAGAAAAGATGATGATATACCGCTCTGCGTGGGCTTCCTACAGAGTGATGGGAACTGCCTATGTGGTGGCATGGATCGTTACGTTTCTGGCAAATGAATTTTTTGATACCGGTTTATTTGCCTGCTGTATCGTTGTTTTATTATGGATCATTCAGACCAGTGTATACTGTTACAAATCAATCCAGATTTCGAAATAGATAAATCCTCTTTTGCAGATGCGTTAATTTTTGATATAATATGCCCAGGAACAGAGACTGAGTTTTTGTTCCTGGGCATTTCGTATGAGAAAGGAAAGTTATTTTATGATATTTGAAACGCATGCCCATTACGATGATGGGAAATTTGATCAGGATAGAGAAGAACTTCTTGGGGCTATGAAGGAACATGGAATCGGGACTATTGTGAATGTGGGATCCGATATGGAAAGTTCCAGATGGACAGCAGAAGCAGTCGGCCGGTATCCGATGATGTATGGAGCGGTTGGAGTGCATCCAAGTGAAACAGAAGGGATGACAACAGAAGATATAAAAGAACTGAAAGAACTGAGTCAGGGTGATAAGATTGTGGCAGTCGGAGAAATCGGGCTGGATTATTACTGGAAAGAACCAGACCGCAGGATTCAGAAAAAATGGTTCGAGGCACAGATGGAACTTGCAAAAGATGTGAAACTTCCGATGATCATACACAGCAGAGAAGCGGCAAAAGATACCTATGATATGATGAAAGCATCCCATGCAGAAGAGACCGGAGGTGTGATACACTGTTATTCCTATTCCAGGGAGATGGCAAAGAATTTTCTGGATATGGGATTTTATATTGGCGTTGGAGGCGTTGTTACATTTAAGAACGGCAGGACGCTGAAAGAAACAGTGGCTTATGTGCCTCTGGACCGGATTGTACTTGAAACAGATTGTCCATATCTGGCGCCGGAACCTAACAGAGGAAAGAGAAATTCTTCTTTCAATCTTATTTATGTTGCCCGGGCGATTGCAGAGATCAAAGGCATTTCTGTGGAGGAAGTCACTGCGGCAACGGAAGAAAACGCGAAAAAGATGTATCGGATGGAAGGAAAATAGATGGAAAAATTAAGCAACCCACAAAAGACAATTGAGGTTATACAGAAGTATCAGTTTGATTTTCAGAAAAAATTCGGACAGAATTTCCTGATTGACGGGAGAGTCCTGGAAAAGATTATGGATGCTGCGGACATAACAAAAGAAGATTTTGTCCTGGAGATCGGACCGGGGATTGGAACCATGACGCAGTATCTGGCAGAAAGAGCAAGAGAAGTACTGGCGGTGGAAATTGACAAAAATCTGATTCCAATCCTGGCAGAAACTTTGTCAGAATATGAAAATGTAGATATATTGAATGCGGATATTCTGAAGACTGACTTAAACAAAATTGCCGAAGAAAAGAATGGAGGACATCCGATCAAAGTAGTGGCTAATCTGCCGTACTACATTACAACCCCTATTATTATGGGATTGTTTGAAAGTCATGTTCCAGTGGAAAATGTGACCGTTATGGTGCAGAAAGAGGTGGCCGACCGTATGCAGGCAGGTCCGGGAACCAAAGATTACGGTGCTCTTTCTCTGGCAGTGCAGTATTATGCCGAGCCTTATATTGCAGCGAATGTTCCTCCGAACTGTTTTATGCCTCGTCCAAAAGTCGGATCTGCGGTGATCCGTCTGACAAAACATAAAACACCTCCGGTGCAGGTAAAAAATGAAAAATTATTATTTCAGCTGATCCGTGCGTCATTTAATCAGCGGCGGAAAACACTGCAGAATGGAATCAAAAATTTCAGCGGTCTTAACTTCTCCAAAGAGGAGGTTGCGGAAGCACTGGAACAGATGGGAGTGTCCCCAACCATCCGCGGAGAAGCATTGACTTTGGAACAGTTTGCGCAGCTGAGCAACTTGTTAGACGGGTAGAATAAAATAACCAAAATTTCCGGTTTTGTGAGGCTGCCGGGGAACTGTGATAAATTCCTGAAAACCAAACAATTTGGAAATAAATGATTTTTCATTATCAAATATTCCGGGAACTCCCAGATATCGATGCTTTTTTTCTTTATTCCAGGCCAGAAGCAGATGTCCGTAGTTTCCGTAGTTCAGCAGAAGAAATCCATTGGTCTGCAGGTGATCCGGGAGATCAGGGATCAATGGAAGATCTTCCAGCTGGATCTTAATGCAAGGAGACATGCCGTAAGAAGGAGGAAGGGGCAGTGAGGGATACTCCTTCCAGTCAAAGGAAGACTCAACATTTTCCTGATCCTGTTCTTTGGCGTCCTGTTCCAGCTGAAGGGCTTCAATATATTCCGCAAGACTGGACTGAGGCGCTTCTGACTGCTTTGATTCTTCTCGTTGCTCAGGCTCCGGGGATCTTTCAGAAGGTTCCTCGGATTCTTCGGAAAGTTCTTCTTCTGGGATCAGTACTTTTTTCTGTGTATCATCCGGAGATTTGTTTTCTTCTGACGATTCGGATGGAAATGATGCAGAAGGCTGATCCGTTTGTTCCTGCCCGGAAGCCTGATCGAGAGGAAGAAAGCTGCGGATGGTGATCGGATGTTCGTTCCACTCAGAACCAAAAAAATGATCGTTGGAATGATAGATCAGAAATCCTTCGATCTGATTCAGATCCATGGTCAGAGGATATGTGTTTTTAAATTCAACGATCGTATCGGTTCTTTTGACCGTATCAATCAGAGTTCCTTCCATGGTGCCATGATGGAACCGATAAAAATAAATTTTGTATTCTAAAGGCTGATCATTTGTTTTTACATGGAAATACAGACGAAGCTGGTTCTGACGCTTTTCAATTTTTGCAAAACCAACATTGGGTCCTTTGATACCGCGGCTGTATTCGTAAAGATATGATACAATTCTTTGATAGTCAGACAATGCAGTACTCTCTTTTTGATTTATCTTATGAGGGGAAAAAAGAAAATATGACGGGAGAAAAAAGATGGGAAGGAGAATCTATTGACACAACAGGAAAAATATATGAAAGAAGCTGTCAGACAGGCCAAAAAGGCAGCTGCCATTGGAGATGTTCCAATTGGATGTGTTATTGTATTTGAAGATAAGATTATTGCCAGAGCCTATAATCAGAGAAACAAGCGAAAGACGACGCTGGCGCATGCTGAACTGCTGGCAATTCAGAAAGCCAGCAGAAAACTGGGCGACTGGAGGCTGGAAGGGTGCACGATGTATATCACACTGGAACCGTGTCAGATGTGCGCGGGAGCTATTGTGCAGGCCAGGATTCCCAAAGTAGTGATTGGAGCAATGAACCCAAAAGCAGGATGTGCGGGATCCGTTTTGAATATTCTCCAGACAGAAGGATTTAATCATCAGACAGAGATTGAGACGGGAATTCTTGGAGAAGAATGCAGTGAAATGATGTCAGAATTTTTCAGAGAACTTCGAAAGAAGAAAAAGAAGGCAAAGGCAGCCGAAAAGGAGGAAAGAAATAAAATCTCCGGTTGACCTGAAGAAAACTATTTAGTATAATAAACGGTGCATCCGATGGATGCGCAGATAATCAAGTCATAAAGCTTCCGTGCAGCCGGGGAGGTAGCGGCACCCTTTTTCTGCAATCCGCTATAGCAGAGGTCATGGTTTGTTTCGGGTTTTCTTCTGTAGAGCTGCCCTTTATAAGTGGCGTTGATATCTGGGTCTCACGCAATAGGAATCTGTGAACCGTGTCAGGTCGGGAACGAAGCAGCACTAAGCAGAACCTTCTATGTGCCGTGAGGGTGCCTGGGTTGAGTTAACTGTAGAGGTAACGTCTGTGGAAGGAGACACAACGCAGACCGCACGGATTTTTTTATTTTATGGATGGAATTGAACGACGCAGATAAGCGTGATAAAATAATATTAATGCGAAATCAACGACAAGGAGGAACAATGGATGAAAGAATTAGAGTTACCTGATGTAAAAGATGTGTTGGTTGAGTATCGGCAGATGCAGCTGCTTTATCGTTCTGCGTTGAAAGAAATTGGTACAAAACTTGAGATTCTGAATGATGAATTCAAGTTTGTCCATAAGTATAATCCGATTGAACATATCGAATCCAGACTGAAAAGTGAAGAAAGCATCATGCGCAAACTGCTCCGGAAAGGAGTGGATGTGACAGTAGAGAACATTCAGAAGTACATTGATGATATTGCAGGAGTTCGTGTCATCTGTTCATTTACTCCGGACATTTACCGTATTGTTGATATGATATCTTCTCAGGATGATATTGAAGTACTGAAAGCAAAAGATTATATGATCAATCCAAAACCAAACGGATACCGCAGTTACCACCTGATCGTCAAAGTTCCGATCTTTTTATCTGACAAGGTAATTCCGACCAAAGTGGAAATTCAGATCAGAACAGTAGCGATGGATTTCTGGGCTTCTCTGGAGCATAAAATTTATTATAAGTATGAGGGAAATGCGCCGGAGTATATTCGTACAGAATTAAAAGAATGCGCAGATATGATCGCGTTTCTTGACAGCAAGATGCTGGCAATCAATGAAGAAGTCAGAAGCATCAGACAGGAAGACAGCAGACAGTAGAAACATTTTTCTGTGCTCCATCATATTATATTATCAATAGAGTGAAGGAGTATAGGAATGGCTGTGAGAGAAGGTTTAGGGGATCTGCCGGTTTTTGATCACAGTATTCTGCCGGGACGTCAGAATGTCATGCAGGAAGAAATAGAAGAAGATGATTACCAGTATATCACCAAGATGTATCCTGCAGTCGCCAGAGAAATCCTGGAACTGATCGAGGATTCCTGTGACCGGCTGGAATATGAAGGCAGTATGATGTTTGATCAGTATATGGACCGGACCAGTGTTCTGGGCATGGCAGATAAGATATACGATAAGATGAAATATCGGGAAAAAGAAGAAGGTATGAAAAAGGACAGTATGCTGTACCAGATGATTTTAGTGCTGCTTGGCGGCGAGATGTGTCATCGGCGGTGCAGATACAGAAGAAAGAAACGAATGTTTTCTTAACAGGAAACAGTCCGGCCGGGGATGTATTCCCCGGTTTTTTTTGAATACAACCTTAAAGATTCCTTAAAATGGTTGTATAAGCAGATAAAAACGGATAAAATGAACCATATAAGGATAAAAAGGAGAATAGAATGGATCGAGAAAGAGCAATACAAATTTCGGTATTTGGAGTTATTTTTATTGTTTCTCTTGTTCTGTGGAATTATTTTTTAGTTGGAAAGAATAATCAGGGAGTCAGAGAGACGGCTCAGGCGACGCTGCCTATGCTTACAATAGAGACAGATGGAGAAAAGATCAATCAGCTGCATGGATACAGCAGCGATATAGATGCGTCTATGCTTCGGGACAGCCTGACACCGATTGACAATGATTCTTTTAAAGTTTATACAACATCAAAAGGAAGCGAGGCGGTTTCCTACAAATTATACAACACGGATAATAAAACGGTGCTCGACAGCGGTGAGGCGGCATTTAAAAAGCAGAAAAAGAAATATGCTGCGGAAATCAATATCACAGAGCGTCTGGAATCAGGAAAGACATATCTTCTGGAGCTGTCTGTAACAGACGGCGGGGACACGATCCGGTATTTTACCAGAGTTGTTTATGGGACAGGTTTTCATTTAAAGGAGTGTCTGGATTTTGCAAATCAATTCCATGACGCGACTCTGAATGAAGGAAACTCTGAGTTCATCAGCCAGTATATGGAGACAAAAGAGGGAACGACAAGCAACAATCTGGCCTATGTTGACTTATCTTCTACAGAAGAAGCTGTAAGTTATGCCGGTCTGAAGCCCCAGGTAGAGGCAGTATATCCGGCTGCAATCAAAGAGATTTCTCAGAATGTAACATCTCTGGAAATCCGGTTTATTTTATCAGCGGAAAATTCTGATGGAGTCAAACAGTACTATCAGGTAAACGAATATTTCAGGATTCGTTATTCCGAAGACCGGATGTATCTCTTAAATTATGAGAGATCAATGGAAGCATATATGAGATATGATACGATCGACCGCAGCAATAACAGGATTCTGATCGGAATCGACAGCAGCGATAAGCAGCTGATCAGCAAAGACGGAGGCAAGAAAGCAGCATTTGTTGCGGCCAATGAACTGTGGTATTATGATTATCAGAATTCACAGATATATAAAGTCTTCTCCTATATCGGAGAGGATTACAGTGACAGCCGCAATAATTACCCAAAACACGGAATTCAGGTCATGGACATGGATGATGATGGAAATATATCTTTTATTGTATATGGATATATGAACCGGGGAGAGCATGAAGGAGAAAATGGAATTTCTGTATATCGTTTTTCAGCAGATGACCGGGCAATTGAGGAACTTGCATTTATTCCGACGGAGATACAATATGACTTTATGGTAGAAGATATCCAGAAAGGAGCTTTTCTGAGTGATGATGATCAGTTTTATTTCTATCTGGACGGATCCATCTACCATGTCGACATTGATGGAAAGAAAAGTGAGATTGTTGCAAAGAATGTTACAGATGATATGGCAATCGTAACGGAAAGCGGCATGCTGGCCATCAATGAAAGTGAGAAAAAAGTAAAGGTTATTGATTTGTCTTCTGGAAAGGAACAGACAATTTCGGCGGAGGATGGACAGATCATTAAGCCGATTGGATTTATCGAAAAAGATTTCGTCTATGGAATCGGTCAGAAGAAGAATATTGTACAGCAGAAGGATGGAACTTCCATGTATCCGCTGGATACCGTATATATCAGAAGCGGAAACAAAAATGTGAAGCAGTATGGCGAGAGTGGAAGTTATATTACAGAGGCTGCCATAGAAGGTACAACGGTGACCATGACGAAGTCAAAGAAAAATGGGAATTCTTATAAAAAGATAGAAGATACTTATATAAGATACAAAGAAAATACAGATGGAAAAGCAGTATATGAATATGGATACAGCAGTACCAAGCTGAACCAGCTGTATCTTGCATTCCCGGATAATGTATATATTCAGACCAGACCTCAGTATATGTCTGCCAGTGTAAGCGAACAGAAGAAGGGACTGGATATGGACTTTGCTGATGACGCATATAAGTATAAAGAGGCTTACGTTTATACCGGAGGAAAGTTATCCGGAGTTTACGCAAATCTTAAAGATGCAATCAGACAGGCAGAAGAAGGCGGAGGAGTTGTTGTCAATTATAATCAGATGTACCTTTGGGAAAAAGGCATGACCAACAGTTATGGAAGAGTGACTAATATTTCAACTACAAAGGCTAAGGCGAAAAACGAGACCGATATTGCCTGCATTAAGATGATGGCAGACAGTGAAGGAAAAGATCTTTCATATAAGGAAATAAGGAAAATGGACGGAGATACATTTGACAAATTGTTTAAGGCTTTTGACAAGCAGGCAGTGAACTATTCAGACTGCAGTCTGGATGATGTCCTGTATTCCATCAGTAAAAACAGATCGATTATGGCAAAAAGAACAGATGGAACTTATGTCCTTATCATGAGTTATAATCAGCAGAAGATCCGATATATTGATCCGACGACGGGAGAGTCTGTTCAGGCAGACCGAAACGCAATGAAATCAGAATTTCAAAAGGCAGGAAACATTTTTTACAGTTATGCCAAATAGAAGAGGGATGTCTGATAAATTCGTACTATGTCGAATCAAAAACTGTAGTAGTTTTATATTTTATGTTACAATATAACCATATGAATTCTGGATTAGTCTCCAGCAATAACAAATGAAAGGTGAAAGAATATGGCTGAAGAAACTAAGGAAACAAAGAAGATCGTCCCCTGGAAGAGGAATAAGAAAAAGAAGGAAAAGAAAAAGAACAAAAAGAAGAGAAGAAAGATCCTTGCGGTCATCTCTGTTATTTTTCTGCTTCTTGTAGTGATCTGCTGGTTTGCTTTTGGAAGAAAAGTCATGCAGCTTCGAAGCGAGGCGAAAGAGATCGTGGAAGAGTCAACCGTGGATACCTTTAAGTCATCTCAGACCAGTGTGGTATATGACACCAATGGAGATGAGCTGACGAAGTTTAAGGGAGAAAAAGATGCTTATTATCTGGACTATAAAGATCTTCCGGTATATGCGGTGGCAGCTATGATCTCAGTAGAGGATCAGAATTTCTATAAGCATAATGGAGTAGACTACAAGGGAGTTCTCCGTGCAGCGGTATCATTTGTCACAAAGGGAGGTGAGATCACTCAGGGAGGAAGCACCATAACCCAGCAGCTGGCAAGAACTGTATTCCTTAACAGGGAAGTGTCCTGGCAGAGGAAAGTAAAAGAAATGTTTGTTGCGGTAGAACTGGAGAAGAAATACAGCAAAGAACAGATTCTTGAGTTTTATCTCAATAATGTATATTTTGCCAATGGATACTATGGAATCCAGGCAGCGAGCCAGGGATACTTTAACAAGGATGCCAATGATCTGAGCTTGTCACAGATTGCATTCCTCTGTGCAATTCCAAATGCGCCGACGATGTATGATCCGCTTCAGAATAAGGATAAGACGATGACAAGGCGCAACAAGATCCTGAAAGATATGTATGAGCAGGACAAGATTACAAAGGATCAGTATGAGAAGGCAATGGATGAGGAAATCACAGTCCAGAAAGCACAGCAGACGGAAAAGAAGAATTATGTAGAGACTTATGTAATCCACTGTGCTACGAGAGAGCTCATGAAACAGCAGGGATTTGAATTTAAGAATTCCTTTGATTCTGAGAGCGAGAGAGAAGAATATGAGAATGAGTATGATAAGACATACGCAGAATGTAAAAAGACGCTTTACAGTGCAGGATATCATATTTATACATCCATTGATCCGGACGTGCAGGATCAGCTCCAGAACAGCATAGATAATTCATTGAGTGGATATACAGAAAAGGACAAAAATGGAATTTATCAGGCACAGGCATCAGGAACCTGTATTGATAATAAGACAGGAAAAGTTGTGGCAATCGTAGGCGGAAGAGATCAGGAGGATATCGGATATACTCTGAACCGTGCTTATCAGAGTCCGAGACAGCCGGGAAGCAGTATTAAACCGCTTCTGGTATTTACTCCGGCGCTGGAAAGAGGATGGACAGCAAGTTCTGTCGTAAATGATAATCCGATGAGCAGCAGTGATAAACATCATGTAAACAACTCCGGAGGATCTTATTCCGGACAGATTACACTGCGTCGTGCGGTAGAAAAATCCAGCAACGTTGTAACCATGCGTATTTATGAGCAGATTGGTCCGGATGCAGCATTAAGTTATCTGGAGAAGATGAATTTCAAATATCTGCAGGATGAGGATTACAAATATTATACAACCTGTCTTGGCGGATTCACCAGAGGTACAACATCAGAAGAGATGGCAGCTGGATATGCAACGCTTGAAAATGATGGAGTTTACCGTGAACCGACATGTATTACGAAGATTACCACATCAGATGGAAAAGAAGTGATGTCTTCTGATACAGAAAAGAAGACAGTTTATACAGAGTCCGCAGCAAAGAGCATGACAGACATGCTGCAGAGTGTAATTTCCGGAGGAACAGGTGTCGGAGCAAAAGTTCCGGGTATTGATACCGCCGGAAAGACAGGAACAACATCCAGTAACCGTGACGGATGGTTCTGTGGATATACACCATATTACACAACTGCTATCTGGGTTGGTAGAGATGATAATAAAGAAATGGCATCTTTGAGCGGTGCATCTTATCCTAAGTCTATCTGGAGTAACTTTATGAATGCAATTCATAAAGGAATTTCAGGAGATGAAGAGCTGTCAGGAAGTGGAAAAGCAGACAGTGGAACGGCTGCGACAACAGCTGCCACAGGAGGAAGCTCTTCTTCTGCTTCATCAAGTTCCGCATCAACAACAGCACAGAGTACACAGTCTACAACAGCGGCAACGACAGCAGCTCCGACAACAACAACTGCAGCACCGGCAACGACAGCGGCGCCGGCAACGACAGCAGCTCCAAGCAATTCAGGAGGAGCTCAGTCTCAGAACGGTGACGAATAAGAAGAAACTGAAAAAAACAAATAAAAAAGATACCGGATTTGTAAAAATCCGGTATCTTTTTGTTCGTGAAAAAGTTTTTATTTTTCAAGTTTTTCAAGGTATTCTTTGATTCGATCTGTTGGATTCAGAAGATCGCTGATGGAAGCGTCGTGATTTAATGTGTCAATTAACAGCGCAACATATTTTCCAACATCAGCAGATACATACCAGTCTCTGTCAAGAAGTTCCGGAGTCTGATAAGTAAGGTTTGTAGTGATAACCTTCTCAATAACACCCTCTTCTACTGCTTTATCAAAAACTTCCAGACCATTTGTGAATAATCCGAATGTAGAGATACAGAATACTCTGCGGGCATGACGATTCTTCAGCTGTTTTGCAACATCAATCATACTCTCTCCGGAAGAAATCATGTCATCAATAATGAGAACATCTTTTCCATCAAGAGAGTCTCCAAGAAATTCATGAGCTACAATAGGATTTCGTCCGTCAATGACTTTGGAATAATCACGGCGTTTATAGAACATTCCTACATCTACGCCGATGACGTTTGCCATATAGATTGCACGCTGCATAGCGCCTTCATCCGGGCTGATCACCATCAGTTTTTCTTTATCAAATTCGATAGAATCGCACTGTTCCACTAAAGCCTTTACAAACTGATAGGTTGGCTGTACGTTGTCAAATCCGCTGACAGGGACAGCATTTTGAACTCTTGGATCGTGGGCATCAAATGTAATAATATTATCAACACCAAGGCTCTGAAGTTCCTGAAGCATAACGGCGCAGTCTAAAGATTCTCTTGTGCTGCGTTTGTGCTGACGGCTTTCATATAGGAATGGCATGATAACATTGATGCTCTTGGCCTTTGCGGCAGAAGCGCTGATGATTCTCTTCAGATCAGAATAATGATCATCCGGTGACATATGGTTTTTGATGCCGCATAAGGAATAAGTCAGGCTGTAATTTAATACATCGACAAGAATATAGAGATCCATGTCACGCACAGATTCCATGATAACACCTTTTGCTTCACCGGAACCGAATCTAGGACAGGAAGCATTTAAAAGATAGGTATCTCTTAAATATCCGTCACAGGCAATGGAATTCTGAAACTGCTGATTGGTTTCAGTTCTCCATTTGATGATATAATCATCAATTTCCTTTCCGAGAGTTTTACAGCTTTCAAGGGCAATGATTCCTAGTTTACCGCCTGGAATCTTAGTAAAATTGCGGTCAGATCGTCTCATGATACATCTCCTTCGTATAATAGTTTATAAGTTGTTTATATCATCCAACTAAAATTAAGTCAAGTTGGATTTCTTAAAACGGATGTCATCTCCGTATATTTTATGCCAGGAATAATGTTCAATAATTCGGGAAAAGATTCGTTCAGAATAGATGTCCCGAAATTCTTTGACAGACAGATTCGTTGAAATGATTGTGGATTTCTCCCGGATCAAACGTTCATTGAGGCAGTGAAATAACTGGGAAACGACAAATTTGTTTACCATCTCCGTTCCAAGGTCGTCAATGATCAGAAGATCACACTGGAAAATCATATTCAGCGAGCGTTCTGTATCCTCTTCCTTTTCTCTCTGAAAGGTGTGCTTTGCAAGGTAATCAAACAGCTGAAATGCTGTTGTATAAACGCATGTATAACCTTTATCCATGATTTCTTTGGCAATGCAGTGGCTCAGAAACGTTTTTCCTACGCCTGTGGATCCTTGAAACAGAATGTTTTCATGATTTGGAAAACGTTCAAGAAAGCCGCGGCAGTGCTGCAGGATCTTCCGAATATTTGCTCTTGGGCTGGGAAGTCCGTCAGGCATCATCTGGTCAGAATAATAATCTTCACGAAATGTCTGAAAATTTTCCCTCTCCAGGAGCCGTTCCATATTCGAATTGGAATACAGCAGATTAATGACAGCCTGCTGAAAACACCGGCATCTTTTTTGTCCGATGTATCCGGTATCTTTGCATTGGGTACAATGATAGATTGGTTCCAGATAATCAGAAGGATATCCGTGTTCTGTCAGAAGATGTTTCTTCTCCTGGGCAATCCGGTGATTTTCCTCTTTGCATTTTGAAGCAAGAGAGGGATCGTCACCGGCAATCAGTCTTTTGCCCAGTGCGACAGAATTAGCCGCGATCTGTCGGTCCAGATCGCGGATTTTAGGAATCTTCTGATATATTTCTTTTTTTCGCTGTTCATGCAGATGATAATTGGAAAGTCTTCGATCTTCATACATCTGCATAATTTTTTGATATTCAAAATTAGATAAGGACATAGATTAATTCTCCCTGATTTCATCGGAAAATTGTTTTTTAAGAAGCTGTTCTTCCAAAGCGTCAAAATCATAATCACGCTGCTTAAAGTTATGTACAGGCTGAGAAGCGTTGGCGTTCATAAAAGTCTTTGGTGATTTCTGACGCTGATAAAAACTTTTGGCCTGTTCCACGGTTCTGATATGATTATCTTTCCACTGTTTCAGGATTGTATCCGCATAAGGAAAGCTTGGCTTGTTGATCGCATTGATGGTGCGGTTGCAGGCCTCAATGATCAGAGAAAGATCAAACGCGTCTTTCTCAAGCCATTGCTTCATGTACTGTTCCTGAATTGGCGCAGGATTCTGGTTCAGTCCAAACGCACGCATAATGGAATAATATTCTTTTTTAAAGTTTTTGCTGTGCGCTTTGGCCTCATCGACAGTTGTAATGTTTTCCTCATACCAGTTGATCGCAACTGTCTGCATATATCGGAAACTCTTCTTGCCATTGGAAACACAGTGCTCTACCAGATATTCGATCAGTTCACAGGACATGGAGAGATCTTCATATAGATACAGAAGAATGTTCATGTCTGAGCAGGTAAGCGGTTTTCCGATAAACATCTCACATACATAGAGAAGATAGGAGAAACGTTCATCTTCACTCTTCTTCTGGAGTTCAGAAGGAGAAAGTGTCTTCATGGCAGGAATCGCTTCAGCTCCTGAAATGGAAGATTCTTCTGCGGAAGATGCAGGGGAAGAATCTTCGGTTTCTAAAACGGGCTTTGCGTGTCCCGGAACCGGAAGCAGTTCGATGGACTGAATCTCACCGTGATTCTGTGAAATCTTTAAAAGAGATTCTTTCTCCCAGTATTTCAGTGCGCGGGCAACATCCCTCTCCGTAAGTTCCAGCACATCCGCAAGACATGGAATACTGAAATTGGCTCCCTCAGATACCATACGGAGAAGATAAATATAAACTTTTATGTATTCTCCGTTCGCTCTTATCATATAATGATCTACAAATGCATTCGGAAGCAGTGTTCCGCCGGTCGGATATGTGGTTACGACTTTAATATAATTCATGGCATGTTCCCCTTTCTTCTAATCTAATTCTGACTATAACCCAGATAAATCAAAATGTAAATAGGCGGAGAATCCACACGAAAATTGTGGAAAAGCCTGTGGATAATGTGGATAATGTGGATAATAAATCCAAAATAACGAGAATAAGCCATTTACATAGATTTTACAATTGTGGAAAAGAGAAAAAGAAATCCACAGGTTTTCGAATACAAAAATGTGCATAAACCTGTGGATAATGTGGATAACTATTTTTTCAGGAGAGAATTTCCGATAGAATCGACATTTCCGGCTCCCATAGTTATCAACAGATCATTTTCTTTACAATTTTTTAAAATAAATTTTTCAATATCCTCAAAACTGCTGATATAGTGGACATCTACATCATAAGCAGACATTTTATCCACAATATCTCTTGCATGTACCAGCCCCGTATCTTTTTCACGGGCTGCGTAGATGTCAGTGATAATCACATGATCGCTCAGACTCAGAGCCTTGGCAAAATCATCCAGGAATGCCTTGGTTCTGGTATAAGTGTGAGGCTGGAAAATACACCACAGCTCTTCATGCGGATAATTTTTGCAGGCTTCCAGGGTTGCGCGGATTTCTGTCGGATGGTGGGCATAGTCATCGATGATCGTAAATCCATGGACCTTTCCTTTGTATTCGAAGCGGCGTTTGGCTCCGGAGAAAGAAAGAAGTCCTTTTTTTACTGCCTCCATCGGAAGATTTAAACGGTCCGCGACAGCGATTGCCGCAAGTGCGTTATTAACATTATGATCCCCTGTTACATTGAGCTGAATGCGGTCCTGATATACGCCGTTTTTATAGTAATCAAAGGAATCATGTCCAAATGCGTCATGTGTGATGTTGTCAGCAGCGAAGTTAAAACGGCTGCGGTCAACGCCAAATGTTACATAGTCGGCTTCCAGTCCATCCGTAATATAAGAAATATTATCGATCTCACCATTGATCACAAGATATCCGTAATCTGGCAGCTTGTGAGCAAAGGCGCGGAAAGATTTCCTGATATCATCAATATCTTTGAAGAAATCCATGTGATCTTCTTCAATATTCAAAATAATGCTGATCTTTGGGAAGAACTCAAGGAAACTGTTGGTATATTCGCAGGCTTCTGTGATAAAAGTATCAGAGTGCCCTACACGGATATTTCCGCCGATAGATTCCAGAATACCTCCGACACTGATCGTAGGGTCGGTGTCTGCTTCTAGGAGAATCTGAGACAGCATGGAAGTTGTCGTTGTTTTTCCATGGGTTCCGGATACAGCGATCGCGTTCTTATAGTTATGCATCAGCTGACCGAGAAGAGCAGCCCGGCTCATGACAGGAATGCCTTTCTTGACCGCTTCTTTGTATTCTTCGTTAGTGTCAAAACTGATTGCGGCGGTATAAACAACGAGATCAATATCAGAAGTAATGTTGTCAGCGGTCTGCTGATAAAAAATCTTAGCGCCCTTTTCCTCCAGATGGTCTGTGATCGGGGAACGATGGATATCGGAACCGGACACGGTAAAGCCTTCCTTTATGAGGATTTCAGCAAGTCCGCTCATACTGATGCCTCCGATGCCCATAAAATGAATGTGGATTGGATGATGAAAATCTATCTGATACATAATGGTTATGTCCTTTCTATAATAATTTGTAGGAGTTTTCCGACGCTTTTTCCGGCAGAAAACTATGTTTTTCCTTATTATAAGGCACGGACATGTTTCTTGCAAGGCACAGAATGAAATGAAAAATGACAGAAAAAACAAATATTCAAAAATATGGTAAAATGTAATAATATTTATTAACAAATAGGAAAAAATTTGTTCACATTTAACGATAAAAATGATATAATATTTATTATCAATAAGCGGACTAGATAAAGAAGAAGTCGGGAATCGATAGTCCGGAAAATTTCAGCTATATTTTATAAAACTAGGAGGAAGACAACATGCAAATTACAGATGTACGTATTCGAAAAGTAGCCAAAGAGGGTAAGATGAAGGCAGTAGTGTCTATTACGATTGATAATGAATTTGTGGTTCATGATATCAAAGTGATCGAAGGAGAGAAGGGATTATTCATTGCGATGCCGAGCCGCAAAGCAGCTGACGGAGAATACCGTGACATTGCGCATCCGATCAATTCTGATACAAGAAATATGATACAGACTCTGATTTTAGAGCAGTATGAAGCGATGAAACTTGGTGATATTGACGCTACAGCGCCTGAAGTATGAATGTGATATAGCGGCTTCTTCTTTTAACAGAATGGTATAAGAATCGGGAGTTATTCCTGATTCTTTTTATTTTGGCGGGCGTATGTTATGATAAAGACAAATATAAATAAGAAATGACAGGAATATAAAAATTGAGGAGGTCTTGAGATGGAATTTCATGTGGGAGATGTCATAAAGATGAAAAAGCCGCATCCATGTGGAAGCAGCGAATGGGAAATTCTGAGAGTCGGCATGGATTTTCGACTGAAATGTATGGGATGCGACAGACAGGTAATGGTGTCACGAAAACTGGTAGAAAAGAATTTTCGGGGATTTGTAAAAAATGCTTGCGAATGAATTAAAATTATGATACAATACCAACTCGTGGTATATGAAAATATCCTTGCTCTTTTCAGGGAGAAGAGAGCCATCAGACCAAAAGGAGGTGCAAGTAATGAAGAAATATGAATTAGCATTAGTGTTAAGTGCAAAGATCGAAGACGAAGAGCGTGCAGCGATGCTTGAAAAAGTTCAGGCAATGATTACTACAGCAGGTGCTGAGATCACAAATGTCGATGAATGGGGTAAGAAACAGTTAGCTTACGAAATTCAGAAGATGAAAGAAGCATACTACTATTTCATTCAATTCGAAGGAGAAGCTACAGTTCCTGCAGAGCTGGAAGAAAAACTTCGTATTGAGGAATCTGTATTACGTTTCTTATGCGTTAAACAGGATGCATAATTGACAGGAGGGATCCGAATATGAATAAGGTAGTATTAATGGGAAGACTGACAAGGGATCCTGATGTGAGATATACTCAGGGAGACAGACCGTTGGCAGTTGCCAGATATACTTTAGCAGTAAATCGTAGATTTAAGAGAGACAACGAACCAGACGCAGATTTTATTAACTGTGTGGCATTCGGACGCGCAGGAGAATTTGCAGAAAGATACTTAAAAAAGGGTACTAAAATCGTTGTTTCAGGAAGAATACAGACAGGCAGCTACACAAATAAAGAAGGAATGCGTGTCTATACAACGGATGTTGTGATTGAAGAGCAGGATTTCGCAGAAAGCAAGGCCGCTGCAGCGCAGAATATGGCAGCAGATATGCCGATGCCGAGTGAGCCGAAACCAAGCGCAGCAGCCAGTGATGGATTCATGAATATTCCTGATGGATTGGAAGAAGAGCTGCCGTTCAGTTAAATAGGAGGTAGAAATCATGGCTTATACAAAAGGCGATTCTCCAGCAAGAAGAAGAGGCGGACGCAGAAGAAGAAAAGTATGCACATTCTGCACAGAAGCTGATGCTGTAATCGATTATAAAGATGTTGCAACATTAAAGAAATATGTTTCTGAGAGAGGAAAAATCCTTCCAAGACGTATCACAGGAACATGTGCAAAACATCAGAGAGCTGTTACAGGCGCTATTAAGAGAGCTAGACATTTAGCCCTTATGCCATACACAGCTGAATAATTCAGATAAAAGATGCCGGTAAACACTGTGGAATACAGTGTCTGCCGGCTGTTTTTGTATGGTAAAACCACAGGTATGGACGGAAAATATCAGCAGAGGATCCAGAGTGAATCAAAATAAGAAATATTTCTTGATAGAGGGATAGAACAAACAAATTTGTGTACAAATTGGACAAGGAGAGGTATAATAAAAGGTAATTGAGAATTCACTTGAAAATACTCGTTTAGGAGCAGGATATGGATAATAAAAGTAAAACAAAGATTGATCAGTATCTGCAGTGGCCGATGAAATTGATGCTTTTTCTTGTGCCTGCAGATATTCTTATTTTCTTTTTCAGCGTGGAGTGCGGAATCATTCTGGCTGTCTTTATAGTATTGGGAATTCTCCTTCAGGCAGCAGGATACCGTTACAGCAGGAATGAGATTATGAAAGAATGCATAGGCTTTGTTTTTGAGCAGGGGCAGATTCAGAATTATTTGATTCATGAACTTCCGGTACCCTATGTGCTGACAGATGGCAACGGCGTTATTCTATGGTCTAATGCAGCATTTCATAAGATCGCAGGGGACAGCAAAGGTAAGCATCTTACACAGATTTTTACGGATTTGAACAAGCATTTGCTGCCGTCTGATGTGAATCATACAATTTCCCACATTAATTTTGTAAAAAAAGAAGGAGAAAAGGAAAAGAAATTTTTCTATAAAGTAGAACTTAACAGGATCATTGTAGAAAACTTTACCAGTGATGATGAGAGCAGTTATTCAAAGCAGATGTTAAAGGATAATTCTCTGATCGCGGCGTATTTCTTTGACCAGACTCTTTTGAAGAAATACATGGAACAAAATGAAAACCAGAGGATGGTCATTGGTCTGATCTATATTGACAATTATGATGAGATACTGGATGATATTGACGAAGTAAAACGGTCTATGCTGATTGCGGTGGCAGACCGCAAGATCAGTAAGTTTATTCAAAATGTATCCGGAATCATCAAACGAACAGAGAGAGACAAATATTTTGTTGTGTTTGAACAGAAATATCTGGATAAGATTAAGGCAAACAAATTTGCCATTTTAGATGAGATTAAGACCATTAACCTTGGAAATTCCATGCATATGACGCTGAGTATCAGCTTTGGAATCAATGGCGACACTTACCAGGAAAGTTATGAATACGCATGTGCGGGAATGGATCTGGCCCTTGGACGGGGCGGCGATCAGGCAGTTATTAAAGACAGGGATGAAATCTCCTATTTCGGCGGAAACTGCGAAATGGTGGAAAAGAATACCCGCGTGAAAGCCCGTGTGAAAGCACATGCCCTGAAGGAACTGATGGAATCCAAGGAAAACGTAGTGATCATGGCACATAAGATTCCGGATCCGGATGCCATGGGAGCGGCTGTGGGATTATACCGGCTGGGTCTGTCTCTCGGCAGAAAAGCACATATTGTCATGAATGAGATTACCATTTCGGTGCGTCCAATCGTTGATTCCCTGAGCAAAAGCGGGGAATACGATGAAGATATGTTCATCAATAATGAGAGAGCAATGGAAATCACGGATGACAATACGCTGCTGATCGTTGTAGATGTAAACCATGCTAATTATACAGAATGTGAGGAGCTGCTGTGCCGGACGAAGACAGTAGTTATTCTGGATCATCACAGGAAGAGCAAAGATATGATCAAAAATCCGGTTCTGTCCTATGTAGAACCATACGCTTCTTCAACCTGTGAGCTTGTTGCTGAAATCCTCCAGTATGTGGATTCGAAGCCAAAATTAAAACCAATGGAGGCAAATGCCATGTATTTTGGAATGCTGGTGGATACAAACAATTTCGTAAATAAAACAGGGGTTCGTACATTTGAAACAGCAGCTTATCTGAAACGCAACGGCGCAGATCTTACGATGGTAAGGAAAATGTCAAGAGAGAGCATGGATACTTACAGAATCCGCTCAAAAGCAATCAGTCAGGCGGATATTTTGTATGATCATTTTGCAATTACGACATTGGTTGGAATCGGAGTGGACAGTCCGACGGTCATTGGCGCGCAGGTAGCCAATGAGCTTCTGGATATTGATGGAATCGAAGCTTCCTTCGTACTGACCAGTGTTGAAGAGAGAGTCTATGTAAGTGCAAGATCCATTGATGAGATTAATGTGCAGAGAATCATGGAAGAGTTTGGAGGCGGCGGCCATCTGACAGTGGCAGGCGCCCAGCTGGTAGATGTATCTCTGGAGGCGGCGAAAGAGATTATTATTGAAACTCTCAGGAATATGAAAGAAAAAGGAGATATTTAGTATGAAAGTTATTTTATTGGAAGATGTGAAATCTGTTGGAAAAAAAGATGAAGTTGTAGAAGTAAATAATGGATATGCAAGAAATGTACTGTTTCGTAAAAATCAGGCAGTTGAGGCGACAAAAAAATCACTGAACGACTTGAAATTAAGAAAGGCTCATGATGAGAAGCTTGCGGCAGAAGCGCTGGCGGACGCAAAGGCTCTTGCAAAGGAGATTGAAGGAAAGCAGCTGGTAGTGAAAATGAGAGTAGGAAATGGAGGAAGAACTTTTGGTTCCATTTCAACAAAAGAAATCGCGGTTGAGGCAAAGAAGCAGCTGGGCTATGATCTGGATAAAAAGAAGATGCACTGTGAGCCGATTAAAAGTCTTGGATACCATGATGTAGCGATCAAGCTCCATCCGCAGGTAACAGCGACACTCCGTGTAAAAGTAGAAGAAAAATAAGAGGGATCATAAATGGATGAGGCACTGATAAAGAAGATACAGCCCCACAGCGCCGAAGCAGAAGAATCCGTGATCGGCGCGATGATCATGGACCGTGACGCGATTGCAGATGTGATCGATATGATCGATCAGGAAGATTTTTACCAGAAACAGAATGGCATACTGTTTGAGACTATGAAAGAGCTGTACCGGGAAGGAAAACCGGTTGATCTGATCACACTTCAGGACAAGCTGAAAGGAAAAGATGTTCCGGAGTCTATGAAGAGTCTGGAATTTGTCCGGGATCTCCTGGAATCAGTTCCCACGTCTGCCAATGCAAAGCAGTATGCAAGGATTGTCAAGGAAAAAGCGACTCTGAGAAAACTGATCAAAGTCAGTGAAGAAATAACCGCAGAATGTTATCTTGGCAAGGATGAGGTTTCAGAAATCCTGGATCATACAGAAAAAAATATCTTTGGTCTTCTGCAGGAAGCCAGCGGCAGAGAGGACTTTGTCCCGATTGATAAAGTCGTGCTGAATACTCTGGATGCCATTGAGCAGGCTGCCAGTTCAGAAGGAAGAATCACAGGAATTGCAACCGGATTTACGGATCTGGATTATAAACTGTCGGGTCTCCATCCGTCAGAACTGATTATTGTTGCGGCCCGTCCGGCAATGGGAAAGACTGCATTTGTATTGAATATTGCCCAGAGAGCGGCAGTAAGAGATCATGTTCCGACAGCTATTTTCAGTCTGGAGATGTCAAAGGAACAGCTGGTGACCCGTATGATGGCGATGGAAGCCATGGTAGATTCACAATCTATCCGAACCGGAGATCTTCAGGAAACGGACTGGGAAAAAATCATGGAAAGCGCCGGAACTATAGGAAGAGCCCCGCTGATCATTGACGATACGCCGGGTATTACCATCGCTGAACTCCGGTCAAAGTGCAGGAGATATAAGCAGATGCACGGACTGGATCTGATCATTATAGATTATCTTCAGCTGATGTCAGGAGGGCGCCGGACAGAGTCACGTCAGCAGGAAATCTCTGAGATTTCCCGTTCGCTGAAAGCGCTGGCAAGAGAGATGGATGCCCCGGTTATTGCGTTGTCTCAGCTGAGCCGAAGGGTAGAGGAGAGAAAGCCTGCGAAACCAATGCTTTCGGATCTGAGAGAATCAGGTTCTATCGAGCAGGATGCCGATGTGGTCATGTTCATTTACAGGGATGAGTATTATAATGAAGATTCTGAGAAAAAAGGAATCGCGGAAATTATCGTTGATAAGCAGAGAAATGGTTCTACAGGAAGCGTAGAACTGGTCTGGCTTGGACAGTATACAAAATTCGGAAACAAAGAAAGGGCGCCGCAGTAAGTGACGGCGCCTTTTATCACTTCTAAACTACAATTCAATAAAGGAGGCATGTCGATGTTGTCATTTCTATATCCGCCAGTCTGCCCTCTGTGTCAGAAAGAAATTTTGGAAAAAGGGCAGAATCTATGTAAAAAATGCAGGGAAAAGGATATCTTTCTCCACGAACCCCTTTGCTTCTGCTGTGGAAAACCACTGGATCATAAGGAAGAAGAATATTGTCAGGACTGCAGGAAACATCCTAAGAAATTCATTCGAAATATAGGACTTTGTGTATATGAAGAGCCGGTTAAAAGCTCTCTGTCTGCGGTAAAATATAAGAATAAACGGGAATACGCCGGATTTTATATTGAGGAGATGAAACGGCGCAGGGGACGGCAGCTGAAAAGCATCTATCCGGATATCGTAGTCCCGGTTCCTATGCATGCGCGAAAACGCAGGAAAAGAGGGTTTAACCAGGCAGAGATCTTTGCTGCTGGAATTGCTGAGATTACGGGGTGTCCAATGGAACCCCGGCTTGTAAAGAGAGTTCATGATACAAAACCTCAAAAAAATCTGAATCCGGAACAGAGAAAGAAAAATCTGAGTCATGCATTCCAGGGAGAAAAAGAAATCTATCACAGGCTGGGGCGTCCCGGCAGGATTCTGATTGTGGATGATATTTATACAACCGGAGCAACTATGCAGGGAGTTGCGCAGGCGCTGCTCCGGATGGGAGCTAAGGAAATCTATGCCTGCTGTATTGCAGTCGGCAGAGGGTTTTCATAGCGCGGTACAGGTTCTTTTGCTATAATAAGAGCGGATTAAACTGGAAAGGATAAAAGATGGAACAAGAACGTTATGATTTAACAGGATCTCTGCTTCGCTGGTATGATTACAACAAGAGAATTCTTCCGTGGAGAGAGAATAAAGACCCTTACAGGATCTGGGTTTCGGAAATTATGCTGCAGCAGACAAGGGTGGAAGCGGTTAAGCCGTATTTTGACCGTTTTATGGAAGCGTTTCCGGAAGTCCAGGATCTGGCAGAGGCAGATGATGAAAGACTTATGAAGATGTGGGAAGGTCTTGGTTATTATAACAGAGCGAGAAACCTCAAGGCAGCAGCCCGGAAAATCGTGAATGAATATGATGGGAAAATCCCAGGTGATTATGACGCACTATTATCGTTAAATGGAATTGGAACTTATACTGCAGGCGCGATCGGATCGATTGCTTTTGACCTTCAGGTGCCGGCAGTGGATGGGAATGTTATGAGGGTGCTTTCCAGGCTCTGGGGAGATGATTCTGATATTCTCAAAGAAAAGACAAAAAGAGAGATGGGAAAACGCATTCAGGCATATATTCCGAAAGACCGGCCGGGAGATTTTAATCAGGCTTTGATCGAGCTGGGAGCGATTGTGTGCATTCCTAACGGAAAACCTCTCTGTGACCGATGTCCGTGGGATACGGTATGCAGAGCATACAGAGAAGACCGGATCGATCAGCTTCCTGTGAAGAAACCAAAGAAGGCACGGAGAAAAGAATATAAAACAGTTTTTCTCCTGGAAACGGAAAACAGGGTCGCTCTGCATAAAAGAGAGGAAAAAGGTCTGCTGGCCGGATTGTGGGAATTTCCAAATGTTTCAGGCCGCTTGGATATGGAAGAAATAAAAAGCCAGCTGCGGCAGTGGGGAATAGAGTCGGACGATCTGGAACCGGCGGGAAAGGGAAAACACATTTTCAGCCATGTAGAATGGCATATGAAGGGAGTTAAAATCAGGCTGAAGGAAGCCGTTTTGTCAGAGCAGTTTCAGTGGATTGACAAAAAAGATCTGGAAAATACCTACGCATTGCCTTCAGCATTTGAAATCTTTCGAAAAGTATTGTAAAATATTGAAATATACTATACATTGATGAAGAAAATGTATGGAAAAAGAAAAAAAGGAGAGAAACATATGAAAAGAGTATTGGCAGTGGTACTTTGCCTGACAGCGTGTTTGGGATTATTTGCAGGCTGCGGTTCCAAGAAAGACAGCGGTGATTCCAAGACGATTGTGATCGGAGCAAGTCCTTCGCCTCACGCGGATATTCTCAAAGCAGCAGAGGGAGAACTGGAGAAAGAGGGATATAAGCTGGAGATTAAGGAGTATTCTGATTACGTACAGCCAAACACAGCGCTGGATGCAGGGGATCTGGATGCAAACTACTTCCAGCATGAGACATATCTTAAGAACTTTAATGAAGAAAAAGGTACAAACCTTGTATCTGCGGCAATGATTCATTATGAGCCATTTGGAATTTTCCCGGGAAAGACAAAATCCCTGAAGAATCTGAAAAATGGAGCCACAGTGGCAGTGCCGAACGATACGACCAATGAAGCGAGAGCCCTTTTGCTTCTTCAGTCTGAAGGACTGATCACGCTGAAAGAAGATGCGGGGCTGACTGCTACAAAGAAGGATATCGTGAAGAATCCGAAAAATCTGGAGATTGAAGAAATTGAAGCCGCTCAGCTTCCTCGTTCAATTAAAGATGTGGATCTTGCGGTCATCAATGGAAATTACGCAATCGAAGCAGGGCTGAAAGTAAATGAAGACGCCCTTGCTGTGGAAGATGAGGATTCTGTTGGTGCCAAGACCTATGGAAATGTAATCGCGGTCCGCAAAGGAGATGAGAAAAAAGAATCAATTAAGGCTTTGATCAAAGCTTTGGAAAGCGACACAGTAAGAGATTATATCAACGACAAATACGACGGAGCAGTCGTACCATTATTTTAAAAAGGAGAAAAAGTCATGAAAAAGTTTTTAACAGTTGCCCTGGCAGGCGTTTTAGCAGCATCTATGTTATTTACCGGATGCGGTAAAAAGGAAACAGCAGACGGAGGAGAGATCCCGGATACGATCGTAGTAGGAACCAATGCTGAGTTCCCTCCGTTTGAGTATGTAAATGATGACGGAGATGTTGATGGATTCGATATGGCCGTTATGAAAGAAGTTGGAAAGAAGATCGGATCTGATGTAGAAATCAAAAATATGGAATTCAAATCTCTGATCGGTTCCATGGAATCAGGCAATCTTGATGTTATTGCAGCAGGAATGACAGTAACAAAAGAAAGAGAAAGACAGGTGGATTTCACAGATTCCTACTACACAGCAAAACAGTATGTAATCCAGAAAGAGGGCGGAAGCATCAAATCAGCAGATGATCTGGAAGGATTAACGATCGCTGTTCAGGAAGGAACAACAGGAGATCTTCTTGCGACAGATGAAATCAAAGATTCCAACGTAAAGAGATTTAAAAAAGGTGTGGATGCCGTAATGGATCTGAAAAAAGGCGGATCTGACGTAGTGATCATCGATGCAAACCCTGCACAGGAATTTGTAAAGGCAAACAAAGGTCTTGAATTGGTAAAAGACTTATTTGATGATGAATCATATGCATTTGCAGTACAGAAAGGCAACACAAAATTAAAAGACGCAATCAATGACGCGTTAAAAGAAATGAAAGATGATGGAACTTTTGACAAGTTAGTAAAAGAGTACATTGGACAGTAATTATTAAGAAAGGCTTTTTAAAATGGAGCAGTTACAATCAGATATTTATCAGGTATTTATAGAAGCAGATCGTTATAAAATGTTTTTGGACGGTCTGAAGGTTACCATCGGCGTATCCATTGCCGCCGTTTTGCTGGGAATTCTTCTGGGCATGGTTTTGGCATTGATGAAGATGACGGAGGTAAGAAAAGGGAAAAAGACAATATTTTCAGTGGTTGCCAATATTTATATTGACATTATCCGCGGAACACCTACCGTTGTACAGTTATTGATTATTTATTTTCTGGTTTTCCAGACACAGATGGGAATGGTTGCGGGAATCGTAACATTCGGTATCAACAGTTCTGCATATGTGGCAGAAATCATACGTGCGGGAATCATGGCAGTGGATAAAGGACAGATGGAAGCAGGGCGTTCTCTTGGTCTTTCTTATACGGAGACAATGAGATATATCATTCTTCCGCAGGCGGTAAAAAATATCCTGCCTGCTCTGGGAAATGAATTTATCGTATTGATCAAAGAAACGGCGATCCTCGGATACGTTGCGATCCAGGATCTGACAAAGGCATCTGATTTTATTGTTTCCAGAACTTATATCATGTTTGTGCCTTTGATCGGATGTGCGTTGATTTACTATGTGTTGGTAAAGATACTGACCATTGGGCTGAATGCATTTGAAAGGAGACTCAGACAAAGTGATATACGTTAAAGATTTACATAAATATTTTGGAAAGCTGGAAGTATTAAAAGGAATTGACTGCCACATTGGCAAGGGAGAATGTGTCTGCGTTATCGGTGCGTCCGGGTCAGGAAAGAGTACATTTCTCAGATGTCTGAATCTTCTGGAAACACCGACCAAAGGAGAAATCATCATTGGAGGAACCAATCTGATGGACAAGAATCTGGATGTGGACGACCTGAGAAAGAGAGTTGGAATGGTATTCCAGCATTTTAATCTGTTTCCGCATCTGACGATTCTGGAAAATGTGACGCTGGCTCCGATTCGTCATAAAATGTACAGCGAAAAAGAAGCCAGGGAAAAAGCCATGGAACTTTTGAATCGGGTTGGTGTCGGTGATAAGGCGGATAATTATCCGGCACAGCTGTCCGGAGGACAAAAACAGCGTGTGGCGATTGCCAGATCTCTGGCACTTTCACCGGAAGTTATGCTGTTTGATGAGCCAACATCCGCACTGGATCCGGAGATGGTTGGAGAAGTACTGGAAGTTATGAAACAGCTGGCACAGGAAGGTATGACGATGGTAGTTGTCACCCATGAGATGGGATTTGCCAAAGAAGTGGCAGACCGTGTCTTGTTCATGGATGGAGGAGTTATTTTGGAAGAAGGAACTCCGGAACAGATCTTTGATCATCCGAAAGAAGACAGGACGAAAGAGTTTTTAAGCAAGGTATTATAAAAGAAGATTAAAAAGCAGCTGCGGCGGCAGCTGCTTTTTTGATGGGAAAATTCAGTGAAAATAAAAAAGAAAGAGAGATATAATATTTGATCTGTCTGCCGGACAAGGGGCGTATTAAAGCGGCATCCTCCCTTTTTGTGTACTTTTATGCATCAATGAAAAATCTGAATGATGATTTTCTTTCCGTAAAAGATCTGGTCTTTGTAAGTCCCTTCAATGGTCACGAAGGAATCTTTTTTCAAATCCCGGATGCTTCCTTTCTGATCCTTATAGCTGCTTCCATTTCCATATACATTCCGGATTGTGACAGGAATGTTATCTTTATATTTCATCGGAATATAAAGTTTTGTACTGGTAGAAACAGAACCGCCGTCTTTTAATTCATAGGAATCGATTTTATTGATCGTACACTGGCCGTCTCCGGTTTTGCTGACATATCCGGTCAGCATATGAGGGTCATCGGAGCCAAAGCTGATATTGCCTTCGGATTGGTCTTCGTCCAGATCTGACAGGACGATCACATCGGCTGTGCCGCTGGAAGTTTTAGAATACCAGATCGTGGCCATAGAATGCTTTTTTATGGAAGACAGCTGGGAGGCGCTGCAGAGTTTATAGGTTTTTGTCACATGGTTTGGGTTTAATCTGCCATAAGACAGCTCCAGGAAGTAGATGACGGTATCTTTTCCAATGGCAAAATCTGTCTGCTGCGCATAAGTGTCATCGACAGAATTCTGTACGGTGATTTTTTTATGATTTCCAGAGATAAAATATCCGTTGTAATCTGGCTGACGATCCGGCACTTTTTCACCGCCAACAGTTTCTTCCTGATAACTGGCAAGTCCCAGCCGGTTTCCGAATTCGAAATATCCTACGGCAGATGCTCCCAGGAAGGCAAACAGAGCCAGAAGAATGCTGACTTTGTATATGCCGGAAGGTCTTTGGGAAAAGATCCTGGAGATAATCCGGAAACAGACGACACCGAGAAAAGCTCCAATGATATTTAAGATGACATCGTCTATATCGGCGCTTCCAAGGTAAAAACGGTACTGAAGGATCTCAAATACAAGGCTTATGGCAGCGGCAGACAGCAGGATCACCGGAACGGCATGTTTCTTCTTCCAAAGAAGATACAGAAGATAGCCGTACGGCAGAAAAATAAGAGCGTTGCCGGCGATATTGGACACTGCCCATAGAAAGTTTCCGGATGACATCATGGAAGCAAACGTCCGAAACGTTTGAAAAGGTACAAGGTTCAGAGAACGAAAGCCCTGGTATCCGGCGGAAAAATGTTCCGGCAGAGAGGCAAGGGAAACATTTCTTAATAAAACAATTTTGATCAGGATTGCCATATAAAAAAGGAACATAAGAAAGAAAAATAATCGAAAACGTTCCTGGCTCATTTTTTTCTTCATAATAAACTCCTTTGCGTTTGATAGGGAGATCAGGCAAAAGAAGCAGATTAGAAGCCCTGGATCAAAAGACTTTGAACAAAGGTATTGCCTCTGGTATAGGTGTTTAAAATAATATTGGGATATCTTTTTAAAATGCGGTCTGCAATGAGCAGGCCGTTTCCCCTTCCAAGTCCTTTATCGGAAAGTCCGGCAATGACTTCTTTCTGAGGCCGGATGGAATTTTCAATGCGTATTTCACAGGCATTTTCCTGTCCGGTCATAAGGAGCTGGATTTCTTTTTCTGCCGTATGGACTGCTTCTTCCTTGGCGTTGTCCAGAAAGATTCCAAGAATCCGGATGAAATCGAGAAAATCAATTTCATCAGAAAACAGATGCCAGGGAATCGCATGCCGGCAGATAAAGCGGATCTGACACTGACTATGTGAGGCCGATGTGAATTTATAATATAAAAATGCCTTGAGTTGTTCATCTTCGATCGGCTGCAGAGAAGCATACAGATCATTTTTCTTTAACTCTTCCTGAAAATAAGGATTTACGGCAGTGTGAAAATACTCTTTCAATTTAGAATCTCCACTTTCTTCAATCATATGACTCAGAGTGAAGAGGATATTTTTCATATCATGTTTCAGACCTCTGACTTCTGAGAGATTTTTTTCCAGATCACTGTTGTACAAAGTTAAATTTTCTTCATGTCTCCGCCTGGCGTTGATAGAAAAACGATATTTTGAAAATTTAAGCAGGATTACAAGAATCAAAAGCTGGATAAAAATAATGCCTGTCGAAAACAGTGTCGTAAGGATAGAAATTCTTTCATAAAGCAGCTGATACAAATATTCTGTATTAGTCTGGCCGGCGGCAGCGGGAATCTGTAAAAGCAGATATTCAAAAATAAATCCGATGATAAAAATAATCAGAGAACTGATCAGAAAATTTCTGGCAATCTGGGGATAGGAAAATTCCAGCTGTGATATCTTAAAAAGAATATTCTGGAAAAAATGCCGGACCAGTACGATCAGCAGAAAATCAATTAAAAGGACACCTGCGGATAACAGCAGAAAAAAGATGATCTTGATCAGCGATGCATTGGGAAGATCATTAGTCGTCTGATAATACAGCTGCTGGAATCCCTGGTAGATATAATTTAAAAAGATCTGATTGATCAAAAACAGGATAAATGCCAGCCAGGTGTATAAAACTTTGCCGCTCTGCAGTTCGCGTCTTAAAGCGCTGACTCCGAAAAAGACAAAAAATATGAAAAAAATGGAGGCATTGATGATAACGAATGACTGGGTAATTGCGGTAAATGTTCCTGAAAACAGCAGAAGGTAATCAGGAAATTTCAAATCCAGGAGATTCAGGATACGAATCGCAGATACCCCGGTGAATGCAATCACAAAATTTTCCATAAATGTAGTGCCTGTCATCTTAAGAAAAGGAGACAGCAGACTGACGCCGGTGCACAAAATAGAAAATACAAAATAAATCCAAGAATATTTACTGGTTGTTGTTTCCATAGATAATCCCCTTTATTTCATTTCTCAGCCGGAAGGAGCAGGGTGCAGAAGCACCGTTAATCAGGCGGATCATGCCGTCTTCCATGCCGATCATATAACGTTTCTGAACGATCACAGACCGGTGGCTCCGCACAAAGCCATCTCCAAGCCGTTTCATGGCATGCTCCATGGATTCCCTTACAGTGATGGAAGATCCATTGATCGTATGATAACAGATGCAGTGGGATCTGGTTTTCAGTGCTTCCACATACAAAATATCCTGAATAGGAAGACTGATTTCTTCATCGAACCCGGGGCGGAGAGAAATAGATTTCTGATCTTTTTCTTCCGGATGAACGGACAGCTGTTTGTTGGCCAGATAAAGATACTGGTAGCAGTTACGGTTCATCTTATGGATGTCTGTGGTCTTTTCAATAAATCCGAACGGCTCGGTGCCTGATTTCAGGACGTCTAAAGCCAGTTCATAGTGGTTGGTGACAAATACGATTTTTGATCCTGGAGAGACAGCACGGATCTGCCTGGCAAGGTCGATTCCATTAAATTCATTATTTCCAAAATCAAGATCCAGAAAAAATAAGTATTCTCCCGGGTGGTTTTTCAGATAAGAAATCATATCTTTTCCGCTGGAAGAAATACATACGATTCTTCCGTCCAGCTTCTGACTGGACAGGATGGCTTCAAGCTGTTCCTGGATGATCTTTAAAATAAACGGATCATCATCACATAGAATAATCTTTAACATAACATTCCTTTCTTTTGCCTGATCTCCCTGTGTTTGTGCTACAAACGTATCTTACAAAAGAATCCGGCAGAATCTATAAATTTACCCGGAATAAAAAATGAACGCCGCAAAAAGAAACAGCAAAATGACGTTCAGGCCAAAAGACCGGGATTGAGGGCGGATATATTGACAAACATATTTCCTCTTTTGATTATAAGGAACATCAGAAACAGAAACAAGAGATGAAGGAGGAAAGCATGAAGAAGAGAAAAAAAATGATCTGGCTGGCAGGAATGCTGCTCATCTGCGGGATGGTCCTGTCCCTGATATTTCAAAATCGAATATTATATGGAATACAGAGTCCGTATGCCGCACTGATGGAAAGAGACGGAGACAGGATTCTGGCACAAAAGAAAGGTGAGAAAAAGATGTATCCGGCGTCTTTGACTAAGATCATGACATGCCTTGTGGCCCTGGAGCATATTTCAGATCTTGATCGAAAAGTAACCATGGATGGGAATATGATTGATCAGGCAAAAGCCCAGGGAGCGTCCCGGGCAGGATTTGAAGCAGGAGAAACTGTTACGATAAGAGATCTGCTGTACGGTGCAATGCTTCCGTCGGGAGCAGAATGCTGTCTGCGTCTTTCCAGATATGTGACAGGATCAGAAGAAAAAATGGCAGAACTGATGAATCAGAAAGCAGAAAATCTGGGGATGGAACATACGCATTTCGTAAACGTGACAGGTCTTCATGACGAAAATCATTATTCAACGGCAGAGGATCTGGCGGTTCTGCTGGATGCGGCTCTGGACAGGAAGGATTTTCGTAAGATTTTTACAACGATGAGCTATCGAACCTCTCCGTCAAATGTTCATCCAAACGGAATGGTCCTGAACAGTACGCTCTATGAATACAGGGAAGAACTGCAGGTGAAACAGGGAGAATTTCTTGGAGGAAAAACAGGACATACCAGCCAGGCAGGATTGTGCCTGGCAAGTCTTGTAAACGTCAAGGGAAAAGAATATATACTGGTGACTGCAGGGGCGGAAGATCATGGCGGCTCCATTCCGGGACATGTAGCAGATGCGAAGAAAATTTACAGCAAATTATGATTTTTTTGTGATTTTTGCTAAAAATTCTGCTAAGAATTTTATAAAAAGCTGGTAAATTTGAAAAGATAGAGCTAAAATAATGGGTGTAGAATCCAGGGTCGGAAAGGAGGCTTTTTTATGGATGGAATTGCAGAAAAACTGGCAGAAATCGAAAAGACCGCAAGGGCCATTGTAGAAAATGCTGAGAATCAAAAGCATCTGCAGGAAAAAGAGATGCAGGAGAAGAGAGACCTGTTTGATCAGAAACTGGAAAAGGAAACGAAAGATCGGATCAGTGCCATACGATCGGAATTGGAAGAGAATATGGATGAGATGATGGAACAGCAGGGAGAGCAGAATAACAGTGAGATTCAGTTCCTGAAACAAGATTTTGAAAAAAACCATACTGCGTATGCAAAGGAAATTTTCGATAGGATCATTAAGGTTTAGCAGGACTTATTAGGAGGCGGAAAATGATCAAAGATGTGATGGAGTACAGCGGGATCGTAACAAAGATCCGCGCAATGCGTGCGAAATTGCTGAAATCAGAAGATTACCGCAAGATTGCCGCTATGCAGACGGTGACAGAGGTCATATATTATCTGAAAGAGACAAAGTCTTATGGAAAGCTGATCGATCAGATGGATGAGTCTCTGTATCATCGTGGAAATATTGAAAAAATTCTGGTTCAGTCATTGTATGATGATTATACCAGACTGTACCGTTTCGCAAATATGGACCAGAAGAAATTCCTTAAGGTTTTTAAGAAGCGGTATGAAGTAGATTTAATTAAATATTGTTTAAGAATTGTGTTTAACCACTATAATGCCCCGTTTGATCTGGATTATAAGAAAACATTTTTTGACCGGTATTCAGAAATAAAGATCGATCAGTTGATCATGTCAGAGAATATCGATGATCTGGTGGATCATCTGAAGAATACCGAGTATTATGCGCCATTGGCGAAAATCCGGGAATCTGGGGCATCAACATTATTTGATTATGATCTGGCGCTGGAATTGTACTATTTTTCCATGTTGTGGAAGATCAGAAAGGGAAAATGGAAAAAAGAAGAGAAAGAGACGATCAAAAAAGATCTGGGAAGTCAGATCGATCTTACGAATCTTCAGTGGATTTACCGGGCGAAGAAATATTATCATATGCTGCCGCCGGATATCTATACCCTGCTGATACCGATACAATACCGGCTTACAAAAGATGAATTTAAAAATCTGGTGGAAGCGCCTTCCATTGAAGAGTTTTTCCGCCATCTGAATGAATCGTTTTATGGACGGAGATATCAGTTTGACGAACAGCACAATGTGGAGAAAATTGAAAAACAGTTTGTGAAGCATATCGTCATGAAAGCATATCAGAATCATCCGTATTCTCTTGCAAGCCTTTTGGGATATCTGTTCCTGAAGGAAGAAGAAATTTACCGGATTACGACAGCGCTTGAGTGTATCCGGTACGGATTGTCAGAAAAAGAGACTCTGAGATATATTCTGCAGGATCCCAGAGATCAAGGAGGTAGTGCCTAATGATAGTTAAGATGAAGTTCCTGAGCATTTCCGGTCCCAGAACGGATATTGACCGGGTGACCAGCAGGTATTTATCGAAATATGAGATGCAGCTGGAAAATGCGATAACGGAATTAAAAACCACGGATAATTTACTGCCGTTTATGGATCTGAATCCATATAAAGAACCGCTGGCGAAAGCGGAACAGTATGCGGCTATGCTGCCGGATCAGACAGTGCCGATGGATACATCGCTTTCTGCAGATGAGATGATCGATCTGATTCGAAATCTGAACCACGATTATCTTGATATGAAAGCAAAAGAAGAAAAGATCAAAAAAGCAAAAGAAGAAATTATGGAAAAACTTCATCAGATGGAACCGTTCCAGTCGCTGGAGCTGAATGTGAAAGAAGTGATGCGGTACCGTTATATGATCGTAAGATTTGGAAGGGTCAGCCTGGATTATTTCCACAAGCTGGAAAAATATCTGTTTGATGATTTGAATGCGGTATTTCTGGAAGGATCAAGAGATGAAAACTATGTATATGGCTGCTATTTTGCGGCTCATAAAGAGTCTGGAAAAGTTGATTCCGTGTTCAAGTCTCTGCATTTTGAAAGAATCAGGCTTCCTGAAGATTATGACGGAGTTCCGGCAGCGGTCTGCAGGGAAATGAGACATCAGATTGAACTTCTGGATCAGCAGACGGAGGACATCAGAAAAAAGGTGGGAGGTTTTCTGGAAGGCCAGGCGGCAAAGATTCTTGGCGCAAAGTATAAACTGGAGGAACTGTCAAACAATTTTGATGTCAGAAAGATGGCTGCCCGCGTGGAAAATGAAGAACAGGAAGACTATTATATTTTATGCGGCTGGATGAGCGAGAAAGATGTTGCGGCTTTCATAGAAGAAACAAAAGACGATGACAGAATCACGATCGTAGAAGAAGAAGGACGGGAGAAATTCTTTGGAGATCCTCCGACCAAACTGAAAAATCCAAGATTTTTTCAGCCATTTGAGATGTTTGTCCGGATGTACGGGCTGCCGGCCCATGACGAAATGGATCCGACCATTTTTGTGGCGCTGACCTATACCTTTATTTTCGGGGCAATGTTTGGAGATGCGGGCCAGGGACTGTGCCTGTTTGTATTAGGCGGTCTGATCTATCTGAAAAAGAAGATCAGCCTTGCGGGAATTATCTCCATTGCGGGAATTTTTTCTACATTTTTCGGCTTCATGTTTGGAAGCTTTTTCGGATTCGAAGGAACGATCATAAAGCCTATTTGGCTGTCACCAATGCATGCCATGATGAAACTTCCGTTTCTGGGACAGTTAAATACGGTATTTATTGTAGCTGTGGCGTTCGGAATGGGACTGATTCTTCTGGCGATGGTGTTCCAGATCATAAACGCATGGAAACGAGGAGATAAAGGAAACATGCTGTTTAGTCCCAATGGTGTTGCGGGACTTGTGTTCTATGGATTCCTTGTGATTACCATTGTTTTATATATGACGGGACATAAGACGCCTGGAAATATTATGATGGTGATATTCCTTGGAGTTCCGATCCTGCTGTTTGTTTTCAAAGAGCCGCTTGGACAGCTGATTCAGGGAAAGAAAGCCAGTCTGGATGAAGGAGTCGGAATGTTCCTGATTCAGGGATTTTTCGAATTGTTCGAGACAATGCTGAGTTTCTTTTCCAATACGATTTCATTTGTCCGTGTAGGAGCATTTGCAGTCAGTCATGCGGCCATGATGGAGGTCGTTTTAATGCTCGGAGGAATTACAGATGGAGCGGGAAATCCAAACTGGATCATCATTGTATTCGGAAATATTCTTGTATGCGCTCTGGAAGGCCTGGTCGTAGGAATCCAGGTGCTTCGACTGGAATATTATGAAATGTTCAGCCGGTTCTATCAGGGATCCGGACGGGAATTTCATCCATATAACAACCATGCTAAAAAAAGTATAAATTAGGAGGACACCGATATGACATCAGCAATTAAATTAGTAATTATTGCAGCATTTATTTTAAGCATCCTGCTCCCTTTTGGATATTTTATGAAGGGAGAGAGAAACAAGAAAAGGTATAAGAGAAGCATCGCGGCCAACATCGTTATGTTTTTTGGAGTTGTGGTCATTGCGGCAGTTATGCTTTTCGTAAGTGAGCCGGTCCAGGCTGCACAGTCAGCCGCGGATGCGGGCATGGCAACCGGACTGGGATACATTGCGGCAGCTCTTGCAACCGGATTATCCTGTGTCGGAGGCGGTATTGCGGTAGCCAGCGCAGCCAGCGCGGCTCTTGGAGCAATCAGCGAAGACCCGACAGCTCTTGGTAAATCTTTGATTTTCGTTGGTCTGGCAGAAGGTGTCTGCCTGTATGGACTGATCATTTCATTTATGATTATCGGTAGATTAGGTTAGACTGAGGAAGTGAGAATATGAAGATGTATTTAATCAGCGATAATGTGGATACACTGACGGGAATGCGCCTTGCGGGCGTGGACGGCGTTGTCGTGCATGAGAGGGAAGAACTGTATCAGGCACTTCAGACGGCAATGAGTGATCCATCCATAGGAATCGTGCTTCTGACAGAAAAGTTTGGGAAAGAATTTCCGGATCTGATCGATGAGATCAAGCTGGAAAGGCAGATGCCGTTGCTGATTGAGATTCCTGACAGGCATGGAACAGGCCGTAAGAAGGATTTTATTACTTCCTATGTCAATGAAGCAATCGGACTGAAATTATAATGAAATTGGTAGAAGGAAGGTGACGGAGTTGACCATAGATGAGAAGATTTCTCATATCCAGGGAGCGGCGATGGAAGAAGCCAGAAGCCAGGGAAATGAGATCATAAAACAGCATAGAAAAGCCCTGGAGTCCATGTATCAGACTCACTGTCAGGAGGCAAGAATTCAGGCAGATACGAGGATCAAAGCGGAAACCGCATCGGCGAGGCAGCAGCTGAATACCGCAGTTTCCAAGGGGCAGCTCAGGATGCGCAGGGAATTGAGCGGCGTTCAGATGGAACTGAAGAACAGCCTGTTTAAAGAAGTTCTTGAACTGCTGAATGATTATATGAAAACAGAAGATTACAGGAAACAGCTGATTTCTTATATCGCCGATGCTGCCAGATTTGCCGGTGGGCAGCCATTGACGATATATATCAGCAAATCAGATGAAGACAAAAAAGAATATTTGGAGAAGAGCACAGGAATGACTATGACAATCAGCGAGGAAGATTTTATTGGAGGACTCCGGTCTGTGATTCCGGGAAAAAATATCCTGATCGATCATTCGTTTAAAGGTGCTCTGGAAAAAGAATATCAGGAATATACCTTTAAGGGAGGTGGAGCAGGTGAGTAGGACTGGAATTATTTATGGAATCAACGGACCTGTCATCTATTTAAAGGGAAATACAGGATTTAAAATGTCTGAGATGGTCTATGTGGGAGAGGAAAAACTGGTTGGAGAAGTTATTTCCCTGGACAAAGACCGGACAACCATACAGGTATATGAGGAAACATCAGGACTGCGTCCGGGAGAGGTAGTGGAAGCCAGCGGCGAAGCGGTTTCTGTTACTCTGGCGCCGGGTATCCTGGATAATATTTTTGATGGAATTGAACGACCGCTGGAACGGATCGCTGAAAACGCAGGAGCTTTTATTACCAAAGGAATCAGTGTGGATTCTCTGGATATGCAGAAACTCTGGGAAACACATATCACGGTATCAGAAGGGGATGTTCTCCACGGAGGGGATATTATTGCAGAAGTACCGGAGACGAGAGCCATTGTCCATAAATGCATGGTTCCGCCGGATATAAGCGGAACGGTAGTTTCTGTTGTGGAAGACGGCAGATATACGATTCATGATACATTGGTGACCCTGGAGTTAAACGATGGAACGACCAGGGATATTACTATGATCCAGCGATGGCCGATCAGGGTTCCGAGACCGGTTCATGACAGGATTCCGGCAAGTGTGCCGCTGATCACCGGACAGAGAATTCTGGATACGATGTTCCCAATCGCAAAAGGCGGAACTGCCGCGATCCCAGGAGGATTTGGAACAGGAAAAACGATGACACAGCATCAGATTGCCAAGTGGTCAGATGCGGATATCATTATTTATATCGGATGCGGAGAACGTGGAAATGAGATGACACAGGTTTTGGAAGAATTCCAGGAACTGGTGGATCCAAGAAGCGGGAATCCGCTGATGAACAGGACTGTGCTGATTGCCAATACCTCCAATATGCCGGTGGCAGCCAGGGAGGCGTCTATTTATACAGGTCTGACTCTGGCAGAGTATTACCGGGATATGGGATATGACGTAGCCATCATGGCAGATTCTACATCCAGATGGGCAGAGGCCCTCAGGGAACTGTCCGGCCGTCTGGAAGAAATGCCGGCAGAAGAAGGCTTTCCGGCTTATCTGGCATCCAGACTGTCCGCCTTTTATGAGAGAGCAGGCATGATGCATAATCTGAATGGAACGGATGGATCTGTAACGATCATTGGAGCCGTATCTCCTCAGGGCGGAGATTTCTCAGAGCCGGTAACCCAGAACACGAAGAGATTCGTAAGATGTTTCTGGGGGCTGGATAAATCACTGGCTTATGAAAGACATTTTCCGGCAATTCACTGGCTGACCAGCTACAGCGAATATCTGATTGATCTGGCCGGCTGGTACAATGAGCATGTTTCTCCTAAATTTGTAGATTACAGAAACCGGATGATGGCGATCCTGAATCAGGAAAACAGTCTGATGGAGATTGTAAAGCTGATCGGAGGAGATGTTCTGCCGGATGATCAGAAACTGACCCTGGAGATTGCAAAGGTCATTCGCCTGGGATTCCTGCAGCAGAATGCGTTCCATAAAGATGATACATGCGTATCCCTGGAAAAACAGTTTAAGATGATGGAAATTATTTTATATTTGTATAAAAAATGCAGAGAGCTGGTAGCGAGAGGCATGCCAATGAGTGTGCTGAAGGCTGAGCATATTTTTGAGCGGATCATTTCCATCAAATATGACGTGCCGAATGATAATCTTCAGATGCTGGATTTTTATCATCAGGAGATTGATGATTTCTATCAGGCGGTATTGGAAAAGAACGCATAGGAGGCAGAAAGATATGGCAATAGAATATTTAGGACTCAGCAGCATCAACGGACCTCTTGTAGTTCTCGAAGGTGTGCAGGATGCGTTTTATGATGAGATTGTTGAGTTTACAGTAGACAGGAAAACCAAAAAAATCGGAAGAATCATTGAGCTGTTTGAGGATAAGGCAATTATTCAGGTATTCGAAGGCACAGAGAATATGTCTTTGAACAATACAAGAACCAGACTGACCGGACGGCCAATGGAAGTCACACTGGCTCCGGATATGCTGGGAAGGACATTTAATGGAATTGGACAGCCGATCGATGGTCTTGGCCCATTGGTTTCTGACATCCGGAGAGATGTAAATGGTCTGCCGATGAATCCGGTAAAACGTAAATATCCGAGAAACTATATCCGAACAGGTATTTCCGCAATTGACGGTCTGACAACGCTGATCCGCGGACAGAAGCTGCCGATCTTTTCCGGTGACGGACTTCCTCACGACCAGCTGGCGGCACAGATCGTAAAACAGGCCTCTCTGGGAGATGGATCCGATGAACCTTTTGCCATCGTTTTTGGAGCCATGGGAGTTAAGCATGATGTGGCAAATTTCTTTCAGAAGACGTTTGAAGAAAGCGGAGTTGCGGATCATGTCTGCATGTTTCTGAATCTTGCCAATGATCCGGTGGTGGAACGTCTGATCACGCCGAAAGTTGCCCTGACCACGGCAGAATATCTGGCATTTGAGTGCAACATGCATATTTTGGTTATTTTGACAGACATGACATCTTTTGCAGAAGCGATGAGGGAGGTATCATCTTCCAAGGGAGAGATTCCTTCAAGAAAAGGATATCCTGGTTATTTGTACAGTGAACTGGCGGCTTTATATGAACGTGCAGGAATCATTGAAGGGGCAGAAGGTTCTGTGACACAGCTGCCGATCCTTACGATGCCTAATGATGATATTACCCATCCGATTCCAGACCTGACCGGATATATTACAGAAGGTCAGATTGTCCTGGACCGGGACCTGCATGGCCAGTCAATTTATCCTCCGATCAGTGTGCTTCCGTCTCTTTCCCGTTTGATGAAAGACGGAATCGGAGAAGGATATACGAGGGAGGATCATCAGGATCTGGCCAATCAGCTGTTTTCTGCCTATGCTAAGGTAGGAGAAGCAAGAAATCTGGCTTCTGTCATCGGAGAGGATGAATTGTCTCCGATTGATAAGAAATATCTGGAATTTGGAAAGGAATTTGAAAAGAGATATATCGGACAGGGACATGAAGAAAACAGAACTATGATGGAGACCCTGGATCTTGGCTGGGAACTGCTTCGGATTCTTCCGAAGGAAGAACTGGATCGTATTGATACGAAACTGATCGAGAAGTATCTGCCAAAAGAGCAGGAATAGAAAAGGGGGAATTGTATGGATCCAAGAGAATTTCCCACGAAAGGAAACTTAATTCTTGCAAAGAACTCTCTGGCGCTGGCGAAACAGGGCTATGATCTGATGGATAAGAAAAGAAATATCCTGATTCGTGAACTGATGGATCTGATCGATGAAGCGAAGGATATTCAGGAGCAGATCGATACGACGTTTACGAGAGCTTATGCCTGTCTTCAGCATGCGAATATTGAACATGGAATCAGCAAAGTAGAGGAGCTTGCGTTTACGGTTCCGATTGAAGATTCCATACGGATTCAGACAAGAAGCATTATGGGAACAGAAATTCCTTATGTGAAATATGACGCACAGGAAAACAGCCTGACTTATTCTCTGAGTGATACCTATGAATCCATTGATATTGCCAGAGAGGCATTCCGCCAGGTAAAAGATCTGACGATCAAACTTTCCATGGTGGAAAATTCCGCTTATCGTCTGGCGACAAGCATCAAGAAGACGCAGAAGAGAGCAAATGCATTGAAGAATATTACGATACCGACTTACAGTGCCCTGGTTTATAAGATTTCCAACGAACTGGAAGAGAAAGAAAGAGAAGAATTTACAAGGCTGAAAGTCATCAAACGTATGAAGCAGAAATGACCGGAAGAAATCAGAATTTATAAAAAAGGACGAATCCAGATGATTCGTCCTTTTTAATGTCCGTTTTAGGAAATGATCTATACGATTCCCTGAGCGTTCATTGCATCTACGACTTTTTCGAAACCTGCAATGTTAGCTCCTGCAACATAGTTTCCTTCCATTCCGTAACGTTTTGCGGCGTCATCTAAGTTATGGAAGATGTTAACCATGATGTTCTTTAATTTGCTGTCAACTTCTTCAAATGTCCAGCTTAATCTTTCGCTGTTCTGAGACATTTCAAGAGCAGATGTTGCAACACCGCCAGCGTTAGCAGCTTTACCAGGAGCAAACAGAACGCCGTTTTCCTGTAAGTATTCTGTAGCTTCCATTGTAGTAGGCATGTTGGCTCCTTCTGCAACTGCGAAGCATCCGTTTGCTACCAGTGTCTTAGCGTCATCTAAGTCAAGTTCGTTCTGAGTAGCGCAAGGAAGAGCAACATCACAAGGAATAGTCCATACGCCTTTTCCTTCATGGTATTCTGCGCTTGGACGAGCTGCAGCGTATTCTGTCAGACGGGCACGTTTTACTTCTTTTACTTCTTTCAGAAGAGCAACGTCGATACCGTCTTTGTCATAAATCCATCCTGTAGAGTCAGAGCATGTAACAACTTTTGCTCCTAACTGCTGAGCTTTTTCTGTAGCGTAGATTGCTACGTTTCCAGCTCCGGATACGACAACAGTAGCTCCTTCTAAGCTCTTGCCGTTGCATTTTAACATCTCATCTGTTAAGTAGAGAAGTCCGTATCCTGTTGCTTCTGTACGAACAAGAGATCCGCCGTAAGATAATCCTTTACCTGTCAGAACTCCTTCATAGAGTCCGCGGATTCTCTTATACTGTCCGAACATGTAACCGATCTCTCTTGCGCCTGTTCCGATATCACCGGCAGGAACATCAGTATCAGCTCCGATATATTTGCAGAGTTCTGTCATGAAGCTCTGGCAGAATGCCATGATCTCACGGTCAGATTTTCCTTTTGGATCGAAGTCAGATCCACCTTTTCCTCCGCCGATTGGAAGTCCTGTCAGGGAGTTTTTAAAGATCTGTTCAAATCCGAGGAACTTGATGATTCCAAGGTTTACAGATGGGTGAAGTCTTAATCCGCCTTTGTAAGGTCCGATTGCGCTGTTGAACTGAACGCGGTATCCTGTGTTGACATGTACCTGGCCATTGTCGTCAACCCAAGGAACACGGAATTTGAACTGACGTTCCGGATTTACCAGACGCTCCAGAAGAGCATCTTTCTTATACTGTTCTTCGTTGGCTTCCACAACGACTCTTAATGATTCCAATACTTCTCTGACTGCCTGATGGAATTCAGGTTCTGCAGGGTTTTTTGCAATCACTTCTTCGATGACTTGATCTACGTATGACATTTTATTTCCTCCTTATGTCCATCGATGTGTATAATATAAGTGTAGTCTAAGCCGACACTTTAAAGCTATCTTATGAAGAGATATGTTTGAAAGTATGGCTTAAAATACGTTTAAGAAAAGACGAAAAAAGGCGCTGAGGCGCCTTTGGGACGTCTTTGTCTTAGTCATATTATATAAGATATGTTATAATATGACAATAGTTTTTTGTTCAATACTTTAGCGTATTACCATAGAAAATTAAAAGGAGAACGAAGTATGATATCAGTCGCAATGGCTTTTTATAATGGGAAAACATATATAGAGGCACAGATAGAATCTATATTAAAAAATCTTGAAGAGGAAGATGAACTGATCATCTCAATAGATGATGCCAGCGATGGATCGGATCAAATCCTGAAAGAATACAGGCAGATGGATCCGAGGATCCGTTTGATCAGGGGACCAGGGAAAGGTGTGGTTCCTAATTTTCAGAATGCGCTGAAACACTGCAGAGGAGAGATTATCTTTATAGCGGATCAGGATGATGTATGGAAAGAAGAAAAAGCAGCAGAAGTATTGAAGGCGTTTCAGGACCCGGAAGTAATGTGTGTGGTTCACAATGCGGAAATTGTGGATGGCAGTCTTAAGCCGTCCGGAGAGACTACATTTCAATGGAGAGAAAGCGGAACAGGATTCTGGAAAAATATGAAAAAGAATTCCTATATCGGATGCTGTATGGCCATCCGGAGGACGATACTGAAAAAGGTGCTTCCAATACCGCGCAGAGTCTGGATTCATGATCAGTGGATCGGTCTTCTGGCGGAGCGGCTGGGCAAAGTGGTCTTTTTGAAAAAAACGCTGCTTTTGTACAGGAGGCATGGAGAGAATGTGACGGAACTGACCCATGGGACCATTGGTTCCATGATCAAAAAAAGATGGTTTATGTATCGGGAAATAAAGAAAAGAATAAGACAGTGGAAGGCAGAATCTTAATAAAATATCAAGATATTTTTTTGGGTTTTGTGTTAATATAAGTCATAATTCGATCATTTTGTGATACCGCCTTGTGTTATGATGTGTGAGGCGCTGACAGTAAAAAGGAGCTGAATATATGACAGAAAAAATAAAGAATATCTTGAAAAATCATAAATATCTGATCGGAGCGTTTCTGATTCCGTTTCTGATCATGGAAATCATCGCAGTGCTTCAGGAAGTACAGCCTTTTGGCACTCAGTCGTTTTTGATCGTAGATGCGCTTCATCAGTATCTGCCGTTCTTTGCGGATTATCAGGAAAAACTTCAGTCGGCTGACAGCCTGTTTTATTCTTTTCATGGCGGACTGGGTTATAATTTCTGGGGACTGTGGGCCTACTATCTGTCCAGTCCGCTGAATCTTATTATCATATTTTTCCCCAAGGATATGCTGAACATGGTACTGAGCCATTTGTTGATCATTAAAATTGCTCTGTGCTGTTTTACCGCAGCGTTTTATTTTTACAAACGAAGAGGAAAAGAAGAATTTTCAATCATTGTATTTGGAATGGCATACGGATTCAGCAGCTATATTGTAGGATACAGCTGGAATATCATGTGGCTGGAAGTGATGATTCTTCTTCCGGTTATTTTATATGGTTTTGACAAGATGATGCAGGGAAAAGGATGGAGAACTTACTGCGCAGCATTGTTTTTATCTTTGTGGTGCAATTTCTATATGTCTTTTATGACATGCCTGTTTTTGGTGCTGTGGTTTTTGTTTTACGAACATTCGGGAATGAAAGCGTTTTTCAAAAATGGAATCCGGTTTGCCCTGTGTTCATTATTGTCAGCCGCTATGGCAGCCATTGTTTTGGTTCCGGCTTACATCGGGATCATGAAGACTTCTTCTGCTCAGCTGGAATTTCCGGAAGATTTGTGGTATGGAACATTTGGCAATATATTTTCGCGGCATTTTCTTGGAACAACACCTCTGACCATGTCGGTAGATGATTCGGATATTAATCTGTACTGTGGAATCCTGACACTTTTGATGGCTCTGTTTTATCTGCTGTCCGGTCAGATCAGAAAATCCATCCGAATCAGGAAGCTGATCCTCCTGGCCTTTTTGTTTTTGAGTTTTAATATGCCTGTTTTGGGATATATATGGCATGGATTCCACAATCAGTATGGAATTCCAAACCGGTTTGCGTTTCTTTATATTTTTCTGCTTATTTCCATGGCGTATGACGGCTACCGGGTTTTTATGGAAAATGGACGCGGACAGGTGTGGAAGATTTATCTGAGTTTTGCAGGATTGTGTATTCTTTCGGGGATAGCGGCCTATACAGCGGAAAAAGAGATTGAGCAGAAAGCCATTCTCTGGACTGCCGGAATAGGTATAGTCTATCTTTTGATTTTTGGGTTATACCAGACGAAGATCCTGAGGAAAAAAATCGCGGCAGGAATTTTGTGCACAGTATTTGCAGGAGAAATTACGGCAATGACTGTAACCGGTTTTATAGAGAACGGAACCATTGACGTCAGTGATTATTATCAGGACACACAAGATATACAAACGATCAAGGAAACATATGATAAAGAGGACGAGAACCGAATTGATCTGGCCAGCGGAAGGATGCTGGATGAAAGCATATGGCATACATTAAACTGTATGACACTGTTTGGATCGACAGCTCAGGGCAGTGTGGTGGATATTATGGATCAGCTGGGATTTTATACCGGAGTGAATGAATACCTGTATGAAGGAGCTACGCCGTTTACCAATAATCTGTTTTCTATGAGATATCAGATTTACCGGCCATATGATTCCAGGCCGACGGCATTCCAGCCGGTGGATACGGTGGGAAACCTGACGGTTTATGAAAACCCATATGATACCTCCATTGGTTATGGAATGTCTGCGGATGTGACCAAAAACTGGGATTATGGCAGTCTGAATCCTTTCTATGTGCAGAACAGTCTGGTGGAACAGGCATATGGAATTGATGATCTGTTTGATCTTCTGCAGACGCCTCAGCCGGAACTGAACAACTGCAGGATCGTTTCAGACAATGGTCAGGGTGAGTATGTGATCGAAAATGAGACTGCCATGACAGATAATGTAACTTTCACCATCGTGGCAGAAAAAGATGAAGAGATGTATCTTCATTTTGACTGCGGCCAGGCAGAAAATACGGTTATCGAAAGAAATGGAGAACAGATTATGTCCGGCCGTTTAAATGGTCAGATTCTGTATCTTGGACATATGGAAGAAGGAGAAGAAGCCAAAGTCCGGATTCAGCTGGAAGAGGGGACAGACTCCACAGGAATCCTGCGGCTTACGCTGGCGTCTCTGGACGAATCAGTGATGTCTGATGTATACGGCGAGATGGAATCGCAGTCTTTCAAAATGACAAAGCACGAAAGTTCACGTGTTGAGGGAAATATTACAATGAAGGAAGATGGGATTGTATTTTTCTCAATGCCGTATGATGAAGGATGGAAGGTTATGGTTGATGGAAAAGAAACCAAGGCCCAGGCAGTCGGAGATGCGTTTTTGGGGGTCCCTGTTTCAGAAGGGGAACATGAGATTGTGCTGACTTACCGGTCTCCTGGTTTTGCGGCAGGAGCGGTTCTTACCGGTGCTGGTTTTGTGATCTTTGTGCTGATTACGATCCTGGAGAATCGTAAGAAAAAAATAATGAAATTGAGAAAGTTTTATCATGGAAAATATGATACACTGGAGGAGAGGAAAGGAGGAACAGGTTATGAAGAAAATATTTGCTAAGTTAATAGCACTGGGTTTATGTGCCATGATGGCAGTTCCCTGCGTGAATGCAAAGGCAGACAGTACACAGAAATATCTGGCGCTGGGAGCCAGCTTAAGTGCCTCTGAGCAGAAAAAAGTCCTGGATCTGCTGGGGGTGGATGACATGAGTGACTATCAGGTGATCAAAGTAACAAATAAGGAAGAACATGAGTATCTGGACGGGTATCTGTCTAACAGCGTGATTGGAAGCAGGGCTTTGTCTTCTGTCACCGTGGAACAGACGGGCAGTGGAAGCGGGGTGAATGTTTCAACTGAAAATATCACATACTGTACTTCCGGAATGTATCGGAATGCGCTGGTAACGGCAGGAATTGAAAATGCGGAAGTTAAGGTGGCAGGACCATTTAAGATTTCCGGAACTGCGGCACTGGTTGGAGTTATGAAAGCATATGAGGAAATGACAGGAAAAGAGATTCCGGAAAAAAGCAAAGACGCAGCTACAGATGAGCTGATCACAACCGGAGAGCTGGCAGAGAATATTGGATCTGAAGATGCGGAGAAGATCATTGCGGACGTAAAGCAGAAAGTAGCGGAAGATAATCTTACATCTGCCGGGGAGATTGGAGATGCCATCGATGAATCTGCCAAAGAACTGAATATCAACCTGTCCGATGAAGACAGAAAGATGATACAGGATCTGATGGATAAGATTTCCGGGCTGGATCTGAATGTAAGTCAGTTAAGGGAACAGGCAAAAGATATTTACGATCAGTTAGGCGGAGCAGAAGGAATTCTGGATAAGATCGTGAACTGGTTTAAAGGTGTTGTCAACTGGTTTAAAAATCTGTTTTCATAATCTATGATAAAACGCATATCCCTCTTTATGTAACCATAGGATTACATAAGGAGGGATTTTTTTATGGAACAGAATCAAATGCTTTTATATGTAATGGCCATCGGATGCACGCTGTGTGTTATGTTTGGGATTTATAAAAATCCAGCCTATCTGCTTATTTTACTGATCCGGGGATTCTTTTGCTCTGTACTGGTATACGGTATTCATATTGTCTGTTCACGAAATGGAATCAGCGCGCCGGTGGATCTGAATTTTTTATCTATTGGAACGGGAGCTTTGCTTGGCCTTCCGGGCATTATCGTGTTATATGCGGCAGGGATATGGATTATATAATACTGCACAATGTATTTTTTTAATAAATATAGGAAAACTATAGACAATAAAATGGAAATATTGTAAAATAATGGAACAAGAAAGGAGGGAATATGATTTTATGGATGCTAATTTATCTGACCCTGGCCGTGATATATGACTGGCGGGATTTTCGAATCCCTAACTGGCTCAATGCCGCAGGAGCTGTGATCACAGTGATAATCTGTGCATTGCAGGGAATGGAATGGTCTGTTATGGCAGTGGGAGTCCTGATTCCGTTTATGTGCTGTATCGGACTGTTTTATCTGCGGGCTCTGGGAGGCGGCGACATCAAAGTTCTGATGGTATGTGGTATACCTCTGGGAGCTGCAGTAATTCGTTTTTTGATTTTATCTTTTTTGTGGAACGGTGTAATTGCCGTCTGCGTCTTATGGAAGCATCGAAGCTTTCGTCTGAGATTTTCTTATCTGCGTCATTATCTTTCCGGATGTCTGAGAGACGGACAAATTACATCTTATGAGAATCCGGATGATGAATCCAAGTATCTGCATTTTACATATGGAATCTTTTTGGCATATCTGACACAGATCGTGGGAGGTTTGTTATGAAAGAAATATGTGTGGGAGTCTGCTGCGAAGACACAAGATATGGGAGAAAACTGATGGAATATCTGAACCATCAAAAAGAGTTTCCCATGACTGCCTGGTTTTTCGCAGACGAAGAGGCTCTTTGGAAGAAAGAAGAAGAAGGGGTATTTCAAAGTCTTGTACTGTCTGAAGGAATTGAGGATCACGGCAGAGAACCGGTCTGCAGGCTGGGGGAAGAGTGCGCCAGCGCAGCGGTAATCGCGTCGGAGATTTATGAAGGACTGAGAGTGAGAAAAAAAGAAGAATGTCTTGTATACGGCGTATATTCTCCTTTCGGAGGACAGTCTTCTACAAAATTTGCCCTGGAACTTGCCGGAAGAAGACCCATGGTCTATCTGGGAATGCAGCCCTATCTTCCATTTCCGTCCAATGAAGAAAATACAGATGAACTGCTGTTTCGGATCCGTCAGAGAAGGGACGACTGTATGGAATACTTTGAAAGTCATCAGGAAGAACTGGGAGAAGCGAAAGGATTTGCAGGAGCCGGATGTTTTCTTGATTACAGGGAACTGACCATTGATGACTGTCTGTGGTTTTTAGAACAGGTTCGGAAAGAGGAAACGGCACTTGTTATTGATATTGGAACGGCGTGTGTTCCCAGCCTTGAATTTTTCCGGATTCTGGACAAGATCTATCTTCCTGTGACGGAACAGGAAATGAAAACAGATCTGTATGCCGGATTTTTGAAGCAGATGCGAAGATATGGAATCTGGGGGTGCAGCGGCATGGAAGAGGTCGTGATATGTAGAAATGAAACAATAAAGGAAGTGGTTTCCCGATTATGAAAGAAGAGATTAAGAATCGGGTAATAGAGCGGCTGGATTTTACGAGAGACATTACGGACCGCAGATTAAAAGAGATTATCCAGGAGGTGATTCTGGAGATTTCCAGAGAAAAACCGATGCTTCTGGAAGAGAAGATCAAATTATCCAGGGAAGTATTTTATGCCCTGCGGAAACTGGATTTTCTTCAGGATCTGCTGGAAGATGAAGCAGTGACGGAGATTATGATCAACGGTTATGAGCATATATTTATTGAGAGAGGAGGCAGGCTGTACCGCTATCCGGAGAAGTTTTCCAGTGAGGAAAAACTTTACCAGGTTGTTCAGCAGATTGCTTCCAGTGCAAACCGCATGGTTAATGAGATGCATCCCATCGTAGATGCCAGGCTGGAGGATGGTTCCAGAGTGAATATCATACTTCCGCCAGTGTCTCTGGATGGGGCTGTTATGACGATCCGTAAATTTGCAAAAGAACCCATGACACTGGAATGGCTGTGCGAGAGAAATGCCTTTTCCAAAGAAGTGGGAGAATTTTTAAAAATGCTGGTCAGGGCCAGATACAATATTTTTATTTCAGGAGGAACAGGGAGCGGGAAAACAACGCTGCTGAACGGCCTGTCTAACTGCATTCCGAAGGATGAAAGAATCATAACCATCGAGGACTCCGCGGAACTTCAGCTGAATGGGATTGAGAATCTGGTGCGCCTGGAGATGCGCAATGCCAATGCGGCAGGAGAACACCAGATTGACATGAAAGATCTGATTAAGGCAGCGCTGAGATCCAGACCGGACAGGATCATCGTAGGAGAAGTGAGGGGAGAAGAAGCGCTGTCCATGCTGAATGCGATGAACACAGGGCATGACGGAAGCATTTCCACCGGACATGCCAACAGTACAGGAGATATGCTCCGAAGAATTGAAACCATGGTATTAATGGGAGTGGACATGCCCATTGCGGCAATCCGCGGGCAGATGGCATCGGCCATTGATATGATTCTTCATCTGGGGCGGCTTCCGGATGGATCCAGAAAACTGATGGAGATAGCAGAAGTAAGCGGCATCCGCGGGCAGGAAATACAGATTCATCCGATTTTTGAAAGAAAAGAAAACGGAAGGCTGGAAAAGACAGGGGAGATACTGCATATAGGGAAATTAAAGGAGTATGGACAGTATGAAAAATATGAGGAACTTATGGGAAAAGTGTTCCATGGAACTGAGGGAGTGGAGACATGAAAAAAAGGAACTGGGAAAGGGAACGGTTCTTGGAATTCTGATCTGCTGGCTGTTTTATGACCGTATCTGGATCGTAATGTTCATATGGCCGCTTCTGGTGCCATGGATGCGTCAGCAGAGAGAAAAACGAAAGTGGGAAGAAAGAGAAACTCTGAGAAAAGATGTCAGAGAGATGATGCAGTTTGTAAGCAATGGATTATCAGTGGGATATTCTCTGGAGAATGCTTTAAAGGCAGCTTATCAGGATATGAAAGAGGCAGGAGGCAGTGAACCGGGCAGGCTGATCAGAGAACTGGAAATTTTAACAGAAACCATCAAGGTGAATTCTCAGGCAGACCGGCTTCTGCTCCAGATGGCAGACCGGATTGATCTGGAGGAACTGCGTCAGTTTGCGGAGATCGTCTCTATTGTAAAGCGCAGCGGCGGCAATCTGATCGAGATAGTCAGCCGGACGGCAGAACATCTGGGGCAGTCGCTGCAGATTAAGGAAGAAATCCGGACAGTAACTGCAGCAAAGCGTATGGAGAAAAAAGTGATGTCTGTCATGCCCTACTTTATTCTCGTTTATGTACGAATCACAAATCCGGGGTATTTCCAGGTGCTCTATGATACAGTTCCCGGAATACTGCTTTCAACCGTTTGTCTGGCTGCGCTGATTGCGGCCGGACGGTGGGCAGAAAGGGTGGTTATGATTGAAATATAATTGGATCGAACATCTGGCAGAACGTCTGCCGGAGCACATAAAAGAAGAACGCAGGGAGGCTGTCAGCGGATACTTTGCAGGCAGCAGGCGCCAGCTGGAAGAGAAGGTAAAGGAAAGTCTCTGCCGGCAGCTGAAAATGGTTCTGATTTTTACGGTTATTTTCCTTTTCCTTCTTCTGATCATGGGACTGTACGTTCTGATGCAGGACAGAGATATCGTTATAACAAGAAATCCAAGGGGAGACGATGTAAAAGAAGAGATGCTGGAAATTGAAGCGGATGGAAAGAGAGATTCTTATGATCTTACAGTCAGGCCCAGAGGATACAGAGAGGAAGAGATCGGTGAGGCTTTCCAAAGAGCAGAAACATATTTAAATGACAATATAAAAGGGGAGAATGAATCCATTCACGATGTGGAAAAATCGTTGTTTCTTCCGGAAAAGATACCAGGAGAAAATATCCAGATCCGATGGGAAAGTGAGGATCCTGCAGTTGTAGATGAGGAAGGAAATGTGTTTTCGAAAAATGTAAAAAAGCCGGTGATCGTTTCCCTGAAAGCAGAAGCCAGCTGTCAGAGTAAAACAGAAATTTTTACATTTCCGGTGTGCGTGGTCCCTGGAAAAGCGGGACAGAAAAAAACGCAGAGGCAGACCGTGATCGAAGCGCTAAAAAAGCTGGAAGAAGAGAATCTTTTCAGAGAGACATTTTCGATTCCGAGAGAACTGGCAGAGGGAAAGATATTTAGGGAAAACAGTAGAAAAAATATTGGTGCGTGGATTTTTTTCGGAGTGTGTACCATAGTATTTTTCTGGAATAAAGAAAAAGAATCCTGCAGAAAAAAGCAGAAGATGGCAGAAGAGGATTCGAAAAAGGAATATTCGGCAATCATACAGCGGCTGGTGCTGTTTCTTGAAACCGGGATGAGCATTCCGGCTGCAATGGAGGAGATATACCGGGAATATAAAAGCAGGAAAAAAGAAATGTTTGTATATGAGGTGATTGGAAAGTCGTGCCGCCAGCTGCAGCTTGGAGCAGCTCAGGAAGAAGTGTTTCAAAACATAGGAAGTCAGGTGCGCCTGGAGCCATACCGCAAACTTTCTGCGATTTTAATTCAGAATATTACGAGAGGATCGGATGAATTGTTTGTGCAGCTGAAGTCAGAGGAAGAACAGGCATTTTTTGAGAGGAAAGAGCAGGCAAAACGGAAGGGAGAGGAGGCGAGTACAAAACTGCTGGCACCAATGATCATTATGCTGGTTGTGATTCTGGCGCTGCTTATGTTTCCGGCGCTGGCAACATTTACATAAAGGAGGAGCAGGAGATGAAAAGATTTTTAACGGATGAATCCGGCATGGGAGTTGTAGAGGTGATTCTTATCATAGTTGTTCTGATCGGTCTCGTTATTATTTTCCAGACGCAGATCAAGACAGTCGTTAACAATATTTTTAAGACGATCACATCGAAAACAGGACAGGTGAAATGATAAAGGATGAGAGAGGCAGCATTACGATATTTCTGGCTGCAGTATTCCTTGTATTTCTTCTTCTGATCAGTATGTGCACGGAAGGAATTTATCTGTATATCGGACGCGGGAAAGCCATGGGAGCCTGTATGGCCGGGCTTTCCCATGTCAGAGGAAATTATCAGAAGGAACTGGAAGAGAAATATCATATTTTTGCCATGGATCCCAGATACGAAACAAAAGCGGAAGAAGATATCAGCGGGAAAATAAAAAACAGCCTGGAAGAAAGTCAGGATTCTTTTCATTATGCAGTTGGAAATACGATACTGTCGAAAAAAGTATATCTGGCAGATCAGGGCGGAGAAGCATTAAAGTATCAGATCAGGGAACTGATGAAATATGAAATGCCGGCAGACCTTTTATCTTCCTGGAAAGACCGGTGGAGCCGTACCAGAGAAGCGGGAAAAGAAATAGGAAGTATTCGGGATCAGATGGATCAGGATGAAAAAGAAGCACAGGAGAAAGAAGAAGCAGAGGAAAAGGAAAAAAAGGAGGAGAAAGATGAAACAGCGCAGGCACAAAGAGAAGAAGATCCCAGAAAAGGATTTATGGAACTGCTCAGGGAAGGCTCTGTCCCGCTGGTTATGGGAAAGCAGAAGGTATCTTCCGGAAAGGTACCGATACAATATGGGGAAAAGGATACCTCAAAGGAAACGGCATGGAATTTTATGAAAAAAGGAAAGATGGAACAGCAGCTGGAGGAAACAGAAAAAATGACTTCAGGGACAGGCATCACGGATGAACTCCCGGCTGTTTTGTACAGTCTCCGTTATTTCAGGAATCTGACATCGAAAGAGGAAAAGAAAGGAATTCAGTATGAAGTGGAATATCTGATTTCGGGAAAAGATTCAGAAAAAGAAAATCTGGGATCAGTTTTCTGGAAAATGATCGGACTAAGATTTCCGGTAAATGCGGTCTGTGTTTATCAGGATCCGGCTAAGAAGGAAGAGGCGGGACTGATTGCGGCATCAGTTCTTGGCATTACGGGAATCCCGCCGCTGGTGGCGGTGGCAAAACATCTGCTTTTGCTGGCGCTCGCTTATGGAGAATCTGTGATAGACGTAAGGAATCTGGCGGAAGGGGAGAAAGTACCTCTGGTAAAGAATGCTTCCAGCTGGCAGCTGTCTTTTGCGGGACTGGCAGGACTGAACTGCAAAAGAAAACCGGCAGAGCAGGGGCTGTCCTATGAAGACTACCTTGGGCTGCTGCTTGCCGCACAAAAGGATAAACAGCAGAAATATTTTCGGATGATGGATCTGATCGAAGATAATATACGCAGAGAAGAAAGTGGATTTAAGATAGACCGGTGTCTGGTATCCTGTCAGGTTACAACCAATCTTAGAATAAAGCATTTGAGATTTGGCGGGATGACACTTCCGTTTGGAAGCTTTTTCAGCTGGAAATTCCAGCGTACAGTATCGTATTAATGGACATGAGAAAGGAGGTGGAGAAAGATGTTCTCTTGTCAAAAATATTTCTCAGAGAAGGCAGCCCAAAATGATAAAAAAGAAGCCAGAAACCTCAAGAGGACATCTTTCTCTGCCTCTAAAGATGGTGCAGCAACGGTAGAAGCAAGTCTGATTCTTCCATTGTTTCTGATTGTTTTGCTGCTGCTGGCATCAGCGGGAGAATTTCTAATGATTCATGGTCAGATTGCCCATGGTTTAAAAGAAGCAGCCTGTCAGGCAGCGACAGCAGAATACGCAGCCGGCAGAGCAGGAAAGGGAGGAAAAATTTTATCAGGAATCAGCGCAGGAGCCGTGTTTTTATCTTCGGTAGACCGGCAGTTTCTGGACAGAAGCGGACTCCTTGGCGGAAGCAAAAAAGCAGCGGCATCAATCCGGCTTACAAAAAATGCGAAGGAAGAATACGAAGCGCAGCTGACTTATACCATACGGAAAGAGTATCCTTTTCTGCCGGAAATTACAGGTGTTTATACGCAGAAAATACGACAGAAAGCTATGACAGGTTATGTTCCGGATGGTGATGAAAGATCGGAAGGCATGGTATATATCACCCCGCATGAAAGTGTGTACCACACAGATTTGAACTGTACACATCTGGCACTGGATATTTCAGTGGATGATGAAGTTGAAAAATATCTGGAGGGAAAGACAGCATATAAGGAATGTGAAAAGTGTACAAAGTACCATGATGGAGAGATTGTCTGTCTTTATGTGGCGAAAGAAGGGGAGGCGTATCATACGGATCTTTCCTGCAGCGGATTAAAAAGAACGGTACAGCAGGTGGATAAAAGCACATTGAAAGGAGTAAAACCATGTCAGCGATGCAAAAAACAGGAGGATACATAACAGTAGAAATGAGTCTGATCCTTCCGATGGTTCTTTTTGCCCTCCTTCTGCTGATGGGTTATGTATGCTATTTTATGAACTGCGGAGTGGTTCAGGGGACGATGGAAGAAATATCAGCGAAAGGGACGGATACATTTCAAGGAGGAGATTATGATACCGGCGAGATATCCTATGCCAGGCTGAATCAGAGAAATTTGTATACGGAAATGTTTCCGGGGAAAGAAACCGCTGCCGGGGAAGTAAAAAAAGAACTGAAACAAGAATTGTCTGCCCATCTGTTTCTTGGGCGGATATCAGATATCAGCGTCAGCAGCGGAATGACTCAGATCAAGGTTCAGGTTGAGACATCGTTTTCGGTGCCGGGAGCTTCGTTTTTGGAAATGTTCGGTATCAGAGTATTTCAGCATAAGGGAACATACGAGGCATCATATCTGGAAGAAATGGAGAAAGTAAGGGGATGGAGTGTCATTGAAGGAACAATGGATTAGAGAAGGATTTTCCAATTATTATACGGTAAAAAAACAGGCGGATATTACTTACGAGAAAAAGATTCTTCTGCAGCATTCGCTGGAATGTCTCCTGCCGTGTGAGTTTCGTATGGAAGATGAGGAGGAGTACTACTATTTTGAAACAGGAATGTATCTTCCGTTTATGAAAAAGATCAATCAGATAGATCCGGCAGCTTTCTTCTATGAATTTTTCTGTTCGCTGGAGGAAATAGAATCCTATCTTCTGAATCTGGATCATCTTAAGATTGAAGAGGGGCTGATCTTCCTGAGAGATGAATGCCATCCGGTATTTTGCTATCTCCCGGAACAGGAAAAAAATATCTACGACCAGATCCAGGAGTTTCTGGAAGAATGCATGGAGAAGATCTCATATAATGACCGGAAAAAAACAAGGATTTACTATGAACTTCACAGCTATCTTGCGAAAGAAAAGCCAAACATCCGTCAGATTAAAGAATTTTTAAAGCCGAAACCGGAAGAGAAGAAGATAACGGAACAGCAGCCTGCTGCTGAGGAAAGATACAAAGAGAAATCAGAACCTGTGGATGGAAAGAACAGGACAGTTCTGGTGAAAGAAATCATTTTGGTAATTCTGTCTTTTTTATGCATTGGAATCGCTGCTTTTTTCACTGTAAAGCTGATGGTCTATGGTCTGTATTACAAGTTTGTTCTGGGGTTTCTCGGAGCTGTTTTGGGATTTGGAGTGGATGCTGTCTGTCTGCTTAAGATCTTTAAGGAAGAAAATTCAGAAGAAGAGATGGAAGAGGAAGAGACAGAGTTTACGAGAAAGCTGACAGAAGATGATCAGAAAACGGTTCTTTTGCTGGAACTGCCCATGGGATATTTAAGAAAGACAGATCAGGATGAGCGGATTGAGCTGACAGGAAAAGAGTTTGTTATAGGCAGTCAGGAAAGAGGGACCGATTATCAGTTAAAAGAGGTGGGAGTCAGCAGGAGGCATGTCCGGTTTTGGGAAGAAGAGGGGGAAGTATGGGCAGAAGACCTGAACTCTACCAATGGTACGAAAGTGAATGGAAAAAGAATTCAGAGACAAAAACTGAACCATGGAGATGTTGTTGTCATTGCAAGAGAGGAGTTTTGCTATGAAGAGGCAGTTGGGACATTCTGATAAATGTGGTACAATAAGCAAAATATTGAATCAGAATGGGAGAGTGCAGAATGTATCAGAAAATCATAGAACTGCTGCGGATCCATGGATATATAAAAAATGAAACGGCGGCTGGTCCGGTTTATGTAAAAACCATAGGAAAGAGCAGCAAAGGCGTTTTTGTATCATATGATGAAAATCCGGATGGAAGCAGGGTGACTCAGGAAGAAATAGAAGATATGATACGCGAAGGAAAACGGATGCTCGGAGATCAGACGCCGGTCATGGTTATTTTATTGTCGGAGCATGGAAATCATGTATTTCTGGATCCGGAACATCAGTTTGACGAGCTTTACGGGCCGGTTTCCGCTGTCCTTCAGAGCAGCAGGAAAATACAGCCGGAAAAAGAAAAGCGGACATGGGCGGCTGGAACTTATAAGGCAACAATTTTAATTTTTGCGGTGAATCTGATTCTGTTTATTTTGTCAGAAGTATATGGGGACATTGTTTACTATATGGGCGCCAGCCGGCCGGATCTGGTGCTTTATGATCACCAGTTTTACCGGCTTCTTACGTCCAATTATCTGCATTTTGGTTGGGATCATTTTTATGGAAACATGGTAACTCTGATCATTCTTGGAACGTTCCTGGAGAGGATCATGGGCAGCCTGTCTTATTTCCTTTTATATACCGGTTCCGGGATTCTGGGATCACTGATTTCCGCATTTTATTATGAGGCGGCTGGAGAAATCGCCTGGAGCGCGGGAGCCTCCGGAGCGATTTACGGCATTATCGGCGGTCTGATCGCGCTCCTCATTTTCCAAAGAGAGAGAATCCGGAGGATTGATGGAAGATGGCTGGCGTTTGTCGTATTTGGAAGTTTATTTCACGGATTTCAGAGTGTGGGAACTGACAACGCCGCTCATATCGGAGGATGTGTCAGCGGATTTATACTGGCAGTGCTTCTACACGTTCTGTGGACGGGAAAACAAGGGTAAATGTAGTTCCGTGATTGAGGGCAGAATCCATATGGATTTTGATATGAAGTTCTTCGGCAATCTCGTGAACGACCGACAGGCCGATCCCGTTTCCTTTTGGGATAAAGGAAACACCCCGGTAGAAAGCCCGTGCCTGCTGTTCCCTGGTCATGCCGATGCCGGTATCGGATAAATTCAATACGATGTGCCCTTGTTCCCGGCTCAGGGTAACTGTAATATTTGGCGCCTGACTGGCGCCTTTTTTTCGTTTGATTGCTTTTACCGCGTTGGACACCAGATTATGAAACATCTGGAGCAGTTTTGCCTTGGCTCCGTACACATAATACGGACCTGGCGAGTCGGTCTGGAGGCGGAAGTGAATGTGTTCACGGTCCATCTGATAAGACCAGGATGACTGGATCTCGTGGAACAGGTCAACCAGGTCCAGAGGTTCCATGGCAGCGGATGTGGTGTCAGAAGGCCTGAGAGTCTGCCGGATCATTTCAAACAGCGAAGCAAAGTCCTCCTTCATCTTCAGCCAGTGCTCGTCTTTCTTTAATGTGATATTTTCGTTCTCTATGTACTGCAGCTGGCCGTAGATCAGGGTCAGACTGTTCTTTATCTCATGTGAAAATGCAGCAAGTTCATAAGATTTGTTCATCATTTTCATTCTCCTGTTTTTTCTTTCTGTTTTTATTATGAAGAAATTAAAAATCACTTTCAATGAAAACAGTGGGTAAAAGTTCGATGGTTTTTTCCCTTTTACAATATCTGCGATTATGGTACAATAGCAGAAGCGAAAAAACTGGAAAGAAAGGGGCATGCGCCATGTCTTATATGGCTTTATATCGAAAATTCCGGCCGACGACTTTTGACGAAGTGAAGGGACAGGATCATATTGTTACGACGCTGAAGAATCAGATCAGGACCGGAAGAATTGGCCACGCATATCTGTTTTGCGGAACCAGAGGAACCGGAAAGACCACGGTTGCCAAGATTCTGGCGAAAGCCGTCAACTGTGAGAATCCACAGGACGGGGAACCGTGCAATGAATGCGAGACCTGTCGTGAAATTATAGAGGGAAGCTCCATGAATGTGATGGAAATTGATGCAGCTTCCAACAACGGCGTAGACAACATCAGAGATATCAAAGAACAGGTACAGTATTCACCGGCTTCGGGAAAATACAAAGTGTATATCATCGATGAGGTGCATATGCTTTCCATAGGAGCGTTTAACGCCCTGTTAAAGACTCTGGAAGAACCTCCGGAATATGTGATCTTTATTTTGGCGACAACAGAAGTACACAAGATTCCAATTACGATACTGTCCAGATGTCAGAGGTATGATTTCCATCGGATCACTACAGATACCATCAAACGGCAGCTGGCGGATCTTATGGAGCAGGAACAGGTGGAAGTGGAAGATAAAGCGCTGGAATATATCGCCAGAATGGCAGATGGATCCATGCGTGACGCCCTCAGTCTTCTTGACCAGTGCATCGCTTTTTATTTAGGAAAGAAACTGACGTATGATAATGTACTGGAAGTGCTCGGTACAGTGGATATCCAGGTATACAGCCGTCTGCTGGATTACATTATGGAAGAAAATATTTCAGATATGATGGATCTTTTGGATGATGTGTCCAGTCAGGGACGGGAATGGTCACAATTTATCACAGACTTTCTGTGGTATCTGAGAAATCTGCTGCTGGTCGGAAAAGGAACCGCGGCAGGTGAAGCACTGGAAGTTTCTACGGATCAGCTGAAGCTGCTCCAGGAGAAAGCAGCGGGCATAAAAGAAAACACATTGATCCGCTATATCCGTATTTTGTCAGATCTTTTGAATGAGCTGCGCTATGCCACATCCAAGAGGATTTTAGTTGAGGTAGAACTGATGAAGATGTGCAGACCGCAGATGGAAACAGATCAGAACAGTCTGCTGGAGAGGATTCGGCAGATGGAAGAAAAAATGAAGGAATTAATAAAAAACGGAGTCCGGGTGCAGCAGGAGCCTGTTTCAGTTTCCGCAAAACCGTCACCGCAAAAAAGCGTGGAGGAGCAGAAACAGACTCTGGAAGAACGTTTGCCAAAGGCAAAGGCAGAAGAACTGACGGATCTGATCAGACACTGGAAAGATATCAGAAGAAATCTGTCGCCGCAGATGAAGTTTGCGCTTCAGAAAGCAAGCCTGATGGTAAATACAGAAGGAACTGCGTTGAAAATCATGTTTCCAAAAGAAATGAATGTGGAGAGCGGATATCTGCTGGAGAAGCCAGAGCGGATTGAAACTCTGAAACAGGAAATCAGCCGGCAGACCGGCCGGGAAATCGAGCTGGAAGTCGGAATACTGGATCAGTCAAAATCAGAGGAAGATATGATCGATCTGGGATGCATCCATATGGATGTGACAATTGAAGACTAAGGCAGAATGGAGTGTGCGTGCACACTTCATTTGCTTAAAAAAGCAGGAGGATTAAAATGTCGGGAGATACACTAAAGATATTGTTTGCGATGATCGGATATATGCTGGTTGTCATCGGAATCGGCTTATATTTCGCAAAACGTGCGCAGGCAAATTCAGAAAATTACTTTTTAGGAGGCCGTTCCCTTGGACCGTGGGTTGCGGCCATGAGCGCAGAGGCGTCAGATATGAGCGGATGGCTGCTGATGGGACTGCCAGGAGTCGCATACTGGTGCGGACTTGCAGATGCCGCATGGACAGCGGTCGGACTGGCGCTGGGAACTTATGTTAACTGGCTGATCGTAGCAAAACGTCTGAGAAGATATTCAGCGGTTTCCGGAGATGCCATTACGGTGCCGGACTTTCTGAGCAACCGTTTTCATGAAGACAGAAAGATCATTCTTGCGATTTCCGCAATTTTTATTTTGATCTTTTTTACTGTTTACGCAGCAAGCTGTTTTGTTACCTGCGGAAAACTGTTTTCTACTTTATTCGGACTTTCTTATCATTCCATGATGATTGCAGGAGCCGTGTTTGTTGTAGTCTATACGTTTATCGGAGGATTTCTTGCAGAGAGCGCTTCTGATTTTATGCAGGCAGTAGTCATGGTAATCGCGCTGCTGACGATCCTGATTCTTGGAACATCCGCAGCCGGAGGTCTTGACGCAGTGATCGCCAACGCAAAAGAAATACCGGGATATTTCTCTATGACATCCATTGCGACACCGGAAACGGATGCCGCAGGAGTTCAGAATGTTGTCGGAGGAATTCCTCAGTTTGGAGGAGCAGGAAGCTATGGGCTTCTGACCATTATTTCCACACTTTCCTGGGGGCTGGGCTATTTTGGAGTGCCGCAGGTACTTCTCCGGTTTATGGCAATCCGGAAAGAAGAAGAACTGAAGAAATCAAGAAGGATCGCGACTGTATGGTGCTTTATCTCTCTGTCAGCAGCCGTTATGATCGGACTGATCGGAAGGGCGTTATTCCCTGCAGAGACCAGTCTGCTGACAGCAGGTGGAGCAGAAAATGTATTTGTGGTTCTTTCACAGGCACTGCTTCCGGCTGTAATGGCAGGAGTTATTATGGCAGGAATCCTGGCAGCAACGATCAGTTCTTCTGATTCTTATCTTTTGATCGCGGCATCCGCGTTTGCGAAAAATATTTATGAGGGAATCATGAAAAAAAATCAGGCAGATGATAAAGTGGTTATGAAAGTATCACGTATTGTACTGCTTTTGATCGCATTGATCGGTATTGTGATCGCGTGGGATGAAAACAGTGTGATTTTCTCCATCGTATCCTTTGCGTGGGCAGGATTCGGAGCAACGTTCGGTCCGGTTATGCTGTTTTCACTGTTCTGGAAACGAATTAACCGCGCAGGAGCGATTGCGGGAATGCTTTCCGGAGGAATCATGGTATTTGTATGGAATCGGTTTTTAAGTCCGCTGGGAGGAGTGTTCGCAATCTATGAACTGTTCCCGGCATTTGTGATTTCCTGTATCGTCATTGTGATCGTATCTCTCTGTACCAAAGAACCGTCAGAGCAGATCATAAAAGAATTCGAGCAGGCGGCAGGAAAATAAAAACGGCAGTGATTTAATTGATATAAAAATTTTCAGGAGGGAAATGAAATGGCAAAAAGAAGAGGCGGAATGCCTGGAATGGGCGGCAACATGAATCAGCTTATGAAACAGGCCCAGAAAATGCAGAAACAGATGGAAGATACAACAAAAGAATTAGAGGAGACCACATATGAAGCAACAGCCGGCGGCGGAGTTGTGAAAGTAGTTGTTTCCGGAAAGAAAGAAGTTGTTTCCGTGACTCTGGAAGAAGAAGTGGTAGACCCGGATGATATTGAAATGTTAGAAGATCTTATCGTTGCAGCAACCAATGAGGCTCTTCGCAAGATGGAAGAAGATTCCCAGGCGCGTATGGGCAAGATTACCGGAGGCTTAGGAGGAATGGGCGGCGGATTCCCATTCTAAAGTGATATGGAATATTACAGCAATCAGATTACGCAGCTGATCGAAGAACTGGGAAAACTTCCGGGAATCGGACCGAAGTCCGCAGGACGCCTGGCCTTTCATATTATCAATATGCCGAAGGATCAGGTAAAGAAGCTTTCTGATACGATCATCAGCGCAAAAGAAAATGTGCATTACTGCAAAGAATGCTGCACGCTGACAGATCAGGAAATCTGTCCGATCTGTGCCAGCGATGAAAGAGATCACAGCACGATCATGGTGGTGGAAGACACAAGAGATCTGCTGGCCTATGAAAAAACAGGAAAATATAACGGAGTTTATCACGTGCTTCACGGAGCGATTTCTCCAATGCTTGGAATCGGACCGGATGATATTCGTCTCAAAGAACTGATGGCAAGACTTCAGGGAAATGTGAAAGAACTGATCATTGCGACCAACTCAAACCTGGAGGGAGAAACAACAGCGATGTATATCAGCAAGCTGGTAAAACCGACGGGAATCAAAGTCAGCAAGATTGCCAGCGGAGTTCCGGTAGGCGGAGATCTGGAGTATATTGACGAAGTGACGCTGCTCCGGGCTTTGGAAGGACGTACAGAAATTTAAAGAAAAAGGAAGAATCCAAAAAAGTGATTCTTCCTTTTTTTCTGCGGTTAATTTCGGACAAAGAAAAAACCGGCTTGCGCCGGTTTTTTCTCTTAAAACAATAAGGAGAGGATTTTCATCCTCAAGAGGGGTAGGATTTGAAAGTATTAACTACTTTACGATGTTTATTATAAAACAAAAATGTGAACAAAAAGTGAACTTTTGTAAGAAATTTTAAAAAAATGCATATTATATTTACAACGTATTAAATAAAAAAGAATTCTCTCAGGTTTCTTGAAAAAAAAGAAGCAATAAGATAAAATACATCACAGATACAGACACATAAAGCAGAAAGGAAGTTACAGAACATGAAAAAAGAAGATTGCGTTTTTTGTAAAATTGTGAATGGTGACATTCCGTCTAATACGATTTATGAAAATTCAGAGTTCAAAGTTATCATGGATATTTCACCAGCGACAAAAGGTCATGTACTGGTTCTGCCGAAGGAACATTTTAAAGATATCTATGATATTGATGCGGAGACAGCAGGAAAGTTATTCCAGCTGGCAGCGGTCGTAGCAAGGGCATTAAAAGAAGTACTGCACTGTGATGGACTGAACATCATCCAGAACAATGGAGAAATCGCAGGACAGACCGTATTTCATTTCCATATGCATCTGATTCCGCGCTATGAAGGCGATGATGTAACAGTAAAATGGAAAGAACATTCCATGGACGCGGAAGAGATGGATCAGCTGCGCAAAGATATCCGCAAAGCGTTGTAGGAGAATGTCATGAGCAAGATTTCATGGAAACCAGGTAATATGATTTATCCTCTGCCGGCAGTGATGGTCACCTGCCGGGACAGAGGAGAAGATAATGTACTGACGATCGCATGGACAGGAACGATCTGTACGAATCCTCCGATGACTTACATTTCAGTCAGGCCGGAGAGACATTCTTATGATATGATCAAGAACAGCAAAGAATTTGTAATCAACCTGACGACAAAGGCTCTGGCAAAAGCGACTGATTTCTGCGGCGTACGTTCAGGAAGAGATATGGATAAATTTAAAGAACTGGGTCTGGAAAAGGAAGAGGCGCAGGCAGTAGACGCGCCGGTACTGGCAGCAAGTCCGGTAAATATTGAGTGCCGGGTCGAAGAGATCATTCCGCTGGGATCTCATCATATGTTTGTGGCAAAAGTTGTGAATATTATGGTAGACGATGAATATATGGAAGAAAACGGAAGATTTGCCCTGGAGAAGACGAATCCTCTGGTTTATTCCCACGGCGGTTATTTTGAGACAGGAAAACAGTTAGGAACATTCGGATATTCGGTAAGGAAGAAAAAGAAGAGGAAAAAACAGCATGGCGGGAAAAGAAAATAATTATACGTTAATTGGGATGCCGGGCGCCGGGAAAAGCACCATCGGCGTGCTTCTTGCCAAGGCATTAGGCTGTGAATTTATTGATACTGATCTGGTGATTCAGCAGAGGGAAGGAAAACTGCTGAAAGAGATCATTGCGGATGCCGGCAATGATGGATTTAAAAAGATTGAAGAAGAAGTAAATGCTTCCATAGAAGCCAAAGGAGCCGTCATCGCTCCGGGAGGCAGCGCGATTTACAGTGAGAAAGCGATGAAGCATTTCAGAGAAATAGGAAAAGTAATTTATTTGAAACTGTCTTTTGAGTCTGTGAGAAAACGTCTGGGAGATTTAAATGCCAGAGGTGTTGTATTAGAGAAAAATCAGACGTTATATGACCTGTATTGTGAGAGGACGCCGCTGTATGAAAAATACGCGGATCTGACTGTAGAGCTGGATGGACTGGATATTGGCAGCTCATTGGAAAAAGTATTTGAAAAGCTATAAAGTTATGTTATAATGTAGAATGTATGATTTTAAAAATAATTACCAAAAGATGAAATTAAGGTTTAATAATATAGATTAATTGAGGTGTATCATGAAACAATATGTCATTAAAGGCGGAAACCCGCTGGTTGGAGAAGTAGTCATCGGCGGAGCAAAGAATGCAGCACTGCCGGTTTTGGCAGCAGCAGTTATGACCGATGGAAAATGCATGATTGACAACATGCCTGATGTAAGAGATATAAATGTACTGCTCCAGGCAATGGAAGGAATTGGAGCAACGATTGATAGAACTGGAAAACATGAAGTAATTATCAGTGGAAAAGGAATTCACCCAGAGTGTGATGTAGACAATGAATATATTCGAAAAATCCGCGCGTCTTATTATCTGATAGGAGCGCTTCTTGGAAAATATAAGAGAGCAAGAGTTGCTCTTCCGGGCGGATGCGAAATTGGAAGCCGTCCGATCGATCAGCATATTAAGGGATTCAAGGCCCTTGGAGCAGAAATAGAGATTGAAAATGGAATGATCAGCGCGAAAGCGGAAGAACTGAGAGGATGTCACATTTACATGGATGTTGTCTCTGTGGGAGCGACAATCAATGTCATGATGGCAGCGTCTCTGGCAAAAGGAGATACCATCATTGAAAACTCTGCGAAAGAACCGCATGTGGTAGATGTTGCAAACTTCTTAAACAGTATGGGAGCAAAGATTCGCGGAGCCGGTACAGATGTGATCAAAATCCGCGGAGTAGAGCGGTTTGGAGACTGTCAGTACTCTATTATTCCGGATCAGATCGAGGCCGGAACATTTATGACAGCCGCAGTGGCTACAAAAGGTGATATTACGATCAAAAATGTCATTCCGAAGCATCTGGAAGCAATCAGCGCGAAGCTGACAGAAATTGGAGCGCAGGTAGATGAATTTGACGACACTGTCCGTGTATCAGCGACAAAACGTCTGGAATCTACCAATATTAAAACGCTGCCATATCCGGGGTTCCCGACCGATATGCAGCCTCAGATGGCAGTTACACTGGCTCTTTCCAACGGAACCAGTGTCATTTCAGAGAGCATTTTTGAAAACCGATTCCGTTATGTGGATGAATTGACAAAGATGGGAGCCACCATCCAGGTTGATGGAAGAACTGCCATCATCACAGGAGTGGAAGGCTTTACCGGCGCTGACGTGGAAGCTCCGGACCTGAGAGCAGGAGCGGCTCTGGTCATCGCAGGACTGGCGGCCAAAGGATTTACAACTGTCAGCGAGATTGGATATATTTCCCGCGGTTATGAAGATTTCGAAAAGAAACTGAGAAGTCTCGGCGGAGAAATCAAAATGGTCAATGATGAAAAAGAAATTGCAAAATTCAAATTGAAAATAGGATAAGAGGAGAATTGCCTTCATGAGACAATATCTGAAGAATGAAGTGTTCAAGATTTCAAAATGGGTGGAACTGATATTATCGGCAATCATAACCATTGCGGTGATCGGGGGAACCATATGGCTGGTACGGGATCTGATCCAGCTTATGATGGAACATCCGGGAACAGATGAGATTTACCGGTTCGTAGGAGTGGCATTTAATCTGGTGATCTGCATTGAGTTTATCAAAATGCTCTGCAAACATACACCGGATACACTGGTGGAAGTTCTGATGTTTGCCATTGCCCGTCAGATGATCGTGGAACATACGACGCCGCTTGAGAATCTGCTTGGAATCCTGGCCATTGCGATTTTATTTGCGATCAGAAAATTTTTGTTTGGAGAATTTGATGATGTGGATAAAACCATTTTCCTGCCGTCACAAAAGATTGCAGATATCAATCAGCTGATTCATGTGGGCATTCCGGAAGAATTTCAGGGAGAGACCCTGGAAGATTTAATGGAAGAATATGTTGAAAAGGGAGAACGAGGATTTCAGGTAGGGCAGTGTTATTTTTTCCTGGGCGGAGCTTTGCGCGTTGAAAAAGTGATCAACGGACGAATTGCGGAGATTGAGGTTATCCGAGACCGGTCAGTTCCGTTTATGCCAAAAGAACATTAGGTCCGAAATGATTCGGGCCTTTTCTTTATCTCAGAATCCTTCTGGAATTTTATGAGATAAAAATAAAGAAATATAAAAATCGAAACAGTTCAGTTGTTTCAGTAAAATCAGCAGAAAGGATAAGATATGGATAAGTTACTATTTACATCTGAATCTGTAACAGAAGGTCATCCGGATAAAATCTGTGACCAGATTTCAGATGCCATTTTAGATGCCCTGATGGAACAGGATCCAATGAGCCGTGTGGCGTGTGAAACCTGTACGACAACCGGGATCGTTATGGTCATGGGAGAAATTACAACCAATGCCTATGTCGATATCCAGAAGATCGTCAGAGACACCGTACGGGAAGTTGGATATACAAGAGGAAAATACGGATTTGACGCAGATACGTGCGGAGTCATCACAGCCATTGATGAGCAGTCTTCTGACATCGCCATGGGAGTGGACAAAGCGCTGGAAGCAAGAGAACATGAAATGAGTGAAGAAGAACTGGATGCCATCGGAGCCGGAGATCAGGGAATGATGTTCGGATATGCAACCAATGAAACCGATGAATATATGCCATATCCGATTTCACTTGCCCACAAGCTGGCAAGACAGCTGACCAAAGTCAGAAAAGACGGAACTCTGCCGTACTTAAGACCAGATGGAAAAACTCAGGTTACTGTGGAATATGATGAAGACGGGAAACCGTTCCGCCTGGAAGCAGTTGTTCTTTCAACCCAGCATGATCCTGATGTGACTCAGGAACAGATTCATGAGGATATTAAGAGAGAAGTCTTTGACAAGATTCTTCCTGCAGAGATGGTGGATGATGAGACCAAGTTCTATATTAATCCGACAGGACGTTTTGTCATCGGAGGTCCTCATGGAGACGCAGGACTTACCGGAAGAAAAATCATCGTAGACACTTACGGCGGATATGCCCGCCACGGCGGTGGAGCGTTCTCTGGAAAGGACTGCACGAAAGTTGACCGGTCTGCGGCCTATGCGGCAAGATATGTGGCCAAGAACATTGTAGCGGCAGGACTGGCAGACAAATGTGAAATCCAGTTATCTTACGCGATCGGTGTAGCAGAACCTACATCTATCATGGTTGATACTTTCGGAACCGGAAAGAAGAGCAGTCAGGAACTGGTGGATCTGATCCGCAGACATTTTGATTTGAGACCTGCAGGCATTATCAAGATGCTGGATCTTCGGAGACCGATTTACAAACAGACAGCAGCCTATGGACATTTCGGACGCAATGATCTGGATCTTCCATGGGAGAAACTAGATAAAGTTGACATACTGAAAGCCGATTAAGATACAAAGGAATTCCTGCGGATTCCAAAACCACTGCCGGCACAGCCGGATGATTCTGCAACTTAGGAGGAGAATGAGTGAAAAACGAATTAGTGATCGTAATCGATTTTGGAGGACAGTATAACCAGCTGGTGGCACGCCGCGTTCGTGAGTGCAACGTGTACTGTGAAATCTATTCCTACAAGATCGACATTGAAAAAATCAAAGAAATGAATCCGAAAGGAATCATTCTGACTGGCGGACCAAACAGCTGTTATGAAGAAGGAGCCGCAACGTATTCCAAAGAATTATTTGAACTGGGAATCCCGGTTCTCGGATTATGCTACGGAGCACAGCTGATGCAGCATATCCTGGGTGGAAAAGTTGAGAAAGCTCCGGTTCGTGAATATGGAAAGACAGAAGTCATCGTAGATGATGAGACATCTCCAATCTTTGAAGGAGTATCCAAAAACACGATCTGCTGGATGAGCCATTTTGACTATATTTCAAAAATTGCGCCGGGATTTGTAACAACATCCCATACGGCAGACTGCCCGACAGCGTCCGCAGAAAACAAAGAAAAGAATTTATACGCAATCCAGTTCCATCCGGAAGTACTGCATACAGAAGAAGGAACAAAAATGCTTTCCAACTTCGTTATGAAAGTCTGCAAATGCTCCGGCGACTGGAGAATGGATTCTTTCGTGGAAGAATCCATCAAAAAGATTCGCGAAAAAGTCGGAGACGGAAAGGTATTGTGCGCATTATCCGGAGGAGTGGATTCCTCTGTAGCAGCGGTTATGCTTTCCAAGGCAATCGGGAAACAGCTGACCTGTGTGTTTGTTGACCATGGTCTGCTCCGTAAAAATGAAGGAGACGAAGTAGAGGCTGTATTCGGACCGGAAGGACCGTATGACCTGAACTTCATCCGCGTCAACGCACAGCAGAGATATTATGATAAATTAAAAGGCGTGGAAGAGCCGGAACAGAAACGTAAGATTATCGGAGAAGAATTCATCCGTGTCTTTGAAGAAGAAGCAAAGAAAATCGGAAAAGTGGATTTCCTTGTACAGGGAACCATCTATCCGGACGTAGTAGAAAGCGGACTGGGGGGAGAATCCGCAGTGATCAAATCCCACCACAATGTGGGAGGACTGCCGGATCATATTGATTTCAAAGAAATCATTGAGCCGCTGCGCGACCTGTTTAAAGACGAAGTCCGCAAAGCAGGACTGGAAATGGGACTTCCTGAATATCTTGTATTCAGACAGCCATTCCCGGGACCGGGACTCGGTATCCGAATCATCGGTGAAGTCACTGAGGAAAAAGTAAGAATCGTGCAGGATGCAGACGCAATTTACAGAGAAGAAATTGCCAACGCAGGACTGGACCGCAGCATCGGACAGTACTTCGCGGGACTTACAAATATGAGAAGCGTAGGTGTTATGGGGGATGAAAGAACCTATGACTACGCAGTCGCTTTGAGAGCGGTAAATACCATTGACTTCATGACGGCAGAAGCAGCAGAGATACCATATGAGGTACTCAATAAAGTCATGACAAGAATCATCAATGAAGTAAAAGGAGTCAATCGGGTAATGTACGATCTGACCAGCAAACCGCCGGGAACGATAGAGTTCGAATAGTCGGCGGTGGGCCAGAAAGCCTTTATTTACGGGCTTTTCCGGCACCGGTGCCTCTGGATTGCATTATCATTGCATTTTTACATTTGCCTGTGATAAGAAGCGGTGAACTGATTGTGTGTGTAATCAGCCACGCTTTCCGTAGCAGGTGTGAAGTTAATAACTCCGCCTAACATTTTAGCAACCTCAAAGTTGCTGTTAGGATATAGATGTCCATAGGTCCCTAAAGTCGTCTGGATTTTTTCGTGGCCGAGACGGTCTTTAATGATCAATGGATTCACCCCCATGCTGATTAAGAGTGCAACATGAGAATGACGTAAAGCATGGATTTTAATTCGGTGAACGCCGGCAAGCCCTGCCAGCTTTTCCAGGGCTCTTGGCAGGGTATGCTTGCTGGTGGGAATCCCATTGTAGCTTAGTACAAAGTTACAGTCTTTCAAAACTTTTTTCTGTACTTCTTTCCACTCTTTTAATTCCCTGATAGTATCATCATCAAGCACAACTGTTCGGACACTGGCAGATGTTTTGGGTTCCACAAATTTGTATTCCGTCATTGATTTGTAATACAGTGTTTTGGTTACACTGATTATTCCGCTTTCAAAATCAATGTCATCCCACTGTAATGCAGCAGCCTCTCCGATCCGCAGTCCTGTTGTGAACAGGAGCCAGAAGCAGATGAACAAATAATGTTCATAGTAGTCACCCTTGTATAAAAGAGAAATGACTTTCTGAAATTCATCCAGCGTCCAGAAATCTATCTTCACTTTTTTTGACTTAATATTGCCGACCATACGTGACGGATTTTTTGAAGCAAGACCAAGGATAATTGCACGGTCAAAAGCGAGCGACAACATGCCCTGGATAATCCGTACATAATTTGGACTGTACTCTTTTGCCAGCTTCAGCTGCCATGCCTGTACATGAATCGGCTCTATTTCAGCAACCTTTTTCCTGTAAAAAAATTTAAAGTGCTTTTCAATAGTATTTAATCGGTTTTTATAGGTACTTTCTTTGACCTGCGTTTTATACCATGGAAGATAAATTTCCTCAATGTACTGCTTAAACGAGGGCTGTTTCTTTTCCATAGCCAGTCCTTCTTCTGCCGCCAGCACCAATCGGGAATACTCTGTACGAGCCTCCTTTTTTGTAGAAAAGCCGCTGCGGTATTTCTGGATCTGCTTTCCGGTTACAGAATCATAGCCCAGGTTTGCCCTGAAATAATAGGTTCCGTTTTCAGCTTTTTTAATTGGATCTTTTGCCATAAAGTTTACTCCTTACATTTCTGCAAGAAGTGTGTCATTACTGCTCATCTGGAAGTTTGATACCGAGCAGTTCTTCTACGGCCTCTTTTGGAACTCTGTCCAGCTTTCTTGACTGATAGTAGGTATGTCCTTTTTCCACCATTAACTTTTTAGCCTCACGAATAATGTCAGCAGCAAAAGAAGGACCATATCCAAGTGCAATTAAATCTGATTTCGTTACAGTAACCATAACCCTCCTTTCCATGAACAGAGTACCATTCTCAATACCTGTTCATTATTATACCAGAATTTGAGTAAAAGGTCTTTAGGTTCAGATACCTCTTGCAAAAATAAATTATAGTTATGTTTAAGATACCGTTTTTCTCTATCTCCCTGGAAGCCAGTTCCTGCGCCTTCCCAAGCCGCGTCTTCGGCGTTGCTATGCAATCTTAAAGCCTGCAGGCACGCATCATGCTGCACTATCTGCAGGCACCCGTATCCCTCTTCCGGGAGGGTATGAAATTTTCAAGGTACTCTATTTTGCCATTTGTAAGGGAAATAGCGGAGAAAATGCAGAATGTGTAAAAAATAGAAAAAAAGCTGTCCGTGTGGACAGCCTCTGAAAATTATTTATGTCTGGCAGCGAGCCGATGTAGTATACTGATTACAGCGATCATATCCTCATCGTCGAGCTGCTTTAATAAGTCAGCCGCTTTTTCGTATAGAGGAAGATTGTGAAGAGCTGTATCGAAGAACTGGCAGGGAGTTACTTCCAGATATTCGCAGATTTCCAGGAAGTTCTCCATGGTAGGCAGGGAGCGCCCGGAAGAAATGGACTGGATGTAACTTTTGTTTTTGCCGAGATCCAGGCTCATCTGATATTCGGATACATTCTTTTTTATCCGCAGTTCGGTAATCCTGTCACCGATAAATTTTTTCTCCATGTCATCCACCTCTCTTCCTACATCTTCCTTCGATTTTAAACTATTTACTTCCGGCAAATTACGGAATAAAATAGAGTTATTCACTATATAAATGCTTATATTACGGAATATAACCGGAATTTACTGCTATATACCTGATTGCAAAAAAATGTGATAGAAGCGCTGTTTTAGGGTATGATGTTAATGAGGTGTTTTTAATGAAAATCATAGGTACGCAGGAAGAATTGAAATGGGTCCGCAGGGCGCTGGCAAACAACTGTGAGGGATGTATCTTTGAAGAACGATGTAATCAAAATGCCAGTGAGGAGCAGAAGAAGCATGGAAAAACTCTGACAAGCTGTGAGGAATTTATGGCAAGACAGATCACGTTTGTCAGCGAGGAGAGAACAAAAACCACAAAATAGGATATTTATACCGTTATTGATACCATATATAGTATAAAACAAATTGACAGCACCTATATCCTGTGCTACTATACTGATATAGTTCTTTTTTATGCGTTCCCCGGCGGGGGATCATGTTTTGGGATTTTGAGAAATCCCGTACATGAAGAGGAAAAGCAGGAGCTTTTCCCGGCATAAGTTGTTTATGTTTGTAGTGAAGTGTCACCGTATGCCTGAAATGGCTGTGTGGCACTTTTTTTGTTTTATCGGTGAAGAACCAGATTGGAAAAGGATGAATGGAGAAAACAAGAGGTTTCTCTTCTCATCCTTTTTTATTGCCGTTTATCCGGAAGAAAATGTTTCTGCCGGATTTTTGTGTATGTGTGTGGCCTGCCACAATCAGCTTCGGCTGTTTATGGAAAAATATTTTAAAGAAAGGTGGAAGAAACAATGAATGAAACAATGGTTTACGCAGATGGTTTTGAAAAGACATTTGCCACGGCGGAGGAGATGCTTGATTTTCTTTCAAGAAGAGGGAAAGCCTCAGAGTGGATCCGCAAGCCCATCCGTGCCCTCCGGCTGGTGCCGCTCGAAAAAGAGGCGGGCAACCTGGAGAACGGAGACGAAGAGATGGAGGAGATCCTGAAGGATACGGAAAAGCACACCCGGCTTGTACTGAAGGTACGAGGCGAGGCATATCCGGTCCGGAACTGTGCGATCCAGACAATCTTAGGACGTGCCGGTATTGGCGGGGACGGCCTGCGAAAGCTGGATCTGGCAACTTATGCAAAGGTTGTGAATTGCTGCCTGAAAGCAGCGAAAGGGGAATGCCTCATCAAGATTGCGGATGGAAAAGTCTCTGCAGTCCACGGGGGAGACGCCCATGATTACAGCGTACTGGACATGAAAGCAATCTTTGAGATGACCAGCGAATATCTGCACACGAATTTCAAGGGAAGCGCTTATCTGGAAGGCTCCGGAACCTATGACCATTCCGTCATGAGTGCCATGTGGACGCTTTCCGGGAACCAGGAGCTTCTGGACACCTACAGGGATGCGCTGGACCGGTACGGAGTAAGCAGAAAGAATCTTACGCCGGCGCTGCGCCTGACCACTTCTGATGTTGCAGCCAGCGGTGTCAATCTGTATCCTATGCTGCTGACAGACGGGAACAACCATACGCTCAGCCTGGGAAGCCCGATCACTCTGGCGCACAGGAACCACAGCACAATCCTGGATTACCGCAACAATTTGAAAGAGGTGTATGCAAGATACAAGGATGCCACAGAACGTCTGGCAGCGCTTCTGGAAATTGAGATCCATAACCCGGTGAACTGCTTAAAGTTACTGATGAAAAAGCTGAAGATCAAAGCGGCGATCCGTAATGAAGTGGTGGAGATGTATGTGGCACAGAACGGGGAACAGACCTGCACGGCCCATGACCTTTACTATGCCATGAACGAGGCACCCTTCTATGCCGCCTGCCAGGGATTTACCGGCAGCCAGCTTTTGCGGATGGAGGAAAACCTGACCAGGGCCCTTGCCATGGACTGGAAGGAGTTTGATGTATATGGCGCCGTTAAGTGTTAAGGAGGAGCTTATGAAACAGACGTTACGAATGGATTATGAACCGGAACAGGTCGTGGATATCAGCACCCTTTCCAGAGAGCAATGGCTTGCATTCCGCCGTCTGGGAATCGGAGGCAGTGATGTAGCTGCCATCATGGGGATCTCGCCTTTTGTTACCAGCCGTGATCTTTACTATGACAAGATCGGCGTTACCCCGGTGATCGAGGAACCAGAAGCAAACTGGGTTGCCAAGGAATTTGGACACAGACTAGAGGATCTGGTAGCGGAGATTTTCTCTAAGAAAACCGGCCTGGAGGTGTTTCCCGTGCGGATCATGTTCCGGCATCCGCTTTACCCGTTTATGCTTGCCGATATTGATTTCTTTGTGCGTATGCCGGATGGCAGCTTTGCCATACTGGAGTGCAAAACCTGTAATTATAACGCCAAAGAGAAGTGGGATGACGGGAAAATCCCGGAGCACTATGTCTATCAGGTGCGGCACTATATGTCGGTGGTGAACATCAGTCATGCATTTATTGCGTGTCTGTGGGGAAATAACGAGAACGACTTTGTATACCGTTCTCTGGAGCGTGATCTCATGGAAGAGCAGGATATCATCGAGCAGGAAGGATATTTCTGGCGTGAATTTGTGGAGAAGAAGGTGGAACCGCCGCTGGTGGGGAAACCGGATCTGGTGCTTGCCAGCATCCGCCGTTACAGCGGCTATGCTGATAAGTCGATCCCGGAAATCCCAATCACGACGCTGGATTCCAAAAGCCTGGAAAAGTATCTTGCTTTATCAGATGAAAAATCACGCTTAGAGAAGCGTAAGAAGGAAATTGACGCTGAACAGCGTTCGATCAGTGTTCCTTTCGTGGAGTTGATGGGACAGGGATGCAAGGCATTTCTGGAAGACGGAACCAACCGTTACAAGATTACCTTTAACCCGACCCGCAGGACGATGATCGGGAAAGAAAATCTTGAAAAGCTGAAAGTGCAGCATCCGGATATTTTCAAAGAATATGCTACAGAAACAGAAAACCGGATCTTCCGGTTAAAGAAGGAGGCGGCGTGATGTTAAAAGGAAAAAGAGCGTATATCTGCTCTCCGTTGTCTGCAAAAACCCGGGAAGAACGAATGTTTAACATGGGGCTTGCGAAGGCGTATCTGGATACGATCAGAGAGGTATTCCACTGCCGCACGTATGCCTCCCATGCCTATCTGCCGCTGATGCTGGATGACACCATACCAGAGGAACGGAAGCTGGCGCTTTCCATTGGAAAACAGCTTTTAGACTTCTGTGATGTGCTGATTATCTGTGGCGGCAGGATTTCTTCCGGCATGGAAGGAGAAATCCGTTATGCCCATGATACCGGGAAGGAGGTGTACTGGCTCGAAGGAGGCCGGGATCCGTTTCAGTTACGGAAGATAAAAAATTGGAAGGAGATCGAATATGCGGTGCAGATACCGGAAAACCATATTTCTGAATGAGGAGAATGGATACACCATTGCGGTGTTTACGACGAAGGATGCTTCTGTACCGCTTGCTGCCAGAGACAAATACTTACAGGGCCAGAAAGTGATCGGGTTTACCGCTATAGGCTTTGACCTGCCCCAGTCTGACCAGATCGAGATTGAGATGGAAGGACAGTGGGAAAAGTCCAGCCACGGCCTGCAGTATCAGGTGGAAAATTTCATGGAGATCGTGCCGCGCACGAAGGAGGGGATCTTAGGCTACCTCTCCTGCGGTTCTGTAAAGGGTGTGGGGCCAAAAGTTGCAGAGGCCATTTACAAAGAATTTGGCCTTAATACGCTGGAAATCATGGAAGAACATCCCCAGGAGCTTCTGAAGGTAAAAGGAATTTCCCAGAAAAAGCTGAAGGGGATTGTGGAGTCCTACGGAAAAAATAAGGTGTTCCGGGAACTCATGACATTCCTGGCACCCTATAAGGTAACGCCTAAAAAGGTGAACCTGATCCTCCAGCGGTTTCGCAATGAGTCCGTGGAGATTGTCCGCCACAGGCCTTATCAGCTCTGTGCTGTGAAAGGGTTTGGCTTTTTAACGGTGGATGCTATTGGACGGCAGAACTGCCAGGCGCTCAATGATCCCATGCGGATTTCAGGCTGCCTCTCCCATCTCATGGAATCAGCTATGAAGGAGCAGGGGCATCTGTACCTGGAGCGCCCGGAGCTGATCCAGCGGGCCTATACCATGCTGAACCAGGATCTTCCGAATCAGGCAGTAACAGAAACAGATATCCAGAGGGTACTCTACCGGCTGGTCATGCAGGAAAGCATTGTGGTAGACGGCGAACGTGTGTATGTGAAGAAACAGTATGAAGAAGAAAACCAGACTGCTTCCATGATCGCCCGGCGTCTGTTGGATCAGGGAGAGGCGTATGACATCGAAAAGGAATTGGCGCAGGCCCAGACTGCCCTGGCGATTACCCTGTCAGAGAAGCAGAAACAGGCAGTGCGCATGGTGTTCCGAAACCAGATCAGCATTATTACCGGCGGGCCTGGAACCGGAAAGACCACCGTGTTAAAGGTCATCCTTTATATCCATGCCATTGTCTGCCGATCACAGGTACAGCTCATGGCTCCTACGGGGCGTGCGGCACGCCGGATGGCGGAAAGCACCGGGCATGAAGACGCCTCAACGATGCACATGGCTCTGGGGCTTCTGGGTGACTTTGCCGATTATGAAGACGCAGTAGAATATCTGGAGGCCGGATTTCTGAATCTGGATGAAGTATCCATGGTAGATATGCATTTGGGATATGAATTTTTCCGCAGGGTAAAGCCTGCCTCCCGTATCCTGCTGGTAGGCGACGTGGATCAGCTCCCGTCTGTGGGGGCCGGTGATGTGTTCCGACAGTTGATCGGCTGCGGGCTGATCCCTGTGACGGTGCTGGATCTGGTATTCCGCCAGGGAAAGACCAGCAACATCCACTTAAATGCCCGTAAAATGTTGGCAAACCGGACGGATTTTGGGTTTGGAGATGATTTCCAGTTTATCTCCTGCAATTCGGCAGATGAGACAGCAGCCATGGTACGCCAGCTTTACCAGGAAGAGGCCGCAAGGAACGGCCTGGACCATGTGCAGATTTTGACACCCTATCGGGTAAAGACGGTAAACGGCGCTAACGAGCTGAACCGGAGCCTGGAGGACCTGATCAATCCGCCAAGTCCTGGGAAAAAGGAACTGTCCGCAGGAGGGCAGACCTACCGGGAAGGGGATAAGGTGCTTCAGAACAAGAATACGTTGATGGCCAGCAATGGGGACCTGGGAAGGATTACGGATTTTTATACGGATGAGGAAGGAACCGTAAAAACGGTGATCGAATTTCCGGATGGACGTGTCGTGACCTACGAGACGGAAGATCTGGAGATGATCGAACACGCCAATGCCATTACCATACACAAGTCCCAGGGATCCGAGTGCGATATTGTCATCATCCCCTGGGTGAGAGCCTTTTATATGATGCTGAAGCGGAATATCCTGTACACAGGCATTACCCGTGCAAAGAAAAAGGTGTATCTGGTGGGGCAATGGAACGCAGTCTGCCAGGCAGTCCATACGGACGATGCCGGCAGGCGCAATACAGCTCTTGGGGAGCGGATCACCCGTTACTATTATCAATACCTGAATGAGCGTGAGCCGAAACAGCTTCGGCTTGCGGTATAAAAATAATTTCCACTTATGGAGAAAGGCAGGCTATTCCTTATGTAGAGGGATATCCTGCCCTGTTTGTGAAAGGAGCAGATGTATGAACGAATTACTGTATCAGAAAAATCAGGCAGTGGCGGCTTTGAACCGGGTGGAGGGATTTGAACCTCTGGAATTTGCCCGGACGATCAAACAGGAGGATCAGGAGGACCAGCTTTATCTGGATGTGAAATACCGGAAACTCTGGTTCCGTCTGGCGAATCCTTTGGGGCGGATCTCCAGTCATATTGTCTGGTTTAATGAGAACGTGGCGCTGGCGGAGGCAAAGATCTATCTGAACTACACGGATGCACCGGAGAATTACATTGCCAATGCGTTTTCCATGAAATTCCGCTCAGAGGATCCAAAGTTTGGAGACAAGTTCCTGGAGATGGCAGAGACTGCCGCCGTGGGACGTGCGCTCTCTGATGCGGGTTATGGCGTCCAGTTTGCGGACGTAGGAGAAAGCAACGATCCGGCGCAGGTGGATGCGGGGATCCCCGTACCAATGCAGTATCCGGAAGCTGCCGCAGGTGCTCCCTCTTATGGAGGGCAGCCGGTTTCTGCCGGACAGCCGGGCTACAATAGCCAGAATCACTATGCAGGGAATACGCCTGCAGGAAATATGGTGTATCCGGGAAGTACGGCAGAATCCAGCCCCAGCCAGAGCATGATGAACCAATTTTATCATCAGGCACAGGCGCAGGGAAATATGATGGGAGCGTCTGTACAGCCGATGCGACAGCCTGCACCTGTGAAGAACACTCCTCTGGATGGAAACCTTCCTGTGGAGGAGCTGGCAAACCGCATGACCTATGAGCAGGCGAAAGCCGTGGTCATTGGCGGAAAAGGAAAATTTGGCGGGAAATCTATGGGGCAAGTGGCTGTGGAAAGCCCTTCCAGCCTGGATTATTTCGCTAACAGCTACCGGGGGCATAACAATCTGATCCCGGCGGCAGCCAGGGTTCTTTTGAGCCAGGCACTTCCAAAGGCCGGTTAATCATTAAATACAACTTTCCGCAGTCTTCTTTAGGCTGCGGAAGAAAGGAGGTCGGACCTGGATGTATGATATGACCGGGTTTGATTATGACATCACCGATGTTGCCAACCTTCTGCGGCTGCATAAGCGCCGTGGAAATTACTACGACTGCCCGTTCTGTGGCGACACCAAAGGGCGGCTGAATATCAATCCGGCAAAAAACGTCTTTCGCTGTAACCGCTGTGACAAATCCGGCGGGATGCTGCAGCTTTATGCGGACCTGCATAACTTGACCTACCGGGAAGCAAATGAGGAAATCCGGGAGGCTTTGAATAAAGGGGAATACCGGCAGGTGCGCCAGGCAAAGGTACAGGAAGAAAAGGAAGAGCCTGTGCAGTCGAAGCTGGCGCCACTGGATGAACGGCACCGTACCTATACGGAATTACTGGATCGGCTTCCCCTTTACAGTGTACATAGAGAAAACCTGAGATCCCGGGGCCTTACAATCGAACAGATAAAAGAGCGGCGCTACCGGAGTGTTCCGATGTACGGGCTGCATAAGATTGCAGAGACAATTCAGGAGAGCGGCTGCGTGCTGGAAGGCGTACCGGGATTTTATCGGGATCCGGAGGAGCGTTGGACATTGAATTTCAAGACGAAGAACTCCGGCTTCCTGGTTCCTGTGGAGTCCATGGACGGAAAGATCCAGGCGTGTCAGATTCGTCTGGACCATCCCAGGGATAACAACAAATATCTCTGGTTTTCCAGTGCTGGCTATCCACACGGTGTTTCCTCCGGAAGCCCGGTTCATGTGATCGGAGATCTGGATGCGGAAAACGTCTATCTGACAGAGGGCGGGCTGAAAGGCTCGATTGCTCATTATCTGTCTGGGCATACATTTATCTGCCTGGCAGGTGTGAATATGTACCGGAGCCTGCGCCCGGTGTTGGAGGAATTTCAGCAAAGAAAAATGAAATTTCTCTTTGAGGCGTTTGACATGGACAAGAAGCTGAAAACCGACTGTGATAAGCATTATCATAAATGTTCGGTCTGCAGTGAAAAGGGTACGCCGGAAAACTGTCCGTACAAGGTGGAAAAGCGCCGGATCATCCAGAACGCCTGTGGAAAAGTCTATGGGATCTGCCAGGAGCTGTCCCTGCCGGTCAGCCGTATGGTCTGGGACCAGGATGCGGATGGAAACTGGAATGGAAAACTCAAAGGCATTGATGATTATTATTACGCAAAGCGGGCTGCACAGACAGCCCCTTTGCAGGAACAGAAGGGAGTGGACATATGAAAAAGGGAGAAAAGCTGCTGTTTCTGGCAGGGATCCTGCTTGCCATCGGCGCTCTTGCTTTTTCCGCATGGAAACTAAGAGGAATCTATGGTGAATACCAGGAGGGCGAGGATACCTACGAAGAGCTTGCTTCATTTGTGGAGGAGCCGGAGGACACACCAAAACCAGACGGGGGCGAACCAGATGCAGAACCGGACGGATATCTGAAGATTGACTTTGAAGGACTGCAGGCTGTGAACCCGGACGTGATCGCCTGGATTGATATTCCCGGCCTTTCCATTAGTTATCCGGTGGTACAGGGAACCGATAATGCTTATTATCTGCATCATCTGTTTACCGGGGAGTACAACAGCAGCGGCAGTATCTTTGCGGACTGGCATAACCAGCCGGATTTTGCGGATCCGAACACCATTGTATACGGCCACAATATGAAAAACGGCAGTATGTTTGGAACCCTATCCCATTATCAGGATCAGGCTCTGTGGGAGGCTTCTCCTTACTTTTACCTGTATGTGCCGGGGAAGGTACTGAAATATCAGATCTTCTCCTGTTATGCCGGGTATGTGGGGAGCGAGGCTTATACCTATGCGTTTCCGGAAGAGGCAGACTTTCAGGCTTTTCTGAAGCAGATCCGCTCCTATGCGGGATATGATACCGGTGTGGAAGTCGTGGAAACAGACCGGGTGGTGACACTTTCCACCTGTGTCAGCTCCAGACGTGATTATCGGTATATTGTCCACGGGAAATTGACAGAGGAAATAGCAAATTGAAGAAGAAAAGTATAGGAACAGAAAACAGCGCCGGTATGGAAAAGGAAGACACCATGCCGGTCTTTTTTTATGGAGGAAAGTATCATGTTGGAAGCTGAATATGAGAAAGAACGGGAGAAAATTGAAGGAAAAGAAGATGACAGGCTTAAGGAGGAGCGGATACAAACACTCCAGACAATTTTTCAGCGGGCATGGCGTTATCAGGAGCGGGGGATGCTGGAGGAGATTATCTTAGGATTTGTTCAGAAAAAGACAGCGATGCTTCAAAATGCCAGGACAAAAGGCGAACTGCAGGAAATCAGCAAACCGCCTAAACCGGTTTATAACGGAAATGTCTTTACCACCGGAAAGTATGACACAGAGGAAGAAGAATTGCTGGTCTGGAGCCTTACTTGTTTGCAAGCACCGCTCAACAACCAGGCATATGAACGGTACAAAGAGCTGTTCTGCCGTCTGTTGCAGGAAAAGGCGAAGATATTATTCCCGGAAATGAATGAGAATAATCAGGCAAAAGTTGCCTGAAGAATGAAGAATGGAGGATGGATATGACGATCAGAGAAGCAGGAAAAGGAATTGTGACAACCGTGGGAGGTACTTACAGGATCGGATTTATCAACATGGATGGTCAGGAAGATGAGACGGAACTCGATGCTTACAACATGACGGAATTGGAAGAATTATACAGGGATTTTTGTAAAGAGAATGGATTTAGACAGAATACCGTCACCTATATGGAACGGTAAATGAAACGCAGGCACCGGGAAACCGGCGCCTGCCTTGATAGAGAAAAATTAGGATTTGTTTGTATCTTTATTGCTCCTTTTGGTAGTGTAAAAAACTTTGTGGCTTTGGTAAAAAATGGCTCCTTTTTGGTAAGAATTACAGATATGATAATTCTTATCGAAAAGGAGTTTATTTATGGCAGTAGCAAAAGACCAAATCCGACAGATTATTACAGAAAACAACATTACCAGTGTGGCTGATGTTTACTCCCTTCTCAAAGACAGCTTCAAAGATATATTGCAGGAGCTTCTGGAAGCCGAGATGGATGCAACTCTGGGCTATGAAAAAAATTGTAAAGGTGATCTTAAGAGCGATAATAAGAGGAATGGCCACTCTCCCAAAACACTCAAAAGCCAGTACGGGGAATTCCAGATCGATGTTCCCCGTGACCGCAATGGTGAGTTTGAACCAAAGCTGATCCCTAAATATCAGCGGGATATTTCCGGGATTGAGGAGAAAGTAATCTCTCTCTATGCCCGCGGAATGAGTACAAGGGATATTCATGACCAGCTCCAGGAACTTTATGGGATTGAACTTTCCGCCGAAATGGTCAGCAAAATCACGGACAAAATCCTTCCGGAAGTGAAAGAGTGGCAGTCTCGTCCACTGAACCCTGTATATCCTTTTGTTTTTATGGACTGTATCCATTACAAAGTCCGGGAAGACGGCAGGATCCTCAGCCGCGCTGCTTATATTGTACTGGGAGTTACCGTGGAAGGATACAAGGATATTCTCAGTATTACCGTAGGAGCGAATGAGACCAGTAAGTTCTGGCTCGGAATGCTCAACGACCTGAAAAACCGTGGCGTGCAGGATGTCCTGTTCTTCTGCGTAGACGGTCTCCCCGGATTTAAAGACGCAATTCAGGCCGTTTTCCCACAGGCACAGATCCAGCGCTGTGTCATCCATATGCTGCGCAATTCTTTTAAATATGTGAATTATAACGATCTGAAGAAGTTTTCCGCAGACTTCAAGGCTGTCTATAACGCGCCCAATGAATCCGCAGCTCTTTCGGAATTGGAAACGATCAAGGAGAAATGGGGAAAGAAATATCCCTATGCGATCAGTAACTGGGAAAACAACTGGGAAGATGTGAGTTCTTTCTTCCAGTTTTCCGGAGATATCCGCAGAATTATGTATACCACAAACATCATAGAAGGGCTGAACCGTCAATACAGGAAAGTCACAAAGACAAAGAGTGTGTTCCCAAGCGATACCGCTCTTGAAAAGATGCTGTTTCTTGCGAGCAGAAATGTAACAAAGAAGTGGACGCAGCGTTATCGGAACTGGGATCAAGTGTTGAACCAACTGATTCTTTTATACGATGAGAGACTGACAGCATACCTGTAAAAGGAAAACAGGAGTGGATGAAAAACTATTCCGCTCCTGTCTTCCCCTTATTCCTTCGGCATTTATAGTATTCCCAGAAAATCCCAGCTTATTCCTGAGGCCGGGTGTGGGCAGAGCCCACGAAAAAGGGATTACAGATGCCGTTATTTGTGCTGCAAAAAATCTTAAAATTCATGTATAACATGAGTCAAATGGGTAATACTATAAACAGATAAGTAATTCGACAGCCAAAAAGCAGAAGTTCCGACAAGACAATTATACATATCTGTTTCTTATCAAAGAAGAATTTTTCCCATAGACACAGAAAATTTTACGCCCTCCTCCTTTTCTTGCTTTTCCAGATACTTAACAACCTCTTTGTCCCATCTAAGTTTCTTAACTCCACCAATTAAAAACATCGCAATCCCAATGCAAAGTATAACCGTTTTTCTAATTGAATCTGGAGAAATACAACACGAAATCACTAGTCCTGTACCAGCACCTGTAAAAAAATCAATAATAGATTGCTTATGTTTATAATACTTCCCGTATAATCTTTCCTTATCTATTGTTTTTACCATTTGTTTGTCCTCCTTCAATAATTTATCCAGAGAAATTTCAAACATATCACTCATAGTTACTAACGTATTCAAATCTGGATAGTTTTTTTCATTCTCCCAATTTGATACCGTCTGTCTGGTAACATGAAATAATTCGCCGAATTCCTCCTGTGACATTCCTTTTTCCTTTCGAACATTTAATATTGTTTTTCCAATACTCATCGTTTTACCTCCTAAGGATATTATCAGTGGAATGTAACAAAAAGAAAAGCAATCCATCTTTTACAGTCCGCTATTATAAACGCAAAGATTTTTTGACAAGGAAATTTTTATTAGTTTATAGCCTTCAGTCCTGCAAATTCCAATTTGTTTCTGCCTACATTCTACCAAAGACACGTCTGGAATACTATCCTAAATAAAAAGTCTCAAAAAATTTTCTCTCCAGAGTTGCTATCTACATATCTCATACGTATGGAATAAGTAGAAATCAATATAAGGAGTGACGCATTATGATAAAAAAACTGACTATCCCCGTGGATCACGGGAACCGGAACATGAAGACCACCCATTTTCTTTTCACTACGGGGCTCTCATCCACTGATCGTAAGCCTGCAGGCCGGGAGGATTTCCTTCAGACTGACGGGAAGTTTTATGTTTTGAGTGACAAGCGGATCCCGTATCAGAGGGACAAGACGCAGGATGAGCGTTTTTCCATCCTGACGAGGTTTGCTATTGCAAAGGAACTGGAGCGTACCGGTCAGGTAACGGAAGAAGATGTGGTGCAGGTATCGCTGCCGATTGGTGTGCCGCCTAAGCATTACTCAGAGCTGGCAGAGCGGTATCGGGAGTATTTCCTGGGTGACGGAAAGATGCAGAATCTGGTGTATAACGGAAGAACCTATCATATCTGCATCCAGGATGTAGCTGTATATCCCCAGGCGTATGCCGCAATGATGACAGAGGGAGAAAAAATCCGGCAGATCCCCAAGGCCGTAGGGATTGATATTGGCGGATTTACTTCAGATTTTCTGCTGATGCGAAGCGGAAGCCCATGTCTGGACTATTGCGATTCCATGGAAAAGGGTGTCATCACCATGTATAACGATATCATTTCCAGTGTCAACGGGGATCACGATATGCTGCTGGAGGAAACTGACATTGACAGTATCCTGGAAGGCAAGACGGAATATTATCCGGAAATGGTGGTACATACCGTGGAAGAAATGGCCCGGAATTTTGTGACCGACCTGCTCAGCAGTGTCCGGGAACGGGGCATTGACACGAAATCTACCTATACTATATTCATCGGAGGCGGAGCCATCTTACTCCGGCGGTTCCTGGAAAGTTCCAGCCGTCTGATCAAGTATCAGTTTATTGATGATATTTTTGCAAATGCGAAAGGGTACGGCATCCTGTACCGCAGTTCTTTAGCAGGGAAGTGATGATGTGGGAAAGAAAAATCCATATGTATTTACGATAGGGTTTGACAAGAAAAATCCGGAGCATTTGGAAGTCGTAGAGATCCTGAACGGGACGGAGAAAAAGGCGGCGCTGATTGCGGAAGCAATCCTGCAGTATACGGGGAAGAAGTCTGGAGGAGATACTGGAGTCTCCCAGGAAAACATCCAGGCAATGGTGCGTCTTCTGGTACGGCAGGAAATGGAACGGATCACTGGTGAGGCTCCCGTTTCAGACATTGGAATTTTAACCGGCCAGCAGCTGCAGCCGGAGTCAGATAAGAAGCCTGCAGAGGCTGTAATCGAGGATCTGAACGAAGAAGGCCCTCCGATTGATGAAAGAACGATGCAGGATATTGCGGATGCCATGGCAGCATTTAGAAATATGTGATACAGGTCTTTGGGGAGAACTCGCATGGGTTCTCCCTCTTTTCACCGTTTTTTCAGAATTTCCATAGAAAATCCATAGAACTTCTATAAAGATTTCCGAGAAGTGTATCTTACAATGGCAGAAGAGGTGGTTATGTGGGGTTCTCTGTCCGGGTATGTAGTCCTTTCAAGAGGCCTCGCAGCGTTTGCAGCACAATAACCTGCTCTTCTTCCGAGCAGGACTCCAATTCTATTAGGATCTGCTGCATCGTCGTACTGCCGCTATTGTTCTTACGGTCTTTGATCACCGCGTCAATAGAAATGTTCAGATAGGACGCCAGGGAGCAGAGACTGTCAAAACGAGGGTTCGCCTTATAAGTTTCGATATCTGAAATTGTACGAAGGGATACGTGGGACCGTTCCGCAAGCGTATTCTGCGATAAATCCAAATTCATTCTGGCTTCTCTTACAGCATCCCCCAATCGTTGTCTATACATCCAATCACCTCATTTCCTGCATATATTTTACCGCAGACAAGCAGTATATGAAATGCGCTATTATGCGTGTTGGAAGGCGATATAACGCATACATAGAGGGGGAATCTACGGAAGATAAGGTGTGAACAGCCGGATGGATCAGACGCTATCTGAAACAATTTCAAAAAAATCCTGCTTCTTTTTGCAGGTGAAGAAACTCTTTTACACGCAGTATATGTGTTGGTTCCGACCACATATACTGCGTGTTCTCATGTAAAGTTAAATCCGCCGGATAGGATCGGGCTGCCGTTGGCAGCTTTCGGTCTTATTTTTTTGCCGTGGGAACGGAACGAAAGACTGCCAGGGTGCCGCTCGCCGCCGGCCTTCTGAATTTCTTTGGAACTACAGATGAAATTCAGGAGGAATCACATATGAATGAAAAACATACCTATTCAGGAGATCGGACAAAGAACCATTTTACGGCATACTTACTGGAGTTTATCAAAGGGCGCAGGAGCAGTTACCTGGACAAAAAGATCCGGACAGAGAAGGACTCCTTCTTGATGGAGGAAATTGCGGAGATTGAAGAACGGATCACATTTGAAGAAATGAGGGAGAACCAGGAGCGGGAAGAGATTCTGCTCAAAGAGGCTGCAGGTGAGTTCCCGGAGTGGAACGAACTCTCGGATGAAAAACTTGTGAAATCGCTGCTGATGCTCAATGAGAAAGAACGGGAGCTGATCTATCTTCACGTATTTGAGGAGCGCTCATTTAAAAAGATTGGCGAGATGACCGGGATGACAGCAGAGCGCTGCAAGGATGCGTACTTCTATGCAATCCGTAAAATACGCAAAAGATTGGGGGATAAATAAGATGAGCTTTGATGAATTATTATACCGGGCAAAAGCCGGGGACATGGATGCGAAGGCAGAGATCTTTGCAATGTACAGGCCGCTGTTGATTAAGTATTCATTGGTGAACAGAAGATTTGATGAAGATCTGTACCAGGAGCTGGCAGCGGAGCTGATGAAGTGCATCCGGTATTTCCGGGATGCGGAGTAATTAAGAAGGGACCGGGCGGCGTAAGCTGCCCGGTCTTCATAATAATGAAGAAAATGCGATCAAAAACGATACATTTTTTCGAGCTATTTTACGATGACTTAATCTTTAGAACAGGTGGTACTAATTCTTTTCTAAATTTCTCAGTCGCCGGTATTCTAGCGGCGACAATCCATACTGTTTTTTGAATACAGCTGCAAATTTCCCTTGATTGGAGTAGCCAACCTGCTCTGATATTTCGGCAATCGGACGCTTTGTGGCAGAGAGAAGTCTGGCGGCTTCATTCATGCGGATTTCTCGCAGCCAAGTAGATATATTTTGACCATATACGCCTCTAAAATAATTTTTCAGGCTGGTTTCACTGACCGAAAAGCGTTCTGCAATCTGCCTTACAGGGATGTGCTGGCGAAGGTCATCTGACAGAATTTTTGCTGTCCTTTTTGCAAGCTCCACTTGGGTTTCCGTGTAGAAGCCGCAGGTTTTCGGAGGCCGGATTTCCATGTTGAGAAGCCGGTGGATAAGTTCAAGCGTATAGATTTGCAAATGGAAGGCAGACGGTCTTTCCGAAAGCCGCCAGAGTTTTTGAAATATATTTTCCAGTTCGCTGTCCGCTTCGTTGATATATGTTTTATGGTTCGCGCAATAGTTTTCTTCCAAGCGCATGAGATCAATCGAAAAAGATTTCATCAATTCGCCGCAGGACTGTAATAGGAGCGAAAGGTCAAAGTATATTTTTATGCCCTGATATTGCCGTGTGGGAAAGATGTACTCTTTCTGCGCTGTCTGCCCACTGATACAAAAGTCGTTTTCCTTTAGGTAAATGTATGAGCCATCATCGAGAAGCAGTTCACTTCTGCCAGAAATACAATAGTTTATCAATAATGGCCTTAACTCTGAGTTGGCTTCTGACTCCGGCCACACAGGAGCATTTACAAAAATAAAAGCTAATGTCAGGCCCGGAAAGAGCGTATGGAATGTCATGCGCCCTTTACCATTTGCCTGATCTAATAGTAGTTCGCTGCTATTTGGACTGTTTTTCAAAGTCACACCTGAAACGGAATTGCTGTTTTCCAAAATGCTGTATATCATATCACGCAACTGCTTCGCCCCTTTCATCACGCAAAATCGTTGATATTATTATACCGGCGCAAAAATTCCCGGTCAATGGGTATTCCGGCCAAACGGAAAAACTCCTTGCTATACGGGCCTAAAATACCGATATGTGCATAGAAGCATAATCGAATATGTGCTACCATTAGAGTTGGTTAGCGAGGTCTAACCGAGAAAGCAATCATGTTAGGAGGTTTCGCAATGAACAACAAATTGCAAGGAAAGGATCTCATCAACATCGGTATTTTCACGGCGATTTATTTTATCGTCATTTTCGCGGCGGCGTCTATCGGCTTTATCCCGATTTTCATTCCGCTTATCAGCGTGATCGTGCCGCTTGTAGGCGGTATTCCGATGATGTTGTTCTTCTCCAAAATCAAGAAATTCGGTATGCTTACCATCTGCGGGGTGCTGCTCGGTATCATCATGCTGCTGACCGGCATGGGCTATTGGTGCATTCCCACCGGGCTGATCTTCGGCCTGATTTCCGATTTTATGATGAAAGCCTGTGACTACAAGAACGCTAAGCGTGAAGTGCTGATCCACGGCGTTTTTTCCATGTGGGTAATCGGTGCCTTTATTCCCATCGTTGTGACGCGTGACGCTTACTACCAGAGCCTGCTTCCCGGTTATGGTCAGGAATATGCCGACACGCTCATGGCCTATATGCCTGACTGGATTTTGCCGGTACTTCTGGTAGCTGCTTTTGTCAGCGGTCTTGTGGGTGGCCTGATTGGACAGAAGATTTTCAAAAAGCACTTTGAGCGGGCGGGAATTGTGTAATGAGCCGCGAACTTCTTGCAAGTCAAAAAAACAACAGTGGAATTTTATTAGACCCCCGGACAAAACTGGCGGTACTGATTACCATAGCCGTTTTTATTTTAGGCGGTTCGTATGAAGGTATCATGCAGTATTACATCATCGTGCTGGCGGCCATCCCTCTGCTGCTTTTGTTAGCGGCCAGGAAATGGAAAGGCGCTGTTCTCTATATCCTGATTTTTGGAGGCAGCTTGTGCCTGGAAATGTTTGGCCTGTCCCGCCTGACCAGTGTAGCAAACTATATTGCAGTAGCCATCGTTGGTATCCTACTGAGGTTTACGCCCAGTGTGGTTATGGGATATTTCGTTGTGACAACAACAACGGTCAGTGAATTTGTCGCGGCAATGGAACGGCTCCACCTGCCGCAGCAAATCACTATTCCCATGTCCGTGATGTTTCGTTTCTTCCCTACGGTTGCAGAAGAATGGAGCGCCATCGGGGACGCCATGCGGATGCGTGGCGTCCGCTTTGGCGGCGGAAAAGCCGGTGCGATTTTAGAGTATCGGATTGTCCCCATGATGATCTGCTCCGTCAAAATTGGCGAGGAACTCTCTCAGGCAGCTCTCACACGGGGATTGGGCGGCCCGGTGAAGCGGACAAATATCTGTAAGCTGGGCTTTCATGTGCAGGACATTCTTTTTCTGCTGATCTGCCTCGGTGCCTTCGCAGCACAAATTTATGTGCTGGCTACAAGGGGGTGATGAAGTGATTGAATGTAGGGATGTGTCATTCTCCTATCCAGCGAGCGGTTTGCCTGACAGTGAAAAGCAGGCCGAAGGCGCTTTGAAACATATTTCCTGTACCATTGAGGACGGTTCTTTTGTCCTGCTTTGCGGAACTTCCGGCTGCGGGAAAACAACGATGACCCGTCTGTTCAACGGCCTTATTCCTCATTACCATGAGGGGACTTATACCGGCTCCGTCTATCTGGATGGAAAGGATACTCGCGACCTGTCACTGTTTGATATTTCTCTAAAAGTCGGTTCTGTATTTCAAAATCCGCGTTCTCAGTTTTTTAATGTGGACACGACCAGCGAACTGGCTTTCGGCCCGGAGAACCACGGCATGGCTGAAGATATTGTGCGCGAACGGGTAAAGCGTGTAGCTGCACAGCTAAAGCTGGAACCGCTGCTTGATAGAAGTATTTTTTCTTTGTCCGGGGGTGAAAAACAAAAAATCGCCTGCGGATCGGCAGCAGCGATTGACCCGGATGTTTATGTGCTGGATGAACCATCATCCAACCTTGACACATACGCTATCGCTGATTTTCGGCAGCTTCTCTTTGCTTTGAAATCGCAAGGAAAGACCATCATCATCTCTGAACACCGGCTGTACTATCTGTCTGGCCTCTTTGACCGCGTTCTGTATCTGAAAGACGGAGAAATTGAAGGAGATTATACAGCGGAGGAGTTTTGCCGCCTGTCAGCAAAACAGCGAGAGGAAATGGGGCTTCGGCCTCTTGAACTTGCAGGGCTTTCAGAAGTTGAAGGGCCGCCGCAGCGAATAAATGAGGCGGTTTGGACGATAAAGAATGTGTCCTTTGCCTATAAGCATGAGTCGGAAACCTTGCATATAACGGAAACCACTTTCCCATCCGGCAGCGCCACGGCTATTATCGGACATAACGGTGCGGGAAAATCCACCTTTGCCCGGTGCCTCTGCGGATTGGAAAAGCACTTCAAGGGGACAGTGCAGGATCGGAGCAAGATTTATTCCAGGAAAGAACGATTGAAACTCTGCTATATGGTTATGCAGGATGTAAACCATCAGCTTTTTACCGAAAGTGTTCTGGATGAAATTCTGCTCAGTATGGGAACCGAGGATAAGCAAAGGGCAAGAGAAATCTTAAAAGAGATGGACTTGCTGCCTTATGAGGACTGCCACCCGATGGGGCTGTCAGGCGGCCAAAAGCAGCGTGTGGCAGTTGCCTCTGCGATTGCTTCGGAACGCCCTCTGATTTTATTCGATGAGCCAACAAGCGGCCTTGACCTTTTTCACATGAGGCAGGTTGCCAGTGTTGTCAATCAAGTGGCAGATACTGGGAGAACTGCGCTTGTAGTGACCCATGACCCGGAATTTATTTTACGGTGCTGTAATTATGTCCTTCACTTAGAAAACGGGCAAATTCAGGAAAGTTATTCCATAGAGAACAACGATGGCCGAAACCGGCTACTAAAGTTTTTCCTGAATGATATGGAGAAGGAGGTGTCCACAGAATGAAGGAGGAAAAGAAAGAATCACCCATAGGTGTCTTATGGGGATGGGGCAAACCCTATCACGGGAAATTCATCGGTAGCATTATCCTTGCGGTATTAGGCGTGGCCTGCCAGATGGTGCCCTATTTCTGTGTGGCGCATATTGTCACGATGATGTTGTCTGGGGAGCAGAACTTTTCCCGATATGTGACCGCTGGCATTATTGCATTGTGTGGTTACTTTGGAAAGGTGCTGTTTTCCTGCCTTTCTACAACGATTTCCCACACAGCGACCTATTACACACTGCGCGATTTACGGGAGAATATCACCACTAAACTGGCCCGTGTCCCGATGGGGACGATTTTAGATACTCCGTCCGGCCAGTATAAAACGACGATTGTTGACCGGGTAGAAGGCATGGAATCGACCTTCGCGCACCTGATCCCGGAAATGACTGCAAATGTGCTGGTGCCTTTGGTGATTGTTGTATATCTATTCGTCGTGGACTGGCGCATGGCTCTCCTGTCCCTTGTCACGCTGGTGGTGGGCCTTGCTGTTATGTCTGCTGGCATGAAGAATTATCCCGTCAAATGGGAGGGCGCGGTCAAAGCAGGAAAGCAGATGGCAAACGCCATTGTAGAGTACATTGGTGGGATTGAGGTAGTCAAAGCGTTTAGTCAATCCGCCGGTTCCTACAAAAAATATTCTGACGCAGTAAACTATAACGCTAACTACTATGTGGACTGGATGAGAGAAAACCAGAAAACCATGAGCGCCTACAACGCCATTCTGCCCTCGGTGCTGATTTGTGTGCTACCCTGCGGCTTCGCGTTCTGGCTCTCCGGCAGCCTGGAACTTTCTGCCTTCCTGTCTATCGTAATTTTTTCGCTGGGACTGATTGGGCCGATTATCGCGGCCTTTACCTTTACGGACGATTTGGCCGTATTGGGGACAAATGTGGAAGAAATCAGCCAGCTTTTGAACGCTGAAGAACTGAACCATAAGGATACGCCGGTCAAGCTGGCAGACACCGGCATTTCTCTTAGGTCTGTGTCTTTTTCCTATGACGGGACAACAGAGGTTTTGCATGATGTGAACCTTGCCATTCGCCCCGGAACCATGACCGCCCTTGTGGGGCCGTCCGGCTCCGGTAAATCCACGGTGGCAAAACTGATTGCCGGGTATTGGGATGTTACATCCGGCAGCATTACCCTCGGAGGTTATGAATTGAAAGATATTCCGCTGTCCGAAATTTCAGACCAGATTTCCTATGTGTCCCAGGACAACTATCTTTTTAACCGCAGTATCAGGGAAAACATCCGTATGGGAAAGCCCAGCGCCACAGACGCGGAGGTAGAACAGGCCGCCAAACAAAGCGGTTGCGATACCTTTATCCGCAAGCTGGACAATGGCTATGATACGGTTGTCGGCAGCGCCGGTTCCCATCTTTCCGGCGGTGAACGCCAGCGGATTGCCATCGCCCGCGCCATGCTGAAAAATGCGCCGGTTGTCATTTTGGACGAGGCAACTGCCTACATCGACCCCGAAAATGAGGCGCTGGTGCAGAAAGCCATTTCCGCTTTAACTGTCGGCAAGACCCTGATTGTGATTGCACACCGGCTGTCTACCATTGTTGGCGCAGATAACATCGTTGTGGTGAAGGATGGAACCATCCACGCACAGGGTACGCATGAGAAGCTGCTGGAAACCTGCCCCCTCTACCAGGATATGTGGCAGGCGCATATCGGCGCGAAAGACCAGATGTAAGGGGGTGTTGTCAGATGTATGGAACATTGAAAAAAATCTTTGCTTTTGCAGGCAGCAAAAAGGGGCTTTTGAAAAAATCCCTGTTGTTTGCGTTTCTGTCTGGGCTGTTTTCAGCCATGCAGTTTGCCGCCCTCTTTGTAGTGATTGGTGCGTTGGTATCTGACAACCGGGACGGAAGTATTGTCTGGATTTCGTTGGGAATTATGGCGGTATCCCTCATCGGGCGTATCATCACGACCTACTTTTCCACGATGGAGCAAACGGAAACCGGCTATTGCATGGTAGCGGAAAAGCGTATCCACATCGGAGATCGGCTTCGCTATATCCCGATGGGCTACTTCAACAAGAATAGTATCGGGAACATTACCGCCATTGTCACAACGACTTTGGACGATGTAGAAAACTCGGCGGCTCGTGTCCTGGTGTCTGTACTGGGTGGATTTTTCAACTCGGTGGCTCTTGTCATTGTCCTGCTGATATTCGACTGGTGGATCGGGCTTGTGGCTGCTGTCGGTGTCCTTCTTTATCTTGCAGCGGCGGAACTGGCCCTCCGCAAGTCTGCGGCCCTAAGCTCGGTGCGCCAGCACACGCAGGAGTCCCTTGTGGAGTCCGTGTTGGAGTACATTCAGGGCATGGGGATTGTCAAAGCATTTGGCCTTGAACGGGACAGCACACAATCCATTGGAAACGCTATACAGGCAAGCTGCCGGGATAACCTGAAACTGACAAAAGCCAGCGTTCCCTATGACGCTATCAAGCAAGTGGTTGTCCGGGTGTTCAGCGTCCTGCTGTTGCTGGCCTCGGTCTGGTTCTGGCTGGATGGCTCTCTGCCGCTGGCCTACGGCCTGATTTTGGTAATCGCTTCTTTCATGGTGTTCAACGATTTGGAAAACGCCGGGAACATGGCTTCTCTGCTTCAAATGCTGGTGGCCTCGATGGATACGGCAAACTCCATTGATGACACGCCGATAATGGACGAGAAAGGCACTGACATTACGCCGAAGTCCAGCGAGATCGTGTTTGACAAGGTGGATTTTTCCTACGCAGACCGCAAGATATTGGATCAGGTTAGCTTTACCATTCCCGAAAAAACGACTACGGCCATTGTCGGCCCTTCCGGGGCGGGTAAGACAACGATGTGCAACCTGATTGCCCGCTTTTGGGATGTGAACGCCGGGAAGATTACCATAGGCGGTACGGATGTGCGGGATTTCAAACTGGACAGCCTGATGAAGAATATCTCGATGGTGTTTCAGAGCGTGTATCTCTTCGCCGATACGATTGAGAACAATATCAAGTTTGGCTGCCCGGACGCTACCCATGAGCAGGTGGTTGAGGCGGCGAAAAAGGCTTGCTGCCATGACTTTATTTCCGCTCTGCCGGAAGGTTATGATACTGTGATTGGCGAGGGCGGCGGCACTTTGTCCGGCGGAGAGAAACAGCGTATTTCCATCGCCCGCGCCATGCTGAAAAATGCGCCCATCATCATCTTGGACGAGGCAACAAGCAGCGTTGACCCGGAGAATGAGGATGAATTGCAGCGGGCTATTGAGGCGTTGACCCACGACAAGACCATCATCATGATTGCCCACCGGCTGAAAACTGTTCGGAACGCCGACCAAATCCTTGTGTTAGACAATACCCATATCGTCCAGCGCGGCACTCATGCAGAGCTGATCCAGCAAAAAGGCCTGTATGCTGACTTTGTATTGACCAGACAGGAGGCCATAGGCTGGAAACTGAATCAGTAAAGTCCAGCTAAGAAATGTCAAGAGGTGATATGAAAAAATTAAATTTATTACAGTAGAGCGAAAAAGGGTAACCTTAACAGACCATTCCCCAATATAGGACTGGTCAGAAACTAAATATTCAGAATACCGTGTTGATTACGCAGCCTTCCTTATCTTGTCGGGATGTTCTGTGGCAAAGCGTCTGCAGTGTTCTTCCGGAGTGATGATTTCAAAAGGTTTGTTATCCCGAAGCATGGCAAAGATGATGTTACAGATCTTATGCATGACAGCGCCCATTGCTACTGGCTTTTTCTTGCCGGAGCACTTCCGGGTGTAATAGTCGTAGATCACAGGATTCACAGGTGTGCCGCTCCCTTTATCAACCTTTACGTTATTGAGCGCGGCCATGTGAAGAACACGCCTGGCAAGGCTGGAGCCACGTTTGGACATATGGACTTTATCGCCATTGAGTTTTCCGGATTGTTTGACAGCGGGGTCAAGCCCAAAGTAGGCATAAAGCTTTTTCGGGGAAGAAAAAAGTTTAAAATCCCCCATCTCTGCAATCAGGACGACTGCGCTTAAGAATCCAATCCCGCGCAGGGACTGCAGAAGGCAGATCTGATCGTAGATCAGGGTATCCTGCAGTTTCTCTACCGTCTCATGGAGTGCTTTCAGGAGCGCGTCCAGATGCTTCTGGTATTCCTGATAAGTGTCGATATAAAGACGGATGCGAACAGCATTGCTAGGAAGAGCCCTGCTGAAAACAGCGGCATCCTGTGCGGCAGCGATAATGGCGTCATACTTACGCAGGGCATAAGCTTCGCCAAAACGTGCGGTACTGCGGATGATATCCACAATGTCCTCTTTGGAAGCGGCAAGCATGTCCGCAGGAAGAGGATAAGAGCTTAACAGCTTTAAGGAAGACTGTGTGGTGACTTTGCTGAAGACCTTAGCATAAGCAGGGAAAGATACTTTCAGTTCCGCAGTGAGCTTCAGAGCGACAGCAGACTGGAGATCCTTGAAATAATAATAATCACGGACCAGGTTTCTCAGATCGACAACGGAATCATCCGGGAGGATGGAAGTCTTGAGAGAAACGTTCAGTCCAACAAGGGCAGCCTTTTTTGAATCGAATTTATCATTATGCAGTTTCCTTATGTTGATATTTGTGCTATTCTTAGTGATGATAGGATTTATGACCGAGCAGTCAAACCCCTTATCACGAAGGAAGCACAGGAGCGGGATGTGGTAGATCCCGGTAGACTCAAGGAAGCAGCGGCTTTTGAGAGAATACGTCTCTTGTGCTTCTTTTATTTTTGTGACAGCGAGATCTCTGGACCGAGAATCAGAATGGATGATCTTAAAGGGCTTCCCGACAAAAGAACCATTGGGGAGAGCAATTGACATCCAGGTAAAATCAGCGCCAACATCAAGGCCGACAGAAAGGTAAGAAGAAACGCCGTCAATAAATGTAAGTAATCTTTTGTAATGCATGATAAACATCCTTTCCGGCAGGCATCCATTTCCATAAGGCGGATACACAACCTAGCGGCTTATACAGGTATAGCCTGAGGCTTCCCAACCAGCCAAACCATAAATCACCACCGAATGGACAGACAGACTTTCTAAGAGGTTTTCCCGGCGGAAGGCCGGGTCCCAAGGAGGCGTCGTCAATCGCCCTGCCTCAGTGATTATACCTCAGGATCTGATCTGGTGCATTATGGAAGCCACAGACACAGTAAGGAAACAATAACTTCTGATGGAGAGGGAATCCCTCCTTCAGTTATTCATTTAGATTTTGTAACTATTAACTCGTAGTCATTATTGACTACACCATTATTATACTAGGGAGGTGATCTCTTGACGCATATACTTGTGGTGGATGATGAACAGCCCATTTTAGAACTGATAAAGAATGGGCTTAGAAAAGATGGTTATTTGATAACAGCCTGCCAAACTGCCGCTGATGTAGATATGCAGAAACTCCATTTATACGACATTATCCTTTTAGATGTGATGATGCCGGGAGTGGATGGCTTTGAATATTGTAAAAAAATCAGAAATATAGTTGATTGCCCTATTCTCTTTTTAACGGCAAAAACGCTGGAAGAAGATATACTATATGGTTTGGGGATAGGTGCTGATGATTATATTACAAAACCGTTTCGTATAGCGGAATTAAGGGCCAGAGTAAACGCGCATTTGCGTCGTGAACAGCGAGAACGACATTCCACCCTCACATTTGAGAGAATTAAATTTGACTTGGCAGCGAAAGAACTTTGGGTTGCGGGAAATCGAGTAACTTTGACGAAAAGTGAATATCTTATTTGTGAGTATCTTGCCCGAAATAAAGGTCAAGTGTTTACCAAAGAACAGATTTATGAAGCTGTTTTCGGTTTGGATGGTGATAGCGATAATTCTACCATTGCTACTCATATAAAAAATATTCGTGCCAAACTGGAAAAGCTAAATATTCAGCCAATTTCTACAGTTTGGGGGATTGGGTACAAATGGGAATGAAAAAATCACATACCGTAAAAGCATTATTCCATAGATTTGCTCTATCGCTCGTTGTACTATTGGGCGTTGCTATTTTAGTTCCTATTCTGCTGCAAACAACCGCTGTCAATATGGGGATAGCCACAAGAGCTAATCAAAGTGAGCTACAAGTAAGAGAGATTATTCCGACACTGACGGTTGCACCTGATGTAACCAAAGTGGTATTGCCGCAGGGGTGCCGTTATCTAATTTTAGACAAGAACTTTAACGAGTTATACAGCAATATGGCCGCTGACGAAAAGGAAGATGCACTATCTTATGCAAAAGGAGAATATATCAATCAAGGGAGCAAGCGGCAATATGTCCTTGTTGTTAGGGATAATGAATTGTGCGTTTTGCAATACTTTATAGGCTCACAGTTTACTGTTTCGTGGCTGCCTGATTTTTTTCCATCCCCAGATACCCTTATGCTGGTTTTGATTGTTGTTAATTCCTTGCTGGTTATTACTCTTTTAACAGCAAGGTTCGCAAAGATATTTCGCAAACAACTTCGCCCACTTATGGAAGCTACAAAAGAAATTTCTGAGCAAAATCTCGATTTTGATGTGGGGCATTCAAACATCAAAGAATTTGAGGATGTCCTATGTTCTTTTTCTTCCATGAAAGACAATTTGAAATCGTCTTTGGAAAAGCAATGGAACGCGGAAAAATTACAGAGGGAACAGATTGCAGCACTTGCCCATGATCTGAAAACACCCCTGACAGTAATTCAGGGAAATGCTGACCTTATCAGCGAAACAGAGCTGAATAAAGAACAGCGTTTATATGTTGAATATATTAGCAGCAGTTCCGAACAGATGCGGTTATATATTCGGACATTGATTGATATTTCACGGGCAGCGACCGGCTATCAGCTCCACATGGAGGATATTGATCTGCCTGCCTATGTGGAACAGTTACGGGGGCAGATTGATGCTCTGTGCCAGACGAAAAAAATCGGATTGCAGGTGGAAATAGAACACTTACCTGCCGTCCTGCCTGCGGATAAATTACTGCTGGAACGGGCAATTATGAATATAGTAAATAATGCGTTGGATTATTCTCCGCAGGACAGCCCCATTTTAATCTCAATGACGGGTGACAAAGGAAGTCTGACAATTTCGGTAACAGATGCAGGCCCCGGCTTTTCACAGGAAGATTTGCTGCACGCAGAGGAACAGTTTTACATGGCAGACCGCAGCCGTAGTTCTAACCTACACTTTGGAATGGGGCTGTTTATTACAAAATCCATTGTCCAACAGCATGGCGGTCAGCTTATTTTGAGCAATTCCGAAAAAACTGGCGGCGCACAGGTCACAATCTCAATTCCATATTGACCTTATGGGCGGCTTTGAGCCGCCCTTTTTTCAAATCTTTATGAAATCTTCAAAATTATACTTTACGATGACCATGTAAGAAATCATCTACCGGGCAATGGTAAAGAAACATCTGAAAAACTTTTTTTGGGGGGGTGATAACATGGAAAATTAGCCGTACTGGATTTAAAAGATTCCGGCAGGCAGATCGGTGAAAAGCTGTTTACCCTGCTTTCTGCCAGACAAAAGAAGGAACTGGCTCAGTTTGTTCGTGACTATGAGGCTGGCAATATTCCGGCTGATGTCCCATGCACAACACTCCTTCGAGGGCAGTATTTTATCCCTCCGCAGACAGATCAGCCATTGACAGAAATCCGGGAAGGTGATTTATATTTCTGCTTGGAGCAGCGCCTTGTCACTGTGCGGGGCCAGGTAATTCCGCTGACGGTCAAGGAATTTGAAATCTTTGCTTTGCTCATACTGAACCCAAAGCGAGTGTTCACTTATGAAATGCTCCTGGAGCTGGTATGGCACGAGGACTATTCTTACTATTCCCGGAAAGCGATCAACAACCATGTAAGCAACCTGCGAAAGAAAATTAGGATTGCCCCCGACTTGCCGGAATATGTGAAAAGCGTTTATGGAATAGGCTATAAATTCGATATATGAAAAAGGAAGGGGCTGTCGGTTAATACCGAATTTTAACCCCTGACATGCAATGAAGAGACAATCCCAGAGAATTCGGACTTTTTTAGGATCTGAATTCTCTGCCGGATTGTCTCTTCCTTTTTCTCCCTTGTATTTTAGGGCGCAAAAATCCCTTGTTTGGATTTTGGGGAGCACTCCTTCGGCTAAGCTGTTTTCTGCTCCTTTTTCCCTTCGTATTTCTCGATTTCATGGTGTAAGAACCGGTGGTATTTCAAGATGTTCCGACCGATTGCATACAGCATGAACTCTTTATATACTTTTTCCTCTGAGCGGTAATGAAAACGCCGGAAGTTTTCATTCTCTTTGATATCTCCAAAGTGCCCCTCTGTCTGGATCGATCGTGTCTGCCGTTTCAGGATCCCTTCTTCACTCTGGATATTCGCATTGGATTCCTCCCGCAGCGCTTCCCACCGTTCGTTGATCTTCATGACCTTATTCCGGTCCGGATTCTTTTGGGCATTGTATCTGTAAAGACAGGATTTATGCTCACAGCCGCTGCAGTCCGCACAGCCGTATACTTCCACCGTCTGGGTATAGCCGTCCATCTCTTTGCTTTCCGTCCGGATATGGCGCAGTTCCCTTCCATCATGGCAGATGTAATAATGCTCATCTTCAAAGACTGCGTATGTCATGCTGGTATACTTCCCGATGTCCTCTTTGTATGCCCGTGTCTTCCGTTTCTCATGGTCCTGGAGTTTGATGAAGCTTTTGATCTCATTCTCTTTCAGATACAGCAGGTTCTTCTCACTGCAGTAGCCGCTGTCTGCTGTCACCGCCTCCAGCGTATCTCCAAACGCATTCCGGTGCTTTTCTAAAACCGGGATCAGCGTATGATAGTCTGTCCGGTCATTGCTCACATACCCGTGGACAATGAAGTAATTCTCTACTGCGATCTGGACATTGTATGCCGGTTTTAACTGCCCGTTCATCATATGGTCTTCTTTCATCCGCATGAAGGTTGCTTCCAGGTCTGTTTTGGAATAGCTGTTGCGGTCTTTCCCCATGATCTCAAAGCATTCCTTATATTCCATCAGGCGGGTCCCGCATTCTTCCAGTTCCTCGTAGAGTTTCTGGATCTCTGGTTTATGCTTCCCTTTCCCGTAGACGAATCCGATCCCTTCTCCCTGCGCGATCCGCATCAGGTTCTTCTGCAGCTTCAGGATCTCAAGCGGGGAACAATGGTCGATCTCGATGATCGTGTTATTGGGGAGCTTCTTATGCTTTGTCAGCTTTCGTTTCCTGTTTTCTTCGATGACCTTCCGGACTTTGGCCATTCCTTCGATCACAAACATATGGGCTTCTCCCAGATCGTATTTGGGGCCATACGCATGCTCCGACAAAAAGGCATTATACTTTGCGTAAAGGGCGTCAATCGTATCCAGCAGACCGGCAAGATGATAGTTGAGGCTGCCCCGCCAGACGAACGTGTACCGGTTTGCGTTCGCTTCGATCTTTGTCCCATCGATATACAGCTCTTTCAGCGTGATAAGGCCTTCCTTTTCCAGACGGCGCATGAACTGGTAATTCAATTCATCCAGGACTTCTCCCGTCAGCTTTTTCCCTTTAAAATCGTAAAAAACATCCCGCTGAGGCTTCTGCCCTTTGGTCAGCCAGAGAAAGGCAAGATCTCTCTGGCATAAGTCTACAATACGGTCAACAGCCCTGACCCCGCGCATGTTTGCGTAGGTAACAACAGCATACAGCATGATTGGGTTAAACCCGGTTCTTCCCTTATCTGAATAACAGGCCAGCAGGCCTGAAAAATCTAATTCCTCCATCACGTTTTTCAGGGTATAGACTGGATCGTCGTCGGGTAAACTCAATTCGAAGAAACTGAAGTTCATTTTCTGTTGCCCAAAGTCAAAAAAATCGTTATAATAATCTTGTTTTAGCATAGTTCCATTATAACATGGAACGGAGAGAAAGATGGTTGTCGTTAGCCATCTTTTTCTCTTTTTAGCGGATAAATTCAGGGGCAGATGTGAATTCGTATGAAATCACACCTGCCCCTGTGTAGGGCTATCTATTTCCCGACAGCCCCTTCCTTTTGAAGATTTTTTAGCGTCCGTAGGACGCGTGGCCGTCACCGAAGGTGGCGATCTTGGGGGCTTGGGGGTTATCCCTCAACAAGCATTTTGGCCGGATTGCTCCGGCCAAAATCGCAAAACATGTATATGTTTGCATTGCTTGCCGATTTGTGCTAATTCGTTTGAACCAACTATTATATAGTTTCTATTGACAAAGAAGAATATAACTGCTATACTGATAACATCGTTATTAGTAACAACGTTATCAGACTGATAGAAAGGAGGAATCTTATGTCTTTGCCAGATCACAGCATAGACCCCAAAATTTTAGAGAGTGCAAAAATAGAATTTCTATCTAAAGGCTATGTAGACGCTTCTCTAAGAGAAATCTGTAAAAATGCCGGTGTAACTACAGGCGCACTGTATAAACGGTTTTCAGGAAAAGAATCACTTTTTAAAGCCGTCTTAGCTCCTACACTCCAAGACCTAAATGCTATTTATTCAGATGTAGAGAATTTCGATTATGAGAAGCTCAATCTTAACGAAATGCAAACCGTTTGGAATATGTCTGAAGAAACACTCAGTAAGTTTATGGATTTTCTTTACTCTCATTATGATGGCTTTAAGTTGCTTTTATGCCGTTCGGAAGGCTCTATGTACTCTAATTTTCTAAATGATTTTGTTGACGAACACACAAAAAAGACGATGTGCTTTATGGAAATTGCATTTCAAAAAGGAATTGCACCAGAGTGTATAGACCAAAATGAAGTTCATATGTTATTAACAGCATTTTGGTCTACAATGTTTGAACCTATTGTGCACGATCTTAATAAGGAACAGGCTATGTATCATTGTAAGGCAGTTTCTAAGTTTTTTAACTGGCAGGCCGTGTTTGGATTTTAGACTTGGTTCTTGCATGAATCAAGTCTTTATTCCGATTCATAGGTTAGCTTCAACTAATTAGGAGGATTCATCATGGAAACGAAAAAAACAAAAAAAAGGAATAGTGAGCGTATGAATGTGCGGGATTATATCACCACAGCCATAATGTTTGTTTTGATGTTCATTGTCTTTTCAGCAGTAGGAACACCAGTAGGAATGTCTGTAGTAGGAAATTTATTTGTTTTTGCTGTTTGTGCAATTCTTTGGGGAACGATTTATTTATTATTGTATACAAAGGTAAATAAAAAAGGGGTTCCCCTTCTGTTTGGTATGATACTGGCTGTTTTAATGCTTATGAATTTTTGGGCGGTGTCTTTAGTTTTAGCAATAGGAGCCATACTTGCAGAATTTGTTTGGAGAAAATTAGATCGCCGCAAATTTTCTACCATGTTGATTTGCTTTACTATTGAAACTGTCTTTTGGTATTTAGCAATGACATTACCGCTTATCTTTTTGAAAGACCTTTACCTTGCTGCCGTTCCTGCTTATGCTGATTTGTATGGGGCAGTATTCAATCTCGTTATTGGACCTATGTTTTTTGTTGGACTTGCGGCCACTATTTTAGGTTGTGTCATAGGTGCTTTTCTCGGAAAAGTATTACTGAAAAAACATTTTCTTAAAGCGGGGATTGTTTGATTATGGGAATAGGCATGAAAACCAAACGAGAAGATATTTATACAGCGCTTGATCCTCGTATGAAGCTGATATTGCTGATACTATTTACAACAGCCACTTATATTTCCCGAAGCACATGGGTTTTACTGTGGGATTACCTTTTAATTGTGGGGTTATATCTTGCCCGCCATTTATGGAAAGGAGCATGGAAAACCAGTATATTGTTTGGAAGTTTTTTGGTATTAGAACTTCTAATCAGCTATATTCCACATGAGGGAACCAAAGCAGCATTGGGCTTAATTATATTTTTTCTGGAGCGTACTTCCATTTTCTTTGTAATGGGAAACTGGATGGCAACAAAGCTCCGTATTAGTGACTTCTCAACAGCATTACAAAATATGCACTTTCCAAAGGGAGCAATTATAACATTGGCTGTTGTGTTTCGTTATTTACCAACCGTAAGCGATGAATTTCGCTCCATAAAAAACACTATGAAGTTAAGAGGCATTGGGTTGAACTTTAAAAATATAATATTACACCCAATTAAGACTGGCGAATATGCAATCGTTCCACTCATTATTAGAAGCATGAAAATTGCTGATGAACTTGCGGCTTCTGCTATGACAAGAGGATTGGATTTAGAAACCAAAAGAACCTCTTATCGGGAAATTCGTTTGAAAGCAAAAGATTTTATGGCTGCTGGTATCATTGTAGTGGCTGTAATTGGAGGAATTGCTGTTAATTCTATTCTCCAGAAAGGGGGAATTTGAATGATTCGTATTGAAGATGTTTCCTTTCGCTATTCAAATTCAAAAGACGACGCACTGGAACACATAACCTTACATATTCACAGGGGCGAGTTTGTTGTTTTGTTGGGAAGTTCCGGTTGTGGAAAAACAACCATAACACGCCTTATTAACCGCCTTGTTCCAGAATTTTTTGAAGGAGAATTGGAAGGAAAAATTTATATAGACGGTCAAGATACTTCTGATATGGATATACAAGATCTGGCTGGTATCGTTGGCTCCGTATTTCAAGACCCGCGATCTCAATTTTTTGCTACAGATACAACCGCAGAAATTGCTTTTTCTTGTGAAAATGTAGGTTTACCAAGAGAAGAATTATGCTGTCGTATCGAAAGAGCAGCAAATGATTTGCAAATTACAAGATTATTAGAAAGAAGCATTTTTGAACTTTCCAGCGGTGAAAAGCAATCTATCGCTATTGCTTCGGTTTATGCGTTATCTCCTAAAATCCTTGTTTTAGATGAACCGTCTGCGAATTTAGATTCAGCAGCAACTCAACATCTTATGAAGATATTAGATTCTTTAAAAAAGCAAGGATATACGATTGTAATTTCAGAACATCGTGTGCATTATCTTAAAGATATTGCTGATCGAGCAATACTGATTGAAAATGGGAAGATAAAAAAAGAAATTCGTGGAGAGGATTTTCGCAATCTTTCTAACAAAGAAGCAAATGCAATGGGATTACGCAGTATCAATTTGCTATCTGTTTCTCCACGAAGTGTTGACTATCACACGGGAGAAAACCAAATTGAACTGAAAAATATTTCGTATTATTACGGTAAAAGTGACGAGCCACTAAGAAATATAACTTTTTCAGCCGATAAAGGTGCTGTTATAGGTATTATCGGAAATAACGGAGTTGGAAAAAGTACCTTGCTGGAAATTACTTGTGGCTTAAAAAAAGAAATGTCGGGTAATTTTCTTATCAATGGAAAACCAGTTAATCCTAAAATAAGAAACCGTGATACTTTTCTTGTTATGCAAAACAGTGATTATCAATTATTCACGGAAAGCGTTGAAAAAGAATTATATCTTGGAAACACCGAAAATGAGCTTCTCCGTGAAAAAGGAATATCCTTATTGAAGCGAATGGGACTTTCTAATTATTTACAGCAGCACCCCGCTTCTCTTTCGGGAGGTCAAAAACAACGATTGTGTATTGCCGTTGCTTGTATGAAAAATACAGATGTTATTTGTTTTGACGAACCTACCAGCGGGCTTGATTACATAAGCATGAAGAATGTATCTTCTCTGCTTCACGAACTATCACAGGAAGGGAAAACTCTTTTAGTAACTTCTCACGACTATGAATTTCTGATGTCAACCTGTACACATATATGTTACTTGAACGCAGGGAAAGTGGAGGATTATTTTGAGGTAAGCAGAAAAACTGCACCTAAAATATATCAAATTTTGTTTCAGAAGGAGGAAAAGAGATGAAAGACAAAGGTATGCTTGGAAGTATCTTTTCTTATGCCAAACCGTGTAAAGGGAAATTAACCTTATCCGTCATTTGTGCCTTAATCTCTGTGGCAGGCGGCATTATTCCCTTTGTGGCAGCTTATCGTATTATTATTATGTTTTTTGATAATTCCGTTACCGCAGAAGATATTTTCTTTTGGGGAGGTATTTGTATTGCTGGATTTATCGTAAAAGTATTGTTCCATGCAATTTCAACGACTTTATCTCATATTTCAGCTTACACTATTTTGGAGCTTATGAGAAAACGTGTCGCTGAAAAGCTATTAAAAGCTCCTTTAGGAGTAACACAAAATATCAATGCCGGAAAAGTTAAAAACATTGTCGTAGATCAAATTGAAAATATTGAAATACCCTTGGCTCATGTTATACCGGAAGGCTCTGCTGCTCTTGTGTTGCCATTAGCAGTATTTGTCTATTTGTGTATGATTGATTTTCGTCTTGCTCTTGCCTCATTGATTACCATTCCCCTTGCAATGATTCCTTATGGAATGATGTTAGGTGGTTACAATAAAACATACCAAAAATACATGGAATCCAATGAGCACATGAATAATGTCGTTGTAGAATATGTAGAAGGAATTGAAGTAGTCAAGGCTTTTAATCAATCTACTTCATCATACGAAAAATATCGTAAAGCAGTTGAATCCTTTAAAGAAACAACTCTTAACTGGTATAAATCTACATGGAAATTTACAACATTGGGAGCAGTAATTCTTCCTACAACACTTTTGGGAGTATTACCTATTGGAACTTTAATGTATCTTTCTGGCGCAACTACCCTGCCTAAAATTACAATGGCCATGCTCCTTTCTATGGGGCTTGTAAGTAGTTTGGGAAGATTCATTTTGTTTTTTAATCAGCTAAAATCTATTCAGTATTCAATCAATACTGTTAATAAAACCTTCGATATTGGTGAATTGCCTTTAGCGTCCAAAGAAAAAACTATATCCCAACACGATATATATATGGAACATGTGTCATTTTCTTATACAGGGAAAGAAGATGTAATCCATGATGTTAGTATAAAAATTCCCGAAAAATCCTTTTATGCTCTCGTTGGACCTTCAGGGGGAGGAAAATCTACCCTTGCTCGTTTAGTAGCTCGTTTTTGGGATACAACAGAAGGAAATATTTCAATCGGTGGTGTAAATATAAAAGATATTCCATTAACACAGCTTGCCGACGAAGTAAGTTTTGTAACCCAAGATAACTTTTTATTTAATAGTTCGATTATGGAAAATATACGCTTGGGAAATCCAAAAGCTACTGATGCAGAGGTATTAGAAGCAGCCCGAAAAGCTCAATGTGATGAATTTATCAATAAGCTGGAACATGGGTATCAATCTACCGCTGGTGAAGCTGGCGACAAACTGTCCGGTGGTGAACGCCAAAGAATTGCGATTGCAAGAGCAATTTTGAAAAATGCTCCTATCATTATTCTTGATGAAGCAACATCTTTTACAGACCCAGAAAACGAAGCTAAAATTCAGGAAGCTATTGCTGAATTAACAAAAGGAAAAACTTTGCTGGTAATCGCACATAGGCTTTCCACAATAAAAAATGCAGACAAAATTTTGCTTGTGGAAAATGGGAAGATCATACAAAGCGGAACACATGAAGAATTATTGAAAAACAGTAATCTTTATAAGGATATGTGGCAGGCTCATATCGGTGCTAAAAAATGGTCCGTAAATGTAAGCGAGGAGGTGTTGGCATGATTCGTATTTTAAAACGACTTTTCTGTATGATGGCACAATATAAAAAGCGTTTGTATCTTGGAATCGTATTGTCCATGATAAATAACTTTCTTGGAATTGTTCCTATCGTATGTGGGGTTTGGGTAATCAAAACGATTTTAGATGATATAAATGGGAATACTGTTTTAAATCAAAATTTTGTTTTTATGCTTATAGGAATTATCGTTGGCACAATTCTTCTCCGTTGGTTACTTGCTTATATAAGAGCAACGAAGCAAGATAGTATCGCCCACGAAGTTACAAGTACCGAACGCTTAAAAATTGGAGATATTCTAAAACGTGTTTCTCTTGGCTTTTTACAGCGTAAAAATATGGGGGAACTGACAACCGCAATCACAACAGATTTGGCTTTTTTTGAAATGCAAGCCATGAATGTAATTAACAATATTGTAGACAGTTACATATTCTTGCTGATAACGATTGTTTTTCTGCTGTTCTTTTCGCCTGCACTTGGGATTTCAGCTTTAATTGCTGTAATTATATCTTCTATTGGCTTACAGCTTATTGAACATCAAAGCCGTAAAAATTCTCCTATTCGCCAGGAAAGTATTAACGAAATGGCCGATGAAATTGTTCAATATGTAAGAGGTATGGCCGTGGTAAAATCTTTCAAACAGGAAGGTGTCGCTTCGGAGGGGCTTTATCGAGCCTACAAAAAATCAAAGGACATCAATATCCGTATGGAGAAAAATTTTGCTCCTTGTGACGCGCTTCATCGCTTTGGTCTTTATATGGGGACAAGTGCAATTACCATTTTAACCGCGTTAATGGCACTACACGGAACGATGGAACTTCCCATGGCGCTCATGTTGATCGTTTACAGTTATGTTATGTTTAACACAATCGAGGCAGCAAATACTTCTCTGCATATTTTGGAAATGTTGGACACTGTTGCCGAAAAGCTACAAAGTATTGATAATGCTGAATTTATCGACAAAGACGGAAAAGATATTTCAATCAATCACTTTGATATTGAATTTAAGGACGTTTCTTTCGGTTATGACAGTCGTGAAGTATTAAATCATGTTTCATTTACCATTCCAGAAAATACGACGACTGCAATCGTTGGACCCTCTGGCAGCGGTAAAACCACTATTTGTAGCCTTTTAGCAAGATTTTATGATGTAAAAAAAGGTTCTATAATCGTTGGCGGACGGAATGTAAAGGATTTTACCTGTGATTCGCTTTTAAAAAATATAAGCATGGTATTTCAGAATGTTTACCTTTTCCACGATACCATACGCAATAATATTCTTTTTGGCGCACCCACTGCAACAGAAGAAGAAATGATTGCCGCAGCAAAAGCTGCGAGGTGTCACGACTTTATTATGGCGCTTCCCGATGGCTATGATACCTTGATTGGAGAAGGTGGCTCCACCCTTTCTGGCGGTGAAAAGCAAAGAATATCTATCGCCCGTGCAATATTAAAAAATGCACCTATTGTTATTTTAGACGAAGCAACGGCCAGTGTTGACCCTGAAAATGAACATCTTATCCAGCAAGCGATAAGTAATCTCACTCATGGGAAAACAATTATTGTCATTGCTCACAGACTTGCCACCATTGAAAATGCCGATCAAATATTAGTTGTAGATGAAGGCAGAATTACTCAACGTGGTACGCACAAACAATTATCTGTTCAGGAAGGCATTTATAAACGATTTATCAATATAAGAGAAAAAGCCGAAGGGTGGTCTATTGGATAATTAGCAGAAAGGAGTCATCATTTTATGGAAACAAAATGGACAGGAAAAGGATTTGGAATCACAGTTGGATTTTCATTGATTTACTTTGTAATTACTATGCTTGTAATGATGTCGGGTTCTTTTACCCCGCTTACATGGATTTTTATGACTGCATTGATCGGATTACTGGCCGGAGTTCCTTATATATATATTACCGCAAGAGAACAGATTTTCGGTGTTCCCATTATAATGAACCTAATCGTTGGTCTTATTTACTTCATTGCAGGAGAGTTATCAAATTTGGTTATTGTTACTTTGATTGCAAGTGCAATATTAGCCGAAATTATCAGGAAGTTAAGCGGATATAAAAGTTTAAAAGGCAATCTATGCAGTTATATTCTATTTGTATTTGGTATGTCCGGTTCACCTATCTATATTTGGGCTTTCCGTGATTATACCATTAGTAAGGCTACGGAAGAAATGTCGGCAGAGTACGCTGCGTCTATGGACGCAATGGCAACTCCTTTTATGTTGGTTATTATGATTATAGCTACAATTATTTTAGCTGTAATAGGTGGTTTAATTGGTAAAGCTATATTGAAAAAGAAACTTTCCACTGTTGGAGTAAAATAGTATATCTTGTAACAATATAATTCTTTAAAAAAGGGGGTATGCTACTTGTCCTTAACTTCATCAATGGAAGATTATTTAAAAGCAATTTTAGTGCTTCACCAGCGACATGGTAACGCCCGCTGTGTAGATGTTGCGGACTATTTAGGGGTTAGCAAGCCTTCTGTAAGTCGGGCGGTCAAGGAGCTTTCTAAATCCGGTCATATTATCAAAAAAGACGGTACTCTTTATTTGACGCAGCAAGGCCGACAATATGCCGAGCAAATATGTGAACGGTATCAATTCTTCACAGCAAGGCTTGTGGACGCCGGAGTAGACCGTAAAACTGCGGAGCATGACGCTTGTAATATTGAGCACGCCATAAGTGCAGAGGCTTTTCAAAAGCTAAAGGATTCTTTAGGGGAAAAATAAGGAGGTTCAGATGAAACTTCACGAATCTGGAGAAGATTATCTGGAAGCAATCTTTGTTCTGCAGCAGAAAAGAGGAATGGTTCGATCTGTTGATGTGTCGCAGCATCTGGGTGTGAAAAAGCCCAGTGTATGCCACGCGGTTTCTATTTTGGAGCGAGGCGGCCTCCTGGTTAAAGATGAGGACCATTTCCTTCACTTAACTGAAAAAGGCCGGGAGACGGCTGAGGCAATCTATGAAAGGCACTGCTATTTTAAAAACTGGCTGATTGAGGCAGGTGTGGAGGATGCCACAGCGGAACAGGAAGCCTGCAGGATCGAGCATGACATCAGTGAGCAGAGCTTCCAGAAATTGAAGAGATGGAAGGAGCTGGGACATTCTGAAGAAACAAATGGTGATTGAATTTCCAGAGGAGCGGCTGCCGGAGATCTGCAGCTTCAAGAGAAAACTCCAGACTTTGGAAGGTGTAAAAATCTACATGGAGCCGCAGCAGATCCGATATCCGGGATTTTTTCTGGATATGCTCCAACGTAAGGTTATGGTGGAGGAAAAAGAGGTGCCTCTGACTGCCAGGGAATTTGACATCCTTGCAGTCATGGCCCGGCATCCGGGACGTGTGTATACCTATGCTCAGATTTGCCACCTGATCTATGGGGAAACGGATGTCGGGGAAGAAATGTACAGTAGTGCCTACTGTCTGATCAGCAGCCTGCGGAAGAAGCTGGAGAAGGAACCACGGCACCCCCGGTATCTTGATACCGTATATGGTGTCGGGTATCGGTTTGAGATTGCATAATATAATAATCGTTATAGCCATCAAGGGGCGCTGTTTTTTACACAGCGTCCCTTGAGTGCATTCTGCGGAGCCTAGCGGACTCCGATGCGTTTCAGAGCGGACGCTGTGCGGAGCATAACGGACGCCCTGAAACACTTGCTATTATAAATTAGTTCCTGGGCTGGATCACTACGGTATAGTGCTTCGTTGCCCGTTTCAGTATCGCATTGGCTGATACCTCGTCATTGAGGATCATCGATGCCCAGCTGTTCGGCTCTCTCTGAGAGCATACAATCGTGCACCTTGACAATTCACTGCGTTTTTCCATGACTTCAAAGAGAACTTTGATCTCGCGTTCATCTGTTATGGTGTGAAGCAGGAAATCATCCAGTATCAGCAGATCCAGCTTCAAGTAGAAGCGTACCTTCTTCTGATATTTCGAATAGTCAGCCTGTTTCAGGGCAACCATCGTTTCAAGGAATTCTTCACAGTGGTGATACATTGCTCTGTAATTCAGGCAGGCCTGTATTCCAAGTGCTTTGGCCAGATACGATTTTCCGCTGTCGGAGGGGCCGAGAATACAGACGTTGAGACCTTCACGGATAAAATCCAGCGATGACAGCGTAGCGTTGATATCGGAAGGCAGGTAGACCCTTTCTGTAGAATCTTTACACTTATCCAATGATTGAGGCCCTCCTGCAAGATGCGCCCGTTTCAGTCTGTTCTGAAATCTCTGCGATGTTTTGTTCTGGTATTCCGGTCCGATCACCTGCTCTAGCAATGACACGGCATCCAACTCATCAAAGGATTTCGAGTGATACAGCGAATCAAGCGAAGCGGCCATACATCCAAGCTTCAGTTCATTGAGCTCATCTACAAGTTCATTGATTCGATCAAGCTTCTTCATCGCGCACCTCCCCGGCAAGTTTACTGCTCTTGGAAAGAAGCCGGTCAATGTCCCCGGCATGCGGGCTCATGACAAACGCCCCTTTGTTACGTTCTTCGTTGAGCTTTGTATTGAAACCGGCACTTCCGATTTCTTCAGCAACGGCAGCAATTGAATTCTTGATAAAGGAATACGAGATATGATTCGTATCAATTGCCAGCTTGCAGCAATCTTCCAAAGCAAGCTTGCTGTACTTCTTTGTGTAGTTGAGGATACCTATACACAGGCGGTACGTCTGAACTTCATGTTCACGGCTTCTCAGTATGTGTTCTATGACTTTGACCGTATTCGGACCTACTGTCATGGCTTTCCTGGTAAAATAAGTGGCATTCCATTCTGACATCTGTTTGTAGCTTTCGGGCAGATGTGCAGGATCTGTCAGCCATTCACCCCTGCGGGAAGCCCTTCGCCAGCTGACGATGAGTTTGCCTTTCATGGAATAGATATTAACTGTTGTTGCAGAGGCAGCAATCAGAACACTCTTGTGCAGATATGCTTTATCCACACTGTAATAAGCATTATCGAAGCGCACATGAAAATCCGCAGATACTTTTGCAGTCCGTCTTTCCATGTATTCGTAGGGGACAGCCGGAAGAGGAAGCAGCTCACTGCGTTCTTCCAGCCATTGATCGTATCTGCTGTAATCCTTCTTTTTGAAGTTTTCATGGTTCAAAGCATCCAGTTTCTCCCAGAGATCTTTGTTGAATTGCTCCAGAGAAAAGTAGCGGTTTTCTTCTAAATCATGGAAAAAGCCTTTTTCAAGAATACCTACAGCATTTTCCACACTGCTTTTCCACTTCGGTTTACGGACTTTGGCTGGCAGTATCACGGTGTGGTTATGTCTGAACTTCCAAAAAAATTGACACTCAATAAATTGGCGCTCATTGGGGAAGCTGAAAAAAGCCTGTAAAATCAAGGAAAATCCCATTTTTCACTTGTATTTTTTGGAAAAATATGGCATGATACAAGAGAGGCAATTAACCCTCAAATATTAAACGGATGGAGTGCCATATGTACCTGGACTGTACGATAAAGATACCTGATTCAAACGGGAAAATCACGAAGAAGACAATCAAGGGAACGACGTATATCTATTATGAATACGCGCGGATTTATCTGAAAGATAAGAAGTATAACACACCGAGACGGATATGTATCGGCAAGCAGATTCCGGGCCAGCCTGCACTCATGTTGCCGAATGACAAGTTCTTAAAGATATTTCCACAGGAAATCCTGCCGGAAGAGAAACAGGGATACCGAAGTGGCTGCCTTCGTATTGGGGCTTATATTGTGATTCGGAAGGTCATATCTGACTACAGATTGGATCTGATGCTTGCAAGAATCGTTGGAAAGGATGCGGGGCTGTTTCTGGATCTGGCTGCCTATACAATCATTACCGAAGGAAATGCCGCCCAGTATTATCCGGATTATGCTTTCAACCATCCATTGATGACAGAGGATATGCGTATATACAGTGATTCGAAAGTGTCCGATTTTCTTAGCCGGACTACGACAGACCAACGGATTCTGTTTTTGAATGAATGGAACGAGAAGAGAGATCATAGGGAAAGGATCTATATTTCTTACGATTCCACAAACAAAAACAGCCAGGCCGGCGACATCGATCTGGTAGAGTTTGGCCATCCAAAAGATGACCAGGGGAAAGAAATCTTTAATTATTCCATTGCCTATGACCGGAATAATAGAGAGCCTTTGTTCTACGAGTCTTATCCCGGAAGCATTGTAGACATATCCCAGCTTCAGTATACGCTTGGCAAAGCGAAGGGATATGGGTACAGACGGGTTGGGTTTATTCTGGACCGGGGATATTTTAGCAAGGAAAATATCCGGTTCATGGATGATAATGGATATGATTTCGTTATCATGGCCAAGGGGATGAAAAAACTGGTCAGCGATATCATACTGGAGCGAAGAGGACGTTTCGAGGATGATCGGAAAAACAGTATCCGCGCCTACAAAGTCAGTGGCACAACTGTTCGGCGGAAACTATATGCAGATGATGAAAAAGAGAGGTATTTCCATATTTATTATAGTGACAGCAAAAGGCAGTCTGAGCGGGAAAAATTTGAAGATAAAATTGACCAGATGGGAAAGAAACTAAAAGACTGTATGGGGCTGCCAGTTCGTCTGAGAGGAGATTTTATTAAATATTTCGATCTGGTGTACTGGCATGAAGGCCTGGAAGATGAGAAGTTCATGTCCGGAATCGAAAAGACAGAAATAATCAACCGGGAGATACAGCTTTGTGGTTATTTTGTGATTGTGACTTCGGATAAGATGACAGCAGAGGAAGCGCTGACGCTGTATAAGAGCAGGGATGGATCGGAGAAACTTTTCCGGGGAGATAAATCGTATCTCGGGGCGCGGAGTGAGCGGGTTTACTCTAATGAGTCAATGGATACAAAGATATTTATAGAGTTTGTAGCCACGATTATCCGAAGTAAGATATATACCTGTCTGAAAGACGAAATGGACCGACAGGAACATAGGAGAAATTTCATGACAGTGCCTGCAGCCATAAAGGAACTGGAAAAGATAGAGATGCTAAAAGGTGCTGATAATGAATACCGTTTGGATTATGCAGTTACTGCCAGACAAAAAGAGATCCTGAAAGCTTTCGGCCTTACAGCATCTAATGTACAGAAACAGGCGGCTGCAATCAGTTCAGATCTGGCAAGGATTGAGGTTGAGGAGTTTGAAAAAGCAGCAAACGAACAAATGAAAACACTGTGATATGGGAGGGCAGGAAGATGGCGAGACGGGTTGTGACATTAGAAGAAAAGATAGAGAAAGCTCAGATCAATGTGGCCGAAACAAAAGTGAAATACGATAAGGCAGTTGATGAATTGGAAAAGCTTCTGACGAAACGGAAGGAGCGGGATAACAAGCAGCTCCTGGAAGCATTCTCAAAAAGCGAGAAAACCCTTGCAGAAGTCATTGAATTCCTGCAAGGGAATAGGCCGTCAGAAGATTGAGTGTTACATAACAATTGGACAGGGGAAGAAAAAGCATGATGACACTAACGCAGTATAAAAAAGTAATTAAATCTTTAACCAGAGATGAATTAGAAGCGCATTTATTTGAAATGTTCAAATCTTCTAAAGTTTTCAAGGATATCGAAAGCAGTTGTTGGAGCGTGGAATCCAATGATGAATTGATAGCCAGTCTGCAGAAACGATTAGAAAAGGTTTTCTGGAAGGAACAGTTTTCTTTGAGTGAATGCAAAGGTGTGCTGAACGACTACCTAAGCAGAACTGTAGATGAAGGAACGAAGGCTCTGATGCACCTTGCTTTCGCTGCCGAAGCCGCAGAACTTAGTGCAGTATACGGTGACTATGGGGAAAGATTTTACAACAGCCTTGAATCCTCAGCTGAAAAATTTTTGAATTATGCGAAACTGCATCCGGATTTCTTCAGCCTCCACGAAACAGAATTCGAAAACCTCATATCTACTGCCGATCCTCTGGGGTATGGCGTATCAGATGATCTGGGATATATGATGGAAAACGTTCGCATAGAACTCGGGTATTATGATGATCCAGATGGGGACAAGTGATGACTGCAATTAGCGTTGAGGGTTAAAAAACTCAGGAAGTTAAGGTTATGATCAGCCCATGCAGCATAATCCTTATTCAAATCCGGATCGATCCAGTCTTTATTGGCGGAAACTGCCTGTTTACAATTATCACAAACAACAATCGTAGGCACGCCGCCAAAATAGGCAAGAGCGTGGTTATTGACCTCAATCCATTGCGGTTCACAGGAAGATACCATCCCTTCTGCATAGATGTACTGCGAATAGGGCAGAACAGCTACAAATACAACAATGGTCGTAATCTCGCCAGTAAGTTTATCGATCAACTCAAAGGTTTTACCTGCAAAATCAACTTCCATCTTCTGACCGATTACAGCCTGGATATGCAGGGTTTCACAGTTCTCTCTGCACCAGCGACCATACAGTTCACAGAACTGTCGATACTGGTATGGCTTTGCCGCTTTTGCTATACAGTCTTTCTGGTAGCGGCTCCACAAGTAAACGAGCGTCATGTTCTTCCGCTCATTCATCTGTTTAAAGATAGTTGGGAAATCGGGTTGTTCATAACTGTCATTCCGTCTGTTGGTACCTGGGTCATGGCCGTATACCAGCTCGTAGATTGCATAATTCGTGATCCCTTCCGGAAGCGGATACGACAGCTTCTCACACCTTTCAAAAGCGCGGATGAAGTCGTTGATTCCGGATTTGCTTGCACTGAATTCTTCAGCCAGTTCCTTGTAGCTCAGGCCCAGTGCGTACCGTTTGATAATGATGCTCTTGTAATCTAACATAAGGCATCCTCCTTAAATGATTCGTACCATTTTCCAATGGCCTTAATCATTATAAGGTACCCTCAGATTTCAATATCTACAGGTTAAGTCCGCTCGCTCCGCATCGCGTCCGTTTTGCTCCGCAAAACCGTCTGTTTGAGCCCGCTGATTGCACTTGAGTTCTTCATAAGATATTTACTACAGTTTCTATTATGAGAATGGTATGGTCGAGCCATGATAACCATCCACATGAAGCGGGAGGACTGTAGCTCCGGCTTCTATTTTTTTGATCTGCACGTCATGAGATAATCCCAGGACAGCGCAGCCACACGAAACCTTTTCAATGACTGACTGGCCCGATGCCAGGTCAACGATTGCATGGCCGTTCATTGTTCCAATCCGTGTATTTCCATTCAAGCTCAGAATACGGGAGTTGTCCTGCATGGTATGGATCTGGCTATCCCTATATACATGACGAATAAGTGAAATATCTTTCATCTTATGGACAACTGCATTCTCGCACAAATTAGTGATCATAGCATGGTCATCCAGGCATTGGATTTGAGCGTTTCCCTGAACATTCTTAATGAAAGAGTTTCCTGTGATGACCTCTGCCTGAGCGTGATCCTCTATGGTATCTATGACAGAATCAAAACAGTAGATTTCTGCATCTCCACATACGCTTTCCACCTCACAGTGATATAAGATATGTTTACCGCTGCTGATCAGCTTGATTGTCTCATTTGCCCGCAGGTATTTCTTCTGCCAATCTTTCAGTGCGGCGATTAACCGTTGCTGGATAGGTTTGTTCTTCCATAAAGGTCTGTCCAGCCAGGAATCGGGGGTGAACATAGAAAAGTTCATTTCCTCCTGCTTCGGGCTGATCCACCATTTCCAACAATATGGATGCAATCTAAAAATAATGGGATAGGTGCCGTCCTTAATATATCCGGCATCGGCTGAAGATGCCAGAATATCCTGTACCCCTTTATCCCCTCTTGCTGTTGCGTAACCTTCATTTTCAAATAATACAATACTAAATTCTAAATCCATTCTTTTCTCCTTTTTTGTGGGTGTTCCTCCGGAAATTTAATTCAATCCTCATCTCCTGCTTTCAGGCATAAAAAAAGAGAATGATGCGGATGCTCATTCTCAAACTTCGTACAGAGATCTCTGCAAAATAAAAAGCCAGAAGGTACTGCCCTGGTGGCAGAATATCCCTCTGACTGATTACAAACCTAAACAGCATATCCTTTTCCGGATAAACACAATTAATGATTACAGAATAAGTATATTACTATATCTGGTATATGTCAAATTATATTGCAACAAAATATAGGAATATTTCTGCTTTTTCAATAAAAGTTGCTATCTGCATATCCCATACGTATGAAATAAGTAACAGAGCCATATGAAGCGTTAAGGAAAGATATAGTATTGAACAAACAGAAAATCATCCACTCTGCGAAAATGCAGCCCTATTATTCTTATGAAAAGTAAAAATACAGGAGGAAATTACTATGGTAAAGAAAAAAGGCGTTTTATGTTATGACCGGGAGTCTGGGAGGTATGACATCTATTTTGGAAACGGGAGCTATTACGGTGGCCTGCATTGTGGGGACTGCTTTGATGTGGAGATGGATGGAGACTGGGTGCCAGTCCGGATTGAAATGGATGACGACTGGTATCTTGTGGGAGTTCCGAAGATCCGGCTGGACGGCCTGACGGTCCGGGCAGATTGGTACGAGTAATCTTGTCAGGAGGGCGAACATGAAAAAGGAATGGGTGAAACCTGAGATCAAGTTTATCACGGATCCGGATATTATCCGGGGATGCCTCTATGAAGTGTATGGACAGGAACGGAAGACTGTATTGGCTGGGAAGAATATCCGGCATACGATGATCTTCCCTTTTCTCCGGATGCTGGCAAATAACACACAGGGAGATATCAGGGATCTGGAGACTCTGCATCAGCGGCTCTGGAAGATATATGAAAAAGAACCGGAAAAGCAGGTGTTTGTACAGCAGGGAGAGAAAATCCTGGAAGCTGTCAGGAAAGGAGAAGATGGTGGATGATTTCCTTTGAAAAGGCAAAAATGGGGAAACGGCTGATGAAACAATTCATTGCGGAAGGGGAACTGGAAAAAGCGGCGTTTATCGGGCTCATGTACCAGATGCCGGTCCGGATAGTGGATGCGGTAACGCTGCGGAAAAGCGACCTTGCCGGAACGATTGTATTAAAGACTGCCAGCAAATACGGAAGAATTTATACAAATCTGTATGGCAAACCTTATCGGATCATCAGGCAACTGCGGAGTCTTCTAAACTCCATCAACAGAGACTCGGATATGATCTTTACACGAAAACCGGAATATTATATGCGTGTATTCCGTAGATACCAGGAGAACTTTCATCTTCATGACTTCCGGAGGGAACGTTTGGCTAACGAGGAACTTTTTGAGAGTCGGAGATGGAGAAAACAGTCCAAACTAAGACGAAGGTTCTCTGTTGGGATAAAAGATGGCAAGAGAATTTACAGAAGGGTGAGACGACTCCCGTAATCATCCAGATTGGACAGTGGAAAAATCTGCTGTCCTTTTTGCGTTTTTATGGTGTGAAACGTATGGATTATATATAGGAAGTGTATCAGAACCGTGCCAATTCCTGAACGCAACATAATAGCAATTATGTTGTGTTAGAGGCATGATAGACAGAAGAACTCCTATCTGAACGCAACATAATTACACACATCTCACAGAGAAGTGAGCGCAACATAATCGCAGAGAGGAATGAGAATTGTGCCATTACTGGATGATTATAAAAAGTTCCTGAGAGAACGGGGCAAGTCAGAGAATACCATTAAGACCTATAGCGGTCATGTAAATGAATATTACCGGTGGTATAAAGATACCTTCGGGGAGGAGCTGACACTGCTTTACCATACCAACATTTTGGATTTTCGGTCATACCTGCAGAACATCAAGAAGTTGAAATTCAAAAGCATTGATACGAAACTTTCTTCTTTAACCAACTTTAACGAGTTCCTGGTGCAGATCGGAGTTCAAAAAGATCTGGTCATTACGGCAGAGGACCGGCTGAAATTCCAACAGGACATTGCAAGCCCGGCGGAAATAGAAAAGAAAGATGTGGAGGCGTTTCTCCAGAAGGTACTTGTTGATACTGGAAAGAGAAACTATGCGATTGCGGTGATCCTTGCATATGCCGGCTTGCGTGTCAGCGAGTGCATCAGTATTGGTCTAACAGATATTGATTTTCAGGCACGGGAACTGCTGGTGATTGGAAAAGGCAATAAGCAGCGGATCGTATTCATCAATGACAAGATCATCCATGCGGTCCGGGAGTATCTGAAGGTAAGAAACTCCCAGTCTGAGTACCTGTTTATCAGCAGGAATGGCGGAAAGCTCCACCGCAGCAGTGTGAACCGTTTTTTCAATCAGTGTTCGGACCGGATTACCCCGCACAAGCTCCGGCATTACTTCTGCTCTCATGCCCTGGAGATGGGATATACGATTGCGGAAGTCGCAAATCAGGCTGGCCATGCCAGTGAGCGGACAACGTTGATTTATACTAATACGAGCCGTGAAAAGATGAAGGAGAAATCGAACCTGCTGTAAGTAACTATAAGAATATAATTGTCCTTGTATAAACAGACAATAAGTTGATTATAATAAAAGTATGAGGTATAATAATGACAAAACTAGTAAAGGACGTGGAATGTATGGAGATGATAAGACGAAATTTGTATCTGGATAAGATACGTCCATTCATTGACCAGGATCTGATCAAGGTATTGATTGGCCTTAGAAGAAGTGGAAAGACAATCCTGCTTTCGCAGATCCGTGATGTTCTTTTAGAACGTGGAGTGCCAAAGGAAAATATCATAGAGATCAATTTTGAGTCCCGGCGTTTTAAAAAGCTGGAGGATGCAGATAACTTCTATCAGTACGTCACGGAACGGGCAGAGAAGGCGGATGGAAAAGTATATCTCTTTTTTGACGAAATCCAGCATGTGAAAGAGTGGCACTCAGTCATCCCTTCCTTCCGAATTGATTTTGACTGCGATATCTATGTGACAGGCTCCAACAGCAAATTGCTGTCCGGTGAACTGGCGACCAATATGGCAGGAAGATATGTTTCTTTTCATGTGTATCCTTTTGTGTTGTCCGAGATACAGGAGTTTTATGAGATCAATGAGCTTCCTTATACAAGGGAACAGCTTTTTGTGGATTACCTGAAATATGGCGGCCTGCCGATGCGCCTGGTGCTTCCGGATGAACATTCCGTTCGCACATATCTGGAGGATGTCTATGATTCTGTTGTGATGAAAGATATTCTCTCCAGGTATGCCATCCGGAATGAGAGCCTGCTTAGGAAACTTCTGGAATTTCTGCTGGACAATATCGGTAATCCGTTCTCCGCACGCTCGATCAGCCGTTCCTTGCTATCAGCCGGCCAATCGACCACCGTGGATACGGTGCTGAACTATATTGATAAGCTGCAGGCAGGTATGATCCTTTCCAAAGCGGAAAGATATGATATTAAGGGGAAAAACATCCTGGCATCCACAGAAAAGTATTATGCGGGGGACATCGGGCTTCGCAATGTGAGCAAAGCCAGCGAGCAGATCGACACAAGTAAGCTGTTGGAGAATGTGGTATATCTGGAAATGTTAAGCCGGGGCTATGACGTGAAAGTAGGCAAGCTGGATACCCAGGAAATTGACTTCGTATGTTACAAAGGACAGAAAAAACTCTATATCCAGGTGGCCTATGTATTGTCAGAGGACTGCATTGCAAGGGAATTTGGCAATCTGGAGAAGATCGATGACAATTATCCGAAATATGTGATCAGCAGTGACATTATAGATATGAGCAGGAATGGCATTGTCCATTATAATATCATTGACTTTCTGCTGGATGAGAAGGATATATAACTCAGTGATAATAAAGAGCCGTCCAAAGTGGGCGGCTCCAATTAATATCCCGTTTGTTTATACATATAATTAATCTTTGACTATTTTGTTTCATTATTTCAGAGGTATAGTCAAATAAAATGTGGCCCCGCCACCAGCCGTATCTTCAAATCCTATTTTGCCTCCAAGTATTCTTGAGAGTTCTTTCGCAATACTTAATCCCAGGCCAAAATGAGATTTATCTGTTCGTGATTTATCTGCACAGTAAAAACGGTTAAATATAAAAGGTTTGTCTTCTTCAGCCACTCCGCACCCATGATCAACAACATAAAAGGTCAATTCTTTAGAAGTCTGTTTTGTTCGTATCTCAATGGTGCTGTTTTCTGGTGAATAGTAGACTGCATTATCAAGATAGATACTTAAGATCTGGAACAGTCGTTCCCGGTCTGTATAGAGTACAGGGTAGCTTTCTTCACTAATATCAAGTTTTAAGAAGATGGATTTACGGATACATACTGGCTCAAACGCTTCATACAGTGTAATCAATAGTGTATCAATATTTACATCATTCTTCTGGATGGTCCATTTATCAGCATCAGAAGACGCAAGGAGAAGCATATCTCTTACGAGCTTAGACATTCTGCTACATTCTGAGTCAATCGTTTTCAAGCAGGTTTGTGCCTGGGGGTCTTGTATTTCTGTATTATGGACTGCTTCAACATTTGCCATGATAACAGCCAGCGGTGATTTTAATTCGTGTGAAGCAGCGGCAACAAAATTTTTCTGGCTCTGCAGGATCTGCTCAGTTGGCTCAAAGGCTTTTCGCAGGAGAAACCTGCTGATAAAGAGGATGCTGATCAGGGAAACGATCCAAATAGATAAATACTTTGGCGCTTCCCGTAACAGCAGGTCTACAATAGATGTCCGCTCATAGAATAAAGCTAATGTATAAACTGTTCCCGCTTTCGTGCTGACTGTAGCCGGGATAGCATAATAGTGGTCATAATCTGCTCCATCCATTTCTATAAATCCGCCCTGTTCCGTTACCGTCTGAAATTTCTGACTGTCCGCTGCGCTTTCCGTGGAAATGCTGTTACTTATTTTTTGGAAGAGATTGGCAAAGTCAGTACCGGTATCAGGAATACTTTGATATAGCACCTTTCCTTCAGAATCTTCTAAAATGCTGTAAACATTTGTCCCACTTTCATAGTTTGAGAGAACCGCTTGCGGGTTAGAAGTATCATCCTCCAACTGATAGATGATCAGGGAAGTCATACGTTGAATATAGGATATATCAGCAAGCTGTTGTGACTGATACATATTCCAGAGGGAAAAACACAGGATCAAAGTAATGATGACCATTAGGATTCCTGCTAAAAACAGATGTAGTCGGTTGGATAATTGTTTAAGCATGAGTGTTCTCCAATCTGTAGCCTGTAGCATATACTGTTTTAATGATACAGGAGCTTTTAAGCTCTTTCAGCCTTTTTCTTAGAAAGGAAATATAATTATCAATATTTCCTGGAGTAATATCCGAGTCAGTTCCCCAGACCTTTAAAACAAGCTGTTCTTTTGTAAAAAGGGTTTCCGGCTGTTTCATAAATGTATACAGAAGCTCCGCCTCTTTTCCTGTCAGGTCTAATTTTTGCTCATGGCAGGTCAATTCCCTTATTTCTCTGTCAAACTGCAGATCCCCGTAAGTTAATATTACATCGTCATGGATCTCTTTGGAGCGCCTGGTTAATGCCCTTATCCGGGCAAGTAACTCCCGGATATGAAACGGCTTAACCAGATAATCGTCCGCTCCGCCGTCCAGACCATCGATCCGGTCATCGAGGGCAGACATACCGGTAATAATAATAACCGGAATCTGTATGTCCTTTCTTCGCATCGCCTTGATTATTGTCAGTCCATCTATAATGGGGAGCATCCGGTCAACAAGGGCAAGGTCATAGCCATAATCTTTATTGAGTGCGTAAAGCATGGCTGTTTCCCCGTCATTACAGCAGTCTACGGTATGCCCGCTTTTGGACAATTCTTTCTGTATCAGATCGCATAGATCCAGGTCATCCTCCAGAAGCAATATTTTCATAATCCATTCATCCTTTTTTAGTTCATATCATCAGTATAACAAGTATAGCAAAGAAATCCTCTAAAAGTTCTCTAAAAACTGAGGTCGATTTCTTTATTTCTTAGATGAGTTTTACAGAAGTTTTTTTGTATGATAGGCCCATAAAACAGAAAGGAGCTATGTCAAATGAAACATATGAAATTAGTAATGGTAACTGGAGTCTTGATTTTTGCACTCTCACTGGCAGGCTGTGGAAATTCCAAAGGGGAACAGGCCGCAGATAGTGGGACATCTGTGAACAGTCAGAGTGAGAATCAAGCTGGTGACACAGGAGCATCGGACGATGGCGGCGAAAACTCAACAAATCTGGACAATTTGATAGAGACAGCTAGTTTAAGAGGCAGCGTAGCTGATTTTCAGGATGGAAGTTTTCAGGTCGTTCCCGATCAGGATGATGGGCAGATAGCAAAATCAGCGGCAGAGGGAATGGAAAGCGGCATGGAAAGCACTACGGTTTCTTATGGAGAAGATTGTACCTTCCAGATTGCCAACATCAACAGTTCCACCGGCGCAGTGGAATTAGAAGCGGCTACGGCTTCCGATGTAAAAAAATCTACGTCTGTTTATGTTTATGGAGAAACACAGGATGATGGGGAAATCCATGCTACAAAAGTGCTGATTACCCGGTTTAATTAACAGGAGGGATAGATCGATGCCTTTTTATAAGAGAGGCTTCCTTTATCTGATGCGGAAACGCGGAAAGTCGGTGCTGCTGCTGTTGATTTTCCTTTTTGTCAACAGCATGATCCTCAGTACAAACATGATTTTACACGCAACAGAAAGCACAGAGGCTGCCATGCAGGAAAAAGCAGGAGCAAAAGTGGTATGTGAAATTTCAGACACCGCCAATCCGATTACAGACAAAGAAGCCGAAATGATTAAAAATTTAGCGGAGGTAACGTCCATCAATCGAATGGGGCAGCAATCCGCATATTTAACAGATCTTGCGCCTGTGACCGCAAGCGCTTCCACAGAACCGGACAACTTGAAAGTCAGCCTGCTATCCTTTGATGATATGGATACAGACAGTCCCTTTGCGGATCAGTCTTATCGACTGACAGACGGTGAACTGGTCAAGCCGGAAACCAAATATGGCGCCGTCATTAATGCGGGATTTGCAGAATACAATGGTTTGCAGATTGGCGATACACTTTCTTTTGAAACAGAAAACGGAAAAGCTGTTACCGTGGAAGTGATTGGGGAATATCTTACTGGCAATGAAAGCCAGCAGGAAAACAATACACTTGCCGTCTATCGGATGGAAAATCAGATTTATATAGATAATACGGCATATTTAGAATTATTTGACGGCAGCGGATTTTATAAAGTATCGGCATATACCGGTCAGCCGGAGCTTTTAGATCCATTGGCAGAGAGCATACAGGGCATTTTGCAGGATAAAGCGGACATTACCACGTCGGATGCCCTGTATCAGCAGATGAAAGCTCCATTAACACAAATAACAAGGGTGGTATCACTGATGCGTTTGCTTACCTTTTTCGCCGGCACGGTGATTGTCTCCCTACTGCTTTGTATGTGGATGCGGAGCAGACAAAAGGAAATGGCTGTATTTATCAGCTTGGGCGAACAGAAAGCCACTATCTTTTTGCAGGCTCTTTTGGAAGCGGCAGCCGTGTTTCTCATTGCCCTGCTTTGCTCCTGCGGTCTAGGTTCGCTGGCTGCAGGAAGCCTTACAGAACTGTTGCTGTCTTCTGTGGAAACAGGCGTTTCTCTGCAGGTTTCCTTACAATTTACCGATATCGCATTGCTATTGGGGATTGGCAGCGGAGTGGTTGTAATTGCTGTATTGCTGTCTTTGCTGCCAGTAATCCGTGCAAATCCGAAAGATATTCTGTCACGAATGGAGGGATAATACGATGAACTTATTGCAACGGGCAATTCGTTCCTGTTTTAGAAAGCCGGTTAAAAGTCTGCTGCTTCTGCTTGTAGTTTGTATCATCAGTCTGCTTTTCCTGTCTGGTATGGCAAGCCGTTCTGCAAACATTGCTACGAAAGACAGTACACGGCAGGCCATCGGCGCAGGATTTTTACTGGAATATAATCCAGAGAGCAGAAGCCAACGATTGGAAGAAGCCAGTCAAAAAATATTAGAACGCAATCCGGACGGTCAGGGAAGTTATGGTGGAGTCCATTTGAAAAACGTGACTGTCATGGGTTCCGAAAACCTGATGGTAACGACGGATCATTCCTTTGAGTCATTAAAAGCTGATGATATTGAAAAGATTGCTGCTGTGGAGGGAATCGCCGACTATAATATAACCACGGTTCCTACTGCGGTAAAACAGGCAAATTTTGAACGGATTGAGGATGCCGATGCAGACCAGACCAATGATTTTCAGGGTGTAGCCTTGATTGGTAATCGGGATATGTCAATGGACGCCAATGTCCTCAGCGGCAATGTTACCATCCTGGAGGGACGGATGACGACAAAGGATGATACAAATGTTTGTGTCATTTCCGAAGAACTGGCAGAAAAAAACCAGCTAAAGGTCGGCGACCATCTGCAATTTCATTCAGTAAAAGCGGAGGAACCCGTGCAAGAGGCAACGATTGTAGGAATCTATCAGGTAAAAGAACAGATGAAACCTTATATGTCCGGTGATACTTACCGCTCTGAAAATGTTATTTTCACGGATTTACATTTTCCTGAGAAGGTGGAGCAGGATGATCCGCTGTATGAAAAGGCTTATTTTAAAGTGGCAAATGTGGATGATTACGATGCGGTAAAGGAGGCCATCAAGAAAACGGATATTAACTGGCAATGGTATGATTTGATCGACAACAACGGAAATCTTGACACAATGGCTTCCAACTTCAATGATTTGGAAAAAATCAGTAACACGCTGCTTCTGGTCGTGACCGGAGCAAGCTTTGTGATCCTGTTTTTGATTTTTATTTTCTGGATCAGGAACAGAACAAATGAGATTGGCATACTTCTGTCCATTGGAATTGCAAAGGGAAAAATATTTTTGCAGATTTTAACCGAAGCTGTTCTGATCGGCGTTTTGGCGCTTGCACTTTCGTTCCTGATTGCTCCGGCAGTTTCCAATGCCGCTGCTGATTATCTGGTGGGTCAGCAGGCACAACAGGCCGAATTGCAGGATGAAATGGATACGGGCAAAGTTGCCACCGATTATCAGGCGCCGGAACTTACCGTCACGGATGTAGAAACAGAGATTACCTCTACTATGCTGCTTGCAGATAGTCTTAGCGTAGGTGTCTTGATTGTTTTATCTACAGGTGCGGCAAGCGTCCTGATTTTCCGCAAGAACCCGAAAGATATTTTAAGCGAAATGAGTTAGGAGGAATGGAAATGATTTTAGAGGCGAAAAATGTCTTATATTCTTATAAATCGAAGCGGGATAAAATAATTCTAAAAAATGTATCTGCCACTTTTGAGGAAGCTACGTTCTATGCGATTGTCGGTTCCAGTGGTTCAGGAAAAACCACATTTCTTTCCCTTTTAGCGGGCTTGGATAACCCGGTATCAGGAACCATTCTTTATAATGGAGAGAATATTCGTAAAAAGGGGCTGAATTATCACCGGAGGCACGATATCTCTCTTGTTTTTCAGAACTACAACCTGATCGATTATTTGACAACGGAAGAAAATGTGAAGCTAGGTGGAAAGAAAGATGCAGAGAAGCTATTACAGGAAGTCAGTATTCCAAGGGAAGACTGGAAGCGGAATGTGCTGCAGCTTTCCGGTGGCCAGCAGCAGCGTGTGGCGATTGCCCGTGCTTTGGCAAGTGAAGCCAAGGTGCTCTTAGCGGATGAACCCACTGGAAATTTGGACGAGGATACGGCAGGGGAAATTATTGAATTGCTAAAGAAAACTGCACACGAATTGGGAAAAAGTGTAATTGTGGTAACTCATAGTAAACTACTTGCAGAAGAGGCAGATAAAATTTATGAAATAAAGAATGGCAAATTGTGTACAGAGTAAGGGCTGCAATCTATATGAACCCGTTAGAAAAAGTTATTTGATTGGAGATGGGAATATAGGATATATTTTACTCGCAGAATTTGATGATACAGAAAAGGCTATTTTAAATGAAATTATGGCTGTATTAAAAAGATATTCTGCTAAGTATAAATGTGAGGAAGAGAACATAAGAAAGATCGTTTTTCGTGGGCTTGTTATTTATCCAGATCAGCGGAGGATATTAGCAGCGGAGAATGAAGTATTTCTATCACATTATGAGTTTGATATCTTACTGCTTCTTGTAAATCATCCAGGCTGGGTATTTACCAAAGAACAGATCTATGAAGCAGTCTGGGATGACATCCCTGTAAGTGTGGATGCCAAGGTTGAGTGTATGATTTACAGCATCCGGAAGAAGTTTCGGGAGTATACTGACAGGCAATACATTCGGACTGTCTGGGGTGTAGGCTACAAATTCGATCCGGAAACATAGAAAGGAGCCGTCCGTGAGGGCGGCTCCAAGTCATTTGTTATTTGCTTTTCTTCTTCGGACACCATGCCGGAGAGGTCTTTAGCGGAACCTCATCGGACCAGGCCTTTCCATAATCCAGGAATTCTGGATCTTTCGACATTCTATGTTCCTGAAAATAATCAAAAATATAATGCTGATCCGGATGCTTACAGCGAAAAGATGCCCGGCTGTTACCGTAGGGACGAAAGGAATTGCAAAATTCACATTCACTGCACTTCATCTTTTCTTTCATATCGTTATCACCTCATAATTTTCTTTTTATTATTTGCATACATGAGAGCTTCCGCCACGCTGATCTGAAAGGTTTCTTCAAACCAGTGCCAGATTTCTTCCCGGTGTGTTCCAGCTGAAAATCCGTGCCAGGCTTGCTCAATACATTCTGTTTCCGGGTTCATAGGGATGTCTCCAAATTCCGTCCAGAGACGCCGGATGCTGTCCGGCAGGTACAGGATGGTAAGGGTAAAGCAAGACTCGGAAAACAGGGGCATAAGGATACGGCTGTAGACTGTCTCCCAGTCGCCACCTGCAAGCCCGCATCCCAGATAACCGGGAATGGCAACCTGCGACAATTCCCGCTGTGCTGCCAGGAACATCATGGCAGTCAGGCTCTGTCTCAGTGCTGCATAATCGGTATCTAATCCTCTGCCTGTGGGAATATTCTCGGCAAACAGATGCGCTACATACTGAGTGACGTCAGTATCCATCCGCAGCATCAAAGAGCAGGATCCTAAAAGTTCCTCTTTATTTTTCCTGCAAAGCTGCTGGTATGCTCGATACTGTTCTGCCGTCAAAATACGATGCCGGATCTGCCTGGCTACGCCTGCCCCCATAACACCCTGGCAGTTGACCTGGTGGGCGATAATGGCAGCATCAGAACGAAGCAGATCCCCTTTCCTTTCTTTGATCATAGATTTTCCTCCATTTGTTTTTAAAGATATTCATAGGTTACATTTTGGCTCTGGCACCATTCTTCCACCAGCTTCAGGTTTAGCGGGCTGTGTGCCGGGTGACGGGAGATCCAAACCGAAGGTTTAGGGCTGTGATACCATAAATCTTCCGGAGCCGGCCCTTGCGTATCCTCGAACAGAAGGACAGTAGGACGTTCTAGAAAATCTCGCTGCCGCCAAGGGGACTCTTCCTTCTCCTGGTGACGGAGCCGGTATCCGAGCTGGCATTGACTGTATTTGCAGCGTTGGAGCTGGACCTGGATACAGGGATGAATAGAAATTCCCCCGTTATCCATATAGGCCAGATAACCTGGCTTGGACCGATTGACCTGCTCAAAAGGGATATTGTCATGGTTCTGAACTGGCAGCATGGCGTTTTCCTTCTGAAATGCTATTTGAGAAAAACCAAATGTATCACAGAAATAGAAACGGCTTTCTCCCGGTGAGTGCTGTATTTCCAGAATGTCGGAGACTGACATGGAATGTCCGGTGAAACCGATCTTTTCCAGATAGCAGGCATCCGCTTCATCTTTGCGGTTGAATATCCGGTAGATTTCTTCCGGTGTGGCGACTTCCGTTTCTCCGCAGAATACGGATTCATAAATTTCTGCAGGCGATGATGGATACCCGGTTTTTTGAAAATAGGAAAGGGGCATAAACATCAGCCTGTCCTGATCCAATTCCGGGATGATCTGATAGATCGTTATTTTCATAAGGCATCGTCCTCCTTTGCAAAAGAAGGACCTCCCTGGTTGGAAGATCCTTCGTAATCATTATGGTTATTCGTTACACAATTCTTTTTCATAGTTCAGGAGCTGCTCCCAGGTCAGCCATTCCGGTTTCCCGTCAGCAGGAAGCTCCTTCCACAATTCTTTCATGCGGTTCATATGATGCTGGGGATCACTTTCGGATAAGATGGTAACGCTCCGGTTCCCGTAGCCGAGAAAATATTCGCAGTCACGCTGCATCCGGCTTAACATCATATACTGGAACTCATACGGGTTTCTTCGGAACGGTTCTGACTCAAAGGTATATTCCTGCTGGATGTGGGATACTGGCTCCCCATCCAGGTCGTTCCTCGTAGTAGAATATAAGTCCGGCTTTTCGGATTTCCCCAGGTTAAGGTCTTTCCAAAACCGTCCGTACTGATCCTCATAAGTTGGACAAGAAAAATCATCTATGCCGATGAATTTCAGCGTCAAGACCGTCTGTTTCTTTTCTTCCATAGTTCATTCACCTCGTTATGCAATCTCATTTTCCATTCCCATGCTCCATTTCAGCTTTTCACGCACGTCCATCAGGATAAGCCCTAACTGGTTTTCCCCGTGGCCGTTGACTTTGCCCCAGAAGTAATCGCCCCAGGTATTGCCTTCCTCAAGAACACTGTTTCCTGTGGCAAGCAGGGCATCCCGCAGCTTTGGGTTCTGCATGAATTTACACATACAGATTTCATACATCAGGGAAATCTTTACCTTATCCCAGTCCGGGCGTAGCGTGAGGTTCTTTCCACGCTTTTTGGCTTCTGCCGGATTGTGCAGGCGGAAAATAGAGAATTGCTGCTGCTCTTTTGCACAGCAGGTCTTCTGCGCCTGGAAAGCTGCTTCATTATTGGCGTAGGTCTGCCCCATGTAGGTAACAGGAGCCGGATAAAAATTACTGAGAAATGCGTATTTTCCTGTAAAAGAGGAGATGACATTCCTGTGAGTTTGTTTATGGATAGTTTCTTTTGGTTGATCATTGGATTTCATGCACATTCCTTTCCGCACAAAAAAAGGAACCGCCTATCCTATAGGTAGTTCCCTTCTTAAACAAAGTGCTTAAATCTTCAGTTTGTCTGTAATTCTTTTTGTTCCTGTTCTTCGTAGAACCGGTCTGCGATATAGCCCGCTGACTCCGCCCAAAGCGTATTCTCGGTATTCTGCAGAGCCTGATACGTCTTAGAATGGTAAAAGGCTCCGGCGGCATCTTGGAAAGAAAGATGGCTCCGTTCCTTGATGATGTCGATCACATCCCGGATCTGGATACACAGGTTCATCGTGATATCTTTGTTATTGAAAAAATATTTTCCTTCCATAGTTTACGAAACCTCCCTTCGGGATTCCAGCGTCAGGTGCTCCAGGGCAAGGGGCGTATGGAAAGACACCTGGTTGTTGACTTTATTATAGCGAAGCCTTTCCACTGCTTCCTCGGCTTTTAAAATACCTGACAGGTATAACTGCACAGTCTCCATTGTATTGTCATCTGCAACAGGCCCTACGACCACATCATAAGCGTGCTGGATGCCGCCTTTCGTGCGGTTTTCTTTGATAAACTCCAGCCACTCCCGATCCAGAGCAGCAAAGTGCTTGATCTTCAGGTCCTCTGTCTGGTGGAACAGGTAACGGTAAACATATCTGCCGCCTTTGTGGGAGCGCAGATAAAGACGTTTGGCCCATTCCTCCGCCTGGCTTTCCAAGACGGTACAGTAAAATCCCCGGCCAAAGTCACGGCGATTATGGGATTTTCCCAGGTCAATCTCATCAAATGCGATGTTGGAACCGTGGTAAAGTACCAGTTCCAGAGCATTTTCTTTGATGATTTCCTCCACATATTGAAAAGTCTCTTCCATATCTAACTGATGAAGCGTTTCGTGCTGTATCAGAATTTTTTCAAAAACCTGATGCTTACAGAAGAGATCAAAGACGTCCCCTTCAGACAGATGATGCTTTTGTGCGTAATACTCGACTGCTTGTACAGATAAGATTTCCACATCGGATTGAATACTCATACTCATCATTGCCTCCATTTGCCTCTATTATACCCAAAGGAAACGGGATGTTCAACGTAAAAAAACAAGCGTAAAAAAACAAGCGTATCTGCCCTTTCCATACTGCCAGACAGGTAATTTTTGGAGAAGCTGCTTGTCAGGCAGCTTCCCCAAGTGGATCATGTACAATCTTATGCAATCATTGCTAAAAACTCTGCTTCTGACAGGATCGTGACGCCAAGAGCCTGGGCTTTGGCCAGCTTACTGCCAGCTTTTTCCCCGCAGATCAGGTAGTCGGTCTTTTTGGATACCGAGCTGCCCGGCTTTGCGCCAAGCGCCAGGATCTGGTCGTTGATCTCTGAGCGGGTAAAGTTTTCCAGCTTTCCGGTTGCTACGATTGTCTTTCCTGCAAATACATTGTCTTTTGTCATAGTGGTTTCTTCCTTTCTTTCTTCAAATGTAAATTCTTTCTGTAACGTGTCCCACAGCGCCAGGTTTTCTTCATCCGCAAACCAGTCATGGATGTTCCGGTTCAGGGTGGCGCCAAAATCCTCTAACTGCGTGAAATCATAGCCATCCACAGCAGCCGCCCGGAAGGCATCCAGGCTGCCGGAGAATACGGTATCCAATACCCGGCTTTTTGTACGGCCTACCATGGGAATATCCATGCTGATCAGATAGCGGACAAAGGTGGTGCTGCGGCTGGCCTGGATTGCGTTCCAGAGCCGGTCAAAGGATTTCTCCCCGAACCCTTCCAGCCGGATGATTTCTTCCCGGTGCTGATCCAGATGGTAGATGTCATGGAAGGTCTGAAGGTATCCCAGATTCAGGAATTTCTCCAGGGTAGCCTCACTTAACCCTTCAATATTCATGGCTTTCCGGCATACGAAATGGACGAATTTTTTCAACTGTTGGCTTTCACAGGATGGATTGCTGCAGTGTACGGTTTCAATGATCCGTCCTTTTTCTCCTTTTTTTCGATGGAGTTCTGTTGGAGCGCCGCAGCACGGGCAGATAGCAGGGGCTGCATCCCGGTAATGTCCACGGTCCAGGTTCTCCTCTACATGGGGAATGATCATGTTCCGTTTGGATACCAGGATACGGCATCCCGGCACCAGCTCCAGTTCCCGGATAAAGGTGAGGTTATGAAGCGTGGCCCTGGATACGGAGCAGCCGTCAATCTCCACGGTGTCAAAGACTGCCACAGGTGCCAGTTCCCCAAAACGGGAAGGCGTCCATTCAATACTCCGAAGGATAGTCTCGTAGGTTTCATCCTCAAACTTATAGGCAAGTCCGTCCTTGTAGTGGTGACCGGTTCTTCCGCAACTTGCAGAATAAGCCAGGTCATCGAAGATCAGTACCATTCCGTCAATGGGAAGATCCAGTGTTTCTGCCTTCTCCTTCAGGTCCTGGATACGAAGCTCCAGATATTCCGGCGAAATCTGATCCGGATTGAGGGGAATATACGGGCAGGAACCAAAGCCCAGTTTTGATAACTGATACAGACGTTCCTCCCGGCTGTTGCTGTGTTCTCCCTTATCCAGTCCTTCCAGTACGTTGAAGGGAAGGAAGGTGACACAGCGGCCTTTACAGTTCTCCGGATCCAGGCTCCGCACAGATCCGGCAGCCAGGTTCCGGGCGTTTTTATAAGGTTCCCCGTTTCTGTCCCGGAGTGTGGTGTTCAGCCGTTCAAAATCCTTTCTGTGTATGAAGGCTTCCCCGGTGACAACCAGCCGCTCTTTATAAGAGATAGCGAGTGGCACATTCTCAAAGGCGGGAATGTTGTGGGTGATATCTTCCCCGATCTCGCCGTCTCCCCGTGTGGATGCCTCTGCCAGCCAGCCGTTTTCATAGGTGAGTTTTACCGTAAGGCCATCCAGCTTCAGCATAAGCAAAGCTGCGTGATTGCCACAAAAACGGCATAAATCTTCCACCTGCTTTGTCTTATCCAGAGACAGAAGCGGATGGGGATGCGGTACTTTCTCCAGTTCGCTGACCGGCGGGTAGCCTACGGTCTGGGTTGGGGAATTGGAGTAGATGATCCCTGTCTCCTTTTCCAGACTTTCCAGCTGCTCGTACATCCGGTCATACTCCGCATCGGAGATTTCCGGTGTGTTCAGGTTATAGTAGGCGTGCCGGTGTTTGTTAAGGTTGTCTACAAGCAATTTTACTTCTTTTACATGGTGCATGATTGGATGCTCCTTTCTTGGGATTCGCATAAATTATTAAGCGCATTTTAAGGTATGTAAATTACAGTCATAGTAGTATGGATGTGATGACAGAATGTCCGTATCCAACACGGTTGTCTGATTGACAGATGTAATTAACTCTGAAAGACCTCCTTCTTCTGGAGACAAATGTTTACGCAGAATCAGAAGCTCGTGGATACTACTGGGAATTACATAGAAATCCTCCTGTAATACTTCTGCTATTTTTTCCAACATATTGTCATACAGGATACAAGCTGCACCGTCTATACGGCTTTGATTCGTTAAGACCAGAAGGTCTTCCTCCGGCATTACAGATAATGGGGCGGTAAGATTTTCTGACATTTCGTTAAGCGTGGCGCATACCGACTGAAGTGAATAGGGAAACAGTCGGCAAGTGTTCTTATGGGCATACTTGTATAATTCGTTTTGCGGGATTCCCCAGAGATCCAAATGGGAATTATGAATGAGAAAACCAGCAGTCTGTTCATCCGTGTTCGCAATGCAGCAATAGAAAACGATTGCCAAATCAAGATACGGGATATAAGGAATATCGTCCAAAAGATCCTTGTTCATATCCAGATTGATTAATTTATAGATGATTTTTTCCTTCAGTTCCTCGAAATTAGTTAAGTCCTTCAGCTTAAAATCTCCAGTCTGCTTGGCGTTCCGATATAACTTATATATGGTTTTTGCTATCTCTTCAAAAGATGATCCATTACACAAGTCGCTATAGAAATCATCCAGATAGATAACCGGGGATGCTGAGAAACGCTCTCCATCGGAGGCGTCTTCAATGAGAAGACCTTGGCAGAGGGTTTGATTGTTCTTTCTTGCCGTGTATGTGCTGACAGTAACGTCAGCACCGAGGTTCTCCTCCAGATACGTTTTTACTTGCATTTCAAATTCTTTGTAAGTCATTTTGATTCTCCTTTCTGTTACTATGTCCATCCGGAGCATTGAAAAACAACCCTCCTTTCCCATGTTCAGGCATAAAAAAAGAGAATGACGCAAAATGTTCATTCTCTGACAGCGTGCAGTTCTCTGCAAAATAAAAAAAGCCAGAAGGTACTGCCTGATGGCAGAGTATCCCTCTGACTGATTACAAACCTAAACAGCGTGTGATAAATCCTTTCCGGATAGACACAAAATATATGGTACAAATTTAGTATAACACTAGATATAGTGGTGGTCAAATAAAAAATAGCTTTACACACCTATATATAGCATAACAAATAAGCAGCCCCCCTTTGTACGTCAGGTTTTGACAGAAAAATCCTCTTGACGAAAGAACGTATGTTCGCCATAATAAGAGAAAAAGGAGGCGAACATGAGTTTGGAAAGAAGAAACGTTATTTTTCATATTGATGTAAATTCCGCATTTCTGAGCTGGGAAGCTGTTTACCGCCTCCACCATTTAGGCGGGAAGGAGGATCTGCGGGAAAAGGTGTCTGCTGTTGGCGGTGATATGGCAATGAGGCACGGAATTATATTGGCGAAATCCATTCCGGCCAAAAAGTTCCATATAAAAACGGGAGAAACTATTCTGGAGGCGAAACAGAAATGTCCGGAGTTGATCCTGGTTCCGCCTAACTATGGGCTATATGAAAAGTGCTCCAAGGCATTTATGGATATCCTGCGCCGGTATTCTCCAGACGTAGAGCAATACTCGATAGACGAAGCCTTTGTGGATATGACAGGTACGGAAGGACTCTGGGGCGATCCGGTGACGGCAGCATACAGGATGAAAGATCAAATCCGGGATACGCTGGGATTTACCGTCAATATCGGGATCTCGGAGAACAAGCTGCTGGCCAAGATGGCATCAGATTTCCAGAAGCCAGACCGGGTGCATACGCTGTGGCATAATGAGATTGAAGATAAAATGTGGCCGCTTCCGGTGAGTGATTTGTTCTTTGTAGGCAGGGCGACTGCAAAAAAGCTGTTTAACCTGGGGATCCATACCATAGGGGAACTGGCCCATGCGGAGCCGCATCTGCTGAAAGTCCATCTGAAAAAGCACGGGGAGGTCATCTGGGCGTTTGCCAACGGGATGGATGTATCCGTGGTACAGTCGGAAGCCCCGGCCAATAAAGGATACGGGAACTCCACCACCATTGCCTTTGATGTAACGGATGCGTCCACTGCGAAGCTGGTGTTGTTGGCGTTGGCGGAGACGGTGGGAACCAGACTGCGGGCAGCAAAGGTGCGGGCGGAAGTGATTGCTGTGGGAATCAAATCTCATGACCTGCGTTATGCCAGCCACCAGATGACGCTGCGGAACACTACGAACATTACCATTGAGATCCATCGCTGTGCCTGCCAGCTTTTTGACCAATTATGGGACGGGACAGCCATCCGGCATCTGGGGATCCACACCAGCCGGGTAAAGGATGGGTTCAACATGCGCCAGTTGGATATGTTTGACACGACAGATTATGAAAAGCTGGAGAAAATGGACGCAACGGTGGACCGGATCCGTGGACGGTATGGGATTGACTCGGTAAAGCGGGCGGCATTTGTGGGAAGTCCGATTGACCACATGAGCGGGGGCATCTCAAGGGAAAAAAGGACTGTTGATTATAAGAAAGTCAGGGTAAACTAGAGGTGAAGAAGTATGAGTATGGGAATAGGTACAAATACACAAAATCCCGATGAGGGGGAGTTGAAAAGGGATTTAGAAAAGATTGCATGCGGTGTCTGGTTTACAAGCACCGGATCCGTCATGCCCAAATTGGTCAAGTACCAGGATGAGGAAGGTCTGCTTCATACGATCAGCCAGATCCATGTGCTGACACAGGAAAAGAAATATTACTGCGGCATCCCCATCCAGGAATACCGGTGCAGTACGGTTCTGGAAAATCAAGAGTATCTATTTCGGCTGTATTATTATCTTGAGGAAAATTGCTGGAAGATCAGCTGGGAAGGAATATAAGCCTGCAGGCGAAAGGAGAAAAAACCGATGTGTGGACGTTATTATGTGGATGATGAGACTGCCAGGGAAATTGAGAAGCTGGTGCGGGATCTGGATAGGAAACTGCAGATAGAGCGCACCGGGGATGTCTTCCCTTCGCAAAATGCTATGATCCTAAAGGGGGAGGGAAATCATCTGGCTGCAGAACAGATGAAATGGGGCTTTCCAGGGTTTGAGAAAGGAAAACTGCTAATCAATGCAAGGGCAGAAAGCGTCCTGGAGCGCAGAACCTTCCAGGACAGTGTGCAGCACAGGCGCTGCATCATTCCAGCACGAGGATTTTATGAATGGAATAAAAGCAAGGAGAAATTTTCATACGAGCGGAAGGACGCACCGGTTCTTTTCATGGCAGGATGCTATAACTGGTATGAGGATCAGGTAAGGTTCGTTATCCTGACAACGGAAGCCAATCCTTCCGTGGCGCCGGTCCATAACCGGATGCCGCTGATCTTGGAGCCGGAAGAACTGAAAGACTGGGTGCTGGATGACGGGGCGACAGAATATTTGCTGCATAAGACGCCAGTGCTGTTAGAGGCACACGCAGAGTATGAGCAGATGCGATTATTTTAAAAAGATATAAACAACATAAAGATTTAAGCCGTTCAAAAATGGACGGCTTTTGTTATATCCAAACCAATTTTAAGAAGACGGATACGGAGGGGATATATGGATACTACAATTTTATTGAATGGCTGAATAGTAGCTGTTATAATGTGAATATTCAAAAGACAGGGTATGCTATTGTAAAGGTGACAGGCCAGGTCGGTCATGCAAGCGAGCAGGATACGGCTAAAAGACAGGAGGAATAAATGAACATGAGCTATAAACCCCTCTGGCATACGCTGATTGAGCGCAACATCAGGAAAGAGGACTTGCGTGCCGCCGATCTATCACGAATTTGATTGCCAACATGAGTAAAGCAAGAATATCAGCATGGAAACGCTGGTTCGTATCTGCGAAGCCCTGAATTGTGGCATTTTGGATGTGATTGAGTTGGAGCAGGATGAAACCAACGAAAGCAATCAATATTAAAAAACTTTTAAGACTTATGATAGCAGAAATTTAAGGCGTACTGCTATAATATTAAGAAGGACATCATTTTTTTTGAGGGGGATACAGCGTATGAAAAACTTTTTGAAGATTTTCGTTTTCCTTGAGATATTGCTATTCGCATACATTTTCAATAGCTCAATCTACAATATATATGAAAAAAACAATATTGCCACTGGCAATTTAAGTGGTTATATGCTTGAAGAACCATCTCCGGAAATACTCAATCAACTTTACAATACATTCATTGAGAATTATCCAAACAACAAGTTAGAAATCATAAACAATACACTTACTACGACAGATAAATCTGTTTATGATTTATATTGTTATCCCATTGATGAATTTTCACAAAAGCTACCCATATCCAGCACAATCGAATTGCAGTTTTACGAACTTACAAAAGAGGATTTTTTGGATAGTGTCGGTATCTTTTACACAGATTTATCTGATGAAGAAATAAGTCAGCTCGCAACACAACTATCTACACAAATAATTGAATATGAAGATGAATCTATTCCATATAGTATGATATTAGAGTTAAATCTTTTTAATTTTCTCATTTTATTCATTGTCATTCTGATAATATACGGTATTTATACATCTTATAGTTTAAAAAGAATCGGCATCAAAAAGAGTATGGGTTTTTCCACCTTGCGTATATTGAAAGAACAGATCATCAGCATAGTAAGGTATTACTCTATTGTGTGTTTTGCCTTGTTGGCTGTATTGAATTTGTATTACGCTTTTACAAACCGCTTTGATTTTTCCTACTTGATTATGAGCATATTCTTCTTTGGAATTATCTTAGTTGTAAATGTGTTTTGTTTGCTTCTTACGAGCGTTTTAATAAAATTTGTTCGTTTGGAAGCAATGATAAAAAATAGAACATTAAACAAAAGTACCAATGTGATTGTCCAGTTTATAAAAGTTGTGTTTTCTGTTGTAATTGCTACTACTATCATCTCTTTGCTTGAACAAAGCGGGGAATTTACGAAAAGTCAACAGGCGGTTTTAGATTACAAATATCTTGATGGATATTATACGGCCAATGGGTTTAATTCAGCAGAACATGATTATGCGTTAGAAAATCCAGAACGATTTGAAGAATATTCTAATTCGATGTTTGGAGTTGTCAATATTTGTGCAGTCTTTAAACCCACAAAATTAAGCAGCTTCTGCTAACGGTTGTTCCAGACGTCTCCTGTAAGCTGCTGGCGGGAGGCCATCCGGATTTGAAGTGTATATCCTTATCCGGTTGTAGTAGATAAAGAC
>NZ_BLYI01000024.1 GCF_016586355.1 Anaerostipes butyraticus
AGAGGAGGCAGTGGATATGGGGATTCCATTTGAGATCCCGGCCAAAAGTGTGGAGGACCATGATATATCCGGGAGTGAAATTTTTGGTCTGATTGAGCTTGAAAAACATACGGGAGATGACACTGGAAACAGAATGGAAGAGACAGTTCAGGAGAGAGCGGTCCTGGAGGAAAAAGGCACGGAGATCTTCATCAATGGTAAAGACGCAATGACGATGGTGGACATTGATGAGCTTAAAAAGCATAGAGGTGGAGCGTTCCATGGCGTATTTATTTCCGCAGGTAGGACAGAAACGGCTGCGACAACGGAAAGGGACAAATTTCAACTTGCCGCAGTGGGGACAGCCGTACATGGCACCGCCAAAGGAAGGATCGCCGCAGTTTAACATCTTGTCGATATTATCCATCTCAGTCTTTCTGGGATGGAGGGTATATTTGATTTCTTCATAATGGTGTGTAAAGATTTTTTGTAAGATATTCATAAGACTATTATGCAGGAAAGAGTAAGAAAAGAAAACCCCTAACCCCTCATGATTGAGGGGCAGGGGGAGCTGAATAGGCGAAGCCTATTTTTTATTTCATATGTAAACTGTAGTAGAAAAACTTGTCTAATCTTTTGTCTAATATTGAAATTATTATTAAAATTTAAGAAAATTTATACAAAAGAAAGGGGATGTAAAAGAGAGGATGACAGGTTTAGCAGAAAAATTGAAGCAGTATATGAAGAAAAATAATATCACAGTGTTTGACGTATCACAGGCTACGAACATCAGTGTGATGGAACTCTATAAAATCTGCCAGGGTGAATGCTTTCCGGAGAACAGGGAAATCGTGGAGATCATAGCAAACGCTTTGGGAATGTCGCCGTTTGATAAGAAACAGCTGATGGAGAGTTATGACATCGGTTTCGATGGAGAAGCTAATTATTATGAAAAGAAATGTATCATCGATTTTTTGCAGCGGCTTGTTTTACGGGATCAGGATTCTATGTCACGGGGTGTGAAAGATGATTTAGAGGGGGAATCAGCCACAGAGTCAAAAGAGGTCATATATGGAAGGCAGAATATTGATAAATTCATACAGATTCTGCTGGAAAAACAAAAGAAAGAAGAAACAGAGATCTATCTGCTCTGCCAGCCGGAGTACGAATACCCATATCAGATTCTGTCTCTTTACAGCGATACGCTGAATTTGAAAATTTCTCATATTATATGTCTGCAGGGCGGACAGAGTTATGAGGCAAAAAAATACAATCTGGATTGTCTGCTCAAAATGCAGCCTTTGATCATGAGCAGTTCAGATTATCAGGTTTACTATTATTATGATAAACAGGAATCCCATTTTCATAATCTGAATGTGTTCCCGTATATGGTAATGATCGGAGATCATATCCTTCAGATGTCAGAAAATTATCAGTGTGCCGTCCATGACTGGGGGAGCGAGGCCCGGGAGTTTTTTATGAATATTATCCGCGGCTATATGAAAGAAGTAACGCCGATGTTTGTGATGAAACCGGGGATTAATGATATCATTAATACATACAGCAAAGCAATTGACGAAAAAATCTGCGGAGTGGTGCCGGTTAAGAAGCATTTGATCTTTTCATCGATGCTGGGATCTGTGGCGACTCCTTTTGACGTATCCATGGATTATTTTAATGTGGAAGGAGAAATGGGCAAGCTGTCAAGAGCATTTCTTCGAAGAAATAAGGAACTGGAAAATGAAATGCTTCGGACAACTACGGAATACAAAGGATTTTTCAAAGAATCCTGGGTACGGGAATACATGGAAACCGGTTATCTGGCAGATCCATATTATAAATACTGCAATAAAATTCCTCTGGAATCCCGTCTGAAGGTTATCGAGACAGCAATCCAGCAGATTCAAGAAGGAAAGATCATGCACTATATGCTGAAACCAGATGCTCTTGTGATGCCGGATGATCTGTACATCAGCTGTTTTGATAATGTTCAGGTGTCTCTGCTTTTTCGGAAGAATAATCATGAGTGGTGTTTCTTTGTATTATATGAGAGAAGTGTAACCGATGCATTCTTTCATTTTATAGATGCCCTGGATCATTCTTCCATGGTATATGAGACGGAAGAAACACTGTGGAGACTGCAGGAAATAGTAAAAGAATATAAAAGCGCTGACAGTAAAAAAGAGGATGAAGAGAGATGAGTATTTTTTCAGATAAATTAAAAGAATATATGAAACAGAAAAACGAGAAAGTATATAGTCTGTCTCAAATGTGCGATATTTCCAGAGCAAATATGTATAAGATCGTACAGGGAACCAGACATCCGGCAAACGTGGAGATGGTATACCGCATCGCTGATGCCCTGGGACTTTCGCCTTATGAAAAGAGAGGACTGATTGAATCTTATCAGATTACAATGATCGGAAAAGATATTTATGAGGAGCGCAGCTATATTGTTCATCTGATCAGCAGTCTGAAAAAACATAGAAATCTTCCGGTGGAATGGGGACAGTCAAAGGAAAATCCGGAAACACAGGGGAAAAAGAAATTTTTGTATGGAAAAAAGAATGTCAATGGAGAAATACGAAAGATCATAAAGCGGGAAGCTCAGAAAGAATCCGGGAAAATATGTGTGATCGGACAGCCGGATTATGCGTTTATCCAGCAGATGCTGATTTCCTATTGCGAGAATAAGAATGTGGAGATCCAGCATATCATTTGCATGGAGAGCAGAGAAAATGGAGAGAGAAACACCTATAATCTGAGTAATTTTACCCACATTTCACCATTTCTTATATCGGAATGTAAGTACAAGGCCTATTATTACTATGATAATGTCCAGTCTCATTTTTATAATTTGAATCTTCTTCCCTGTGTGATCGTGGCAGGAGACGAAGTGATTCAGGGAACGTCTGACTATGAGTATGCAATTTATGACTGCAGCAGGGAGAGAGTAAACGTATTTCACAAAATGTTCCAGGATTTTCTAAAAAGGACAAGTAAGATTTTTCGAATCAGTCAGAACCTGGAAGAAGCAGGCCGGTGGATCAGCATGCATAAAATTGACGCAGTGCTCAGCTGCGATTATGCCGGATATCTGTTTATGGAAAAATGGAAAGGAAAGACTGCAAAAAATTTAAAAATTTTCATTTCTGAGGAAGAGACAAAAGACGCGTCTTTTAATAAATGGAAGATTGAAGAAGAGAAAAGGGACTCATGGAGGGATTCCCTGCTGGAGAAGAAAGGAAAGAGCTGCAAGATTCATTCTGAATTATTTCCTGTTCCGGAAAATTTTCTTATGCTGACGGAAACCGGCGGAAATATACTGCTTATTTTTGAAAAAGAAAATCAGAACTGGGGGGTTCTGGAGATTTATGAGACGAGTATAAAAAAATCCATGTATCAATTTTTAGAAAATCTGGATAAAAGTTTGCTTGCAGAACACTTGTGATTTAGAATAGAGAAAAGGGATAAAAAAGGAGGAAATGGATGGCGCTGGTTGAATGTGAACGAGGCCACGTGTATGATGATGAAAAATTTCCTGTATGCCCTTACTGTATGAATTCACGAAAACAAAAGGGCATTTACATATCAGTGGCAAAGAAAGAAAAAAAGCGAAGATTCTATATCGCAGGATGGCTGGTAGCGACAGAAGGCAGAGAGAAAGGAAAGGATTTTCAGATCTATGCCGGAAAGAACAAGATTAACCGGGAAATATGTATCATATATGATCCGAAAGGAAACCGGTTTTATCTGGCGCCGGAGGCAGGGGAGATTGTTTGCCTAAATGGGGAGCTGCAGATGGATGCAGCGGAGATCCGGACAGGGGATCAGATTTCCTGTGGGGAGAATGAATATGAGTTTGTAGCTTTTTGCAGAGGGAATCGAGTATGGAAATGAGATGGAGAAACAGGCTGGCGGTATGTTTCCTGATACTGGCAGTGGGAATTTTCATGGTGCCTGTTTATGGAGCGGATATAGTAGTAATTGAACAGGCAAAAGTGAATATGCCGAAAATCCGTTTATATGTGCATGATACGGAAAATAAAATGTTATCAAAAGATGATGTGGAAGCCTATCTGGGACAGGAACTTCTTGAGACTGAAAAAGTAAGCCGGTTTGATAAAGACCGGGAGGGGAGCCGGTACGTTTTTCTGATGGATATATCCTCATCGGTTCCTTCCGGCACTTTTGAGCAGATGAAAAAGGAACTAAAATCTTTTCAGAGGAAAATGGGAAAGGGAGACCGATGGACGCTGATGACATTTGGAGAGAAAGTGACAACTGTGTTTCAGGATCAGAAGGCATCGGATCAGGTTTCAGATAAGATTGACCGCCTGAAAGGGAAGGATGACAGAACCTTGTTATTTGAAGCGCTGAAACAGGCGGCGCAGGATATCGATGCAGATTCCGGGCAGAGAAATATTTTTGTTGTGCTGACAGATGGAGAAGATTTTTCCGGAGGAGAGGCAAGCAAAGCGGAAGCGCTGGATGTGCTGGAGAAAAAATCAGTTTCTTTGTATGCACAGGGAATTGAAAACGGTGACGCTAAAAACAGGGCTAATCGAAAAGCGCTGGGAGAATTTGCCAGGGAGACAGGAGGGGAATACAGAGATTTTCCTTCGCTGGAGGATCTGAAAGATTACCTGGATGAATTCCAGATCGTGGAGCTTGCAGGAAGCAGCAATAAGATCACGTTTCAGAAAGAAACTCTGTCTGTGAACTTTAAACAGGAAAAGAAGCAGGTACAGAAAGAAGTGTATCTGACCCGGTATCAGAAAGCCGGAGAGAAAGCGAAAATTTCAAAAGCGGAAAAGACCGGAGACAAAGAGATCCGGATATATTATAATCAGAGTATGACGGGAGCGGATGAGCCGGATCATTTTCGGATTTTATATCAGGGAAAACATCCGGCAGAAGTTCTGAAAGCAAAATATGCGGAAAAAGATGGAGATTACTATTCCACACTGCAGATGAAGGACAGCATCTATCAGGGAGAGTATACGATAGACTGCAGTGATGTTGTCAGTGATTCCATGGAAAAGACGGAACCGGAAGAATTAACAGTCAGACTGAAAGGGAAAAATTATGTTGTCCATCATTACGGACCGATATTTCTTCTGGCAGCGGTTCTGACTGGAGGCGGTGTTTTCGCAGTCTTCCGGACTCGAAAGAAGAAAAGAGAAGAACCGGAGACGGCAGAAGAAAAACCGCGGGAACCGGAGAATCTGGAAGCAGTACAGGAAGAAACAACAAAGCCGGGAGGAAACAAGGTTGCGGTCAGGGAACATCTGGAAGCAGGACATCATCCGGAAATTATGCTCAAAGTGTACGCGGATGACAGGATCGCGGCCAGAATATCGGCAGAAATTGACAGCAGTCTGATGGTTGGACGCAACCAGAATTCGGATCTCTATTTTGATGATCCGACCATGTCACGACAGCAGTTTGTGCTGTTTGAGAAAGGGGAAGAGATATGGATCCGGAACCTGTCAAAAACCAATCCGACACAATGCAATGGCAGAATCATAGAAGGGGAGATACCTCTCAGAAATGGTGATGTCCTCTGTGCAGGAAGCACCATAATAAAATGTGAAATGAAGGAGAGAACAGTATGAGTGCCAGTGAAATTAATGCACTTCCAAACGGAATAAAACTCCAGAATCGTTATGTGCTTGAGAGAAAGCTGGGCGCCGGAGGATTCGGGATTACATATCAGGCATATGATATTCTGAATAAAATCGAATGCGCGATCAAAGAATATGCGCCAAGGGGACTGGTCGTCAGAGATACGGACGGCATTGCGATCCGAACAACAGACAGCCGGTACGAAAAAGACTTTCGCATCGGCAAAATGGGATTTCTGGAAGAGGCGAAAATGCTTCAGAGGTTAAACTACATACCGGAAGTAGTGTGTATCACAGATTACTTTTTTGGAAACGGAACAGTTTACTTTGTTATGGAATACCTGGACGGTCAGGATCTTTCCCACAGAGTCCGGCAGATGGGAGGCAGGATTCCGGTGGATGAGGCCAACCGGATTATTTATAAGATCGGGGATGCGCTTTCCATTGTTCACAAAGAGGCTCATATTTTCCATCGGGATATCAGCCCCGGCAATATCATTTTATTAAAAGACGGGAAAATCAAGCTGATTGATTTTGGAAATGCCAAAAGTATGGGAGATGAACATGTCAATGACGGGCCGATCGTATATAAACCGGGATTTTCGCCGCCGGAACAGTACAGCAGGACAGGGAGACAGGGCGCGTTTACGGATGTTTACGCTCTTGCCAGTACGTATTATTACATTGTGTCCGGAAGGAGAATTCCTGACGCGATGGACCGGATGGCAGGAGAAACTTATGTAAAATTAAAAAATCTGAATCTTGGCGTTAATACGAAGATTTCCAATGTGATCGATATGGCGCTGGAACTGGATGAAGGGAAACGTCTGAGGACAGTCAGGGAACTGATTTCTGCCTTTTACGAAAAAGAAATCACGGTTGCCAAGAACAAATATCCTTATCTGGAAGTGATGCAGGGAGAAAACAAAGGCGAGATCTGGCGAATTCCTCCGAATTATAAAGTAAAGCTTGGCAGGTCTTCCAGGGAATCCAACATTGTGGCAGATCATGCTCCGGCAATCAGCAAGCTGCACTGTGAGATTTACTATGACGGAGTGCAGAATCAGTTTCGTATCGTAGATTACTCTACAAATGGAACCTTTTTAAATGGAATCAGAATTGGAAGAAATCAGATGCAGATTGCCTACCCGGGACAGATGTTTCAGATGGGAAAGAATATCTGCACCATTAAAGTGGGGGTAATATATGAGTAAGTATATGAATCAGGGCGACATTCCTACGGTACAGATTTATAATTCAGATGTAAAAGAATATAAGATCCGGACCTCACTGGACAGCATTCTGGGGACCAGGAAAAATCAGCAGGATTCTGCGTTTGTTCAGTCGGAGAAAAACCTCACGGTGGGAATTGTATGTGACGGCATGGGTGGATTAAACGCCGGCGAGGTTGCCAGCCAGATGGCGGTGACACAGTTTATCGAAGATTTTTACCGGGCAGAGGTAAAGGATATTCCGCTGTTTATGGAGCAGGAAATCGTGAAGATCGACCAGAATGTATTTGACGCCCGGGATGAACATCATGAAAAACTGGGCGCGGGTACGACATTGGTAGCAGTGATCATTTACAAAGATCAGATGTACTGCGCGTCCGTAGGCGACAGCAGGATTTATCTGATCCGCAATTCGAAGATCCATGCGCTGAACCGGCTGCATAATTACCGGGAACAGCTGGACCGGATGCTGCGTCAGGATATGATCACAGAAGCGGAATACAAAAAGGAAGAACCTAAGGCGGAAGCGCTGACCAGCTTTGTAGGGATGGGAAATCTTCTGATCCTGGATGTAACGAAGCAGCCGATGCAGCTGAAAGATGGGGATGTGATTCTTTTGTGCAGCGATGGGCTGTATAAGACACTGAGCGAAGAACAGATGCGGGCTGTTGTGGAAAATCACAATATTCCGTGGAATTTAAAAGCCAGGGCCCTGACCAGAAAGGCAGAGGAAGAAACCATATCAAAGCAGGATAACACAACCGTTGTGTTGATCAAATATAATGAATGATGAGATTTGGAGGATGAGAAGATGAAATTAAAGAGATGTGAAAACGGACATTTTTACGATCAGGACAAATTTGCTGCCTGCCCTCACTGCGCAGCCATTGAGGAAGAGATGGATAACGAGACACAGACTTTAGACGAGCAGACCATGTCTATCTATGAAAATCCGCCGGAAGACATGGGAAGCGCCCGGACAGATGACGAGGAGTCTGTGACTATCCCTGCAGACTCTGCAGATGTTCACAGAGTGGAAATTCCGGAACCTGAACCGTATCGGACGGAAACGCAGATGACAGAGCCGGAGACAAGAGGAACTGTTCAGGAAAGAGCGTTCAGAAACATTCAGCCGGAACCGGATTATGATGATGATCCGGTTACCGTGGGACTTTTTGGAGATCCTCATGAACCTCGTCCTGTTGTAGGCTGGCTGGTGTGCATCAAAGGCGAAATGTACGGACAGTCCTTCCCTCTCCATGCCGGAAAGAATTTCGTTGGCCGCGGCGCGAACATGGATGTAGTCATCCGGGGAGACCGGAGTGTGTCCAGAGACAAGCATGCCATCATTATTTATGAACCACGCAGGAGAGAATTTATTGCTCAGGCAGGGGAGTCCAGAGAATTATTTTATCTTAACGATGAAGTTGTACTCAGCATGGACAAATTAAAGAATCATGATGTGCTGACCATTGGAAGAACAGACCTTATGTTTGTTCCGCTCTGCGGAGAAGATTTCAGCTGGGAAGACATTGGGAAGAAGGGAGAAGAATGAAGCACTTTGATCTGAACAAAAAACAACAGAAAGTGATGCTGATCATTGTTTTTGCCCTGGGATGTCTGACACTGCTGCTTCCATATATGGATCTGACAGGAAGCGAATTTCAGAAGGTTATGACTGGCGGAAGCGGCAGCATAGGAAAAGCATTGTCTGCGGTCATGCCCCAGCTTGGAAATATAGAGATTCCGGAAACCATCATCCGAATGGCCGGATGGGAGCAGATAAAAATGGTAATCCAGACTTCCTTTGCGATGAAATGGCTGATTCTGATTCTGCTGCTGGTTCCGGTTATTTTGAATATCGCTGGAATCGTTTTGACGGCAGCAGAAAAAATCGGATATGAGAAACTGATTTTCATTCCGGCGGTCAATATTATTTTATACCTGATCTTGTTTTATGAAATGCCGGAAGTCATCACCAGCATTGTTCAGAATACAGTAGCCGATGAACTGAGCAGTTCCGGCATCATAGGAGGCAGCATCCTTTCCTCAGCAGCAGACTCTGAAATATTCAGCACATTTCTCCGGAATATTGTCGGACAGCTCAGAGTGCCTCTGGCAGGATACGGACTCTGGGCCGCAGTCGGATGTCAGGCGGTCATTGTTATCATCATCGTGCTTGGAATCGTCCGCAGGAAAACAATGATGGAAGGAAGTGTCGAGGCGGGAGAGCTTCTTGGAATCAAAGGAAGCGTCATGGATATGGAATTTCCAATGGAAGGAGAAGAAGTCATCGTCATTGGAAGAAATCCGGCGTCCTGCCATATCATATTGGAGGAAGAAGAAATCAGCAAGGTACACTGTAAAGTATCATTTGATGAGAAAATATGTCAGTATCGACTTATCGACTGTTCCAGCAGCGGATGTTTTCTTGCAGGCGGAACCAGACTGCCGCTGGGAGAAGAAGTTATTATCAAACCGGGCACCGAGGTATATCTTGGAGGCAGGGAAGTTGCCTTCCGGTTAAAGTAGGGAGAGAACAAAAGAGTGAAACGTCTTACGATTATTTTGGGCAGTGGAGCTGTCCAGAATTTTGATCTGGAAAAGTGCCAGAAAAATAGAATATACATAGGAAGGTCCAGAGAAAAGAATGATATCTGTCTGGCGTCAAACATTATTTCATCCAGTCATGGCGTTTTTTTAAAAACCGCCGATGGAATCAGCTACACGGATTTAAACAGCAGAAACGGGACTTACGTAGAAAGCAGGAAAGGAAGAGCGCTGTTGAAAAATACAAAACAGGCAGTGGCTCTGTATTCCGGGGATATGATTCGGATTCTCAGCAGAAAACATCCGGAAAGTTCCGTTTTGATCATCTATGAGGATGAACAGCAGGAAAAAATCTGGGATAAATATTTTCTTGGGAAGAAAGAAATAAAGATCGGACGGGGAAGCGGCTGTGATATTATTTTTCCGGAACCATATGTGTCAAGAAACCAGTGCGGCATCGTTCCGTCAGATGACGGCTATGAACTGCTGAATTACAGCAGAAACGGAACGCTTGTCAACGGAAAGCTGATTCATGATAAACATGTTCTGAGAGAGCAGGATGTCATCCAGATTTATCAAAACATTCTGATCTATACCGATGGGAAATTATTTTATAAAATAGAGGCTGACGGTATCCAGGTGGAACTGCAGCATATTGATAAATTTGTCGGAAGAGAGAAAAAGCAGATATTGAGAGACGTCAGCTGCCAGATCGGAAGCAACGAATTTATCGCGATCATCGGCGGATCCGGAGCGGGAAAGACAACTCTGATGAATGTCATGAACGGTTTTGACGATGATTTCCAGGGAAAGGTTTATTATAATGGAATTGATCTGAAGAAAAATAAAGAATGGCTGAAAAATGTCATGGGATATGTGCCGCAGGAGGACATCATCTATGAAAATCTGACCCTGTACAAGATGCTGTATTACACGGCAAAAATAAAATTCCCGAAGGATATGACCAGCGGGGAAATCCGTCAGAAAGTTCTGGAAGCGATCAGAGTAGTCGAATTGGATGACCACAAGGACACTCTGGTGCGGAAATTATCCGGCGGACAGAAAAAAAGGGCCAGCATAGCGGTGGAGCTCCTGGGAGAACCGAAGATTTTCTTCCTGGATGAACCGACTTCAGGACTGGATCCGGGAACCGAGCAGAATCTGATGCACTCTCTGCGCAGTCTGGCCAAGAACCAGAAGACAACGGTCATTATGGTCACTCATACGACCCAGAACATCCATCTGTGCGACAAGATTATTTTCATGGGAAACGGCGGAAGGCTCTGCTTTTATGGAAGTCCGGATCAGGCGAAGATGTTTTTCGATACAGACGATTTCACGGACGCTTATATAAAAACCTCAAAAGATGCAGAATTCTGGAAAGAACAATACGATGGAAGTTTTGTTCATCAGGATTCTTATCCGGAAGAAAATGAAGAGAATGATAAATTTAAAAAGGAGAAAGCGCTGCTGGGGCGGCAGTTTGCCAGCCTTTTGGGGCGGTCATTTGAATCTCTCTGGAATGAGAAAAATAAACTGATCCTTCTGCTTCTGCAGCCGGCGCTGATCTCACTGCTGATTAAAATCGTTTCAGATGAAGATGTGTTTAAACTGTATGAATCTACCAGGAATATTCTCTTTGCTCTGACCTGCGCCGGAATCTGGATCGGATTGTTTAATTCCATCCAGGAAATATGCCGGGAAAGAAAGATTGTGAAAAGAGAATATATGTCGGGGCTGAATCTGGGACTTTACATTATTGCAAAGTTCTGTGTGCAGATTGTGATCTCACTGCTGCAGGCAGCATTGATTTCGGGAATCTTTTTTACGGCAATCGGAACACCAGATCAGGATCTGGGATTTTTCAAAAATGCTCCGGCTATGTTCCTGACAACATGGATTACGATCATAACGGCAGCGGCGCTGGGATTTTTAGTATCTGCCAGTGTAAAAAGCGGCGACAAGGCCATGGTGATCGCGCCGTTTCTTCTGATTCTGCAGCTGCTGTTTTCCGGCGTTATATTTGAGCTGGAGGGGATCGGCAAACGGATTGCTGACATTACTATCAGCAAATGGTCCATTGGAGCCTATGGAACCATAGCCAATCTGAACTCTCTGGATCTTAAGATGCAGAAAGACTTTCCAATGATTGAGCACGAAACGGAAGCACTCTATAAGTTTGCGGAAAATAATCTTATGCAGAAATGGGCAGTGCTTGCGGTCATGCTGCTGGTCTGTCTGATTGCCAGCGGAGTGATTTTAAGGAGAGTTGCGAAAGATAAGAGGTAATGGAGCAGGGAGGAAAATATATGGAAAATTTGAGAGAAAACAGAGGGGTGATTAAATTTTGGATCTTTACCATTCTGACTGTCGGAATTTATGGGATCTATTTCTGGTGGCATGTATGCAAAGATCTGAATACTGCATGTGGATATACAGAGGAAACAGACAGCGACAGAACACCGAATTATATTGTGGTCTGTCTGCTGGGCCTTATTACCATTGGCATTTATATCATTTACTTGAAATACAAACAGGGAAACCGGATGCGCAGTGCCGGGTACAAGTATAATCTTATGATATCAGAAGGCGGATGGTCCTACATCCTGTGGCCGTTTTTCCCGATTGCGGGAGTCTTGATCGCGGATCATCTCTTTTTTGCCAATTTAAATAAAATCTGCGGGGCATATAACCGGGCAGCGGCAAAACAGGGAGCCGGATATCAGGAACATGCAGGACAGGATACCGCGCAGGCTCCGGAGGAGGATACAATGGCGCTGACAGAAATGCAGGAAGGTTCGTCTACGCTTATGCCTCCTGTGATCGACACAGGAATGGAAAGTACGATTTTCTGTAAAAAGGGCGAATATGCCGGAACAGAGATCACAGTCAAAGACGGTGAGGAAATCATTCTGGGCCGGGACGGAAGCCAGAGCCATTTGGTGCTGCTGAATAAAAAAATCAGCCGGAAACACTGCGGCATTATCTTTCAGGGGATTTCTGATAACTACGTAGTGACGGATTATTCATCCACCGGCGTTTATTTCGCAGATGGCAGCCGGTTTCCAAAAGGAGAGCCTGTGATTTGTGAGAGAGGAACGCTGCTGAGTTTGAGCAGCGGGGAAAATCAGTTTATACTGCAGTGATGAGCGCAAAGACAGATGATAGAGGAGGACAGCCATGATTCAATGTGAGGTATGCGGGAAGCAGCTGCCGGACGATGCCGCGTTCTGCCCCAGGTGCGGAACGATCGTAAAAAGCCGGCTGGAAGCGGAGAAGCAGGCAAAGAAAAAGAACAAAACCAAATATCTGGTACTGGGTGTCATAGCAACGGTTTTTGCATTTGCGGCCGGATTGATTGTGTGGAATCTGTTTCTTTCATCGCGGGTCTATGACCAGCGGATTGAAATTGCCGAAGAATACAGCAGGGACAAGGATTATGACAAAGCGCTGGTAGCCTATGCGGCCGCCTGTGATCAGGATCCGGAAAATGAAGAAGCCTATGTGGGCATGTGCAATGTTTATATGATGCAGGATGAGGACGCCAAGGCTGCCGCAATCCTTCAGATTGGGGAAGCGAAGGTAAACAGTGCGGATCAGATTCAGGATAAAAAGCAGGAACTTTCTGAGATGAACGGCTCAGAGATTTTTGACGAGCAGGCAGCAGTGCCGGAATATACGGAGACACAGGGCAGAGATATTGCACGGAACAAAGACCAGGCAAAAAAACAGATCACAGATCTGACGGATGAGATCCTTTATGGTATTTCCGGACAGGGTAATATGAAATCGGTCCTTTTCGGCGACAATATTATTTACGCTGAAAATACACAGATCTGTCAGATGGATCAGAATGGAAATTATAAGGAAAAAATCGTGGAACTTCCACTGGCGTCAGCGACTTATGGAAAGTCAGATGAGGTTACAAAGATTATAACAGACGGAGTCACCGTTTTCGTATTAACAGGAGGCAGTCAGTCAGAAATCTACGCGGTTGATGTAGACAGCAAAAGTTATGACCAGCTGCTGGATGTTCCGGAAACTACGGAAAATATCTGGTTTTATCACAATAAAGTATATTATCAGTATGAAAATTCTGCGGGGACAGTGATCATAGGAACGATGAATAAGGATGGAACCGGGAAGAATGAACGGCTTGAGGCAGACCATGCCCAGTCCGTTACAGTAAACCGGGATTACATATATTATGTGATGGATAACAGCGGAGGAGCTCCAAGTCTGTGGAGAGAAGATCTGGAAACACAGCAGACGAAAAATATGTTTCAGTTTCCTTCCGCCTCCTCCGGAGAGGTTGCGAAAGCAGAAATCATAGGAGAGCAGTGCTTTTATGTTCTGGAAGCAGGCGGAGATCCGGAGATTTACTGTTATAATATGGATACAAAGGAAAACAAAAAGATTGCGGACGGTCAGCTTCAAAATCTTTATGACGGAGATGTTTATTATTCCAGGGGGGATGAGGACAGCGGATTTACTTTCTACAAAACAGCTCAGGATGGTGAGGACAAGACAGAACTCGGAACGGCGCATGGAAAGACCATAGGAATCGATCTTCTGAAAGACAGAATGCTGATGCGGGAGTATTTTGAAGAATATGATTCCAGTCAGGAAAACATGGCGTACGGAGATCTGTTGTTCTTATTGAATCTTGAAGAGAAAACAGACAATCAGAAAGTAATTAACAGCAGTGAGAGCAGCTTTAAAAACGAACTGAGACGTAAACTTCAGGGAATCACTGATGACAGCGGTTTTCAGCAAACATCATGGACGTAAAGGGGATTTAGCATGAGGAACAAAAAGTATACAATCATTGGAATTGCAGTGGCACTCTGGATCTGTATTGTTGGTTTTATCGGTTTTCGGGTTTACAGAAGCAGCCAGCAGTACAGCGACTGGATTCAGCAGGCAGCCGCTTATGAGCAGGAAGGAAAATATGAAGAGGCTCTGATCTCTTATGCCATGGCTTCCGGCATTAAGCCAAAAAAAGCAGAGCCTTATATTAAGATGGCGGAAATTTATGAAGATCAGGGGGATTATGATGATGCCGCTTCGATTCTGAGGATAGGAAGTGAAAATATAGGATCTTCCTTCCTAAGAAAAAGTGAGTCAAATCAGCTGGCATCTGCGGAATCGGATTTTTATGGAAGAAATGAAGATAACAATCCGGATCCTACGAAAACGCCGGACATATATCAAAAGACTCAGGAGACAGCTGAGAATAACAAGGGAGATACCAAAAATGATTTGCTTGATGAAATCATGACAGAAGAGCAGGGAGGCACCGGAAATACATTTTCTGCCATGAGCAACGGCGAGATTTATTATACGGGACAGGACGGCATTTACACCGTGCAGCCGGATGGAAGTGATAATAAATCTGTCAAAGAAATCGATCCTTCTGCGGCAAGGATTTCTGATTTCCAGATCAGCAATCGGATGGCTTATTATCTGGAAGCAAAAGATACCAGTCAGGACGGAGTCTATGATTATTCTCTTTGTACGATGAATCTGGATACTGGCGAGGAAGATGTCCTTTATGAAATGGATGCGCTGTCTGATGCCAGCATGAAAATGGATGAAGATACGATTTATGTAGCTTCCAGAGAAAGCTCCAGCACGGATATGACGGCCGGGCTGACTGATCCTGAAGTTAAAATTGAGACCTTATCATGGAATGAAGAAGACCAGCAGTATGATGATCCGGCAGCTGCGGCCAGTTACGAAGGAACCAGCACGGGCATCTATGTCCAGAATAAGAAAATCTATTATTCCCAGGCCAGTGAATCCGGCGATGAAATGTTGGAAGATCTCTGTCAGTATGATATGGAGAGCAAAGATACAAAGAGCCTGAGCAAAGGCATTCCATCCGTACATTCCATTATGGGAAACGACAAATATATTTATTATTATGCAGGCGCGGAAGAGTCCAAAACATATGCCTATAACCTGGATACAGAAGAAACTGAGACCGTGGCAGACGAAGCGCTGAACAACGTCTGCGGAACCAGTCTCTATTTGTCTGCCAATGACGACAGTCAGACGGAAGTCAAGTTATACTGCCAGAACGAGGACGACAGTAAGAAAGATACCTTGACTACCATAGAAAATGATGGTCAGTATTCCGTCGATGTAGTTGGAGATAAAATGCTGATTTGCATTGACCATGCGTCTGAAGAATCACAAAGCGTATATCTGGCTGATCTGGACGGAAACAATATGAAAGAAATCAACCAGATTGAGAAAAAGACGGACAGCGCCGGCGCTGCGACGGCTGCAGAGAGCACAACGGAAACAACAGAAGCCGCAGACACCGAAAGCAGCAGTTCGGGAAGCGGCATGAAGGCTGCTTATCAGAAGGTTCTGGATGATACATATTCAAAATATAAGAATCAGGGCGGTAAATATCTGGAATACCATGTATACGATGCAGATCAGGATGGAACCGAAGAACTGATTGTACGAAATGGAACCTGTGAGGCCGACTATATGTGGAAGATTTATACATATGATGGCGGAAGAGCGGTTCTGCTGGATACATTTGCCGGAGGGCATACAAGTCTTTATGTGTGCAGCAGCGGCGGCTTTTACTGCATGCAGGTACATATGGGAAATGAAGCAGTGTATAAATATACACTTTCCAATGGAAATCTGTCCAGCCAGAAAACCTATGAGGCCAATTTTGGAGAAGATGAGAGCAAATACAAAGAACCGGGAGACGGTAAAATGCCTCAGGCATATATAACGGATAGTTCTCTGCTGGATTCTCTGAAATAGTCCGGGATGAAATCGTTTATTAAAAAGAGGAGGTTAGTAAAATGATCAGAAAAAGTATGAAAAAAGCTGTATTAGGAATTGTATGCGCGGTATTTCTTATGATGAGCGCCGGATGTTCTGCGGTAAGTTCGATTACAGGAGGCGGATACACGTCAGATGAGCCATGCGCATGGTGCGGAGAGACTCCGACCAAGGAATTCAAGACGTCAGGAGGCGATCCATGCTATATCTGTGAAGAACATACACATGAATGCGGCGTCTGCGGAAAGAATTTTGATAAGGAACTGAATCATTATACCAACCTGATGGGCATTGAAACGTTTGTATGTGATGACTGTTATCAGGATGTCCAGGATATGAATCAAAATTAAAAAGATTGTCGATTTTTTTGTCCAATATTGAAATGATGATAGTAAATAGTAAAATTAAAATGTCAAAGAAAATTTGATGCAGGCTAATGCAGTCGTCTGTGTGTGTTTTGCGAATTCATGTTTATTTATTACAGTTTCAATGGATTGGATAAGGGATAATCGAGAGTATAGAAATATTGAGGAAGAGTATTGAAAGGGGATATCAGCAGAACATATCAGACGGAGTGGGAAAAGAACCGGTGGCGGATGGATGAAAATCCACGGACACCGGTTCTTTTCTTGGCATAGGAATAAATGATCGGAGCAATATGCAAAAATACTGATTTTCTTGGCTGAGCCTGAATGAAATATTCTATAGCGTATTCTCACAGGAAGGGGAGAGGAAAATATGATATGTCCAGAGTGCAGAGCAAAGAATCCGGATGATGCGAGATTTTGTGGAAATTGTGGTTATAATTTCCAGAATCAGATGGTAGAGACAGAGCAGGAAAAGAAGAAAAAAGAGAGGAAAAAAATAATATTATATATTTTAGTGGGGATTGTATTTGCCATTACCGCTGCTGCTGCTCTGCTGATTGTTTTAGATGATACGGGAAGCGGGGCAAATGATGTCAGTGATATTGCATTGCCAAAGGAAAAAAGTTCTTCTGCCGGCAGTACCGAGACTTCTGCCGACAGCACAGAAACTTCAGCTGCGTCATCTGAGGAAAAAGCAGACAGTGATCTTCCGGAGATTGTGTCAAATGCAAAAGTAGATTATAATAAAATTATATCATTGCATGATTATAAGACGTTTTATGCAGACGGATATTCGTTTGGATTTCCGCTGCTGTTATATGAACGGGTTGAGGAATTTGGAGATAACGGATATCGTTTCAGCAGCAGCTCGGATCCATATTCCTGGCTGGAATTTCAGCAGGAAAAGCGAACGGATCAGAGTTCCATAGAGGAGACCGCAAAAGAAAGAAGCAGAGAACTGAAAAGTCAGATGACCGGAATAGAGGAAATACTGGATAAACCGGAAAAAGGAGTCTGTATCTTCGCCGGAAGCCGCTATAATGATGAAAATCAGAAATTGTATCATCTGCTCCGGGTGGAGGATGACTGCGTTTATAATATGACGGTGGGATATCCAGACACAGATGATAAAGAACTGGATGGCAAAAGAAATTATTATATTGACTGTCTTTATCGCATGTGCAGTTTCAGTGGAGGAACTTATAAGCCAAGGACCTATGACCAGTTTTTAAGTAATGATATGGGAACTAAAAAATAAAAAAGGGAAAGAGAGGATAATATTATGCCAAAATTTTGTACCAAATGCGGGAGCGCACTGATCAACGGCAAATGTCCGAATTGTGACAGCGGCCAGCCAATGGGGCAGCAGGATCATAAGCCGAACGATTCGTTAAATCAGCAGGAGCATGAACCGCACACAGCCAGCACAGAACACTATAAAGAACAAGGAAAGGCCTTCTTCCAGAATCTTTTGATGATCATTAAAAATCCAGTGGATGGGCTGCTGGTGGCTGCGGAAGATAAAAACAGCAAAATAGGACTGATTTTTATGGGGATTGAAGCAGTTCTTGCAGGGTTATTTGTTTTCATTTTCTTTAGCAAAATTCAGGGAATGATAGAAACTCTGAGCAGTTTGAGCAGTTCAGATGTATCAGGAAATCTTATAAGTTTTTCCTTCCTGATTGTTGGATGTCTGTTAAATATGGGAGAAAATATGGAGACATTTGGAAATATGTTTACCAATACCAGCGAACTGACAAAACCATTTATGGGAGGATATCTCATAAGAGAAGCGATTGTAGTCTTTCTTACATCTCTGATCGTGTCCGGGCTGGTGTATGTTTTGATGAGATACATGGCTCATGCGGAAATGAACTGGTTCCAGTCCTGTCAGCTGGTCGGACTGAGGAGTCTGGGAGCCGCTATGGGATGGCTGATTGCGATTATCGCTGTTCTTCTCGGACTTTATAACATAGCAGTGATTGCGATTATGCTGGGAATGATTCTAAGTATGATTTATCTTGGAGTTGCCATGGCAGTATATCCGGGTACAAAGAGAAATCTGATACCATATATTCTTCTGATTCTGGCGGTTGTTATGATTCTTATAGTATATGTGGTAATGAAAGGAAATTTAGAAACATTAGTTGGAAATAATATTTTTAGAGGCTTATAAAATATTATAAAGATTACATTTTGTATTCACAAATCGAAATAATGTGCTATAATACACTAAAATAATAAATCAGCCAAAGGTGTCTGTATTTTATACAGGCACCTTTTCTGTTTTTTAACATCAATGGCAGACAGGAGGAAGAAAAAATGGACTGCAAAGTTAGCTTTTTGTATCTAAGTGAGCCGGATATGATCAAGGCAGGAGTTACGGACATGCAGAAATGCATCGAGACGATGGAGGATATGCTGGTAACACTGAAAAAAGGTGATTATATCATGGCAGGACAAAATCACAATTCACACGGAGCCCAGCTGTCATTCCCAGATCATCCGAAGTTTCCGGGAATGCCGAAGAATGCGGATGACAGGCGGTTTATGGCAATGCCGGCATATCTGGGAGGAAAAACTCAGATGGCAGGCATGAAATGGTATGGATCCAATGTGGAGAATAAGAAGAAGGGACTGCCAAGATCGATCCTGATGATGATGCTGAATGATAAAGATACGGGAGCGCCGCTGGCGATGATGTCGGCTAACCTTATCAGCAGCTACCGTACAGGAGCAATCCCTGGCGTCGGGGCAAAGCACCTGGCAAAAAAGAATGCGTCATCCGTAGGCATTATAGGACCTGGCGTTATGGGCAAGACTTCTTTGAAAGCATTCGTCTGTGCCTGCCCTGGATTGGATACAGTATATGTAAAAGGAAGAGGAAAAAAGTCACTGGATTCATTTCTTCAGTTTGTAAAAGACGAATGTCCGGGCATAAAGAACACGATTGTTTGTGAAACGACAGAAGAAGCAGTAAAAAACAGTGATATTGTATGTGTCACTGCAACGGCTCCGGTAAAAGAGAAAGATTTTCTGTATATAGACGAGGCGTGGATCAAGAAAGGCGCCCTGATCTGTCTGCCGTCTGCAGCAAGGTTTGATGATGATTTTCTGATTCACCGATGCCGGAAGGTTGTAGATCATTATCAGCTGTATGAAGCGTGGGCGGAAGAATTTCCTTATCCAAGTTTTGAACTGGTACAGATCATTGGATCCAAATTTACGGATCTGATCCATGAAGGAAAACTTTCACAAAATGATATTATCGATCTTGCGGATATTATAGCCGGAGATGTCCCGGGAAGAGAAAATGAGGATGAGATTATTATTTACTCTGTTGGCGGCATGCCGGTAGAGGATATTGCCTGGGGAAGTGTTATTTACAAAAACGCATGTGAGAAAAAAATAGGAACAGAACTGCCGCTGTGGGAACAGCCTGCAATGGTTTAGAAAAGATATGGAGGTTAAGATCATGAATTTATCAAAAATTGAAATTATCACTGGAATGTCAAAACTGCCAAATTTAAAACGAGTGCTGACTAAAGCAGGAGTCCGGGGAATGACAGTGATCCAGGTCCTGGGATGCGGAATCGAAAAGGGTACGAGAGAATATGAGATTGACGAATACGAAGAGATGGAGCTTCTGCCAAAACAGCAGATCAATATCGTGGTAGAAACGGCCAAAGTACCGGAGATCATAGAGATTGTGAAACAGGAGTTATATACCGGACATATTGGAGACGGCAAGATTTTTGTTTATGGAATTGATAATGTGATTCGGGTACGCACCGGAGATGAGGGCATGGATGCCTTATAGAGCAGGGAGGGAACGATATGGAAGAAAAGAAGCTTGGACTAAAAAGCGTAATTTCTGTTTCGGTTGGTCTGGTCATAGCAACCAGCTGTCTTGTTTCCCTGGGACAGGGAGCAGGAACCATCGGCGTCATTTTTATTGCTGCGATGGTCATGGCCTGCCTTTTAAATATGACGACCATAGCGTCATTGTCAGAGCTTAACGCCCTGATGCCGAATACCACCGGAGGTCTTGCCCAGTATACGCTGGCCAGCATGGGACCATTTCCTACGCTGATCTCTATGGTAGGAGGGTATCTGCTGTGCAATGTATTGTCGTCCGGAGTGGAAGCATCCATTTTCGCTTATGCGATGGAGCAGACCTTCCATCTTCCGATTCCGAGACTGGTATATACCATTGTTATGTCTGTCATCCTGATGATCGCAAATCTGAAGGGTGTGGATATGTTTGCGAAAATACAGGACTGGGTGGCATATCTTCTGGTAGGCTCCATGGCGCTGATGGGGCTGATCGGAGCTTTGGGACTTGGAACCGGCCAGGAAGTACATCAGCCTTATGTTATGGCATCTGATTTTTCATCCGTCATTTCCATGACGGCAGTGGCCTTCTGGCTGTTTATCGGAGCAGAATACGCGATACCGATTTCAAAAGAGGTGAAAAACGCAAAGAGAAATGTTCCCCTGGGAATGATGCTGGGTCTGGTAATCATCTGCATTGTACAGTCCATTCTTGTTTTGGGATTTCATAATTATACAGACTGGGGAGAGCTGGCGGATTCTGCGGCGCCTCACCTGCTGTACGGGGTGAATCTTCTGGGACAGCCGGGCATGATCTGGATGGCGTTTGTTGCGGCTCTTGCGGTCATCAGTTCTCAGAATTCAGGAATTCAGGGACTCTCAAGCATCTGTCAGGGAATGGCAAAGATGAATATGATGCCGCAGTGTTTTGCCAGGACAAATAAAAATGGAGTTCCGTACATAGGAGTCTGGTTTGTGAGCATTGCGATCATGATCTTTGCGGTTGCCAGCAATGGTTCGGCGGATGCCATCAGTTTTATGATTCTGGTAGGCTCTGTTTTCTGGATGATTTCCTATATTCTGGCACATATTGATGTGATCATTTTAAGGAGAAGGCTGCCTAAGGCGCCGCGTTCTTTCAAAAGCCCGGGAGGAATCATCCTGCAGATCATCGGAATCATCGGAACAGTATATATGGTGCTGAATATTTCCACGGATCCGGCAGAGCGGCATGCAATCTGGATCCTGACAGCTGCAGTGTTTGCGGTTCTGGCAGTATATGCATTCTTCTGGATCAGATATAAAATGAAAATTCCGGTTTTCAAAAGTGTTCCTCTGGAAAAAGTAATGGCGATGGAAAACAGCATGTATTACCTGATAAGACGCAGGCGCGGCTTGTGTAAATAGTTTCTTTTTTGGTTTGCATGATATAATTCTTGACATCCTGTGCCGGTTATTATAGTCTGTATATAACAGTTTGGAATGTTTCAAGCTGTGATATGGACGTACGGCTGTTTTGCTGTGCGGAAAGTAACTACATAAGCAAAAAGAAAGAAGGGACTGCATATGATATTGGAGATTGATTTCAATAGTGACGAGGCAATCTATGTGCAGCTTCGAAATCAAATCGTGCTGGGAATTGCGTGCGCAGAATTTACAGATGGACAGTCTCTGCCATCTGTACGCCAGCTGGCACAGGTTCTGGGCGTCAACATGCATACAGTGAATAAGGCATATTCGATTCTGAGAGAAGAAGGATATCTGAAACTCGACAGAAGAAAGGGCGCTGTGATCAGCGTCGAGACGGAAGAGAAGCAAAAGGAACTGGAAAGTATGGAGCAGGAGCTGCAGCTTCTGATTGCCCAGGCAATCTGCAAGGGAATTTCAAAAGAAGAGATGTGTGATTTGGTTGAATGCATATATCAGAAACTAGATAAAAACCAGGAGGAATTATGAACCGATTACCATTTACAAAATTAGCGGCAAAGGCTCTGGAAGAAGGAAAAGACATCGCCGGATATCTTGGATTCAGAGATGTAAGCAGTGTTTTTCTGATGCTGGGATTATATGGGACCAGAGGATCCATGGCCAGAGAAGTGCTGAAGATGCATGGCCTGACCCGTGAGATGATGGAGAATAATATTCAGGAGAAAGCGAAAGTTCCGAGGGATGGAAGGAAGAGGCTTGCTTATACGCCGAAATCCCGGGAGATTTTGGAACTGGCAGGGGAACTTGCCATAAAATACGGCAGCGATGCCATCGGAACGGAACATATTCTGATGGCGATCATTCGTGACGGGGACAATGAGGCGGCAGGTGTTCTGAAGAAAAATAAACTGGCAGTGGATGGTATCTTTACGGATATTCTTGTGACTTCCGGAATGGATTACAAGACGGCAAAGGCGGAGTACACACAGGTCATTCATTCTGAGATGCTGGAAGCGGAAGGAAGCGGAGATTCCCTGCTGCTTCAGTACAGCACGGATCTTACCGAAAAGGCGGCAGAAAAAGAACTGGATCCGATGATCGGCCGGGAGGAAGAGATGGAGCGTCTCATGCAGGTTCTCTGCAGAAGAACCAAGAATAATCCCTGTCTGGTCGGCGATCCGGGAGTGGGAAAGACTGCGATTGTAGAAGGACTGGCACAGAAGATCGTGGATGGAACTGTTCCGGCAGTCTTAAAAGGAAAGCGCCTGCTGTCTCTGGATCTGACCAGGGTGATTGCGGGAACCAAGTACCGGGGTGAATTTGAAGAACGAATGAAAAGGATCGTGACAGAGGCAACGGAAGATCCGGCGGTCATTTTATTTATTGATGAGATTCATACGATGATCGGAGCCGGCGGGTCAGAAGGAGCCATGGATGCGTCTAATATTTTAAAACCGGCGCTGGCGAGAGGTGATTTTCAGCTGATCGGGGCGACAACAAGTGAAGAATATACAAAATATTTTGAAAAAGACGCTGCTTTGGTGCGCCGTTTCCAGCCGGTGCGGATTGAGGAGCCAACCCTTTCAGAATCAGTAACCATCCTGAAGGGATTAAAGCATCGTTTTGAGGATTATCATAAAGTACTGATTGCGGATGAAGTGCTGGAATCCATCGTAACATTGTCTGACCGGTATATCAGTGACCGGTTTCTTCCGGATAAGGCAATCGATCTGCTGGATGAGGCATGCGCCAAGAAAAGAATGAGTCTTTTAAAGGTTCCGGATCGCTTCCAGGAAGAAAAGAAACAGATCGATCACCTGGTAGATGAGATTGAAAAGTATATTTCTGAAGGTGATATGAACAGCGCAAGAGAAAAGAAAGAAGAAAAGCAGAAGCTGGAGAAAGCGCTTGCCCGGAAGCAAAACAGGATCCAGAAGAAGCAGAATGAGATTCCGCAGCTGACAGAAGAAGACGCGGCTCAGGTGGTTTCTTTGTGGACAAAGATTCCGGTCAGTCAGCTGACCAAGGGAGATATGGATCGCCTGCGCAATCTGGAGAAAGAACTGCACAAGCGGGTGATCGGACAGGATAAAGCAGTAGAGGCCGTGGCAAAGGCCGTGAAGAGAAGCAGAGTCGGCTTAAAGAATCCAAAACGTCCGATTGGCTCCTTCTTGTTCCTCGGTCCGACCGGTGTCGGTAAAACAGAATTGTCCAAGGCTCTGGCACAGGCAATGTTCGGAAGGGAAGAAGATCTGATCCGGGTGGATATGTCAGAATATATGGAGAAACACAGCGTGTCAAAGATCATAGGATCACCTCCTGGATATGTAGGATTTGGAGAAGGCGGACAGTTAAGTGAACAGATCCGCCGCCATCCATATTCTGTCGTTCTGTTTGATGAGATTGAAAAAGCGCACCCGGATGTATTTAATATCCTCCTTCAGGTGCTGGATGACGGACATATCACGGATTCGAATGGAAGACTGGTTGATTTTAAAAATACAGTGATCATTATGACGTCCAATGCAGGCGCCAGCCGTATCATTGCTCCGAAGCGTCTTGGATTTGCGGCGGAGGCAGACAAAGAAAAAGATCACGAGCTTATGACAAAAGGAGTTATGGAAGAGGTAAGACAGATTTTCCGTCCGGAATTCCTGAATCGAATCGATGAGACCATTGTTTTTGCCGTCCTGACGCAGAAAGAAGTGCGGCAGATCGCCAAATTAATGATAGAGGAGATTGCGGGACGGCTGAAAGAAAGTCATCATATTTCTCTGAAAGTTACGGCAGGAGCCTATGACTGGCTGGCAGAAAAGGGATACGATGAACATTATGGAGCGAGACCGTTAAGAAGAGTGATCCAAAATGAAATCGAAGATGTAATGGCAGACTGGATCCTTGATGGGAAACTGCATGACGGTGACTGCCTGACTGTAGGAAAGAAAGATAAAAAATTGACATTTTCCATAAAGGAAACTAGTAAATAACTAGGAAATATTATATAATAAAACGTACACATGGTGAAAAGTTTAACCACATAATTTATAGGAGGATAAGACAATGGCAGTGGTAACTGAATTATTTCGCAGCGAAGAAAACGGAACTCTTTGCTTCGGTGATTACACGTTAGAGACGAAAGCAAAGAAAGGAGACATCGAATTCGAAGGTGATATCTACAAGATCAAGACCTTTAAGACCATGACAAAGCTGGATAAGAATGGTCAGCTGATCTTTGAATCTGTGCCGGGTTCCAGTGTTCACAATTTTGCGGCAACAGCAGACGGAGTGGCGTTTGATATCGAGTCTAACGGAGATGTTCAGGTAACGTTGGAAGTAGAACCACAGCAGGAGTATAAAGTATACATTGACAATACCAACATTGGAAGCATGAAGGCAAATCTTGCGGGAAAACTTACGTTAAGCGTTGAATTAAACGGAGGAATTCCTGCATCTGTCAGAGTAAAAAAGCAGTAATCCGGATGACAGATACAGGAGAATAGCAACAGAAAGAAGGAGAATTTATGGCAAAACAGAAGACCGTTTATTTTTGCAGTGAATGTGGTCATGAATCCTCCAAATGGATGGGGCAGTGCCCGGCCTGCAAACAATGGAATACGTTTGTGGAGGAGAAAGCTGCACCGGCAACCCGCAAAGGAGGGGCGAAGGCTGGAAAGACTTCTGCCTCTCCTATGAATATATCCCAGATTACCATACAGGAAGAGGAACGGATTTCTACCGGTATCCGCGAACTGGACCGTGTTCTGGGAGGAGGAATCGTCACAGGATCTCTGTCGCTGGTTGGCGGTGATCCGGGAATCGGGAAATCTACACTGCTTCTGCAGGTGTGCCGCAATATGGCCAATGCAGGCAGGAAGGTTTTATATATTTCAGGAGAAGAATCAATGCAGCAGATCAAGATGCGTGCCGAAAGGATCGGAACTTTCGAGCAGGAGATGCTGTTGTTTTGCGAGACAGATCTGGAAGAGATCTCCAATGTGATTCTTAAGACAAAACCTGAATTTGTAGTGCTGGATTCCATTCAGACTATGTACAGTGAAGAGCTGACGTCAGCCGCCGGAAGTGTATCCCAGGTCCGCGAGGTGACATCCCGGATGATGCGCATTGCCAAAGAGAACGATATTGCGATTTTTATTGTAGGACATGTAACGAAGGAGGGCGTTGTCGCAGGACCAAGAACTCTGGAACATATGGTGGATACAGTGTTGTATTTTGAAGGAGAACGGGAAGCAGCTTATCGGATTCTGAGAGGAGTCAAGAACCGTTTTGGCTCTACCAATGAGATTGGTGTATTTGAGATGTGCGGGAATGGTCTGATGGAAGTGGAGAATCCTTCCAAGACTATGCTCAGCGGAAGACCGCTGGACGCGTCTGGATCAGTGGTTGTATGTTCCATGGAAGGGACAAGACCGATTCTGATTGAAATTCAGGCGCTGGTTTCTCCTACAAGTTTTCAGATGCCAAGAAGAACTGCGGTTGGGATTGACTATAACCGGGTGAATCTTTTGATGGCTGTTCTGGAAAAAAGAGTCGGTTATCAGCTGGGCGGATGTGATGCTTATGTCAATCTGGCCGGAGGCATGCGGCTGGGAGAGCCGGCCATCGATCTGGGAATCATTATGGCCATAGCGTCCAGTTATAAAAATACGGCGCTGCCGGAAGATACGATTATTTTTGGAGAAGTAGGGCTGGTAGGAGAAGTCCGGGCAGTCTCAGGAGGAGAGGCCAGGATCAAGGAAGCGCAGAAGCTTGGATTTAAGCGCTGTATCCTTCCGCAGGCGAATGTGGAAGCACTGAAGAGCCGGCCTCGGATCCAGCTGATGGGAGTTTCAAATATCAGAGAGGCTCTTGATTATATTTAAAAAGAAAACAGGATACCCGCCTTTTCAGCAGAAAGCCAGTTGAAAGGAGCAGAATTTAAAACAGATAAAATATATGGAGGACAGAAACAGATATGGAAGAAACCATTTCAAAAAATTTTATTGAACAGATTATCGAAAAGGATATCGAGGAAGGACGTTGTAAAAAAGTAGTCACACGTTTCCCTCCGGAGCCGAATGGCTATCTTCATATTGGACATGCAAAATCTATTTTATTAAATTATGGTTTGGCAAAAGAATACGGAGGAGAATTCCATTTCCGTTTTGATGACACCAACCCGACGAAAGAAAAAGAAGAATATGTGGAATCAATCAAAGAAGATGTGGAATGGCTGGGAGCCAAATACGATGGGCCAATCTATTTTGCGTCTGATTATTTTGATAAAATGTATGAATGCGCTGAACTTTTGATTAAGAAAGGAAAGGCGTATGTATGTGATCTGACGCCGGATGAAATTCGTGAATACAGAGGAACTCTGACGGAACCGGGAAAGAACAGCCCATATCGTGACCGCACACCGGAAGAGAATCTTCAGCTGTTCCGGGATATGAAAGCAGGAAAATATCCGGATGGAAGCAAAGTGCTGCGGGCGAAGATCGATATGACATCCGGAAATATGAATATGAGGGATCCGATTCTTTATCGCATCGCAAGGATGGAACATCATAATACAGGAAATAAATGGTGCATTTATCCAATGTATGACTTTGCTCATCCGCTGGAAGATGCGTTTGAGGGAGTGACTCATTCTATCTGTACTCTGGAATTTGAGGATCACAGACCTTTATATGACTGGGTTGTCAGGGAATGTGAATTTGAAAATCCTCCAAAACAGATTGAGTTTGCAAAATTATATCTGACCAATGTAGTAACAGGAAAGCGTTACATTAAGAAATTAGTCGATGATGGAATCGTTGACGGATGGGATGATCCTCGTCTTGTATCTTTGTCTGCTCTGAGAAGAAGAGGCTATACACCGGAATCTATCCGAAAATTTATGGAACTGGTTGGAGTGGCAAAGAGCCATAGTTCTGTGGATTATGCTATGCTTGAGTACTGTATCCGTGATGATCTTAAGCTGAAACGTCCAAGAATGGCAGCAGTTTTAGATCCGATCAAACTGGTGATCACAAACTATCCGGAAGATCAGACAGAGTATGTGGATGTGCCGAATAATCAGGAAAACGAAGAGATGGGGATGAGGAAAGTTCCTTTCTGCAAAGAACTCTATATTGAAAGAGAAGATTTCAAGATTGAACGTCCAAAGAAATACCGTCGTCTGTATATTGGAAATGAAGTGCGTCTTATGAATGCATATTTTGTAACCTGTACCGGATATGACGCTGATGAGGATGGAAATGTGACAACTGTGTACTGTACTTACGATCCGGAATCCCGTGGAGGAAACAGTCCGGATGGAAGAAAAGTAAGAGGAACCATTCACTGGATCGCCGCTCCATTTGCAAAACAGGCAGAGGTACGCCTCTATGAAAATATTGTGGATGAGGAAAAAGGTGTGTACAATGAAGACGGAAGTATTAACCTGAATCCGAATTCACTGACAGTGATCAAAAATGCTTATGTAGAGCCGACCCTGGAAGAATACAAACCAGGAGACAGCTTCCAGTTTATGAGAACCGGATATTTCTGCATGGATACAAAAGATTCAACAAAAGAACATATGGTATTCAACAGGATCGTAAGCCTGAAAAGTTCATACAAACCAAACTAAGGGACTTTGCTCCTCCTGCCTGCCGGAACGCTTCCCACGCTGGCTTTGCCAGCCTGGTCCAGAAGTATCCGGCGCTGCAGGAGGAGCTTCGTTTTTGTGTGGAGAAAGTTAGAATTCCAAAGGAAAGGACCTTCCAGGGGATAAAAGTTTGTCACAGGAGGACAGAAGTTTGAGAAAAGGAGATGGAAGCAGAAGGTTCTGCGCTTTACCCGGATAGAAGTAAAGTGCAGAACCTTGTTGTATGTTATCCAGCACATAAAAAGCTATGCTTTCTTTCGTTTTTTTGATGCCTGATAGAACAGGATTCCTATTATGACAACGATAAATTCCGTGGCTGGGAAGGAACACCATATGCCATGGATTTTTCCCGCAGCTGACAGAAGAAACGCCATTGGAATGATGATAAGAAAGCCTCGCAGGATTGAGATGATATGAGCCGGCCGCGGATATTCCGTAGATGTAAAATACATGGAGATAATAACATTAAATCCTGCAAATGGACATGCAATGAAATAGAGACGCAGTCCGTTAGAGGCAATTTCCTGCAGCAGGGCATTGTGTTCACTGTTAAAAATACTTGTGATCTGCTCTGCTCCTAAAAATACAAAGACATAAATTGCAGCCGATATGATCAGCATAGAGGTCATGGCATACCGGAGAATCTGTTTTGCCGTATGATAATTCCCTGTGCCGTAGCTTCGGCTGGTAATCGGCTGAATTCCCTGGGCTATTCCTGTATAGATTGAGATAATGACCAGGGAAAGATTTGCGATTACGCCATATGCGGCAACTCCGACATTTCCTTCCAGCGTCAGGATAATCGAGTTAAATACGATCATAACGATTCCGGAAGATACTTCTGTGACCAGAGAAGGGATTCCGCTGGATAAAATTTGTATTATCCTGATTCTATCAGGTCTGCACTTTGTAAAGTGAAACTGATTTTTCCTCCGGATAAAATGTGGAGATAAAATCAGCATACTGACAATCGGAGCAAGTCCTGTGGCGAATACCGCGCCAAAGATGCCCATCTGACATGGAAAAATAAAAAACCAGTCCAGTACAATATTTGACAGGCTTCCGCAGATCATGGCAGCCATGGAAAGCTGGGGAGCGCCATCGTTTCGTACGAAACACAGGAGAACATTATTCATCAGGAAGGCAGGCGCAAACAGCATGATAACCCGAAGATAAGTCTCAGACATAGCGAAAACATCCCGATCAGAAGTGAAAAGGCCGATAACGGGGCCTGCAAGAAAAATCCCAATCAGAATAAACACCACAGAAAAACAGGCGGCCAGAAAAACTGCATTGGTAAAAGTACGATTTGCCTGTTGATGGGCGCCCTGACTCTTTTGAATGGAGTATTTGGTACCGCCGCCCATTCCAATCATAAGACCGCTTCCATGGATAAAGCTGTAAAATGGAATTGCCAGGTTTAAAGCTGTCAGACCATTGGTTCCTAATCCTTTGGATACAAAAAAGGTATCTGCCAGAATGTAGCAGGATAATCCCAGCATTCCCAGAACATTAAAAGAAGCATATTTAAAAAAGTCTTTCAGACAATTGGATGATTCCACTGATAAAACCTCCTATGGCACCAGTTCAATGGCCTGTTTTCCGGAAACATGTTCCAGAGACATCTCCAGCATGCAAAGAGAGTTCCATTCCCGCTCAATCATATTCTGGCGATTGTCAGCACTGTCTTCTGGTGCGTATTTGACTGACAGGATTTCGACAGCTTCTCTTTTTTCCTGTTCATCTTCCAGGATTCTGACAGTTCCAAAAACAATCACACTTCGAAAATAGGTTGTATATTTTTCCGGGACGACCTGATCCTGGTCAATCACGCAGAAAGATGCTTTGGGACTGCGGATTATGGCATCAATCTTATGTCCGGCCGCTGCACTGTGAAAAATCAGACGGGAGCCGTCATATACATAACTGATCGGAACCCCGTAAGGATATCCATCGTCACCGCAGAGAGAAAGAACTCCGCAGCTGCCTTTTGTCAAAATGTCTTCACACTCTTTCATTGATAATTTTTGTTTTTTTCTGCGCATTTCACGAAACATAAATTTCCTCCTTCTGATTGCCTGCCTGGGTAAAAAAAATGCACTGATCTTCGTATCTTCAAAGGCCTATTGATACGAAATCAATGCAAAGCATCTTACCCGGCGGCAAATATTGTTGTTTTATTTTATTCTTATATTTAACACAAGAATCAGATAATTGTCAAGGATTAACTGACAAAGGTAAAGAAAAATGCCAGGAAAAAAAGAATGACCGGAAAATGGATCAAAGGATCCGGGGATTGAGAAAGCAGGTATTTTTTTTGGAAGAAGAATCCGGACAGCAGCCGGTAACAAAGACATCCAAGAATGGCTCCAAGTCCATTGGCGATGATGTCATTGATATCAGTGGCACGATATAATGTAAAAAGCTGTGACAGTTCAATGATCAAAGATAAGCCGATGCCGGTCAAAACGGTACGGGAAAGGCGGGCATAAGATCTGCTGATCATTGGGCAGAGAAATCCAAAAGGGATAAATAAAAAGATATTGAGAAAAAAACTAAATCCCAGATCCGCTCCGAAAGGAATCAGCTGGAGAGAAGGATGAAAAATGCTTTCTCCCAAATCTGTCATCCAGATCCAGTCTCTCAGCATTGGGACGCCTGTAACATGCTTTAACATAATGCACATATAGTAATATAAAAGGACAGAACCGGCGAGGATTCGGATATTTGGGGACTGGTGATGTCTGCGGAAAAGGAAAAGACAGAGCAGGATCACGCATAAAAGGCCCAAAAAGAAGAGAGGTCTGAGTATAAGAAGATCCTGGAGAGATTTCAGAAAACTTAGTTGATATTCCAATGTATGGTACTCCTTTCCATAGAAAATAAAAGCTGTTTACAGAAGATATTTTTCGTATTATAGCAAATGAAACAGAGGATTTTAATGACATAAATCTTAAGAATTTTTGACAAAGATTTAGAAGATTGTATTTTGCAATGAGGTTTTATATAATTGAAATTAATAGTATTCAAAGTCAAAAAAACGGAACGGAAGGAGGAAGTTATTTTGGAAAATTTAATAGGGTATCGTCAGAGAACCAGAGGCTTTATGATGGACAGTCTGCCTTTGGCCGGCGGATTTGAGACAAATCCTGAATTGCGGGAAAAAGTCGATGATCAGGGGCATCTGCGCCCTTTTCGAGGGGATACGGTTGTATTTCAGGCAGATGATATCCTGAAAAGACGAGCGGAGGATCTTCAGAAGATTCTTTATGAGAACTGTGGTGATATGCTGGCGGAGCCGCTGAAACCGGATAATTTCCATATGACGCTGCATGATCTGAGCAGCAATGGGACCGGAGATGCATTTGAACAAAAAATGGAGCAGAATCGGCAGGAGGCGGCTAAGATTTTGAATCTTGTGAGGATGGAGAGTTCTGAAAGCATCCATGTAAACACAGTGGGTGTGTTTAACATGGTAAGCACGAGTGTCGTGCTGGGACTGGAGCCTGCAGATGAATCGGCCTGTACCAGACTGATGGAATTGTACGAGCGGCTGCAGATGGTGGTACCGCTGAATTATCCGCTGACGCTGCATATTACCCTTGGATATTATCGTCCAGGATGTTATACGTCTGAACAGAGGCAGCGGCTGGGAGGCACATTTGTCAGACTAAACCGGGAGATGGGGCAGAAATTCTGTCTGAGAGAAAAGAATCTTCGATATGAGCGGTTCGAAGATATGAATCACTATATTTCTCTGTAGCAGCAAAAGAGGGAAAAATCAAAAGCAGAAAAAACAGGATGAAGCGCCTGAATTCCGGGGACCGGCAGCGGTTCCCGGAATTTATATGTTTCTGGCTGAATTATTTCTGAATCTTATCGAGAAAAAATCCCAGTCACTGGACAAAGTTTACAATTTTTTTATAAAAAAAGGGTTGCATTTTTTTCTTCCAGTGATATACTAAGAAACATAGAGTTAGCACTCGATTAGAGTGAGTGCTAACAATAAAAGATAAAAAAGGACAATTTTCTAAGTTTTTAGGAGGTAATATTATTATGAAATTAACACCATTAGGAGACAGAGTTGTTTTAAAACAGCTGGAAGCAGAAACAACAACAAAATCTGGAATTGTTTTAACAACAGCTTCTCAGGAAAAACCACAGGAAGCAGAAGTCATCGCTGTAGGTCCTGGAACTGAGGATGTAAAAATGGAAGTTTCTGTAGGACAGAAGGTTATCTATTCTAAATATGCCGGAACAGAAGTAAAATTAGAAGATGAAGAATATATCATCGTAAAACAGAATGACATCTTGGCTGTAGTGGAATAATTGAGTTGGAGGTATAGGAAATCATGGCAAAAGAAATTAAGTATGGTATTGAAGCTAGAAAAGCTCTGGAAGCAGGCGTAAATCAGTTGGCAGACACAGTTCGAGTTACGATCGGACCAAAAGGACGCAACGTTGTTCTTGATAAATCTTTCGGAACACCATTGATCACAAACGACGGTGTTACAATCGCAAAAGAAATCGAACTGGAAGATCCTTTTGAAAACATGGGAGCACAGATCGTAAAAGAAGTTGCAACAAAGACAAACGATGTTGCCGGTGATGGTACAACAACAGCAACTGTACTTGCACAGGCAATGATCAATGAAGGAATGAAAAACCTTGCAGCAGGAGCTAACCCAATCATCCTTCGTAAAGGAATGAAGAAAGCAACAGAGGCAGCTGTTGATGCAATTGCTGAAATGAGCAGTAAAGTAACAGGAAGAGATCAGATTGCAAAAGTTGCATCTATTTCCGCATCTGATGAAGAAGTTGGAGAATTAGTTGCAGACGCTATGGAAAAAGTATCCAATGATGGTGTTATCACAATCGAAGAGTCTAAGACAATGAAGACAGAATTAGACCTGGTAGAAGGTATGCAGTTTGACCGTGGATATTTATCCGCATACTTCTCAACAGATATGGAGAAGATGGTAGCAGAACTGGAAGATCCATATATCCTGATCACAGACAAGAAGATTTCCAACATTCAGGATATCCTTCCATTGTTAGAGCAGATCGTACAGAGCGGAAAGAAACTGCTGATCATCGCTGAAGATATCGAAGGAGAAGCTCTGACAACATTGATCGTAAACAAATTACGTGGAACATTCTCTGTATGCGCAGTAAAAGCTCCTGGATATGGTGACAGAAGAAAAGCAATGCTGGAAGATATCGCTATCTTAACAGGTGGTACAGTAATCTCTGAAGAAGTCGGAATGGACTTAAAAGACGCTACAATCGATCAGTTAGGACGTGCAAAATCTGTTAAAGTTGAAAAAGAAAACACAGTCATCGTTGATGGTGAAGGTGATAAAGAGGCAATCCAGGCTCGTATCGGACAGATCAAGGCTCAGATTGAAGAAACAACATCTGAATTTGACAAAGAAAAATTACAGGAAAGACTTGCAAAACTGTCTGGCGGAGTTGCAGTTATCCGCGTAGGCGCAGCAACAGAGACAGAAATGAAAGAAAGCAAGCTTCGTCTTGAAGATGCTCTTGCAGCTACAAAGGCAGCAGTAGAAGAAGGAATTATCTTCGGTGGAGGATCTGCATATATCCATGCATCTAAGAAAGCAGCTGAAAAGACAGCAGACTTAGAGGGAGACGAAAAGACAGGAGCAAATATTATCCTGAAAGCACTGGAAGCACCATTATTCCAGATCGCGGTTAACGCAGGATTAGAAGGTTCCGTTATCGTAAATAAAGTAAAAGAACAGGAAGTCGGAGTCGGATTTGATGCATTAAACGGAGAATATGTAAACATGGTAGAATCCGGAATCATTGACCCGGCCAAAGTAACAAGAAGCGCGCTTCAGAACGCAACATCTGTAGCATCTACATTATTAACAACAGAATCTGTTGTAGCAGACATCAAAGAAGAAACACCGGCAGCTGCAGCAGGAGCAAACCCAGGAATGGGAATGATGTAATAACTGCGTTATTAAAGCCTGAGCGAAGGCAATTACCTAAGAACTTAATACCTTGATAATTTTACAGGAGTCAGTTTCTGGCTCCTGTTTTTATTATTTCACAGGAAATTGTTTCCCTGTGAAATAATAACGCTGTGCTGCAAAGAAACTTTTCTGGTATGTGACGTCAGTGAGTCTTCACTGGTATCTGGACTTCGATCACGTGTTCACTCTGGATGCTGGTTTCATATTCATTAATATGACATAATTCAATGGGGTCAGAAATTACATCCAGATGGTGTTTCCCGGCATAGTGCAGCATTTTCTGCACCCATTTTTTTGTGTTGTCATAATTGCCGGGATAGATAACGGACAGGTACTGGCCGGCAGGCAGAGTATAATTGCTGTCATAAATTGGCTCCGGAGAATAAAAGAAAACATTTTTTGTCCTCAGCTGGCTGGAATCCGGATTGCTGTTTTTGATATCCAGAGTGTAGCAGTCACAGGCGCCGATGGTTTGTATCTTATCCGGATGAGACCTCATATACTCAGCGACCGCATAGTCTACGTACTGATCCGGCAGGTTTTTGTCGCTTATCATAATGCAGAGGCGGGCCGGCAGATCCTTCAGACGAATCTGGCCCATAAACTTCCGGTCTTTCACCGCAGACTGAATGGAAGTAATCCGGGCCTGGATGCTGTTTTTAGTCTGGAGAAGATGCTGAATCTGATCTTCGGTTTCCTGCAGCTTTTCTTCCAGTAAAGATAAAGAATTTTCCACTGTGCGGTTATCATCAAACTCCTTGATTTGTTCCACTGAAAGATTCAGATCAAGAAGCTCCCGGATCATGGCAAGTTTACGGATATCTTCCAGCGTATAAAGACGATAATTATTTTTAGGATCCCGTTTGGGCTTCAGGATTCCCATTTTTTCATAATAGCGGATGGAATCAACTCCAATATGATAAAGTCTTGAAAGATCTCCGATTTTAAAATACTGTTTTTTGTTCATAGGTAAGTCTCCCTTTTGTATGTAATTATCTTCAGCATATCATAAAATCAGAAAAATTGAAAAAAGTTATTGACTCTGGTATAATACTAGACTATATAATTCGATTATCGAGAAAAACAGCGCAAAGGAGCACTGAAGTTGTGAGAATACAGCTTCCGTGCTCCTTTTTCTTTTACGAACAGGAGGAATGGCAGATGTCAGATGGAAGAATCGATTTTTTATATTTAAATGAAAAAGACATGATCGAAGCCGGTGTCTTGGATGCAGGAAGATGTGTCGATGTAATGGAAGAAGTCATTTCGTTGATGGGAAAAGGAGACTATCTGATGGGAGGTCCTGATCACAATGCTCACGGGCTGATGCTGGAATTTCCCAAGAAATCAAAGATCCAGGGATTCCCGCTGGAAGATTCCAGAGACCGCCGCTTTATTGCCATGCCGGCATATCTTGGCGGAAGGTTTCATGTTGCGGGGCAGAAATGGTACGGATCCAATGGAAGAAACCGTGCAAAAGGATTTCCAAGGTCCATTTTGATGGCGACATTAAATGATGTGGAAACCGGCGCACCTCTTTGTTATATGTCAGCGAATCTGTTAAGCTCCATCAGAACCGGAGCAATGCCGGGACTGGTGGCAAAATATTTTGCGAAGGATAAGGTTGGCACCATCGGGATCATCGGACCAGGAGTGATTAACCGTTCTTCCATGAGAGCTTTTATGGCGAAATTTCCAGACATTCATACGGTAAAAATGGTGGGAAGCACACCGGAATCAAAGACGGCACAGAAAATGAAATCTTTTATTGAAGAACATTTTCCACAGGTTAGTGATATCAGAATCTGCGCAAATGTTCAGGAAGCGGTAAAAGATGCAGATATTGTCTGTGAGGCGGCGTCTGTAACATACCCGTACTGGCCGGAATTAAAATATGAATGGCTGAAACCGGGAGCCGTTGTTATTTCAACCAATGGATTGAATATCTCATGGGAAGATGAATTAAAATTCAGCAAAGTCGTAGATAACTGGGGTATGTATGAGGAATATGCTCAGGAAGACGGCGATGAGTTTCATCCGGACGGCACAAGAAAGAACGCAGGAACCATTGGAGAAGATTTTGTTTATATGGTGAAAGACGGTTTGATTCAGAGAGACGATGTGAAGAATCTGGCGGATGTGGTCAATGGAAATGTCACGGCACGAGAAAATAAAGATGAAATTTTCCTGGTTTCCATTGAAGGAATGCCAATCCAGGATGTGGCATGGGCCTATGAATGCTATCATGCAGCCCTGAAGAAAGGAATCGGCACCATGCTGAATTTATGGGAAAAACCGTACGCATTATAGAGGAAGAAGAGGAGGAATTCATATGGGAAGAATTAAGGAACATCCGATTTTAGGAGAGGCTCCGGAAAAAAAGAAAGTAACGTTCCGTTTTGACGGAAAAACAATGGAAGGATATGAAGGAGAGCCGATTGCCGCGGCTTTGAAAGCGGAAGGTGTTATGGTCCACAGATATACGAAAAAAAGACATGAGCCAAGAGGAATATTCTGCGCCATAGGCAGATGTACGGACTGTGTTATGATCGTTGATGGAAAACCAAATGTCAGAACCTGTATTACTCCTTTGAAAGAAGGGATGACAGTGCAGACCCAGTACGGAGTACAGGCAAAGGAAAATGGAAAGGAGGGATTTGATGAAACGATATGATTTGATTGTAATAGGAGCAGGACCGGCAGGTTTATCCGCGGCCATTGAAGCAGCGAAATGCGGAATGAAGCCGGTTGTATTTGATGAAAACGCAAGGCCGGGAGGACAGCTGTTTAAACAGATTCATAAATTTTTTGGTTCCAAAGAACATAAGGCTAAGATTCGAGGATTTAAAATAGGTGAGGATCTGTTAAAGGAAGCAGAAGAATATGGTGTCGAGGTAGTGCTCAATGCCACAGTAATCGGTCTGTATCCGGAAAAGGAAATTACCGTAAGGATTGGAGATATCGTGAAGCATTTTAAGGGAGATTATATCCTGATCGCTACCGGAGCCAGTGAAAATATGGTGACATTTAAAGGATGGACCAAGCCGGGAGTCATAGGAGCAGGAGCCGCTCAGACGATGATGAATCTTCACCATGTTATGCCGGGAGAGCGGGTGCTGATGCTTGGAACCGGAAATGTAGGTCTGGTGGTCAGTTATCAGCTTCTGCAGGCAGGATGTGAGGTGGCGGCGCTGGTAGACGCGGCTCCGAGAATTGGAGGATATGGCGTTCATGCGGCAAAAGTTGCAAGATGCGGAGTTCCTTTTTATCTGTCCCATACGATCGTAGAGGCGGAAGGGGAAGAAGCAGTATCCGGAGTTACCATTGCCCAGGTGGATGAGAAATTTCAGTTTATTCCGGGAACAGAAAAACATTTTGATGTGGACACTATCTGCGTGGCAGTTGGATTATCCCCGATGTCACAGCTTCTAAAACAGGCAGGGTGCCAGATGGCAGATCTGCCGGGAGGATATGTTCCGGTCTGTGATGAATTTGGCAAGACTTCCATTGATGGAATCTATGCGGCGGGCGATGTTTCAGGAATTGAAGAGGCAAGTTCCGCCATGATTGAAGGAAGAATCTCAGGAGTAGTGATCGCGGCAGATGCAGGGTATCTCTCTGAAGATGAAAAACAGCAGAAATGTGATGAGCTGGAAAAAGCATTGGGCGGTCTGCGCCAGGGAATGTTTGCTCCAAAAAACAGAGGAAAAAAATTAGAGACAACAGAAGAGGGAATCCGGCTTTCTGAAAGTCTTCTGACAAAAGGATATATTGCAGACGATGAGATTTCCAGATATCCAGGATTTGTTAAAAAAGCAGGTGTTCATCCTGTTATGGAGTGTACACAGAATATTCCATGCAACCCATGTCAGGATGCCTGTCCGAAAGGATGTATTTCCATCGGTGAGAATATTACATCACTTCCGGTCGTAGTGGCAGACAAGGAGTGTATTGGATGCGGTATGTGTGTTGCGTCATGTTCCGGACAGGCGATTTTCCTGGTAGATGAGACATATGAAGAAGGATACGCAAGTATTACAATGCCGTATGAATTTCTGCCGCTTCCGGAAAAAGGCGATGTCGGAACAGCGCTGGATCGCAGCGGAAAAGAGATATGTCAGGCACAGGTCGTTGATGTGCGCAGCACGAAAGCTTTTGATCATACGAATCTTTTAACGATCAAAGTTCCGAAAGATATGGCAGACAAGGCGAGATTTTACAGAAGATAGGAGGGGATGGAGATGATCAGTGTAGATGACAGATTGAAAGAAATCGGAGAATTTATTCCTCAGCCGGATGATGATATGCTGGTATGCCGGTGTGAGGAAGTCAGCAAAGGAGAAATCCGGAAAGCAGTTCATGCGGGAATGTTTACGATAGAAGAAATCAGGCGTTTCCTGCGGTGCGGCATGGGGCTGTGCCAGGGACAGACCTGCAGCAGACTGGTAAAAAGCATTGTGGCAAGAGAACTGAAAGTATCCCCGGCGGAGCTTGAGCCGGCAGTGTCCAGGGCTCCGATGCGTCCAATGGAAATGGAAGTGCTGGGAAGAGATGGAGGTGACCGGTAATATGAAAAAGACAGCAGAAGTCATTATCATAGGAGGCGGCGTCAACGGATGTGCCGCTGCCTATTATCTGGCAAAAAGAGGAGTAAAAGATGTCATTGTGCTGGAAGCCTCAGAAAGCATTGGACATGGAGGATCCAGCCGGAATGGAGGCGGCGTAAGACAATCTGGAAGGGATCCGCGAGAACTGCCATATGCAATGTATGCAGTACAGAATATGTGGCCGACATTATCTGAAGAATTAGGAGTAGATGTTGAATATAAACAGGCAGGAAACCTGCGGCTCGGAAAAACACAGGCGCATATGGAAAAATTAGCCCGACTGGCTGAAAATGCCAGAAAGGCAGGGGTTGATGTCCGGATGATCGATGGGAAAGAGGTAAAAGAAATTTGTCCGTACTTATCCGATGATATCATCGGAGCCAGCTGGTGTCCGACCGATGGACATGCCAATCCGATGCTGACGACGCTTGCTTACTTTAAAAGAGCCGTGGAACTTGGTGTTTCTTTTGTAAAAAAAGCGCCGGTAAAAGCCATCAAAAAGGTAAAAGGACGGGCAAGAAAAGTAATCACCGTGGATGGAACTGTATTTGAAGGAGAAACGATCATTCTTGCAGCAGGATATGAAAGCCGGGAGATTGCAAGAACGGTTGGAATTGATATTCCAATGACGCGGTATTTTGAAGAAGCTCTGGTAACAGAAATGCAGCCGCCGATGTTTGAACAGATGCTGGGAACGGCGGATGCCGATTTTTACGGACATCAGACTGTCCATGGATCTTTTGTATTCGGTTCAGAATCTGGTCTGGAAGAAGCGGCGGATATGGAACCGGCGGATTTAAGGACTTCCGCTTTGACCATGTCTGCAGGATGCCGTGCGATCATAGGGTATATTCCGGCCCTGAAAGATGCCAAGATCGTAAGAAGCTGGGGCGGATGGCTGGATATGTGTATTGATGAAGTGCCGGTCATCAGTCCGGTGGAAGAAGTACCGGGCCTGATCCTTGCCTGTGCGTTCACAGGCCATGGATTTGGAACGGCTCCTTCTGTAGGACTGATGTTATCTCAGATGGTGGTAGGAGAAGAAACAGTGGTAGATATTCATTCGCTGCGGTACGACCGGTTTAAGGCAGACCGATAAGACTGCAGGGATCAACACAGGGAGGCAGCATATGGGAAACAGCAGTAACATAGTAAAAAGAATCATATATTACATGAATCCGAAACGCATTGACTCGAAGATGGTAAAACTATGGATTTTTTATCTCCTGATGAGTGTGATATTTTTCGTGTTGCCAAAGAATATGATCGAAGGTCATATTCTGATTCTGGCACCGATCGTAGTCCTTTTTGTCTATGCCCTGACAACGAAAGATGTTATGAGCAGTCTGATTCTGGGAACCTTTTCCGCTTATATTTTATGGCATAAGCTGGGATGCGTGGGCGGTTTTTTTGACGACCTGATGACGGTACTTTCCGATGAAGAAAATATTGAAATGTATATGTCCTTTTTCCTGTGCGGAGGGATTATCATTGCCATGAAACGCAGCGGAAGTACGAAGGCGTTTGCTGATTTTGTCGTATCCAGGTTTGGAAAGAATGAGAAGATTCTTCTGACGGCATCCGGAATTTACGCAGGAGCGACATCCATTGACGATTATGTATCCGCGCTGACTGCCGGAGCATCTTTTACACCTTTGATAGAAGCGGTAAAGAAACCGAAACTGGCTCTTGCTTATGTTGTAAGGACACTGAGCATTAATGTGTCAGAGATGCTGCCTTTTGGGGCATGGGGATATTTTGTAATTTATCAGATTGCAGATGCGGCCAATGTATCAGGCCGTGCTGAGGCAACACATATTTTCATGCAGACAATTCCATATATGTTTTACTGTATGGTTGCCTGCATTATCGCTTTATTGTTTGCTTTGGGAATTTTTCCTAAAATCGGACCGATGAAAAAGGCGTATCAGATGATAGAAGAAGAAGGCATCCAGATGGGAGAAGCCCAGACGCAGGATGAGGAAGAAGATTTTGATGGAAACAATCCAAGGACCAAAAATGTAAGTGCCTTAAATCTGATTCTTCCGATCATAGTGATCGTAGCGGCGCTGATCGCAACCGGATTAAACTGTTATCTGGCATTTGGAATTGCGGCAGTCTTTACCGGAGTGCTGTATGTGCTCCAGGGGCTGATGACGGTGAAGGATTATGTACAGTGCACCGTTGATGGATTTATCGACATGATGGATATGGTTATGATCCTGATGCTTGGATATGCCATGCAGGAAGTACTGTATGCCATGGGAATGGAAACTTTTGTAGAAAGCGTCTGCAGGGCGATTCCGATTCCAAGCCTGCTCCCATTTCTGATTTTTGTGTTCTTCTGCTGCGAAGAATATTTGTACAGTCTGAACTATACCCTGTTTCAGATTGCGATACCGGTTCTGCTGGTAGTTCTTTCCAACATACCGGGAGTCAATGTGCCGCTTTGCCTGGGAGCTTTGATTTCCGCCAGCCTGTTTGGAGCTAACGCCTGTGTAGTATCTGATCTGGGGGTTGTATCCGCACGGTCCTGCGGTGTAAAGATTTATGAACAGTATATCACATGTCAGCCATATTTTATCCTGTCTGCGGTGATTGCAGGAGTCATGTACCTGGCAGCAGGATTTCTATTATAAGGAGATGACAAAATATGATAAAAGATTTTGAATTTTATATGCCGACGAAAATCATTTTTGGAAAAGGAAAGATAACATTGGCGGCAGAAGAGATCAGGAAACTGGGGAAGAGACCGCTGTTTGTGACGGATCAGCCGCTTATTGATACCGGTCTTCTGGAACCTGTTTTCCGGAAGTTACGGGAGGAAGAGATTGATTATGTAATGTGGACAGACATCGTTCCGAATCCCAGAGATAAAGATATAGAAAAAGGGGCGGCCTTTGCCGCAAAACAGAAAATTGACTGTATGATCGCTGCCGGAGGAGGATCTGTGATCGATACGGCGAAAGCCATGGGAGCGATTCTGGAAAATGGAGGAACGTGCGAAGACTGGAGAGAAGGAAATTTAAAGCATAAGATCACACCGTTAGTCTGCATTCCAACGACCTGCGGGACAGGAAGTGAAGTGACTCATGAGGCCATTGTAAACAACACCAGCACCCTGGAAAAAGACTGTATCTGGGGCGAGCAGGTCAGTGTAACAACAGCGATTCTGGATCCGGATGTTCTGAAAAACCTTCCAAAGAAGCTTCTGGCATCCACAGGGATGGATGCGCTGACCCATGCTCTGGAGGCCTACGTATGCAGGGCTTCCAACCCCGTGACAGATGCCCTTGCTCTTGCAGCCATCCGAATGATCGGAGAGAGCCTTGAGAAGGCTGTAAAGGAAGACAGCGAAGAGGCATACGGACAGATGCTGGCCGCCAGCTGTATGGCGGGAGCAGCTTTTGGCAACTCTGATGTGGCCGCCGTCCATTCGATTTCAGAAGCCCTGGGAGGATATTATGATATTCCGCATGGTGTGGCCAATGCCATGGCTCTGGCGGAAGTCAGCCGTAGAAGTGTTCCCGGAGCGCCGGAGAAATACGCGGAAGCAGCCAGAGCTCTTGGTTTGAAGACCCGGGGGAAAACGGCGGAGGAGGCCGCTTATCTGGGAATTGATTATATGGAGGAACTGGCAGAAAAAATGGGCATTCCGAAGTTTTCGGAAATGGAACAGGTAAATCCAGAGGATTTCCGCAGACTGGCAAAAACAGCGGCCAATGCGGAAGAAACACAGGATAATCCGGTGGTCTTTTCAGAGGATGATTTTGTCTCTATTTTTGAAAAGCTGTACCGGAAATCCTAGTTTCCAAAATTCATTTTTATACATTTGAAGAGGGAATTTATTTCCCTGATGAACCAGAGGGAGAACGGCGGAAAGCCGTTCTCTTTCTCTGTTTACTCGGCAAAAAAATAATGCTAAAATGAGGACAAGGGAAACAAGGAGGTAGGATTAATGTCAGCAGCAGGCGGGATTGTTGTAATTTTTGGAATTGTAGTACTATGTGGTTTTTGCGGAATGATCGGATTTCTTTTTCTGACCGCCGGATTGGTGGGAGCGGCATTCCGGAAAGATATCATCTTTAAAGTCATGATCGGCGTCAGTGTTTTATTCCTTATGGTGCCGGTTGTTTTCGGTATGCTGACAGCAGGGAAGTTTTTATGAAGATCTTCAGTATGAAAGGCAGATCAATCAGGAAGAAAAGGAGTATAAAGAGGAATATCCGGTCAGCTGGAAATTTGAATACGAATGTGAATATGGAGAGAACCATGAGAAGCTGAAAGAACTGATCGAGGAATATCCGGACGATATCAATCAGGTCAATGGGGATGGATATACGATTTTCGATGAACTGATCGTTTATGACTGCTATGATTCGGAAAACCTTAAGCTTCTGCTGAATGCGGGCGCAAAGCGGTCAGAGATGTCTCTTGAGACCGACGGGGGCACTCTGTTTTTAGTGACGCTGGCCGAGTTTACAGAGGAAAGTGATAAAGAAGATATCAGGGAACAATGCCAGTGCATTCAGATTTTACTGGATCACGGAGAAGATATCAATCAGAGAGAGGCGCTTTTCCAGCATGCAACGCCTTTGATGGCGGCAAGCGGATATTTTGATAAAGAAGATGAATACGATGTAAGAGAAGAAGATCCCTGGACCCCGTCAAAGAAAGTGATACAATATTTACTGGATGCGGGAGCCGATCCGAAGATAAAAGATGATATGGGGAAAACCGCAGAAGATTATTATAAATTCAGAAGTCAGCCAAATTAACAGATATGCCGCGGGCAGAAGAAGAATGCCGGCGGTATTCTTTTTCCCTGCCAAAAGGAAAAATGCGGCGGACGGATAATCAGGAAAAAGGAGTTTAAGCAATGAAGATTTTACATTTGGCAGATCTGCATCTTGGAAAAAGGGTCAATGAGTTTTCCATGCTGGAGGATCAGCGTTATATTTTAAATCAGATACTGGATATTGTGGAAGAGGAAGCCGTGGAAGTCGTCATGATATGCGGAGATGTATATGACAAAGGAATTCCGCCGGTTGATGCCATAGAGCTTCTGGATGATTTTCTCTGGAAACTGGCTGAAAAAGACTGCAGAACGCTTATGATCAGTGGGAATCATGATTCCGGAGACCGGCTTGGATTTGGAAAACATCTGTTTCAGAACTCCAATCTGTTTATTGTATCGCAGTTTAGCGGAGAAATTGAAAAAATCACCATACCATGCGGGAATCTTCCGGTGAATTTTTATATGCTTCCGTTTGTAAAACCAGTCATTGTCAATCAGAGTCTTGGAATACACACGCAGTCTTATCAGGAATGTCTGCGTTATCTGATCGAGCATACAAAGATTGATCCGGAAGAAATGAATCTTCTGATGGCGCACCAGTTCGTTACGGCAGGAAAAGAAAATCCGGAATTATCTGATTCAGAGACCAGCAGTCTGGGAGGAATCGACAATGTAGATTACAGGATCTTTGATCCATTTGATTATGTGGCGCTGGGACATATCCATAAGCCCCAGGCTATGGGAAGGCCTCAGGTCCGTTACAGCGGTTCTATTTTAAAATATTCTTTCTCGGAAATCCGGAAAGAAAAGGAAGTGGTCCTGCTCCATATAGAAGAAAATAAAAAGATGGAAATGTCATTTCGAAAACTGAAACCTCTGCGGGACATGAGAGAAATCAAAGGAACGATCCGGCAGCTGATGGAGGGAGAGATCAGGCTGGGAAATCAGGAAGATTATATGCAGGTGACACTGACAGATGAAGAAGAGATCCTGGACGCAATTGGAAAGGTAAGAACTGTTTTTCCAAATGTGATGAAGATTTGTCTGGAAAACCGCCGTTATGCCAGGCAGCAGCAGATCCGTGCAGAAGAGCAGGACATTCTTCATCAGGATCTGCTGCAGCTGTTTGCGGAGTTTTATAAAATGCAGAATAATATAGAATTGGAAGAGGAAGAAGCAGAAAAGATAAAAACAATATTCGAGGAGGTGAGACAATGAGACCGCTGAAACTTATGCTGTCCGCATTTGGTCCGTTTGCCGGTCAGATTGAAATTGATTTTTCAAAATTTGATCAGGGAATTTTTCTGATTTCCGGAGAAACCGGAGCAGGAAAGACAACGATTTTTGATGGGATTTGTTTTGCTCTGTATGGAGAAGCCAGCGGAGAAAGCCGCCGGACTGATATGATGCGGAGTGATTTTGCCAGGGAATCCACTGCCACAAAAGTGGTTTTTTCTTTCCGGCATAAAGAGAAAAACTATAAGATTGAAAGAAATCCTTCTTATATGCGAAAAAGCAAAAGAGGAAGCGGAATGACCCGGCAGTCAGCCGATGCAGTTTTGTATCAGGAAGGAACAGTTCTGGCTTCTGGCAGCAAGGAGGTTACAAAGAAAACGGAAGAGATTTTGGGGGTCAGCAGAAATCAGTATAAACAGATTGCCATGATTGCCCAGGGGGAATTTCTGAGACTCCTTTATGCTTCAAGCAAGGAAAGAGAAGCAATCTTTCGAAAGATTTTTGGAACCGAAAACTTATTTTATGTTCAGGAAAAACTAAAAGAAAAATATCATGAATACGGACGAAGATACCGTCAGATTGAAGAGACGATTTTTATGCTGGAGGAACAGGCGGCGATCGGACCTGAGGAAGAAGAATATGAAGCCTGTGAAACATATGTAAGAGAACCCTATCATAAAAAGGATTTTATCCGGAATCTGAAAAAATATCTGGATCGAAAACAAAAGATTCTTCAGGAGATTTTAAGTACAGAAGAGAAAATCCACGCTGAACTGGAAAAAGAAAAGACAGCCAGGGAGCAGGCCAGAAACATTCACCAGAAGTTTCTTCAGAAAGAGGAAATAGAAGCAGAATGGAACAGGCTTTTAAAACAAGAGCCGGAAATGAAGAAGCTGGAAGAAAAAGTTCAGACAGCAGAGAAAATCCTTCAGAGACTGGTTCCGATTGAAGAGCAGAGAGACAGAGCGGGCCGGCAGATTTCCAGAAACAGGGAGCGGATCAGGGAACTGACGGAAAAGAAAGAGAAGGCGGAAATTCAGCTGGAAAAAAGGAAAAAAGAAGCAGAAATCTGCCGGGAACAAGAACCGGAACTTGCATTGATCCGCCAAAAGCTTGAGATTCTGAAACAGCAGCAGAATGATTACAAAGAACTGGAAAATTTAAGGAAAGAAACGGAAGAGATCAGAAAAGAACAGGAACAGGCGGAACAAAAAAAGAAAATACTTCAGGAAGAACAGAAAACGGTATCCGGCAGAAGACAGGAAGCGGAAGAATTCCTGGAAAAGCACAAAAAGGTCCATCAGGAATTGAAAGAGAAGAGTGAACTTCAGATCAGACTGGAACAGGAAGTCAGCAGATGGAAGAAGATAAAGGAAAAAGCAGAAAAATGGGACAAACAGGAAGAAGAATATCAGCAGTTTTTGATCCGGTTTGAAAAAATCCGAAAAGAGAGGGATGATCTGAAACAGGAATATGCGGAACTTTCCAGCAGGTATGACGCAAATCTGGCAGGAATTCTGGCGCAGAAACTGGAAGAGGGAATGCCGTGTCCGGTCTGCGGCGCTGTCCATCATCCGGCAAAGGCAGAAATCCTTTTTGAGCAGATTACACAGGAGATGCTGGACGAAAAGGAAAAAGGACTCCAGAAAAAAGAGGAAGAGTATCAGAAGATTTTTGATAAGACGAGAGAAAGAAAGATCAGAAAAGAAGAATTAGAAAAGGAAATCAGGAAAGAAAGCGGATTTTCCATGGAAGCGTATGCTGAAATCGGAGGTATGCTGAAAAAATGGGAAGAAAAATGTTTGGCCAATGAGACAGATGTGGCAGCTTTGACTCTTACGGCGAAACGCCGGGATAAAGAGAATGAAGAAAAAGAAAAAGCGCAGCGCCGGCTGGAAGAAATTCAGAAGCAGAATACAATTCTGACCAGAGAAGCTGGGGAGACAGAGATCAGGCTCCAGGTCCGGAAGACAAAATACAGTCAGATCCGCAGCCGGCTGGAATATCCTTCTTACGAAGAAGCAAAGCAGGAAACAGAAAGACTCAGACGATCAGAAAATCAGATTCAGGAAGCAGTCAGAAAGAGCAGGGAAAGAGAAGAAGAAGCGGCCCGCGCTCAGATCGCAGCGGAAAAAGCCCTGGAGGAAGCGGCTGAAACTCAAAGCAGACAGAAAACAGATTATAAGGAATTGGAAGAGCGTCTGAAAAAAGAGAAAAAGAATCTGAATCTGAAAGAGGAAGATGAAGTGCGCATGACGCGCGGTCAGACAGAGGGATTCAGAAAGCAGCTGGAAGATTACAGGGTTAGTCTTCAGGTAAAAGAAGCACAGAAAAACAGACTGGCAAAAGAACTGTCAGGCAAAAGAAAAGAAGAGATTTCTCTGTATGATGAGCGGATCATCAAAATGGAGGCAGAAGAAAAGAAGACAAAAGAGGAACAAAAAGCTCTGGACCGGGAGATTTCAGTCCATCAGAAATTTTATGATGAAATTTGCGCAAAACTAAAAGAAAGTGCTGTGATGGAGAAGAAATATACCACCTGGAAAAAACTTTCCGATACTGCCAATGGCGAGATCGCAGGAAAAGAAAAAATTACCTTCGAACGGTTTGTTCAATCCGTGTATTTTCGCTATGTCCTTGACGCGGCAAATCAGAGAATGCTTCGAATGAGTGACCAGAGATATCTGCTGATGAGAAAGGAAGAGGCGGATCATAAAAATGTACAGACTGGACTGGATCTGGAAGTGATGGATCAGTGGACGGGAAAGACCAGAAACATTCAATCACTGTCCGGCGGAGAGTCGTTTAAGGCAGCCTTATCTCTGGCATTGGGTCTTAGTGATGTGATACAGAATCAAAAAGGCGGTATCCAGATTGATACGGTCTTCATCGATGAAGGGTTTGGAACCCTTGACAGTGAATCTCTTGCCAAAGCAATGGAAATCATGCAGCATTTGTCGATGGAAGGAAATAAACTGGTAGGGATCATCTCACACGTGGATGAACTGAAAGATCAGATCGATCAGAAAATTCAGGTAACCCGCCGCAAAGATGGAAGCCAGGTAAATGTAATATATTAAGATCGGCAGGAATCCTTTTTTGCATGAAAAAGAAAAAAGTACTTTCATAATAGGTTGTGACAAGGTATAATAAACAAAGATACAATTTAGAAAGAGGTGTAAGTGGTGTATAAAATCGTAAAAAAGACCAAGCTGAACAGCTTAGTTGAGATGATGGAGATTCATGCTCCATACGTAGCGAGAAAATGCGAACCAGGACAGTTTATTATCATAAGAGTAGACGAAGACGGAGAAAGAGTTCCTTTGACGATCGCTGATTATGACAGGGAAAAAGAAACTGTCACGATCATTTACCAGATCTTCGGATATAGTACAGAATTGCTCAGCAAAAAAGAAGAAGGAGATTATGTACAGGATTTCGTTGGACCGTTAGGACAGCCTTCTCCGTTACATAAATGCGACCGCGTGATCGGAGTAGCCGGAGGTGTCGGAGCGGCTCCTCTGTATCCTCAGCTGCGCAAATTATCCAGGATGGGAGTTCCTGTCGATGTGATCATTGGAGGAAAGAGCGCGGAATTCGTTATCCTGAAAGAACTATTCGAAGAATTCTGTGACAATGTTTATATCGCTACCGATGACGGAAGTCTCGGAACCAAAGGATTTGTTACCAATGTTCTGGAAGAAAGAATCAATTCCGGAACAAAATATGATGAAGTGATCGCCATCGGACCGCTTATCATGATGAAGAATGTGGTGAAGATCACAAAAGAATATAATATCCCAACCACCGTATCTCTGAACCCGATCATGATCGATGGAACAGGAATGTGCGGCGGATGCCGTGTCACAGTCGGCGGAGAAACAAAATTCGCCTGCGTTGACGGACCTGATTTTGACGGATTTAAGGTTGATTTTGATGAGTGCATGCAGCGTCAGGGCATGTTCAGAGAAGAAGAGCATCAGTGCAAGATCGGAAGGGGGATGTAAGTCATGGCGAATATGAGTCTTAAGAAAGTGGCAATGCCGGAGCAGGATCCGAACGTCAGAAATAAAAACTTTGATGAGGTTGCCCTTGGATATACAAAAGAGATGGCAATGGAAGAAGCAACCCGCTGTTTAAACTGCAAGAACAAACCTTGTGTCAGCGGATGCCCTGTCAATGTGCCGATTCCGGAATTTATCCAGAAAGTGGCGGCAGGAGATTTTGAAGGCGCGTATGAAGTCATTACAAGTGAGAATGCGCTTCCTGCGATCTGCGGACGTGTCTGTCCTCAGGAGAACCAGTGTGAAGGAAAATGTGTCCGCGGCATTAAAGGCGAGCCGGTGGGAATCGGAAGAATGGAACGTTTTGTCGCAGACTGGCATATGGCCAATGCAAAACCTGCAGAAGTTAAGATTGAGAAGAACGGGAAAAAGGTCGCTGTTGTAGGATGCGGACCGGCAGGTATCACATGCGCCGGAGAACTGATCAAGAAGGGATATGACGTAACAGTCTTTGAAGCTCTTCATAAGCCAGGCGGAGTATTAAGCTATGGAATTCCTGAATTCCGTCTGCCGAAAGATCTTGTGGCAAAAGAGATTGAGACTGTGGAAAAACTCGGTGTGGATATTGAGACAAATGTTATCGTCGGACGTTCTGTGACCATCGATGAACTGATGGAAAATGGATATGAAGCTGTCTTCGTAGGAAGCGGAGCAGGACTTCCAAGATTTCTGAATATTCCTGGCGAGAACCACCTTGGCGTATATTCTGCCAATGAGTTCCTGACCAGAGTGAACCTGATGAAAGGCTACAAATTCCCAGAGTGCCCGACACCGGTTAAAGTCGGAAATAAAGTTGCTGTTGTCGGAGCAGGAAACGTTGCGATGGATGCCGCAAGAACAGCAAAACGTCTTGGAGCAGAAGAAGTATACATTGTGTATCGAAGAAGTGAAGAAGAGGCGCCGGCACGTCTGGAAGAACTGCATCATGCAAAAGAAGAAGGAATTATTTTTAAATTCTTAAATAATCCGGTTGCGATCAAGGCAGATGAAAACGGATGGGTCAGCCAGATGGAAATCGTGAAACAGGAACTGGGAGAACCGGATGAATCCGGAAGAAGATCTCCGCATCCGATCGAAGGATCTAATTATGATCTCGATGTGGATACTGTTATCATTGCCATCGGACAGAGCCCGAATCCGCTGATCCGTAAGACAACACCGGGACTGGAAACTCAGAAATGGGGAGGAATCATTGTCGATGAAGAGACGATGAAGACAAGCAAAGACGGTGTTTATGCCGGCGGAGATACGGTAACAGGAGCTGCCACCGTTATTCTTGCCATGGGAGCAGGAAAGAAATCTGCAGCCGCTATCGATAAACAGTTACAAGGTGAATAGGAGGATTTCCATGAGCAAGGTAATATTTCAAACAGAGGTCATTGATCTGGGAGAACAGGTGGATGCGTTTTTTGAAGAAGGAATGTTTGTGCTGTTCGGAGAGAATGTACCGGATACGTTAAAAGATTTCTGCTATTTCATTAATACAAAAGATGTAGATGGAACAATCAGGCAGGGAGACCGCCTGGTGATCGATGGAAGTGAATTTTTAATTACTGCAGTAGGAGATATTGCCCAGTCCAATCTGGAAGCTTTGGGACATTTAACGGTAGTATTCAGCGGAGCAAAAGAAGCAGGACTTCCGGGAAGCATCTGCGTAGAAGCAAAGCCAATGCCAAAACTGGTAGAGGGAAGCAAAATTTCCATTGTGGAAGGCTGACAAATGAAAGATAACAAAAAAGGGGTTATTGCAGCTGCAATAATTCCTTTTTTTCAAAGGAACAAAAAGAGCATCTTGACACAGAGGAAAAATTTTGTTAGCATGTTTAACAATATAAATTTAGAATAAAATACAAGAAAGTGAGGAAGAAAATGGGTAAGTTAGTTGGTGAAGGAATTACATTTGATGATGTATTGTTGGTACCTGCATATTCAGAAATTATTGCAAATGATGTGGATACAAAAACGCGTCTGACAAATAAAATCCAGCTGAATATTCCGCTGATGAGTGCCAGCATGGATACAGTAACAGAGCATAGGATGGCAATCGCCATGGCACGCCAGGGCGGTATCGGAATCATACATAAAAACATGACGATCGAACAGCAGGCTGAAGAGGTCGATAAAGTAAAGCGTTCCGAGAACGGAGTCATTACTGATCCATTTTCTTTATCACCAGAACATACGATTCAGGATGCAGATGATCTGATGGCAAAATATCGTATTTCCGGTGTGCCGATCACAGAAGGAACGAAACTGGTTGGAATCATTACAAACCGCGACCTGAAATTTGAGACTGATTTTACAAAGAAGATCAAGGAATCCATGACTTCAGAAGGACTGGTAACAGCAAAAGAAGGAATTACGCTGGAAGAAGCAAAACAGATCCTTGGAAAAGCAAGAAAAGAAAAACTGCCGATCGTTGACGATGATTTCAATTTAAAAGGACTGATCACGATCAAGGATATTGAAAAACAGATCAAATATCCAAACGCTGCAAAGGATGAGCAGGGAAGACTTTTATGCGGAGCCGGTGTTGGAATCACAGCGGACGTTCTTGACCGTGTACAGGCTCTGGTAGACGCGCATGTAGACGCAATCGTTGTAGACTCTGCCCACGGACATTCTGCAAACGTTCTCAGAGTTGTAAGAATGGTGAAAGATAAATTCCCGGATCTTCAGGTAATCGCAGGAAACGTTGCTACAGGAGCAGGAACCAAAGCGCTGATCGAAGCAGGCGCTGACTGTGTGAAGATTGGTATCGGACCGGGATCTATCTGTACAACTCGTGTCGTAGCAGGAATCGGTGTGCCTCAGATCACAGCGATCATGAGCGCTTATGAAGAAGCAAAGAAGGCAGGTATTCCGATCATCGCAGACGGCGGAATCAAATATTCCGGAGAGATTACAAAAGCGATCGCGGCAGGAGCCGATGTCTGCATGCTTGGAAGTATGCTGGCAGGATGTGACGAAAGCCCTGGAGCATTTGAATTATATCAGGGAAGAAAATATAAGGTATACCGCGGAATGGGATCTCTTGCGGCTATGGAAAACGGAAGCAAAGATCGTTATTTCCAGACCAACGCGAAGAAACTTGTTCCAGAAGGTGTAGAAGGACGTGTGGCATACAGAGGAACTGTAGAAGATACAATTTTCCAGATGATGGGCGGTCTTCGTTCCGGAATGGGATACTGCGGAGCAAAAGATATCAAGACACTTCAGGAGACAGGATGCTTTGTTAAGATTTCTGCCGCTTCTCTGAAGGAAAGTCATCCTCATGATATCCATATCACGAAAGAGGCTCCAAACTACAGTGTAGAGTAAATCTTACAAAAATATTAAATCTAAAGGCCCTAACTTTACTTTTAAGCAGGGGAAAGTTATAATAAATAAGAATCATGTCAGTAGTATGACATGATTCTTATTCGCATTTAGGGAGAAATTTTCTCAAAAAAGCTTAAGGGAGGGTAAGACTGATATGAATCATAAAGACTATGTTCTAAAGGTAGTGCCAAAATATGCAGTTCTTCCTTTGATTTCTGCTTTTGTTCTTAATATGGCAGTCTACGCAGGGACGATGGCGCTCTGCGGAGGATTCTACCATCATGACTTTACAACGGCGTTCGACCGTGCAGTTCCGCTGATACCGGAATTTACCAGTATCTATCTGATCTGTTACATTTTCTGGGTTGCCAATTACATAATGATCGCAAGGATAGGAAAAGAACATATGTACCGTTTCCTGACAGGGGATTACCTCTCCAGGATCATCTGCGGCCTGTTCTTTGTATTTCTGCCGACCACACTGGTCCGCCCGGAAATCACAGGAAACGGATTCTGGGATCAGGCTCTGAAACTGGTCTATTCAGTGGATCAGTCGGCAAACCTGTTTCCGTCTATTCACTGCCTGGTAAGCTGGTTTTGTTATGTGGGAATCCGGAATCAGAAAGGGATTCCAAAATGGTATCAGAGATTTTCTCTGATCTTTGCGGTTCTTGTCTGTATTTCCACACAGGTTACAAAGCAGCATTACATTATTGATGTATTTGGCGGTATCCTGCTGGCTGAGATATGTTTTCAGCTTGGACAGAGAACAGAGTGGTATCAAATGGTAGAGAAATTTTTTGAAAAGATCCAGCATCTGTTTTCGGCAAAGGGACACAGAAAAACGGGAACTGGAAAATTATCAGAAGCAAAGGATTAGGATGTTATGAAAAGCAGGAAAAGCATGATCGGCAATGCGGTATTTTTTCTGGCTTTATTTGGGCTGACCGCATATGCTGTCCTAAAAGGAAAAGAAATATCTCAGCTGATTCGTGTGATGCATTCCGTACGTCCGGTATACTACGCTGCAGGGTTTATTTTCATTAATCTGTTTGTGTGGTGCGAGTCTTATATTATCTATCGGATGCTTCGGGTTCTCCAGTACCAGCAGGTGCCAAAAAGAAACTGTATCAAGTATTCTTATGTAGGATTCTTTTTCAGCTGTATCACGCCGTCTGCATCAGGCGGCCAGCCGGCGCAGCTGTATTACATGAATCGGGACAAAGTGGATGTGTCAGTAGGGGCGGTCATTTTATTGATTGTAACGATTCTTTACAAGTTTGTTCTTGTGTTTTTGGGAACTTTGATTTTTATATTCCGGCATTCTCTGATCTCAGAGTATATTCAGGGAGCGGCGTTTTTCTTCTATCTTGGAATGGCGCTGAACGTAATCTGTGTAATCGTCATGTTTTTGCTGGTATTTCAGCAGACGCTTGCCAGCAGAATGATAATTGGCCTGGTAAAAGGGCTGGAAAAAATTCATGTTCTGAGGAGAAAGGAAGAGAGGATACGGAAACTGGAGGACTCCATGATGGAGTATCACAAAGCGGCAGCGGTGATACAGGAACATAAAAAACTGATCGCCGGCATGTTTGGGGTAACTCTGGTGCAGAGGCTCATCCATTTTTCCATTACATATCTGATTTACCGGGGGCTGGGACTTTCAGCGCTTGGGATTGTGGATGTTGTAGCTCTTCAGTGTGTGATTTCCATTGCGGTTGATATGCTGCCTCTGCCGGGGGGAATGGGAATCAGTGAAGGTCTGTTTCTAAGCATTTTCCGGAAAATTTTTACCGGCGGACTGCTGTATCCGGCAATGCTTTTAAGCCGTGGAATCAGCTATTATGCGCTGCTTCTGATCAGCGCGGTTATGACCTGTGTAGCTCAAGTAACGATAAAACGGAAGGAATAAAGAGGACTTTGGTATGATAGGATTTTATAATGTATCAGTAATTTTAACGTATTTAGGGGTTGTCAGTGCTGTATGGGGCATGACGGCGGCCTTTCATGGAAACTTTAAGGTAGCGATGTTTTGTCTGATGCTGTCAGGACTGACAGACATGTATGACGGAACCATCGCAAAAAGAGTTAAGAGAAGTGATGATGCGAAGAAGTTTGGAATCGAGATTGATTCTCTGTGCGATCTGGTATGTTTCGGAGCATTTCCGGTAGTGATCGGATTTTCTCTCGGGATGGACCACTGGTATGCCAGGATCGCGTATATGCTTTATATCCTGGGCGCTGTCATACGACTGGCATATTTTAATGTAACAGAAGAACAGCGTCAGGCCTCTACGGCGGCAAGACGGAAACATTATCAGGGACTGCCGGTAACATCGGTGGCATTGATTCTTCCGATTGTTTATCAGATCCGGAGATTTTATCCGGAACAGTTTCCGTATATTTATGTTTTGACGATTTTTATCATAGCTCTTTTGTTTGTGATTGATTTTAAAGTGTTTAAACCAGGGAAAAAATGCATGCTTGGTTTTGTCGTCATTGGAGCAGTTGTTGCCATTAAAATGTTTTGTTTATAATGCAGGAGATTGATATGAAAGATACACAGAGAGTCATAAAGACACCAGAGCAGAAAACGGATGGAGAGGCTGCTCAGGATCGTCTTTTGCATCTGCTGTATTGTACTGCGGCCGGGCGTCTGGGGCTTAAAGTCCTTACGAGACCCTGGATTTCAAAATTAGGGGGAGCTTTTATGAGTTCTCCTTTTTCGGTTGGTATGATCAGCAGGTTCATTCGGGAAAATCAAATTGATATGAGTCAGTATGAGCCGGTATGTTATCGGTCTTATAATGAGTTCTTTACCCGCAGGATCCGGCCCGGCATGCGGCCGCTTCCGGAAGATCCGAATATTTTGTTCAGTCCATGTGACTGCAAGGCCAGTGTTTATCTTCTGGATAAAGAAGGGACTTTTGTCGTGAAAGATACGGAATACACAGCGGCGTCTCTTTTAAGGAGTCAGAAAATCGCAGGACATTTTCGAAACGGATACGCGGTGGTTCTTCGCCTGACAGTAGATGATTATCATCGTTACTGTTATATTGATGACGGGATAAAAAGCGATAACTTTTTTATCCCCGGTATTTATCATACGGTGAATCCCATTGCCAATGATTATGTAAAAATTTATAAAGAAAATGCCAGAGAATTTACCATGATGAAAACGAAACATTTTGGAAATGTTGTCCAGGTGGAAGTAGGGGCGCTGATGGTCGGGCGGATTAAAAATCATCAGGAAGCAGGAAGCATGAAGCGGGGCGGAGAAAAGGGATATTTTGAATTCGGAGGCTCTACGATTGTTTTGCTGCTCCAGCAGGATCGTGTCAGCATAAGAGAAGATCTGATAGAAGAAACAGAAAATCAGCGTGAGATAAAGATTCTTCAGGGGGAAATGCTGGGAAGAGCTGTTTTGGCAGAGAGCTGATATCATCAGGAAAAGGAGAAAATTTATGGATCACAGAGTCATATTCCATATTGATGTAAATTCCGCTTTTTTAAGCTGGGAGGCAGTATACCGTCTGAAACAGTCGCCGGATGCGCAGGATCTGCGGAATATACCGGCAGTCATCGGCGGAGATGAGAGCAGAAGGCATGGGATTGTTCTGGCAGCTTCTCTTCCGGCGAAGAAGTATGGAATCCGTACCGCAGAGACGATCAGAGAAGCCTTGACAAAATGTCCGGAGCTGACCTTATGCCGTCCCAGGTATTCCATGTATCAGGAATATTCCAGGGCATTTGTAGAGGAAGCTCTGAAGTTTTCACCGGTCCTGGAGCAGTACAGCATCGATGAGGTGTTTCTGGATATGACAGAAACCATTCATTCCTATGGCAGTCCTTATGAAGCTGCTGTCCTGCTGAAGGATAGAATCAGAGACCGGCTTGGGTTTACGGTAAATATTGGAGTTGCGCCGAATAAGCTCCTGGCTAAGATGGCATCGGATTTTGAAAAACCTGATAAAGTACATACTCTGTTTCCGGAAGAAATACCGGAGAAAATGTGGCCGCTTCCGGTGAAAGATCTGTTTCTCGTTGGAAAAGCGACACAGAAGAAGCTCAGCCTTCTGGGAATTCGAACCATTGGGGAGCTGGCACAGATGGACCTTAAGATGCTGAAGGCACATGTAGGAAATAAACATGGACAGACTCTGTATCATTATGCCAGAGGAATCGATCTGTCACCGGTAGATTCCGAAGAATCATTGAATAAAGGATATGGCAACAGCATTACGCTGGCGAAAGATATTGATTCTCTGGAAGAAGCAGATCATGTGCTGATTTCCTTATCAGAAATGGTTGCCTCCAGACTGCGGAAAAATCACGTAAGATGTTCCTGTATCTGTGTAGAGATCAAAGGAACGGATTTCAGGAGAAGTACGCATCAGCGAAAGCTGAGAACGCCGACCGATATTACTGACGAGATTTCCAGAACCGCAAGGGAGCTTTACCGGGAAAACTATGCGGACAGACCGGTCCGTCTGATCGGAGTCCGGGCAACTGATATTACCAGGGAAGAATTTGCGCAGCTGGATCTTTTTGAACAGGAAAAAAAGGAAAAGCTCAGGAAACTGGATGCTTCTATTGATAAAATCCGTAAAAAATTCGGAAAGGATTCTATTCAGAGAGCCAGTTTTTTAAAGGGAGACATTGATCATATGACAGGCGGTCACCGGGAATAAATAGGAATGAAATCATTTGTTAATAAAAAATTAACAAATGAAACACTTGATTAACATAATAAAACTTGGTATAATCTCGATTAAAAGAGAATTGTCGAAAACGGACTTTACCGGAGGGTATTATGAGAATCATAAAAAGAACCGGCAGATATCTTGCCGCAATTTGTTTCAGCATACTGATGACAGCACAGCCGACAGCAGCGAAAGCAGATAATACACCAAAGACAAAGGAATTGAATGTGGTATATTACAATCAGGCAGATTATCCAGGAGAGAAGATAGGGGGCAGCACGATTCAGGCAGCCGGATGCGGACCGACATGTGTCGCAGTCTGTTACAGTTCTCTGACTGGAAAGAAAGCTGATGTACCGAAAATGTGTGATCAGGCATATGAGAACGGATGGTATTTTACAGGACAAGGATGTACTCATAATGTAATTCCGGGACTTTGTGATATGTATGGTCTGGACTGCACCGGATTAGGAATGGATATCCAGTCCATTAAGAAAGCTCTGCGTGCGGGACATCCTGTCATTGCTTTGATGGGCCCGGGAGATTTTACTGACAACGGACATTTTATTGTTCTGACGAAGATGGTCGGAGAGGACAAGGTTCAGGTGGCAGACGTAGGAAGCCGGGCAAATACCGCGAAGACATGGTCTCTGAAAGAAGTGGTCAGCCAGGGAAAACAGGGAGCAAAAGTAGGCGGTCCATTCTGGGAGATCAGCAAAAGAGAGAAGAAAACAGAGAAAGTCAATTATAAAGAAAAAGTACAGCAGGAGCAGGAACAGCTGAATGCGGTACCGGCTGCGATTGAAAATATCATACAGGAATAAGTGGCAGAAAGCCGCATCCTTTGAATGTCTTTTGGGACATCAGAGGATGCGGCTTTTCTAATCTTCGTAAGGGCAGTGGAATCGTTCTTCGTCTTTTTGCGATGACAACAGACTAGAATCCACCGGATACATGACAGTGCTTCCGTTGGGGCATTGCGGGTCTCCCTCTTTTTGTATTCTTTTTATAGAAAAGGGAAAAATATACAGACATACATATGCAGTATCTATAATGATATGATAAAAGAATAAAAAATATTGGTAAAAACATATAAAAACATTTCCCAAAATATAAATTTTGTGATACAATTAGTCCAATGACATATGATTTGACAATATGTATTTAGGAGGTATAAACATGTCAACAAAATGGGTTTACAAATTTAGCGAAGGAAACGCTGATATGCGTAATCTTCTTGGCGGAAAAGGTGCCAATCTGGCTGAGATGACCGGATTGAACCTGCCAATCCCTCAGGGCTTTACTGTAACCACAGAGGCCTGCACAAATTACTACGAGTGCGGAGAAAAAATCAGTGATGAGGTTGCAGAGCAGGTATATGCAGCAATGGCAGACCTGGAAAAGATTCAGGGCAAGAAATTCGGAGATCTGGAAGATCCTCTTTTAGTATCCGTTCGTTCCGGAGCCCGTGTATCCATGCCGGGTATGATGGATACGATCCTGAACTTAGGTCTGAATGACGAAGCAGTGGAAGGATTTGCAAAGAAGACAGGAAATCCTCGTTTCGCATATGATTCTTATCGCCGTTTTATCCAGATGTTCGCTGATGTCGTAAAAGAAGTGGACAAAGATAAGTTCGAAGAAGTACTGGATCAGATGAAAGCTGAAAAAGGCGTAGAATATGATACAGATCTGGACGCAGATGATATGAAGGAAGTCATCAAGAGATACAAAGCAATCTACAAGACAGCTTTGGGAGAAGATTTCCCTCAGGATCCGAAAGATCAGTTATTCGAAGCAATCAAAGCTGTATTCCGTTCCTGGGATAATCCTCGTGCGATCTATTACCGCCGAATGAACGATATTCCTGGAGACTGGGGAACCGCTGTTAACGTACAGACCATGGTATTCGGTAACATGGGAGATACATCAGGAACAGGTGTTGCGTTTACAAGAAACCCATCTACAGGTGAGAAACAGATTTATGGTGAATACCTGATCAATGCTCAGGGTGAAGACGTTGTTGCCGGCGTTCGTACACCGCAGCCGATCACCAAATTGAAAGAAGACCTGCCGGAGTGCTATGAACAGTTTATGAACATTGCTCATACACTGGAAGAGCATTACCGTGATATGCAGGATATGGAATTTACAATCCAGGAAGGTAAATTATACTTCCTTCAGACAAGAAATGGTAAGAGAACAGCAGCAGCTGCTCTGCGCATTGCCTGTGAATTAGTAGATGAAGGAAAGATTACAAAAGAAGAAGCTGTATCCAGAGTAGAAGCGAAATCACTGGATCAGTTGCTGCATCCAAACTTCGATCAGGAAGCTTTAAAAGCAGCAGTGCCGATCGGACAGGCTCTTCCAGCATCTCCTGGAGCTGCAGCTGGTAAAGTTTACTTTGATGCAGAGACAGCTAAGATCCATCATGAAGCAGGATTAAAAGTTATCCTTGTTCGTCTGGAGACATCTCCGGAAGACATCGAAGGTATGCATGCGGCTGAAGGTATCCTGACAGCCCGCGGAGGAATGACATCTCATGCAGCCGTAGTTGCCCGTGGTATGGGAACAGCCTGCGTAGCAGGATGCGGAGAGATCGAATTTGCAGAAGATGGAAAATCCTTCACATTAGGCGGAAAGACAGTCCATGAAGGAGATTACATTTCTCTGGATGGTTCTACAGGTAAGATTTACCTTGGTGAAGTTCGTACCGTGCCTGCAAGCATCAGCGGTAACTTTGACCGTCTTATGAAATGGGCAGATGAGATCCGTACATTACAGGTAAGAACAAATGCAGATACACCTGCAGATGCTTTAAACGCAGTAAAATTCGGTGCAGAAGGTATCGGACTCTGCCGTACAGAGCATATGTTCTTCGATGCAGAGAGAATTCCAAAGATTCGCCGTATGATCCTCTCTACAACGAAGGAAGCAAGAGAAGTCGCATTAAATCAGCTGATTCCTTATCAGAAGAAAGACTTCAAAGAATTATACGAGGTAATGGAAGGAAGACCGGTCACAATCCGTTTCTTAGATCCGCCTCTTCATGAGTTCCTTCCTAACACAATGGAAGAGATCACAGCTCTCGCACAGGATATGGGAGTTACAGTAGAAGAGATCAACATGAGACGTGCAGCTCTTCATGAGTTCAACCCAATGATGGGTCATCGTGGATGCCGTCTGGCAGTTACTTACCCAGAGATTGCCAAGATGCAGACAAGAGCCGTTATGGAAGCTGCCATCGAAGTAAAACAGGAAAAAGGATATGACATCGTTCCTGAAATCATGATCCCATTGGTAGGAGAAAAGAAAGAGCTTGCATTCGTTAAGAATGTAGTCGTTGAGACAGCTGAAAAAGTAAAAGCATACTATGAGTCTGACATTCAGTACAAAGTTGGTACTATGATCGAGATTCCTCGTGCTGCACTTCTTGCTGACGAGATCGCAGAAGAAGCAGAATTCTTCTCCTTCGGAACAAACGACTTAACACAGATGACATTCGGATTCTCCCGTGATGATGCTGGTAAGTTCTTAGATGCATACTATGACAACAAGATTTACGAGTCTGACCCATTCGCAAAACTGGATCAGAAAGGTGTAGGTCAGTTAGTTGAAATGGCAGCTAAGAAAGGAAAAGCAACTCGTCCGGATATCCATCTTGGAATCTGTGGAGAGCATGGTGGAGATCCATCAACGATCGATTTCTGCTACAGAGCCGGACTGGATTATGTATCCTGCTCACCATTCCGTGTACCAATCGCAAGACTGGCAGCTGCACAGGCAGTTATCAATAATAAATAATACAATCGATCGCAAAAGCGTTGATTGTATCTGGACGGCACATCATCTGTGTGGATGAGTGCCGTCCGTTTTTTCTATCAGATCACAGGAGGAATGCCCATGGCGGATATGCGGAGAACGAAAGAGAGGATGAAATACCGGCTGGCAGAAGCGATGAAAGAATGTATGAGACATTCGCCGGTGGAAAAGATCACAGTAAAAGAGATTACGGAAACATGCGGAACGACAAGACAAACTTTTTACCGGAATTTTCAGGATAAATATGATCTGGTAAACTGGTATTTTGACAAGATCCTTCTGGAATCTTTTGAGCATATGGGAGAGGGAAAGACAGTCCGGGAAGGACTGGTCAATAAATTTCATTACATTGAAAAGGAAAAGCTGTTTTTTAAGGCTGCTTTTAAAAATGATGATCAGAATAATCTCAGGGATCACGATTTCCATCTGATTCTTAAGTTTTACACGGAAAGGATAGAGCAAAAGTCCGGACGGACCATGTCAGTGCATTTAAGATTTCTTCTGGAAATGTACTGCCAGGGCTCTGTTTATATGACAGTACAGTGGGTGTTCGGAAGGATAGAAGGAACGCCGGAACAGCTGGCGGAATCTCTGATCGCTGCTATGCCGGAAGAACTGGCAGGCGTGTTTAAGGAACTGGAACTTTTGTAAATGTGACAGATTGCTCCTTTTGTAACTTTTTATTTTCATCGGATATTGTTAAAATATAAACAGAGTAAGCCGGAGAGAACCGGCGGACAAAAATAAAAAAGAAAAGGAGATTGATGATTATGGCAGACAGAATTATGCTCAATGAAACATCCTATCACGGAGCAGGAGCAATCCAGGAGATTGCGGCAGAAGCAAAGGCAAGAGCGTATAAAAAGGCGTTTGTATGTTCTGATCCGGATCTGATCAAATTTGGTGTCACAGGAAAGGTAACGGATGTGCTGGATAATGCGGGACTTGCCTATGAAATTTACTCTGACATCAAAGCAAATCCGACGATTGAAAATGTACAGCATGGTGTACAGGCATTTAAAGATGCCGAGGCAGACTATATCATCGCTATCGGCGGCGGTTCTTCCATGGACACGGCAAAAGCCATCGGTATTATCATTGCCAATCCGGAATTTGAAGACGTAAGAAGCCTGGAAGGAACAGCGCCTACCAAGAATCCATGTGTTCCGATCATCGCAGTTCCGACAACAGCAGGAACCGCTGCGGAAGTAACAATCAACTATGTCATCACAGATGTTGAGAAGAAGAGAAAATTTGTATGTGTTGACTCTCATGATATGCCGGTCATTGCGGTTGTTGATCCGGATATGATGGCATCTATGCCAAAAGGACTGACAGCTTCCACTGGTATGGACGCTCTGACTCATGCCATTGAAGGATATACAACAAAGGCAGCATGGGAGATGACAGATATGTTCCATCTGAAAGCCATTGAAATCATTTCCAGATCTTTGCGCAGTGCTGTGGCCAATGAAAAAGAAGGACGTGAAGGTATGGCTCTGGGACAGTATATTGCCGGAATGGGATTCTCCAATGTAGGATTAGGAATTGCCCACTCTATGGCTCATACACTTGGGGCTGTCTATGATACACCGCATGGTGTTGCCTGCGCAATGATGCTTCCGATCGTCATGGAATATAACGCTGACAGCACAGGAGAAAAATATCGTGAGATCGCAAGAGCGATGGGAGTCAAAGGCGTTGACGATATGTCTCAGGAAGAATATCGTAAAGCTGCCATTGACGCAGTACGTCAGCTGTCTGAGGATGTAGGAATCCCTGCAAAACTGGATGCCATTAAAGAAGAAGATCTTGATTTCCTTGCAGAATCAGCCCATGAGGACGCATGTGCTCCGGGTAATCCAAAAGATGCAGGCGTAGAAGATCTGAAAGAGCTGTTCAGAAAGATTATGTAATTTGTAAAATAACAGATAAGAATCAAAAAATCAGGCCGCTGTTCTGTTTTCTGCAGGACAGCGGTATTTTATGGTTTGCGGAAAATCAGGACCGGAAATGAGATAAGAAAAAGCAGAGGAAGATTTTATCATGTTTCAGTTGACGGTTCTGTACAATTTATGCTATACCAGTAGAAAAAAAGGGATAGTGATTGTGCAGACAAGCTAAACCTATATGCAGAAATTGATTTGGAAGACATCTTTCAGGTTTTTTTGTGCATATAGGTTTTTTTTATGCCCGAAACAGAGCACATCAATCCGTACAGGAGGAAAAGTATTGATGAGGATTTTTAAAGTACTGAATAACAATGTGGCAGTCATTTTAAATGAAGAAGGACAGTAACAGATTGTTATGGGACGGGGAATCTGTTTTAAGAAAAAGGCAGGAGAGGAAATCCCGGATGAGATGATTGATAAGGAATTTCATCTTTCCACACCGGAAGCTCATAACAAATTCAGAGAACTGATCCAGGACATTCCAATGGAACATATTTCTCTGGGAGAAGAAATCATAGCTGAAGCAAAGAAGCGTCTGGGGCGCAGGCTGAATGATATGATCTATATTTCTCTGATTGACCACGTCCATACATCAATCCTTCGCTTTCTGGATGGCATCACGGTGAAAAATGTCCTGCTGTGGGATATTCAGAGGTTTTACCGGGATGAATACCAGATTGGATTGTGGGCACTGGATCTGATCGAAAAACAGTGCAAAGTGCGGCTTCCGGAGGATGAAGCCGGATTTATTGCGCTTCATCTGGCAAATGCCCAGATGGATGAGGAAGTCATGCATGATATGTACGAAATTACAAAGATCATGCAGGAACTGATCAACATCGTAAAATACTATTTCCACATTGATTTTGATGAGGATGATGTGTATTACTACAGATTTATTACACATCTGAAATTCTTTGCAAAGCGTCTGCTGGATCATAAATTTTACGAGGAGGATGACAGTGACGACCTCTGGAATGTGATTCGGAAGAAATATCCGGAATCATACCGCTGTGTCGGACGGATTTCTGAATTTATACAGAAGAAATATGGACATCAGCTGTCAAAAGAGGAAGAAATCTATCTGACGATCCACATTGAGCGGGTGATCAATAAGACCGGCAGATAAAAAACAGTATGCCTGGATGGTGACATTAAGTTGGCCAAACCTTCATAGATAAACCAAATTATTTTTATGGAGGAGAGAAAAATGGGAAAATACGAGAATCTGGCAAAAGAAATTGTCAAAAATGTAGGCGGAAAAGAAAACGTCAGCAGTCTGACCCACTGTATTACAAGACTTCGCTTTAAGTTAAAGGATGAAGGAAAAGCGAATGATGATGTGATCAAAAATATGGACGGAGTCGTAACTTTAATGAAGAGCGGCGGCCAGTATCAGGTCGTCATCGGAAATCATGTGCCGGAAGTGTATGCGGACGTGATGCCTCTTCTTGGACTGGATGAGGATCAGGCGGATCATGGAGAAGATGCTCCATCCGGAAACCTGTTTAACCGGGCGATCGATGTCATTTCGGGAATTTTCCAGCCGATCCTTGGAATCATGGCTGCCTGCGGTATGGTCAAAGGTCTGAATGCCTTGTTTGTTGCCATCGGACTTTATACCGATACCTGCGGCGGATATCTTGTTTTAAATGCCATTGGTGATGGCCTGTTCAATTTCCTGCCGCTGTTCCTTGGATATACAGCAGCGAAGAAGTTTAACTTAAAACCAATGATCGGTCTTGTAATTGGAGCGATCATGTGCTATCCGACCATTCAGAACTCAGCATTATCTGCCGGCGGAGATGCTTTGTATACACTATTTGCCGGAACTATGTTTGAATCTCAGGTATATACGACATTTTTCGGAATTCCAATGATCGCCATGGATTATACAGGAACGGTAATCCCGGTTATCTTTGTCGTATACTTTGCATCAAAATGCTCAAAGCTTTTTAATAAGATTGTTCCGGATCTTGTGAAATTTTTCTTTGTACCGATGCTGACACTGCTGATCACGATTCCGATCGGACTTCTGGTGATCGGACCTGTGGCAACGTTTGGTTCAACAATCATTGCTGAAGCGGTTATGGCCGTTCGAAACGCAAGCCCGATGCTGGCGGGAGCAATCGTAGGACTGACATGGCAGATCCTTGTTATTTTTGGTCTTCACTGGGGATTTATTCCGGTATATATCAACAACATCATGACCAATGGATACGACAATGTTATGATGCCGTTCTTTGCCTGTACTTTCGCGACATCTGCCGTAGTGCTGGCTATCTTTTTCAAGACAAAAGACAAACATTTAAAGGAAATGGCACTGCCAAACTTTATTTCCGGTATTTTCGGAGTAACGGAACCGGCAATTTATGGTATTCTGCTTCCATTAAAGAAACCGTTTGTCATCAGCTGTATCGCAGGATGCATTGGCGGAGGATTCTATGGAGCATTTAACTTCCGTAAATTTATGATGGGCGGAATGGGAATTTTTGAGTTTCCGGCCATGATCGAACCAGATGGAAGTATGGGCAATCTGATCGTTGCGGTTGTGGGTGTTGTAATCACGATGATTATTGCGTTTATTGCCACTATGATTCTTTATAAAGATGATCCGAAGAAAAATGCAGAAGTGCAGACAGAAGATACAAAACAGGCTCCAGTGAAAAAGGAAGCAGGAAGTCTGCTGAACGCATCTGAAATTGTAAGCCCGATGAGTGGAAAAGTGCTGAAACTGGAAAATATCCAGGATGACGCATTCGCTTCCGGAGTTCTTGGAAAAGGAGCTGCGATCGTTCCTTCCGAAGGAACCGTATATGCACCGGCAGACGGGGAAATTTCAGCGTTATTCCCAACCCTTCACGCAATCGGAATGAAAACAGACGGCGGAGCAGAACTTCTGATTCACATTGGACTGGATACAGTGCAGCTGGAAGGAGAAGGGTTTGAAGCTTTTGTAAAACAGGGAGATCATGTAACACAGGGACAGAAACTGGTATCTTTTGATATGGACTTTATCAAAGGAAAAGGATACTGCCTGGAAACTCCGGTACTGATCACCAATATGGATGATTATCTGGATATTGTAGAGACAGATAAAGAGGAAATCAAAGCAGGAGAAGTTCTGTTAAATATTGTGAAATAAGAGGTGAATGCTATGGGATTTCGAAAAGATTTTATGTGGGGCGGAGCGACCGCGGCCAATCAGTGTGAGGGCGGAATCTTTGAGGGCGGCAGAGGGCTCGCCAACGTGGATGTGTGCCCGGCAGGAAAAGACAGAAATGCCGTGATTACAGGTCATATGAAAATGCTGGAGATGGATGGGGAACATCGTTATCCGGCAGCGGAAGCAGTAGATATGTATCATCATTTTAAAGAAGACATTGCACTGTTTGGCGAGATGGGATTTAAAACCTATCGAATGAGCATTGCCTGGACCAGGATTTTTCCAAATGGAGATGAAGAGGAACCGAATGAAGAAGGTTTGAGATTTTATGACGAAGTTTTCGCAGAATGTAAAAAGTATGGAATTGAACCGCTGGTAACCATATCACATTTTGACTGTCCAATTTATCTCATTAAAAAATGGGGAGGCTGGAGAAGCCGGAGAATGATCGATTGTTATCTGCGTCTGTGCGAAGTGCTCTTCACCCGTTATAAAGATGCGGTAACATACTGGCTTACTTTTAACGAAATCAATATGATCCTGCATGCGCCGTTTATGGGAGCAGGAATTTATTTCGAAGAAGATGAGGAAGAAGAAAAGATTAAATATCAGGCTGCTCATCATGAACTGGTAGCCAGCGCCCTGGCAGTCCGTATGGCACATGAAATAAACCCGGAAAACAAAGTCGGATGTATGTTTGCCGCCGGAAGCGCATATCCGTATTCCTGCCGCCCGGAAGATGTATGGGAAGCTCTTGTGGTGGATCAGGAAAACTATTTCTTCGCGGATGTTCAGGCAAGGGGATATTATCCGTCTTACGCAAAAGCGAGACTGAAGAAAAATGGTGTTTTTCCGGAAATGGAACCAGGTGACGAGGAAATTCTGAGAAAATATCCGGTAGATTTTATTTCGTTTTCTTATTACAACAGCAGGTGTATTGCAGCGCCGGGAGGAGACCAGGAAGAAGCGGAAGGAAATCTCTTTAAATCCGCAAAAAATCCTTATTTGAAATTCAGCCAGTGGGGCTGGCCTATCGATCCTCTTGGACTTCGGATTACATTAAATGAGGTGTATGACCGGTACCAGAAGCCGATGTTTATTGTAGAAAACGGTCTTGGAGCCGTGGATACAGTCGATGAACATGGTGAAATTTCAGATGATTACAGGATTGATTATCTGAGAGACCATATCAAGGCCATGCGTGACGCGGTAGAAGAAGACGGGGTTGATCTGATGGGATATACTTCCTGGGCGCCGATTGATCTGATCAGCGCTGGAAGCGGCGAAATGAAAAAACGGTACGGATTCATTTATGTGGACAAGCAGGAAGACGGAACAGGCACCCTGGAACGCAGAAGGAAAAAGTCTTTCTACTGGTATAAGAAAGTGATTGAAAGCAACGGGGAAGAATTATAGAAAAGCAAAGAAGTCAGCCGGGAAGGCTGGCTTTTTTGTATAAAAAATACAGATTTTAATATCCGCGAGAAAACAGACAGATTATATGATATACTGGTAAAATGTAAAATAATTTACAGAGGAGGCAGGAAAAGATGAAAAAGAAACGAAGGATTGTCCTGGCTGTTTTTCTGGCATATATTCTGTATGTAATCGTCGGCATGCTGGCGCCGTTTATTCATCAGAAAAGTGTAAGTGACGCAGGGAAAGAGCAGATCCGGGCGGAGGATTTTTATCAGAACCCGGGCGAAAAGGAAACGGACCGGGCAAAGATTGTAGAGGGAAATCAGGAAGCGCTGGATGTCCGGCTGGATATGATTCGAAAGGCAGAAAAAGAGATCATTATATCAACGTTTGACATTCGGGAAGGAGAAAGCACGGATGATATTTTTGCCGCGTTGACAGCGGCAGCCCAGAGAGGGGTTAAGGTAAAGATTCTGGTAGATGGCCTTTATGGAACTGTTCATATGAGCGGAAAAGAGATTTTTCAGGCGGCAGGCAGTCATCCCAATATTGAGATCCGATTTTATAATACGCCAAATCCGCTGAAACCGTGGACGATCCATGGATGCCTTCATGATAAATATCTGGTGACAGACGACCGGTATCTTTTGATGGGCGGAAGGAATATGTTTGATTATTTTATCGGGACTCATAAAGGAAAAAGTGTCGGACTGGACCGGGAAATCCTGGTGGTGAACACAGGAGGGCTGAAAAACAGTGCGGTCCGGCAGGTAAAAGAGTATTTTAAAGAAGTATGGAATCTGGATGTCTGTAAAACAAAATTTAACCGATGGTCAGAGAAAAAACGTTCGAAAGAAATCAGCCGTCTTTTAAAACATAACAAAGAACTGAAGGTTCCTGATCTGGATTATGAAACGATTACAGTGCCGGTCAAAAAGGCCACATTGGTGACCAATCCAACACATATCTATGGAAAAGAACCATATGTGTGGGAAACGATGAAGCAGCTGATGCTGGACGCAGACGAAAGAGTATTGATCCATACTCCGTATGCGGTATTTTCGGATGAAATGTATGAGGGCATGAAGGAAGTGAAACGAAAGGTACCCGACACAACGATCATCCTGAATTCCATTGCTTCCGGAGACAATATCTGCGCTTCTGCAGATTACCGGAGGAACAGACAGAATATTCTGGACACCGGAGTTCAGATTTGTGAATATATGGGACGTCATTCTACACATGGAAAGTCAATGGTCATTGATGATGATCTGGCGGTTGTGGGATCTTACAATTTTGACTGCAGGAGTACGTATGTGGATACGGAAACCATGCTCGTTGTCCAGGGAAAAGAGATTGCCGATCAGCTGGCTCAAAATCTTCAGACACTGCAGGATGGTTCCCTGACCGTGGATAAAAACGGGAAGTATATGGAGAAGAAGGGAGTAAAGGAACGTAAGATTGATTCCGGAAAGAACAGGCTGATCACAGTACTTTCATATATTATACAATATGTGAGATATATGGTATAATATATACGTGTAGAGAAAAACTGCATTTTAACAATTCAAACACAAAAAGCAAACATTATGAACACAAAACAGATGTATCCTGTTCCTTGTAAGCAGAAAACAATTTTTATACCGCTTTCAGAGCAGGAACAGGAGGGAAACAAATGAGACTGTTAAAGATTTTCGCTGTAATTGCCGCCGGCGTGGCAGCTGCACTGATTTACAAGGAGAATAGAAAAACATATATTTCATAATTTTCATGTAAAATGGAAATAGTATATAAAGGATGTTAACTTGAATTAATTTTATATTCCCCAGTGAAAGACCGGCCCCTGATTGACAGGGTTCGGTCTTTTTCGGTTTGCGGCCTTATGAGAAAAAACTTTGCAGAAAAATATTTCTGCATGGTATGATAGGGGAAAAAGATAAGGAGGGAAAATATGACAGCATTTGAGTTTGACGGCGAAAAATATAAAAAAGTTTCCGGACATCAGAAAAAATGGGGGAATCATCTGATAGAAGAACTGAATCTGAAAGGCAGTGAAATCATTCTGGATCTCGGATGCGGAGACGGGGTGCTTACGGCCAGGCTTGCCGGGATGGTACCGGAAGGACGAGTGACCGGCATTGACGCGTCACAGGGGATGATACGGACTGCCAGGCAGAATAAAAAAGAAAATCTGGAATTTTTGTGTATGGATATCAGCCAGATGGAGTTCCATGAAAATTACGATGTGATTTTTTCCAATGCGGCGCTTCACTGGATTCTGGATCATAAAAATCTGCTGAGACGCAGCTGGAAAGCACTGAAACCAGGCGGCATGCTGCTGTGGAATTTTGCCGGAGACGGGAATTGTAAAAATTTTTTTGAAGCGGTGCGGGCAAAGATAAAAGAAGAAAAATACAAAAAATATTTCCAGGATTTTCAGTGGCCATGGTATATGCCTGTGGTGTCAGAATATCGGAAATTGGCAGAATCCTGTGATTTTACGGAAATAGAAGTATCGGAAGAAAACAGGGATACTTATTTTGAAAATGCGGAGGCACTGATCGGGTGGATGGATCAGCCCAGCCTGGTTCCGTTTATGGAAAGGCTTCCGGCTCGTGAAGGGAAAGAATTTCGTCAGGAAATGATAGAAAAAATGCTGCGGGAAACGGTACAGCCGGATGGCCGGTATTTGGAGGCTTTTCGAAGAATCCATCTGAAGGCGCGAAAAAAGGCGGATGATCCGGCCAGTGAAAAATGAAATGTGTGTCTCTCTATATGAGATTGTATTTTTGGAGAAGCTGCTGGCAATATGCCGGATCTTCTCCAATTTTTTCGATTTCCTGCAGGCTGCCGTCATGGCTCAGAAGAACGATCAGTTTGCTGATGTGCTCCTGCTCCATCTCCCGGCCCATTCGGATACCTTCCTTCTTTCCGCGGTTTTCAATGCGGTCTAATATTTCGCACATATTAATTTTCTCCTTTCTCTTCTCCAGATGCAGATTAAAAAACGCAGTTCTTTTTCTTTTACTACCTGTTTTGCCGTATAAAAGTCAGAAAAGTGATTGACATATCTGTTATAACTGTATATACTGTACATATACAGTAAGAATGAAATAAACATTGGAAGGAGGGATTTCTCTGAAGATCATTATCAGCAATGCAAAAGGAGACCCTATTTATGAACAGATATATAAGCAGATGAAAGATATGATCATTGCGGGAAAGCTGAAAGAAGGCGATATGCTCCCGTCCATCCGCGGACTTGCCAAAGATCTCAGAATCAGTGTGATTACAACAAAGAGAGCATATGATGAACTTGAGAAAGATGGATTTATCAATTCTGTTGCCGGAAAAGGATCCTTTGTGGCAGAGAAGAATCTGGAACTGATCCGGGAAGAGAATTTGAAGAAGATGGAAAGTTATATGGAGAAAATCTGGGAACTGGCGAAAGTCTGCGGAATGTCAGCTGATGAAGTCATGGAAATGTTTCAGATTATGGGAAAGGATGTGGAAGGATGAATGCAATAGAAATGCGTCATGTGGAGAAAGATTACGGACAATTTCAGATTAAAGATCTGAATCTATGTCTCCCGTCAGGGTATATTATGGGACTGATCGGGGAAAATGGAGCCGGAAAAAGCACAACGATCAAAATGATTCTGGACCTGGTCCGGAAGGATCACGGAGAGATCAGAGTATTCGGAGAAAAAACCGAAGATTCTCTGGCATCCAGCAAAGAAGAGATAGGAATCGTGCTGGATGAATCTCAGTTTCCGGAAGGAATAACCGTGGAGCAGGTTAATAAAATCATGAAAAACATCTATAAGAAATGGGACGAAGAAGAATTTTACCGGCTGACAGATTTTTTTTCCCTTCCGAGGAAGAAGAAACGTTTCAAAGAGTTTTCCAGAGGAATGCAGCGGAAACTGTCGATTGCGGTTGCCATGTCTCATAATGCAAAACTGCTGATACTGGATGAACCTACCAGTGGACTGGATCCGGTGGTGCGGGATGAGATTCTGGATCTGTTTAATGATTTTACCAGAGATGAAAACCATTCTATCCTGATTTCATCTCATATCGTAGGAGATCTGGAAAAGCTGTGTGATTACATCGCCTTTATCCAGAAAGGCAGACTGATCATCTGTGGGGAAAAAGATCAGATGCTGGAAGCTTATGGGATTTTAAAATGCTCTGAGGAAGAACTGGAGGAACTGGACCAGCAGGCTGTCGCGGGAATCCGGGATTATGGTTATGGGGTAGAAGCACTGGTAGAGAAATCCCGGATTCCGGAAGGATATCAGACAGAAGTTCCGACACTGGAAGACATTATCATCTTTTTATCTAAAAAAGAAAGGAGAGGAATGAAATGAAAGGATTACTGCTGAAAGACTGGTATGAAATACGCTATCAATATCGATGGTTTCTGATTTTGCTGGCAGTTGCGGGTTTTTCATCTGCGACAGGACAGGGAAATGCTGTATTCTGGGGCTGTTATATGATGATTCTGGTTGCCATGATTCCGTTAAATACCATGGGATATGATGAAAAAAGCGGATGGCAGAAATACAGCCGGTGCTTCCCGGTTTCATCCGGACATCTGGTACTGGAAAAATATCTGCTGGGTGTGATTGCGCTGATCGTGGCGGTAGGAGTGTATCTGCTGTTTTCTGCCATTTTCTATTTCATTCCGGGCGTGGGAAACGCAAAAGAGCAGTTTTTTACAATACTGGCTGCTATGATTACAGTAGGTGTTTTTCCTATGGCCCTGATGCTTCCGCTGAATATCCGGTTTGGAATGGAAAAAGCAAGAGTATATCTCATTTTCTTTATCATTATTGTGGCAGTTGCAGCGGGAGGGATTTTCGCAGGAGCCGAAGACCTTCCTATGATCGTTAATTTCCTTGCAGGAATCAATCTGGATTTGTTCATTCTGCTGCTTCCTCTGATTTCCATTGCTCTTCTGGCAGCAACCTACCCGCTGTCTGTCTGGCTTTATCATAAAAAAGAGTGGTAGGCTATGAGATAAAATTTCTGCGGTACTGGCTCGGTGAGCAGTCCTTCTTCTTCTTAAAAAGTTTGGAAAAATACAGCGGGTCCTTATAACCGACGGATCTTGAGATGTCAGATATGGAAAGGCTGCTGTTTGACAGAAGGGAGCATGCCCGGCTGATCCGCAGATCCAGAAGGTAATCCTTCATGGAGACGCCAACGGAAGATTTAAACAGACGATACAGATAAGAACGTTCAATATTAAGCTGAGCTGAAATATCCTGCAGACTGAAATTTTCCTCATAATGATTTTCCAGATACTGCAGAGTTTCCTGAACATAATGATTTTGTTTTTCCTGGGGAGACAGATTCTCCCTGGGAAATTTTTGCGTTAAAAGATATAAATATTCATATAGAACACTATTCATCATCAGATCTCTGTTTTCTGAAAGCATGGATGCTTCCAGCATTTTTTCATGACACCGGAGAAGCTCAGGGTCTTCATTCAGATGGAGATAAGGAGCATCATAAAAAGAAGTCCGTTTCAGATACTGCTGGATTTTGATTCCACGCATTCCGATCCAGCTGTAAGACCATGGTTCATGGGAATCTGCTTCATAGTAAATTCTCTCATTGGGATGGATGCAGAAGGCGTCTCCGGAATGCAGACGGTAAATTTTGTTTCTGCACTGAAAAAATCCTTTTCCTTTTAAAATGTAATGTACAATATAACCGCTTCTGATAGCAGGTCCGTAACTATGACCTGGTTTACAGTCTTCGTATCCGCAGGTGTAGACCATAGCGTCAATATTTCTTGTAAAATCATTGGAAAAATGAAAATCTGTCATATTGGGAATTCCTTTCCTGGCAAGGTCAACAAAGCGCCATATATAAACAACAAAAGTCCATATAATTAAAAGTATAAGCTGATATAATAAAAATTGCAAGGGACAAGACGAGGAGGTGAGAAGATGTCAATTGTCTATGAAAAAGAAAATCAGATCTTTCATCTGCAGGCAAAAGATACAAGTTATGTTATGGGAGTGATCCGGGGACATCTGACTCATTTATATTGGGGAAGAAAGCTGAATCAATACGGAGGAAGCCGGAAGATCATCTGGAAAGACCGTGGATTTGCACCGAATCCCGATGATTTGGACCGTACATTTTCATTGGATACTTTGCCTCAGGAATATCCGCAGACAGGGAATGGTGATTTCAGGAACTGTGCTTATGGAATCCGGGACGAAAAAGGAGGAAGGATCAGTGACCTGATCTATCAGAGCCATGAAATTGTTTCCGGAAAAGAGCCTCTGCCGGGACTGCCGGCTTCTTTTGGAAATGACAATGAGGTAGATACACTAAAAGTTCATATGCTTGATCAAATCTCCGGTTTGAAAGTTGAATTGTGGTATCACGTGTTCCAGGACCAAAATGTCATAGCCAGGAGTGTGCACTTTAAAAATACAGGGAAAGAAAAGGTCATGCTGACAAAAATGTTAAGTATGTCTGTGGATATCCGTGAGGCAGGGTTTGACGTTTTAACACTGTACGGCGCTCATAATAATGAAAGAAATATGGATCGCCGTCCATTAAAGAGCGGTACGATTCAGATTGAAAGTCTGAGAGGAACGAGTTCACCGCAGCAGGCGCCATTTATGGCACTGCTCCGTCCGGAGACAACAGAAGATTTTGGAGAGGTTTATGCGGCAAACTTTGTATACAGCGGTAATTTTATTGCTGCGGTTCAGACAGACGCATTTGAAAATACAAGATTTCAGATGGGGATGAATCCATGGAATGGACAGTGGCTGTTAGAGCCGGAAGAAGAATTCCATACGCCAGAGGTGATCATGGTTTATGCGTCAGAAGGCCTGAATCAGATGTCACAGACGTATCATGATTTTTATCAGAATCATCTGATCAGAAGTCAGTTCGCAAAAAAAATCCGGCCAATTCTGATCAATAACTGGGAGGCAACATTTTTTGATTTTACAGAGGAAAAAATCCTGGAAATTGCAGATAAGGCAGCAGAAGTCGGAGCAGAGCTTTTTGTTCTGGATGACGGATGGTTTGGCAAAAGAGATGACACGAAAAGCTCTCTTGGAGACTGGACGGAAGACAGACGAAAGCTGCCGGACGGCCTGAAAGGACTGGAAGAAAAAATCCATGAAAAAGGTCTTATGTTCGGAATCTGGCTGGAACCGGAGATGATTTCCATAGACAGTTGTCTGTATCGGAAGCATCCGGATTATGTCCTGCATACGCCGGGAAGACCTTACACCTTTGGAAGAGGGCAGCTGGTTTTGGATCTGTCCAGAAAAGAGGTCTGTGATTATGTGATTGAAAGTATTTCCAACGTATTAGATTGCGCGCGGATCGATTATGTGAAATGGGATATGAATCGTCATTTGACCGATGTAGGAAGCGGAGCTTTTCCGGCAGAAAGACAGGGAGAAATTACTCACCGGTATGTTCTGGGGCTGTACCGGATTCTGGATACTCTGACAACAAGATATCCGGATATTTTATTTGAAAGCTGCTCAAGCGGCGGAGGAAGATTTGACCCGGGGATGCTGTATTATATGCCTCAGACCTGGTGCAGCGACAACACAGATGCTGTCTGCAGAATGAAAATACAGTATGCAACATCTCTTACATATCCGCCAATCACCATGGGCGCCCATGTGAGCGGATGTCCGAATCAGCAGACCGGACGTCAGACTTCTCTTGAAACCCGGGGATATGTAGCAATGAGTGCGAATCTTGGCTATGAACTGGATCTTACCAGATGCAGTCAGGAAGAGTTAAAACAAATTAAACAGCAGATTGATTTTTATAAAACAATTCGGGAGACCATCCAATTTGGAAGGCTTTTCAGAATCAAAAATCCATTTGATGGAAATCTGGCACAATGGAATTTTGTATCAGAGGACGGGAAGGATGTAGTAGGATTTTATTTTGAAATTCTGAGCCGGCCGGCATCACCTGTCCAGATTATGAAATTAAAGGGACTAGAATGTGACGCATATTATCAGGACATGGAAACTGGAAATATTTACGGAGGAGATGAGCTTATGTACAGCGGAATCAGCATTCCGCTCTGCAAGCAGGATTTCCGAAGCAAATGCTATCATTTCCAGAGGATAGATGAAAACAGCTTCTTATAAACAGGGAGGAATTAGAATGAGTCAGGAAAAGAATGAACGTTATGAGAAAATATCCCAGGACTTGATCCGGCTGGTCGGAGGCAAAGATAATATCCAGGGAACGGCTCACTGTGCAACAAGACTGAGAATCGTATTAAAAGATCTGGATGTTGTAGATATGAAAGGCATAGAGAATGTGGATCTGGTAAAAGGAGTTTTCGTTGCGGGAGATCAGCTCCAGATTATTTTTGGGGCAGGACTGGTCAATGCCGTTTACGAAGTATTTGCCGATGATGTTCAGATGAAAAACATGAGTCTGAGTGATTTGAAAACAGAAGCCAATGAAAAGATGAATCCGCTTCAAAGGGTGTTAAAGGCACTTTCTGATGTATTTATCGACATCATGCCGGGAATCCTGGCGGCGGCTCTGCTGACAGGTATTTCCGGAGTCCTGGGGAACATGGAAATCGTACAGCAAAATGCAACATTATATGGATTAAACCGTATCATCAATATTTCATCTGGGGCAATTTTCGGATTCCTGCCGCTGGCGGTTGCTTACAGCGCGTGCAAGCGATTCGGCGGACGTCCGATTCTGGGAATTGTAATAGGATGCATCATGCTGTCAAACAGTCTGGCAGACGCTTATGCGGCGGCTCAGGGAACCGTGGATGTGGAAGTTCTTCATATTTTCGGATTTCCGGTGGAATTAGTCGGATTTCAGGGTGGAATTATCGTTGCGCTGCTGATCGGCGTTGTAACGGCAAAACTGGATATTTTCTTTGAACGCAAAGTTCCGGAAGTTATCCGGCTGCTGGTATCTCCGCTGCTTACAACTCTGGTCAGCGCACTGCTTCTGTTCTTTATTGTAGGCCCGATCGGGCGCGGGCTTGCGTCAGGCATTACCACAGGGCTCGTATGGATGACCCAGTCTTTCGGACTGATCGGATATGCGATTTTCTCTGGTGTGCAGCAGCTGATCGTTATCACAGGACTTCATCATGTATTTGGAGCGATTGAAGCACAGCTTCTTGCGGATACCGGACGCAACTTCCTGAATCCTTTAATGTCAGTGGCAATCATCGCCCAGGGCGGAGCTGTTCTAGGATATCTGGCAAGACATTATAAAGAAATGAAAACAAAAGAACTTTGTATTCCAAGTTTTATTTCTGTACTGTTTGGAATCACGGAACCGGCGCTGTTTGGTGTAAATATCAGATATCGTTATCCGCTGGCCGGCGGCTGTATCGGAGGCGCGATCGGGGGAGCAGTCGTCTATCTGACAAACCTGGCGGCTCTTGGATTTGGAACAACTGTTGTTCCGGGAATCGCTCTTGCGGATCCTGCCCATGGAGGATATGTTAATTATATTATTGCTCATGTAACTGCTCTTGCGGCCGGGTTTATCGTTACCTTTATTCTGGGAATTACCGATAAAACAGGAAATGGTGATGAACAAACGGCAGAGATAGAAGCAGACGAAGAAGTCAGTGCAGATTCTAAAGAAAATCATGATACGGATAAGGAAGAAATCCTGTATTCTCCGGCCAGGGGAGAAGTTCTTCCAATCGACCAGGCGGCGGATCCGGCATTTGCGTCAAAAGCAATGGGAGACGGTGTGGCGGTTAATCCGGAAAATGGAGAAATCACAGCACCGGCCGATGGGAAAATCAGTTTGGTATTTCCAACGAAACATGCCGTTGGCATTACTTTGGATTCCGGAGTAGAACTTCTGATTCATGCAGGCATTGATACTGTAAAAATGGAAGGAAAAGGATTCAGGGAATTTGTAAAAGCAGGAGAACGTGTGAAAAAAGGAGATAAGCTGATCACATTTGATAAAGAACTGGTGGAAAAGAATGGATTCAGCCCTCAGATTATGTTCCTGGTGGCAGACGCAAAAGGAAAGACCGTTACCGTAACTCCGGCACCGAAAGCTGACAATACAACCGAGGTAATCCGGGTAAAATAATTTCATAAATGAATATTGTCTCTTAAGCCCTGGTCGGGTATAATAAGAGAGTCAGGCGCAGGCTGCTTCAGATCAATGAAACAGCCTGTGTTTGTGAAAAGACAGGGAATCCTGTTTTAAGAAGAAAAAAGAAGGTGATGGTTCATGACAAAGAAGATGACAATGGCAGATATCGCGGAGTTGTCAGGTGTTGGGAAGAGTACGGTATCTCGTTTTTTCAACGGAGGCTATGTGAAGCAGGAAACGAGAGAAAAGATTCAGAAAATAATAGAAGAATATAACTATAAGCCAAATGCTTTTGCCAGACTGAAGGCGAAGCAGAGCAGGCTGATCGGAGTTATTGTCCCAACACTGAACTCAAAGATTACCGGACGCGTTGTCACCAGCATTGACCGTTACCTTAGAGAGAAGAATTATACAACGCTGATTCAGAGTTCAGATCATGATATCGACCAGGAACTGGAAAACATTCAGCGCCTGATTCAGATGAATGTAGATGGGATTCTGATCAGTTCCATCGCCATTACAAAAGACCACCGGGAATTATTTGCCGAGACCCAGATCCCAATTGTGGTGCTGGCTCAGGAATATGAGGAAGGAATTTCAATCATTGATGATGATTACAGTGCCGGCAGATACATAGGCGCCTATATCGGGAAGACCGGGCATCAAAAAGTAGGATATATCGGAGTTTATGAGACAGACGTGGCAGTAGGAATCCGGAGAAAACAAGGTGTGATCGATGGATTGAAAGAGTATGGGATCACAGATCTGATCATCGGAAAAAGTGATTACAGTTTTATCGGGGGACAGACTGTAGCCCGGGAGATTCTGGAGAAGGCCCCGGATGTCGATGCGATGATATGCGCTACAGACCGTCTGGCTTTTGGAGCCTATAAGATCCTGCAGAAAGCAGGGAAGAAGATACCGGAAGATGTCTCGGTTGTTGGTTTTGGCGGGTATGATGAGAGCACCCTGCTGACGCCGGAACTTACCACGCTGAAATTTGATTCTTACGGTATGGGATATTTTGGGGCAGAGACGATTCTGAAGATGATTCAGAAAAAACGGGTTTCCAAAAAACAGGTGGTTGACTATAAGTTTATCAAAGGCGGAAGCGTAAAAAACTATCGGTGCGCTGAAAGCCCGGATTTGTTATGATCAAAACTCCCTTTTATGCAGATAACGGCAGAAAGCTGTGTCTGGATGAAGGGGAGTTTTTTTATTGCGGAAAGATTTCAGGCAATCCTGCCGGAATGTCTTTGGAAAAAAGACAGGGGTATGATATGATGATGACAGATCATAAAATCAGAGAGGAGAGAAATCAGATGAAGCTGATCCACATTGCAGATGTACACTGGGGCGCACGTCCGGAGAGAGAGAAGCCCTGGGGGAAAGAGCGCGCAAAAGAAATCAAGGAAACCTTTCGCAGGGTTCTTGAGCGTGCAAAAGAACAGAAAACAGATCTTCTGCTGATTTCGGGTGATTTTTTTGAACGGCAGCCGTCACTTACAGATCTTCGGGAGGCAGACTATCTTCTAAAGCAGCTGGATCATACAAAAACAGTCTGGATTGCGGGAAATCATGATTATTTGAAAAAAGGAACCGGTCTGGAAGCCTATGAATGGGAATCAGATACGTTTCTTTTGAAGGGACCGGAACTGGAGAAAATAAGCTTTCCTGAGCTTAATACGACAGTTTATGGTTTCAGCTACTGGCAGGATCAGATCGAAGACCCTCTTTATGACTCGCTGCGGCCGGAAGAGGAGGGAGATGAAATCAGGATCCTTCTGGCTCACGGGGGAGACGAAAAGCATATACCAATTCACAGAGAACGTCTGAAATGGTCCGGATTTGATTATATTGCTCTGGGACATATCCATAAACCGGAAGTGATTTTTGAGGACCTGATGGCGTATGCAGGATCTCTGGAACCTTTGGATCATACGGAGACAGGACGTCATGGCTTTATGGAAGGAGAAATCAGTGAAGAACGGCAGATCATTACATTTCACCCGTTTTCCAGGAGGGAATATGTCCGGACGGAAGTCTATGTAACAGAAGAAATGAGCGGAGAAGAAATTCTGGACCGGATTGACACAGAAATTTCCTACCGGGGAAGTGAAAATATCCACGAAATTATCCTGCAGGGAACGATGGATCCGCAGATTGAACTGGATATAGAAAGAATTCAGGAAAGATACCGGATTTCCGGGATTACGGATCAGACAAAGAGCATATGGGAGAGACGGGATCTTTCCAGGGAAGATAATCTCCTGATGCGGAGGGTGGCAGAATTATTGGAAGATGAACCGAAAGCGCTGGCGTATGCCATGGAAGCACTGGAATTATCAGAGGAGAGAGAAGTATGAAGATAAAAGAAATCGGGATTGACGGCTTTGGAAAATTTCATGATTATCATACGGAATTATCCGAGGGAATTCAGGTTATTTATGGAAACAATGAGACGGGAAAGACAACACTGCGCCAGTTTATGTTCCATATGCTGTTTGGGCTGGAAAAGAGCAGAGGGACAGCCGCCAGAAAAGATGACTATACCAGATATATGCCGGTGGAAGGAGGCAGATATGGCGGATATCTGCTGGTTGAAAAAGAAGGACAGAGATATCGGATCCAGAGGACATTTGAGACCGGGAATCGGCAGTTTCGCCTGTTTCTGGAAGATACCATGGAGGAAATTCCGCTTCCGAAACAAAGTCTGCAGGGAGTGTTGTTTGAAAATTCTGCGGAATCATTCCAAAATACAGCCTCTTTAACTCAGGCCGATATTCGCACAGGAAAAGAAATGCAGAAAATTCTGCAGAATTCTATGGCAAATTTGAGAAACAGTCAGGATGCACGGCTGGATATCCGCAAGGCGGTTAATATATTGAAAGGAAAGCGGCGCAATGCCAGGAAAAATCCTGCTTTTTACCGAAGTGAGCAGCTTCGCCAGCGTCTGGGAGAAGCGTCATTCCAGGAGAACGAATTAAAAAAGTATGAAACGCAGGAAGAAGAGCTGTACCGGCAGCTGAATCAGAAGCCAAGGCTGTCTTTGCTGCAGAGAATTTTGCAGTGGATTCGGAGACTGTTTGGTGTTGACCAGGAAGAAATCAGAAAGAATGAAATCTGTCACAAACTGGAAGTGGTCCGTTTGGAAAAGGAACATCTGCTGGAGCAGAAACAGGAAATCGAAGATTTGAAAAAAGAATATCAGTCTGCTTTGACGCAGAAAAAAGAAGCGGAACAGGAAGTGCGATGGATCGACCGCGCCATCTGGGGCATTGAAACGGCCGCGGCGGATATTCAGAAAACTTTTGGTGAAGAATTAAATGAAAAGATATCGGATATTTTCTGCCAGATGACCGGTGCAAGATATGACAAAGCTGTAATGGATCAGTCCATGGAAATGATGGTAAGACAGGACGGAAGATACATTGACATGAAATATCTGAGCAATGGGGCCGTGGAACAGCTCTATTTTGCTCTGCGTCTTGCGGCAGGAGAGCTGCTGTATGGAGAAGATGAATTTCCGCTGTTTTTGGATGATGTGTTCGGTAATTATGATGATGAGAGATTGAAGAATACGTTAGCTTATCTGTCCCAGAACTGTGAGAGGCAGATTCTGATCTTCACCGGACGAAGAGAAATTCTCAATATTCTGGAGAAATTGAAGATTGACTTTCATGTGATCGTATTGTAAAAATAGGAAGAACGGTTGTAAAACAAAAGAGGAGAAGGAAAGTATGAAAAAGAATAAACTGCTTCAGGCATCCAGATGGTTTCTTTATTTTATGATGTATTCAGTGATCGGATGGCTGTATGAGGTATTCCTTGAGGTTGTTGTATACCGGTGGGGATTTTCCAACAGAGGGGTTTTGTTTGGCCCGTACTGCATTATTTATGGAGTAGGAGCCCTGCTGCTTTTGCTGACTCTGGGAGGAGTGCAGAAAAAGAAATTATACCTGGGGAGGCTGTATGTAACTCCGGTTTTTGTATTTTTAGGAATTATGGCAGTGACAACGATAACGGAACTGATCGGAAGCTATATTATGGAAGCAGTGACCGGCGGATGGATGTGGGATTATGAGAGATTTGCTTTTAATTTTCAGGGGCGGATTGCGTTAAACCCAAGTATCCGGTTTGGAATCGGAGGCATGATTTTTTTATATCTTCTGCAGCCGGTATTTGAAAAAATAACAGGCCATATGAATCGCCGGATGACGTATGCAGCAGCCGGACTTTTGCTGATCCTGCTGATCCTTGATTCTATCATAACCATGAGATAAAAAATAAAGGAAAAATATCAAAGGGCGTCTGCCAGTGCAGATGTCCTTAAAAAAAACGAGAAATATGGAACCGATACCACAAAAAGTATTGACAAAAATACAATACAGCCATATAATACAAATATGGAACCGATACCACAACTAAATCAAGAAAAGGAGAGAAGATATGGATTACGCAAAGATTGCCAGTCAGGTTATCGAAAATGTCGGCGGAAAAGATAATATCAAATCCGTTCAGCATTGTGCAACACGTTTGAGACTGCAGCTTAAGAACAACGACTTAAGAGACGAAGATGCAGTCAGTGACATTGAAGGAGTAAAAGGAGTGTTCCTCACTCAGTCACAGTTTCAGATCATTTTTGGATCAGGACTTGTAAATCTGGTCTGCGATGAAGTGCAGAAGCAGCTGGGAGGCGATGTCGGACCAGCGGCAGATGAGGAGCCGGAAGAGGAAAAAGGGAATATCATACAGAGACTTGTCAAGGTATTAAGTGATATCTTCGTGCCGATCATCCCGGCGATCGTAGCCGGCGGTCTGCTGATGGGTATCAATAATATCCTGACTTCCGCATTGATTGATGGAAAATCTATTATTGAATTATATCCGCAGTGGAAAGGATTGGCTACAGCGATCAATACATTTTCAAATGCGCCGTTTACATTCCTTCCAGTATTGATTGGATTCAGCGCGACAAAGAAATTTGGAGGAAATCCATATCTTGGAGCAGCAATGGGAATGATCATGGTTCACCCGGATCTGTTAAGTGCTTACAGCATCGGTATTGCCGATCCGCCAATCTGGAATATTTTCGGATTCCATATTGAAGCCATCGGATATCAGGGAACTGTCCTTCCGGTATTAGCTGTCGCATTTATCCTTGCAACGATTGAAAAGAAATTGCATAAGGTAACACCGACATGGCTGGATAACTTAACTACGCCGTTGTTATCTATCATGGTAACTTCTTTCCTGACATTCATCATTGTCGGACCAGTTTTAAGAGAAGCAGGTAACCTTCTTGCAGCAGGCATCACATGGCTTTATAACACGCTTGGATTTATCGGAGGCGGACTGTTTGGTCTTGCTTACGCACCAATCTGTCTGACCGGTATGCATCATAGTTTTATCGCGATTGAAACTCAGCTGATCGCAGACGCAGCACATACAGGCGGAAGTTTTATCTTTACGACAGCAAGTATGAACAACGTGGCACAGGGAGCAGCCGTTATCGCAGTTCTGTTCTTAACAAAGAATGAAAAGATGAAATCTATCTGTTCTGCATCTGGTGTTTCCGCGCTTTTAGGAATCACAGAGCCGGCAATGTTTGGTGTAACACTGAAATTAAAATACCCATTCTATGCAGCGATCATCGGATCCGGAGTAGGAAGTGCCTACTGTGCCGCAACAAAAGTACTGGCACAGGCAATGGGAGCTGCCGGAATTCCTGGAATTATTTCCATGAAGCCGCAGGATTATCCGAACTTCCTGATCGGACTTGTCTTATCCATGGCAGTATCTGCACTGATGACAGTGATTTTCTGGAAGAAATTTAACCTTGGAGCAGAAGAACAGACAAACAAGAAAAAAGAAACAAAAACAGAAGAAGTACAGGAAGTAAAAACAGTGACAGGACCGGAAGATCTTTATTCTCCAATGAAGGGAGAAGTCCTTCCAATCGAGAAATCAAACGATGCGGCATTTGCATCGAAAGCAATGGGAGATGGTGTGGCAATCAATCCGGAAGAAGGAGTGATCTATGCTCCTGCAGATGGAAAGATCAGCCTGGTGTTCCCAACAAAGCATGCCATTGGCATTACACTGAACTCAGGAGCAGAGCTTCTGATCCATGCAGGAATTGATACCGTTAAGATGGACGGAGAAGGTTTCGAATTATATGTAAATACAGGTGATGAAGTAAAGAAAGGTGATAAGCTGTTGTCTTTCAATATGGATCTGGTAAAAGAGAAAGGGTATCAGACCCAGACTATGTTCCTGGTAGCGGACGCGAAAGGAAAAGAACTGGAAGTATCACCGGCTGACAAAGCGGATAACAGTACGAAGATCATGACATTAAAATAATAATGAAGTAATTCCAGAAAGGGAAAAAAGGATGTTTGAGAAATATAAAAAAGTTCTGAAAAAAGATTATGATGCATGGTATCAGGAAAACAAAGCATACAGAGATAAAGTCGCAAAAGATCCGAGAAGACTTAAATTTCATCTGATGCCGGAGACAGGATGGCTGAATGACCCAAATGGTTTATGCCAGTTTCACGGAACCTATCATATTTACTATCAGTATACACCTTTTGAACCGACGGGAGAATTGAAAATGTGGGCTCACTGCACCACAAAAGATTTTATCCATTATCGAGATTATGGTCCGGTATTGTTTCCGGACCAGGATTTCGATGCCCATGGGGTGTATTCCGGATCTGCGTTCGTTGACAATGATAAGATCTATTATTACTATACCGGAAATGTAAAATATTTTGACCGGGATGATTACGACTATATTAACTCAGGACGGGGAAGCAATACGGTTATGTTCACCAGCGAGGACGGATATCATTTTTCTGAAAAAGAACTTCTGATGACAACGGATGACTATCCGGAAGATATCAGCAATCATGTCAGAGATCCTAAGATTTTAAAACATGACGGAAAATATTATATGGTTCTCGGAGCAAGGGATAAAAAGAGCGTTGGAATGATTCTTCTGTATCAGTCAGAAGATCTGAGGCACTGGAAATATTTTGACCGCATTACAACGGAAGAACCTTTTGGGTATATGTGGGAATGTCCGGATGTATTTGAAATTGATGGACAGCTTATTCTGACCTGCTGCCCGCAGGGCATAAAACCTCAGGGATTTGATTATCACAATCCGCACCAGACAGCGGCAATGAAACTGAGTTATGATTTTGACACAAAAGAATCCAGGATTGAAGAGATTAAACTGATGGATCGAGGGTTTGATTTCTATGCACCGCAGACTTTTGAAGATGAGCGGGGAAGAAGAATCCTGATCGGATGGATGGGAATCCCGGATGCGGAGTATACGAATCCGACAACGGAAGATGGATGGCAGCATGCTTTGACAATACCTCGTCAGATTTCATTGCGGGATGGAAAATTTATTCAGGAGCCGATTGAAGAGTTAAGAAAACTTCGCTGCGGCGGAACGAAAATGGCAGAATTTGACGGAAATGAGAAAAAGATTTGTGATGATGTTGTTTACGAGGCAGTTGTCGAGTATAATAAATGTAAAAATATGAAGATGACTTTAAGGGAAGGAATTACGCTTTCCTATGAAGATGAAGTTCTTACACTGGACCTGGGAGCATATGGATCTGGCAGGACGACAAGAAAGGTTCGACTGGAATCTTTGGAACAGCTGCAGATTTTTGCAGATACCTCCTCTCTGGAGATTTTTGTGAACCATGGAGAAGAAGTGTTTACAACCAGGATTTACAGCCTGAAAGGCGAGATTTCCATCGAAGGGCAGTGTGAAGGTATGCTGACCATCTATCCATTAAAGTCTTTTCTGATCGAAGGAGGATGCAATGAAGAATAAGTTATGTGGAATCGGAGAGGCATTGATTGATTTTATTCCGGATGTAAAAGGGGAGAGACTGAAGGATGTCCCATCTTTTACCCGGGTGGCAGGCGGAGCGCCGGCGAATGTGATCGGAGCTGTAACGAAGCTGGGAATTCCGTCTAAGATGCTTACCAAATTAGGGGATGATCCGTTTGGTGATTATATTATCGATGTTTTAAATGACGCGGGAATCGATACATCAAACATCGAGAGAGATCAGGAAGGAGAGACAGCGCTTGCGTTCGTATCCCTGGCAGCGGATGGAAACCGTGATTTTAAATTTTACCGGAAGAACAGCGCGGATCTGAGATACAGTGTGGATGACATTCCGGAAAATATTCTGGATGACTGTGGAATGATTCATTTCTGCAGCGTGGATCTTGTAGAATCCCCGATGAAAGAAGCCCATAAGAAACTGATCGACATGGCAATTGAGCAGGGAGTTAAGGTATCTTTTGACCCGAATCTCCGTTTCTCTTTATGGGATGATCTGGATGCTTTGAAAAAGACAGTGAATGATTTCATCCCATATGCGGATATTATCAAGATTTCCGATGAGGAACTGGAATTTATTACCGGAAAGACTGATATCAAAGACGCAGTTCCGGATCTTTTGTCAGGAAGAGCAAAATATGTGATTTATACCAAAGGAGCAGACGGCGCAGAGATTTATACCAAAGACGGAGTGGTAGAAGCACCGGGATATTCCATTGATGTACGGGATACAACCGGCGCAGGAGATTCCTTTATCGGAGCCTTTCTGTTCTGTATCCTCAGGGATGAAATAGATGATCTTGACAGTGTGAGCAAAGACAAATTATATGAATATCTTGATTTTGCCAATGCTTATGCAGCCAATACCAGCACCAAAGAAGGAGCTTTGGCAGCCATGGCTACGATGGATGAAATCCAGGAGTGGATCAAAAACAGAAAATAGAGAATCGCAGGAGCGAGAATGCAATCTGCCGCGGAATTTTTGGATTCCGCGGCAGATTTTCTTTTTTTTGAAAATATTTCAGCCGATTGTGGAAATGAAAAGAAGCCGTTATAATGAAACATGCAAATCAAAGACAGAAAGGAATTATTATGGAAATAAAGGAACAATTTATGAGAACAGGACTGCTCCTTGGAGAAGAAGGAATCCGAAAATTAAATAAGGCAGCGGTTGCGGTGTTTGGAATTGGAGGAGTTGGAGGATTTACAGTGGAAGCACTGGCAAGAAGCGGGATTGGGCATTTGGTGCTGGTAGATGCGGATGAGGTATCGGAATCTAACATCAACCGGCAGATTATAGCGACTCATCAGACAGTCGGAAGACCAAAAGTAGAAGTAATGAAAGAGAGAATCGCGCAGATTAATCCGGAGACCGTGGTGGAAACATACCAGACTTTTTTCCTGCCGGAAAACGCGGATCAGTTTGATTTTGCCTCTTATGATTATGTTGTAGATGCCATTGATACTGTTACCGGAAAGATCGAACTTGTGCTTCAGGGACAGAAGGCGGGAACGCCCGTAATCAGCAGCATGGGAGCAGGAAACAAGCTGGATCCGACCATGTTTCAGGTAGCGGATATTTATGATACGTCAGTCTGCCCTCTGGCGAAAGTGATGCGAAAAGAACTGAAAAAGAGAAATGTTCCGGCGCTGAAAGTCGTATATTCCAAAGAAAAGGCAATGGAGCCAGCGGTCAGGATTTCAGAAGATGGAAAACGTCAGATTCCGGGAAGCACCGCCTTTGTACCATCGGTGGCAGGACTGATCATTGCGGGAGAGGTCATCAAAGATCTTTCCGGAATCTCTGAAAAATAAATCAATTCCCAAAGCTGCGAATGGCTGAAAATACGCAAGAGTCACGAAAAGGTAACTATCCCTATAAAAAAGTGCCTGCTTGAAGAATGTCTGGAAAAAACTATGATTATACATAAAGAAAGGGACAAACAATTAAAATAAGTCTTATGTTTGGGAAGGAGACGAAATGGATATTTGGAACCTGATTTATGAAAGAAAAAGTTTTTTCATTGATTTATGTCTGGAACATCTTATGATTTCTGCGATTGCCATTGTAATTGCGATCGCAGCGGGAGGATTGATCGGAATCCTTTTAAGTGAGTATCCGAGATTTTCCAGACCGGTGATCGGAGTCGTGAATTTTCTTTACACGATTCCATCGATTTCCATGCTGGGATTTTTGATTCCATTGTCAGGCATCGGAAACATTACAGCTGTTCTGGCGCTTACCATCTATGCCCTGCTTCCGATGGTGAGAAACACATATACCGGCATAACCAACGTGGATCCTGCCATGACAGAAGCGGCAAAAGGAATGGGAAGCACCCGGCTGCAGATTCTGACGAAGATTAAGATTCCTCTGGCAGCGCCGGTCATTATGTCTGGAATCCGCAGTATGGTGACTATGACCCTGGCGCTGGCCGGCATCGCGTCATTTATCGGAGCAGGCGGCCTGGGCGTGGCAATTTACAGGGGAATTACAACGAACAATACGGCTATGACGGTAGCAGGAAGTATCCTGATCGCTCTGATCGCGCTTCTGGCCGATTTCCTTCTTGGATTCATAGAAAAATCCATGCAGAAAAAGCACAGACGGCATAGAAGCAGAAGGACAAAGTATGCGGCCGCAGCTGCCGTTTTAGCGGTAATCCTGGCAGTCTCTTCCGGAATATATTACGGAAGACAGAAAACAGATACGATCCGGATTGCAGCCAAGCCGATGACGGAGCAGTATATCCTGGGGGAAATGCTGAAAATCATGATTGAGGAAGACACAGATCTTAAGGTGGAAATGACCCAGGGAGTTGGCGGAGGCACATCCAATATCTGGCCTGCCATGAAGAGCGGAGAGTTTGATGTGTATCCTGAATATACAGGAACTGCCTGGAATATGGTGTTAAAAAGAAATGATCTGTATACAGAAGACAAATTCGCAGAACTTGAAAAGGCCTATGACTCCTATGATATGGAGTGGGATGGAATGTACGGTTTTTCCAACAGTTATGCTCTTGCAGTCCGGAAAGAAGTGGCAGAGAAGTATGGACTGAAAAAGATTTCGGATCTGCAGTCTGTGTCCGGACAGCTGAAATTTGGGGCAGAATATGATTTCTATGAGAGAGAAGACGGCTATGATCCTCTGTGCGAAACTTACGGGCTTGAGTTTGCCAGCACTTCAGATCTTGACATCGGGCTTAAATATCAGGCTGTCAATTCCGGTGAAATTGATGTGATGCCGATTTTTACAACAGACGGACAGTACAGTGTCTCAGATATTGTTGTGCTGGAAGATGACAGGCAATTCTATCCGTCCTATGAATGTGGAAATATCGTAAGGGAAGAAGTGCTTGATGAACATCCGGAACTCCGGAATGTTTTTGAAAAATGTGAGGATATTCTGGATGAGAAAGAAATGGCAAAGCTGAATTATATGGTTGAGGAAGATCAGAAAGAGCCGGAAGATGTGGCGAGAGAATTTCTGAAGGAAAAAGGTTTGATTTCGTAGGAGGAAGAGACGATGGCAGCAGTAATTGAATGGAAAGAGATTGAGAAGAAATATAATGGGAAAAAGATCATGGAGCATTTTTCTTTAAAAGTGGAAGAAGGAGAATTTCTTACGATTATAGGGTCTTCCGGCTGCGGAAAGACAACGATGCTGAAAATGGTCAATGGGCTGATCCGGCCGGATGCAGGAAATGTTATGATAAAAGGAAAAGATATAGCAGATACAGATCTGATTGAACTTCGCAGGAGCATTGGGTACTCCATTCAGGGGAATGTTCTGTTTCCTCACATGACAGTAGAAGAAAATATTTCCTATGTGCCGAATTTGTGGAACCGCAGGGATAAAGAAAAGACAAGGAAGGCGGTTTCAAGATGGATGAAAATCGTAGGTTTAAGTGATGATATGAGGGATCGTTTTCCATCGGAGCTGTCAGGCGGGCAGCAGCAGAGAGTCGGGATCGCCAGAGCGCTGGCGGCGTCTCCGGAAATCCTTTTGATGGATGAGCCTTTTGGAGCCGTAGACGAGATTACCAGAGGACAGCTGCAGAAAGAAATCAAGCAGATCCATCAGAGAACCGGAGTTACCATCCTGTTTGTGACGCATGATATTGCAGAAGCTCTTTATCTTGGAACCAGGGTGCTGGTCCTGGATCATGGAGAGATACAGCAGTACGCGTCTCCGGAAGAAATCCGGCAGCATCCTGCCAATGGATTTGTGGAGAAACTTCTGAACAACCGCGCAGACCAATATGGGGAGATGGTAATATAATGGAAAATTTAGCGAATCTGACGATAAACCGGGACCAGTGCATTGGATGCGGAAAGTGCATCAGGACATGTCCGTCCGGCATTTTCTATCTGGATGAGCAGAAGAAAGCGGCCCATATAGAAATAAAAGAATTTGGGTGGGACGGATGCTGGAAATGCCAGCACTGTCTGGCAGTCTGCCCTGAGGGTGCCATATCTGTGCTTGGAAAGCGGCCGGAAAACAGCCTTCTTCCTCCAGACAAAAACAAAAGCGGACCGGTGATAGATAGACTGATCGCAAACCGCCGTTCTCACCGGCGGTTTGTGAAGAAAAATGTAGACCCTTCCCTGATCCGGCATATACTTGAGGTACTGCAGAATGCACCTAACGGAGGCAATAAGAGTCAGGTAGAATATACACTGATTGATGATATAGAGCAGATGGATATATTCCGGAAACTTGTGTATCAAAGGATGGATCAGCTGGCAGAGCAGGGAATTTATGCGGAAAGTTTTGATGAAACATCTTACAGGCAGTTAAAAGAAGCGGAAAAGACAGTCAGACCAGATATGCTGTTTTGTTCTGCGCCCCATCTTTTAATTCCGCATGCGCCGGCCGGAAGAGGATGCTGGCAGCAGGATACAGATATCGCCTGTGCATATTTCGAGCTGCTGTGCAGTGCCCATGGACTTGGAGCGGTTATAATGAGTTATCCGGTTGAAGTGCTGAAACTTATGCCGGATCTCCGGGAAATGCTGGAAATTCCGGAAAACCATTATTTTGGAATGATGGCAGGGTTTGGCTTTCCGGAAATTTCATATGCAAGAGGAGTACAAAAAGAAGATGAATTGAAAGTACACCGTCTTTGTTTTACATAATACCAAGAGCCATCTGCAGCAAAAGACTGACCGCTGCGATGGATACCCAGCAGACAAATCCCATGAAGATTGGCTTTGTGCCGGTCTTTATAAGGGAAACGATGTTTGTGTTAAGGCCGATGGCAGCCATTGCCATGACAATAAAAAACTTGCTCAGGTCCTTTAATGGACTTGTGACAGTGCCCGGAAGGGCAAAAACAGTCGTAATAACAGATGCCAGCACGAAGAATAAGATGAACATAGGAAAGGCGCGCCTGAAGCTGAATGTAGAGGCGCCGTCTTTCTTTTTGCGTGCCTGTAAAATGCCAAGAACAAGAGTGATCGGGATAATGGCCAAAGTCCTGGTAAGCTTAACGATGGTTGCGGCATCCAGAGTATTGCTTCCATGGATTCCATCCCATGCGGCCGCAGCCGCGGTAACGGAAGATGTATCATTGACTGCAGTTCCGGCAAAGAGTCCGAATCCTTCATTGGAAAGACCTAAAGCTGTACCGAGGGAAGGAAAGATCAGAGCGGCAGCGACATTAAACAGGAAGATGACAGAAATTGACTGGGCGATTTCTTCATCATCTGCCTCGATAACGGGCGCGGCAGCAGCAATGGCGGAACCGCCGCAGATGGAAGAACCGATTCCGATCAGAGTAGAAATTTTTGCATCCATATGAAGCAGCCGGTAAATGATATAAGAGACAATCAGGGAAGTTGAGATTGTCGCCAGGATGATCGGCAGTGACTGCTTTCCTTTGGAAAGAATATCGGAAAGGTTCATTCCAAAGCCCAGAAGGACGACAGCAAGCTGAAGGATTTTTTTGGATGTAAAGGTGATACCGTTATGGCAGATTCCTTTTTCTTTTACAAAAATCGTTATGATCATTCCTGCCAGGATCGCAAAGACAGGACCTCCAATGACAGGGAAAAGACTGCCGAAAAACCATGCGGGAACTGCGATGCAGAAACAGAGCAGAATTCCAGGGAAATTTTTTATGTTTGTTTTCATAAGATACCTCTTTTCTTTTTCATTTGTTTGGATCGAAGTATATTATACATTGACTGGTACATAAATAAAAATTATAATATATTATGAAACAATAAAAAAATATTATGCAAGAATCGAGGTATTATGTTAGATTACAGAATTGATACATTTCTGGAAGTCTGCAGATTTATGAATTTTACGAAGGCCGCCCGGGCTTTGAACATTACCCAGCCTGCGGTATCCCAGCATATTAAATATCTGGAAGAAATGTACCATACAACATTTTTTCAGTTTCAGGGGAAGAAAATGGCTCTGACCAGAGAGGGAAGGCTTTTTTTAAACAGTGCAAAAACATTTCGGCACGATGAACTCTATCTTCGAAAAAAACTGGAGGAAGCCAGGAAAGAACAAGCATCCCTGATCTGCGGAGCGACATTGACCATTGGGGATTTTGTTTTTCCGGAGGTCATGCGGAATTTCCTTCTCAGACATCCTGAGACAGATATGGCAATGGAGATTGGAAATACCAGTGAACTTTTAAAAAAGCTTGATGACGGAGAGATTGATTTTGCCGTGGTAGAAGGATATTTTGAGAAGGATGCCTATGAATACAGGGTCTGGTCAAAAGAAAAATTTATTCTTGCGGCTTCCCCGGTATATCAGTTCCGGCATCCGCCAGGAAAGATTCGGGATTTATTTGGAGAGAGGCTGATTGTCCGGGAACAGGGATCCGGAACAAGAGAAGTCCTAGAGAAAAATCTCCAGACACAGAATCTTTCTATTTCGAATTTTTCCAGACGGCATGAGATCAGCAGCATTCATGTAATCAAATCGCTTGCAGAAGCCGGATGCGGCATTACTTTTTTGTATCAGGCGGCAGTGCAAAAAGAACTGGAAAAGGGAAGTTTAAAAGAAATTCCGCTGGAAGATTTTCAGGTGTTTCATGATTTTAATTTTGTATGGAGAAAAGATAGTATTTTTTCAGAGGAATACGAGGAAATTTTTCATGAGTTTCAGAAATTAGGAGGACAAATGCATGAAGAAGAAAAGAATGGCATTGATTCTGCCAGGGCTGGGATATCACAGTGATAAGCCTTTGCTTTATTACGCAAAAAAACTGTTTCGTCAGAGAGGATATCAGATAGAAGAAATCACATACCAAAATCTTCCGGAATGGAATAAAGAGAATCTGGAGGCTGTGGGGGAAATTGTAACACAGCAGGCAGAAAAAGCTTTTGCGCAGATTGATACGCAGTCATATGAAGAAATCGTTTTTATCTCAAAAAGCATTGGATCAGTTGCTGCATGCAGACTGATCCAGAAGTGGAGGAAAGAGTGGAAACATATTTGCTTTACACCGGTGGAGGTCACGATCCCGCTGCTGGAATCAGGGAAAACCATTGTGTTTTCCGGAACCAGCGATCCATTTATCGACTGTTCTAAATTGAAGCAGGTGTGCAGAGAAAAAAAGATTCCTTTGTATCTGATTGATGAAGGGAATCATTCCCTGGAGACAGGAGATATTATAGGAGATATTGAAAAACTCAGACAGATTATGAAAAAGCTGTAGCGGCAGGCGGAAAAGAAAGACTTTTTTTTCTAAGATAAAAAGAGTAAAATGGTAAAAGACATCAATAAGGCAACGGAATGATGTGGAGGTTGCGCAAAAGGAGGAAAACGGAATATGGTAACAGAGGAAGAATTGGCAGGTATGATCGATCATACCAATTTAAAAGCTTTTGCTGATGATGCGGCATTTGAAAAATTGTGTCACGAGGCGATGAAATACCATTTTAAAATGGTGGCGATCAATCCGGCACAGATTAGCCGATGCAAAGAAAAATTAAAGGGTTCACCAGTTCATGTAGGAGCAGCGATCGGATTCCCGCTGGGTCAGACAACTTTAGAATGTAAAATTTTTGAGACGAAAGATGCCATTGAAAGGGGCGCTGACGAGATTGATTATGTAATCAATGTGGCAGAGCTGAAAAATCATAACTATTGTCATATCGAAAGAGAAATGGAGTCCATCGTAAGAGTCTGCAGGAAAGAAAATATTATATCAAAAGTAATTTTTGAAAATTGTTATCTTACCGATGAGGAAAAGAAAAAGACGGCTGAGATTGCGAGAAGGATAAAACCTGATTTTATCAAAACATCCACCGGATTTGGAACCGGGGGAGCAACACCGGAAGATGTTGCGCTGATGAAATCCATTGTCGGAGATGATGTGAAAGTAAAAGCGGCAGGAGGCATCCGGGATTTAAAGACAGCGCTGGCCATGATTGATGCAGGCGCCGAGAGACTGGGGACAAGCGCAGGAGTAGAAATCATCGAAGAATACAGGAAACAATACCAGGAGGCATGATATGAGTTCACAGGCAGAGAGATTGCTGAAATTTATAGAAGAAAGTCCCAGCTGTTTTCATGTTGTGGAAAATGTGAAAAAACAGCTGACTGCAGCAGGATTCGAGGAATTGAAAGAAAAAGAAGCATGGGATCTGAAAGAAGGAAAAAGTTATTTTGTAACGCGGAATGACAGCACGATTGCGGCGTTTCATATTCCAAAGAAAGATTTTTCAGGATTTCATATTGTGGCAAGCCATGGAGATTCTCCGACTTTCCGGATCAAAGACCAGCCGGAGATGGAAACAGAGAAATATTACACAAAGCTGAATGTTGAAAAATATGGAGGAATGATTCTGGATACGTGGTTTGACCGCCCATTGTCTGCGGCGGGACGTATTATAATAGAAGAAAAAGGAAAACTTAGAAGTCTCCTTTGTAATATCGACCGGGATCTGATGATCATTCCAAATCTGGCAATTCATATGTCCGGAAGGGAACGTAAAGAATTAAATCCTCAGAAAGATCTGCTGCCGCTTCTTGGAATATCCGCCGGAAAAGGAGGATTTCGCTCTCTGCTGGCCAGGGAGGCAAAGGTGAAGGAAGAGCAGATTCTTTCTTATGATATGTTTCTATATAACCGTATGTCTGGAACTGTGCTTGGAGCTCAGGAAGAACTGATCGCTTCTCCGAAGCTGGATGATCTGGAGTGTGCTTTTGCGTCTCTCCAGGCCATGCTGAGCGGAAAGTCCAAAGATTATATTACCATGTGCTGTGTTTTTGATAATGAAGAAGTGGGAAGCGCAACCAAGCAGGGAGCGGGATCTACATTTATACCGGAACTGCTGAGGAGGATCTGCAGCCTTATGGGAAAAGACGAGGAAGGATATGCCATGGCGGCAGCAGATAGTTTTCTGCTGTCTGCGGACAATGCACATGCAGTGCATCCAAACTATACGGAAAAAGCAGATCCGACCAACCGGCCGTATCTGAACAAAGGCATTGTTTTAAAATATAATGCGGCACAGAAATATACGACTGACGCATGGTCCGGAGCAGTGGTACAGTATCTGTGCCGAAAAGAAGAAATTCCGTACCAGATTTATTATAACCGGTCAGATGTACCGGGAGGATCTACTCTGGGGAATATTCTGACCGGACAGGTTTCCATGCGGTCAGCGGATATTGGAATGCCCCAGCTTTCCATGCATTCTTCCTATGAAACAGCCGGCATAAAAGATCTGGATGCCATGATCCGGCTTATGACAGCGTTTTACCGTACAGGAAAGGAAGTGGAGCTCTGATGGACGAAAAACGGCTGCAGACATCAGAAAGTCTGTTTCTGGCAGCTTTGCTCGCCATAGTAGGAGGGTTTCTGGATGCTTACAGTTATCTTTTGCGGGGCGGTGTGTTTGCCAATGCCCAGACAGGAAATATTGCTTTGCTGGGAGTCTATATACAGAGGAGAAACGGATCCATGATCATTCACTATCTGGTGCCAATTCTTGCTTTTGCGGCAGGAGTTGTCCTGGTGGAAATTATGAAAAAGACGTTTAAAACCAAAGGAAAAATTCACTGGAGACAGCGCATAGTGGTTTTGGAAGCAGTTCTTTTGGCAGCGGTAGGGCTGATTCCGTCTGGAAAGATGGATGTGATGGCTAATGTTCTCATTTCTTTTGTGTGTGCTGTACAGGTGCAGACATTTCGGAAGGTGCATGGAAATGCTTTTGCCAGTACGATGTGTACGGGAAATTTAAGAAGCGGAACAGAATCCATGTTTCAGTACAGACAGACAAAAGACCGGACATTTTTTGAAAAAGGATTGAAATATTACAGCGTCATTGCCTTTTTTATCATAGGAGCGGTGATCGGCGGGCTTATGACAGGCATAGCGGAGGAAAAATCTGTATTTTTATGCAGTATAGTACTTCTTTTGTCCGGTATGATCATGGTGCAGGAATATCGAAATTAGGCGGTTTCAGGAAAGAAATCTGCGGTTTTACTTAAATTTAACAAAAATACTTTTTTGTTATCCGAAAAACTTTTAATACGATAAAATATAAGAAATGAAAAATTTTTTCTGCTGTTTTTGTAGCAAAATTACAAGGAGTTTTATGAAAAGTGAAATAAGATTGTCAATTGAAACACGGTATGGAGATATGAGAGTTTCGGAGCAGAAAGCAGCTAATTATGTGCTGGATCATTTTGAAAAGATTCCGGATATGTCACTGAAAGAATTATCCGATCAGTGCGGCGTCAGTCAGCCTACCGTCCTTCGCATGGTCAGAGCCATTGGATTTTTGGGGTTTAAAGATTTTCGATATGCGCTGATCATGGAGCTTGCAAAGAATCAGAAAGTAAAAGGCATACAGCAGCCAATGTATGGATTTTCACTGGAAAAAGGAGACCGTCTGGAGGATGTTCCAAGGAAGATCGTTACGACCACTTCTAAGATTTTAGAAGAAAATCTGAAAAATATTTCCATGAAAACCTACAAAAAGGTGATCGATGCGATCAATCATGCCCGCATGATCGATATTTACAGTGTGGAAAATTCCAATGTGGCGGCCAGAGATCTTCTTACCAAGCTGTTATATCTGGGATTAAACTGCAGATATATGGATGATTATTATCATCAGAGAATCTGCGCCGGGAATCTTACAGAGGACGATGTCGCAATCGGGATTTCCTATTCCGGATGCTCGGAAGACACCGTGGAAGCAGTGAAAGCAGCCAAAAAGAGCAAGGCGACAACAATTGTGATCACCAATTTCAGAGATTCTGTGATCAGCAGATACGCTGATCTTCTGATCTGTACCAGTCAGGAGCAGCTGTTTTATGGAGACGCGATTTTTTCCAGAACATCTCAGCTGGCGCTGGTAGATATGATCTACATGGGACTTCTGATTTCTAATTATGACCAGTATGCGAAAAAGCTGGATGCCAGCAGCAGGCTGATCCGGGATAAAGCATATGTAGAAAAAGATTTGTAATTTTATAACAAGTTTTCTATGTAAAGACTATGTTAAGTTTTACATCCGCTTAACATGGTCTTTATTTTTTTGTGATAGTTCGAAGGAAAACGGATTGCTATAATGACACATGTTTAAACGTGACACGAGAGGCGTCCGAGAGAAAAGATACTTAGAGATGTCCAATCTATGCGGAAAACAGGGAACATAGAGAGATTGTTGATCATGAAAGAAAGAAGGAGTTTCAATTTATGTTAAAACTGGAGAATATAAAAAAATCATATGATGGAACAACCGTCTTAGACGGAATCAACCTGGATATTCAGGACGGAGAGATCGTTTCTATTTTAGGACCGTCCGGATGTGGAAAAACAACGCTGCTGAACCTGATCCTTGGAATTACAGAGGCAGACAGCGGAAAGATAATTTACAATGGAGAGGACATGACCAATATTCCAATGGAAAAAAGAGGATTTAATATCGTATTTCAGGACTACGCATTATTTCCAAACCTGAATGTGTACAAAAATATTACATATGGATTAAAGAATAAACCGGACATTTCCACAAAAGAGGAAGTGGAGGATCTGATCGATCTTCTGGGGCTGAGAGAGCATTTAACGAAAAAGATTGAACAGCTTTCCGGGGGACAGAAACAGAGGGTGGCTCTGGCAAGAACCATGGTGATGAAACCTAAAATCCTCTTACTGGATGAGCCGCTGAGTGCTTTGGACGGAGTGATCAAAGAATCCATCAAAGACAGGATCAAGACCATTGCGAAAGAATATCATCTGACAACGATCATCGTAACCCATGATCCGGAAGAAGCCCTGACCTTATCAGACCGGGTTATGATCGTAAATGAAGGAAAGATCGCGCAGTTTGGAAATCCGGATGAAATCATTCATAAACCAAGCGGAGAATTCGTAGAGAAATTTATCTTAAACCAGCTCAGGATCAAAAGAAATAATATTTTTACTTTGTTTGGAGACAAAAAAAATACAACAGAGGGAAAGGAAGTTCGTGTGTCATAAAAGAGACAGAACAGAGAACAGGACAGAAAAATGGCAAAGAGAAAGAACGTAGAAATTAAGATCATATATGGAGTTATCTTCCTTATCTTTCTTGCCTTTTTGATCGTGCCGTTTCTTCGGCTGCTAAATCAGGCATTTTTCGGAGAAGGAAGTTTTACAATCCAGTATTTTAAAGATGTAATACAGGGAGTCGGATTTTTAGATGCGTTGAAAAACAGCCTTATGGTATCCATATGGAGTGCGCTGATCACAACGATTCTGGCGTTTCTGCTGGCATATACCATTTACTATACAAACGTGCCGGGACCATGGAAAAAGATTATCCATGGCGTAGCATCTCTTCCAATGCTGCTTCCGACGATCACATATGGATTTGCGATTATTTATTCTTTTGGAAAACAGGGGCTTTTGACCAGACTGTTTGGCATTGATGTCTATATGTATGGATTCCCGGGTCTGACGTTAGGATATGTGATTTATACCATTCCAACAGCATTTATGCTGATCTACAATACAATGGGATACATGGACAAAAAGTTCAGTGTGGTATCCAAACTGATGGGAGACCATGCGGCGGCAAGTTTTCATATCGCAGTGCTGCGGCCGCTTCTGGGCACTCTGGCGACTGCGTTTATCCAGTCATTTTTCCTTAGTTTTACAGATTTCGGTATTCCGGATTCTGTAGGAGGAAAAGTAGATACGATCGCGGGAATCCTTTATGAAGAGATGCTGGGAAGCATTCCGGATTTCAACCGCGGCGCTGTCATTGCCCTGGTGATGCTGCTTCCATCCATTATCAGCATTGTTGTTTTGAAATGGCTGGAGCGCTACAACATCCGCTATAACAAGATATCTGCGGTAGAACTTGAAAAAAACTATGTCCGGGATGGAATTTTTATGGTAATCAGCGGCTGCATCATGCTTGGTATTTTATCTATTTTTGCGGTAATCTTTGTGGTTCCGTTTGTAGAAGAGTGGCCGTACCGGCTTGGATTTACCCTGGATCATTTTACATCGGTTCTGCAGGATCCGAATCTTCTAAGTGTATTTACCAATTCCCTGTTTGTGGCATTTTGTGTAGCGGTTGTTGGTGTTCTTATGAGTTACGGCGCAGCACTGATCACGGCAAGGAGTACATTAAATGAAAAATTGAAAAGTGTGATCGAAGCCATTGCACTGGTCATCAATACAATACCAGGTATGGTATTAGGTATCGCGTTTCTGCTGACGTTCTCCGGAACCAGCCTGCAGGGAACCTTCCTTATTCTGATTGTCTGTGATGTGGTCCACTATTTTTCAACACCGTATCTTATGGTAAAAAATTCACTTTCCAAGATGAATGCTTCATGGGAAACCACAGCGATGCTCATGGGAGATTCCTGGATCAAAACGATCATCCGGGTTGTTACTCCAAATGCTTTCAGTACACTTCTGGAAGTATTCAGCTACTACTTTGTTAATGCCATGGTAACGATCAGTGCGGTTATTTTCATTGCAGGAGCTTATACAATGGTCATTACGACAAAGATTAAAGAACTGCAGTATTACAACAGATTTAACGAAGTGTTTGTTTTATCTCTTTTCATTCTGGTAGTAAATATCATAGCAAAATATTTATTCCAGTGGCTGGCAAAACGAACATCTCGTGATTCTAAATAAAAACGAAGCTCAATTACCTTAATCTTAATTTCAAGGAGGAAAACACAATGAGAAAGTTTATGAAAAAGGCATCGACAATCCTGCTGGCCGGGATGCTGGCAGTCACGGGAGTCGTGATGACGGGATGCAGTTCCAAAGGAAACAGCGATCAGGTTGTAATCTATTCCAATGCGGATGATGAGGCGGTCGAGGCCATGAAAAAGACTCTGGATGACAACGGATATAAAGGAAAGTATGTTTTCCAGACGTTTGGAACTTCTGAATTAGGCGGAAAACTTGTGGCAGAAGGAAAGAATCTGGAGGCAGATATGATCACCATGAGTACTTTTTATGTGGAAAGTGCCCAGGAAAAGAACAAGATGTTTAAAAATCTTGATTTCGACCGCAATCTTAAGGATGAAAGCAAGTTTGAGAAATATGAATCACCGATTACGGCTCAGGAAGGCACGATTATTTTAAATACAGAAGTAATGAAAGAAAATAAGCTTCCGACGCCGAAATCAATCAAAGATCTGGCAAAACCGGAATACAAAGGATTCATTTCCGTAACAGATATTAAGTCTTCATCTACTGCATGGCTTTTGATTCAGGGACTTGTTTCAGCATATGGAGAAGACGAGGCAGAAGATATCCTGACAGATATTTATAAAAATGCAGGAGATCATATTGAAGATTCCGGTTCAGGACCGATTAAAAATGTAAGAGCAGGGGAAGCTGCTATTGGATTTGGCTTAAGACAGCAGGCAGTTGCAGATAAAAAAGACGGACTTCCGATTGACTATGTAGATCCGACAGAAGGAAACTTCACATTAACAGAATCTGTAGCAGTATTAGATAAAGATGACAGCAAAAAGAGTGATCTTGCGATGGATATGGCAGAATGTATCATCAAAAAAGGAAGATCTGAGCTGATTAAGAATTATCCGGTACCGCTCTACAATGGAGAAACAGAGGATAAAGACCAGAAATCCGGAAACCCAAAAGAATATAAAGAAAAACTGACACTTGACCTGTTGAAGAAACATCAGGAATTATCAGAAAGAGCCATGGAAAAAGCAGAAGGGAAATAGGAAGATGAAAAAATATAAATTATTAACACCAGGTCCTTTAACGACCACAGATACAGTAAAAAAAGAAATGATGTTTGATCATTGTACATGGGATGATGATTATAAAAAGATTACACAGGATATCCGAAAAGGACTTCTTCGTCTGGCACATGCCGGCGAAGAAGTCTATACGGTTATCTTAATGCAGGGAAGCGGAACGTTTGGCGTGGAATCTGTACTGACCAGTTCCGTCGGGGAAAATGATAAAGTTCTGATCGTGGCAAATGGAGCCTATGGGGAGCGCATGGAGGATATTGCAAAACATGCAGGGCTTGCTTATGAAATTTATCATCAGGATTATGATAAGGTGCCGGATGCAGAAAAAGTTGCGGAAATTCTGGATCGAGACGATACGATCACTCATGTATCCATGGTACATAGTGAGACAACTTCCGGTATTTTTAATAATATTGAGGAAGTTACAAATGTGGTAAAAGACCGAAACCGGATCATGATCGTAGATGCCATGAGCAGTTTTGGAGGGGTTGAGATTCCGGTACAGGATCTTGGTATTGATTTTCTGATCAGCAGCGCCAATAAATGCATTCAGGGAGTTCCTGGATTCTCATTTATCATTGCAAAGCGAGATGCTCTGAATCAGACAAAAGGACAGGCAAGAAGCCTTTCTCTGGATCTTTACGATCAGTGGGAGACGATGGATAAAGACGGAAAATGGAGATTTACATCACCGACCCATACGGTTCTTGCTTTTGCGAAAGCCATGGAAGAGCTGGAAGAAGAAGGAGGAATTCCTGCAAGATCCAAACGTTATTATGAAAATAACAGAGAGATCATCCGAAGATTTAAAGAGATGGGGCTTGAAACTTACATTGATGAAGAACATCAGGGGCCGATTATCACAACATTTTTCTTCCCGGAAAATGCAGGCTTTACTTTTTCGGAAATGTATGAGTATATTAAGGACAGAGGATATGCCATCTATCCGGGAAAAGTAACTGAGGCAGAGACATTCCGGATTGGAAATATCGGAGAAATTTATAAAGAAGATGTGGATGCGCTCTGTAAGATCATGAAAGAATTTTTGGAGGAAAAGAATCATGGAAAATAAAATCGAAGCAGTCATTTTTGACTGGGCAGGAACAACTGTAGACTATGGATGCTTTGCTCCGGTACAGGCCTTTACGGAAGTATTTAAGGAATTTGGAGTAGAACCTACCATGGATGAAGTCAGAAAACCTATGGGAATGTTAAAGATCGATCATATCCGTACAATGCTTTCCATGGAAAGGATCCAGAACTTATGGCAGGAGAAATATGGAAGGCCATCCAGCGAAGAAGATGTGCAGGCGATGTATGATGTATATGAAGCTAAGTTATTAAGCGTTCTGGATCAGTATGCGGAAGTAAAACCGGGAGTATTGGAAACAGTTGCAAAGCTTCGTGAAAATGGGGTAAAAATCGGGTCTACTACAGGATATACGGACAAAATGATGGAAATCGTAACAAAGACAGCGAAGGAAAACGGTTATGAGCCGGATGCCTGGTTCAGTCCGGATGCGGTAAATTCCAAAGGGCGTCCATATCCATATATGATTTTTGAAAATATGAAAAAACTGGAGATTGATTCTGTAAAGAAAGTGGTAAAAGTCGGAGATACGATTTCTGATATTCTTGAAGGAAAAAACGCAGGGGTATTTTCTGTCGGAGTTATTGAGGGAAGCTCAGAAATGGGAATGTCCCAGGAAGAGTATGAAGCACTTTCAGCAGAAGAAAAAGAAGCTGCCGTGAAAAGAGTGAAAGAAAGCTTTCTGGCAGCAGGAGCAGATGATGTGATCAGAACCATGGAAGAACTTCCAGAACTGGTTCTTTCATAGAATAGATACTTTTTGTTTTCTACCTTTTGACAACAGGCCTCAGACAATACCTTAAAATTGCGGCATTGTCTGAGGCCTGTCTGCTCTTTAGACAGCTGTCAGCCGAAAACCTGTCGGACCAGACTGCAGTATTCCTGGTATTCACGGTATTCTTTTAATTCTTCAAAACCTGCGATCAGTCCTTTATAGTACCATCCCTGCATATCCTTGTCTTTCATATTGAAACGGAGCCATAATTCATCGCCGAGGGCTTCATAATCTCTGGCCATGGAACGAATATTGGCAAGTTTGTCCCCCAGAGCAATGATTTTTGCATTACGTGACGCTTCCTTTTTTAAGAATTCAATAGTACGCCCTTTTCTTTCGACCCAGCTTTTACTCTTATCTTCACTTTCCTGTGCCACCAGGGCAGTAACCCGTTTTCCAAAGTTTTCCAGGATATCATTTCTGGAAATATGACTGCAGTCTTCCAGTACATCGTGGAGAACTGCGGCGCATAACATTTCTTCATCTGTGGTCATAGCGGCAACGATGGATGCAACTTCGAGAGGATGGATGATAAAAGGAAGATTGGTTCCTTTTCTTTTCTGACCGGCGTGTGCCTGAGTTGCGAATTTGACGGCTTCTTCAAACATGAGGAACTCCTTTTTCTATAAAGATTAGTTATTTGTAACTGTATCATAAATCATTTTTTTCAGAGGTTCAATAGTGTAAGGTCAGTTTTTGTTATATTTTTTTGATTTTCCGCGAAAAGGGGAAAAGATCCGAATATGATGCTTTTTTGCTTTAAAGTGAGAAAGTATTGACTTTTAATAAAGCGGACGGTAAAATAAAATGAAGAATTGAAGGAGAAATGACTATGGACAAGAATTTTACCATTGGATTCGTAGGTCTTGGATTAATTGGAGGTTCGATTGCCAAAACAATCAAAAGAGTTTTTCCAAACTATAAGATCATTGGATTCGATGAAGACAGCGGTACTTTAAAGGAAGCACTGAAGGAGCGGATCATAGATGTCATAGCTGATGACTGCGGGAAAGATTTTGCAGACTGCAGCTATATTTTTTTATGTGCTCCGGTACAGCATAATATTAAATATCTCCAGATTTTGAAAGGATCGATTGCAAAAGACTGTATCCTTACAGACGTAGGAAGTGTAAAGGGTGAGATTCACAGAAAGATTGAAGAACTTGGAATGGAAGAATATTTCATCGGGGGCCACCCTATGGTAGGTTCTGAGAAGGCAGGCTTTTCATTCAGTTCTGACCGTCTGATCGAAAACGCGTATTATTTTATTACACCGACTAAGAAGGTCAGTGAGGAGAAGGTAAAAGAATTCACCGGATTTATTGAAGAACTTGGAGCTCTTACCATTTTGCTTGACTATGAGCAGCATGATGCGTTTACCGCGGCAATCAGCCATGTTCCGCATATTATCGCGTCAGAGCTGGTTCATCTTGTAAAAGATATGGACACAGATCAGGGAATCTTAAAACAGCTGGCTGCCGGAGGATTTAAAGATATTACGAGGATTGCTTCTTCTTCCCCGATTGTCTGGGAACAGATTTCCCTTTCAAACCGGGATAATATAAAGAAGCTGCTGTGTCAGGCAAAAGACAGCCTGGAGCGGGTGATCCAGGCGCTGGATAACCAGGATCATGAATACCTGAACCACTATTTTAAAGAAGCCGGAGAATATCGGGATTCCGTACCGGACAGCGCAGTAGGACTGATGGAGAAATCATATGAGATTTTTGTAGATATTCCGGATGAACCGGGAACTTTGTCTACGACAACAACGCTTCTGGCGCTGAACAATATCAGTATTAAAAATATCGGCATCATACATAACCGGGAATTTGAAGAAGGTGTGCTTAAGATCATGCTTTATGATGATGCGTCTGCCAAACGGGCAAAAGAAATTTTACGAGACAAAAATTACGTTGTATATGAGAGGAAATAGACATGAAACTAACGAAGATAGAGAAACTGCAGGGAGAGATTTCCGTACCGGGAGACAAATCCATCAGCCACAGAGCCGTGATGTTTGGATCTCTGGCAAAAGGAACGACCCATATCAGCAATTTCCTTGCGGGAGCGGACTGCCTTGCCACAATTGACTGCTTTCGAAAGATGGGAATCGAGATTGAACAGGAAGGAACCGATGTAACGGTTTATGGAAAAGGGCTTCATGGCCTGGAAAAACCGGAAGAAATTCTGGATGTGGGAAACAGCGGGACAACGACCCGCCTGATTTCAGGAATTCTTGCCGGTCAGGATTTTGAAGTTGTTCTTTCCGGGGATGCGTCTTTAAACCAGCGCCCTATGAAGCGGATCATGACGCCGCTTAAGATGATGGGAGCGGAAATCGACAGTGTCAACGGCAATGACTGTGCTCCGCTTCGGATTAACGGGAAAAAATTAAAAGCGATTCATTATGATTCTCCTGTGGCTTCTGCGCAGGTAAAATCCTGTGTGCTGCTGGCAGGATTGTATGCAGATGGAAAAACAAGTGTTACAGAACCGGCATTATCAAGAAATCATACTGAATTGATGCTGCGTGCTTTTGGAGTGGATGTGGAATCTCATGATAAGACAGCGGAGATCACTCCGCCAAAAGAGATGAATGCGACAGATATCATCGTTCCTGGAGATATTTCTTCTGCGGCATATTTTATAGCAGCAGGTCTGATCACTCCGAATTCCTGCATCCGCCTGAAAAATGTCGGACTGAATCCGACCAGAGATGGTCTTCTTCGAGTCTGCCGTCAGATGGGAGCGGATATTCAGATGGAAAACGTCAGGGATAATGGCGGAGAACCGGCAGCGGATCTTATCGTCCGGACCAGCAGGCTGAAAGGTACAGTGGTAGAAGGAGATCTGATTCCAACCCTGATCGATGAGATTCCAGTCATCGCTCTTCTGGCAGCTTTTGCGGAAGGTGAAACTGTTATCCGGGATGCCCAGGAACTCAGAGTCAAAGAATCTGACAGAATTGCTCTGACAGTGGACCACCTGATAAAAATGGGGGCAGACGCACAGGGAACAGAAGATGGAATGATCATTCGGGGAGGAAAACCGCTCCATGGAGCAGAGATCCACTGTGCATATGACCACAGGATTGCCATGACATTTTCGATTGCGGGAATTAATGCAGAAGGAGAGACTGTCATTGATGATGCTGAGTGTGTGGATGTATCTTATCCAACATTCTATGAGCAGTTAAATTCTTTGCATGAATCATAAGAAAGGTGCATATAATATGGAGAAAAAGTATTTCTTTTTTGATATTGACGGTACGCTGACAGACCGCAGCAATCATCAGGTTGTGCCCAGTGCTCTGGAAACGCTGCATCAGCTGGAAAAGAACGGACATTTTGTGGCAATCGCCACGGGACGTGCCCATTATAAGGCGGAAAAGTTCACGAAAGCCAATGGATTTTCCAACATGGTGTGCAATGGAGGAAATGGCCTGGTGATTCACAATGAATTTGTAGAAAATATTCCTCTGGATACGGAAGGGTGCAGAAAGATCATCCATCAGGCAGAGGAACTGGGATACGGATGGTGTGCTGCTGTCGATGATACAAAAGACGTCTATATGACAGATGATTTATTTTTGCGCCAGGTTGGGAAGAGAAAAGAGCCGACCAGGTATATCATCGATGATGCATTGAATGTCGATGAGATGGATCATTTCCTGAAAATTTATGTGGCAGTGCCCAAAGAAGAGGAAGAAAGGCTGACATCAAAAGAACTGATCGGGCATCTTCGGTTTGAACCGGAATATCTGATGTTCCAGCCGGACAATAAGAGAGGCGGAATTTTAAAAATGATGGAACGCCTTCATGGGGATATAAAGGATGTCGTTGTTTTCGGAGACGACTATAATGACCTGGATATGTTTTGTCCGGAGTGGTTTTCCATTGCCATGGGCAACGGCTGTCAGGAACTGAAAGACGCTGCAGATTATGTGACGGAGACAAATCTCAACGATGGCATTCAGAAAGCATGCAGGCATTTTGGATGGATCTGAGAGAGGAGTTAGGATGGGCAGGATTCGGCTTCTGGCCTTGCTTTTTGCAAGTGCCTTATTTGTAAATCTTTGCAGTCAGACTGTTTTGAGGGCGGCAGGGATGCGGAGAAAAACAGAAAATAAGGATATATCTGCGGTATCAGAGGAATACCGGGCGTTCTGGTTTTCTTTCTATGATTATGATACATATCGGGCAGAATATAAGAAGCCAGACGCGTCAAATTTCAAATCTTATTTTAACGGGGTGTTGAAGAAAGGGAAAAATCTTGGCCTGAACCGGATTATTGTTCATGTGCGTCCTTTCGGAGACGCCCTTTACAAATCAGAATATTTTCCATGGTCTTCCTATATTTCAGGAACCCAGGGAAAGGATCCGGGATTTGATCCCTTAGAAATCATGGTATCTTCGGCTCATGAAAATGGGATGAAGATCGAAGCCTGGATCAATCCATACCGGGTGACATTAAATTCTGCAGACTATGGAAAATTGTCAAAAGATAATCCAGCGAGAAAATGGCATGAAGGAAAATCCACGAAACGGAATGTCTTATCCTATGGGGGAAGTCTGTACTATAACCCGTCAAAAAAGGAAGTCAGGGAACTGATCACAAGCGGCGTCCGCGAAATTGTGGAAAACTATGATGTGGACGGCATCCATATGGATGATTACTTTTATCCGTCTTTTACAAAAGAAAATGTAAATACCGCATTTGATGCCAGAGAATATAACGAGTCAGAGGAAAAAAGACAGGGAAAAGATATTTATACTTACCGGTGCGGACAGGTAAACAGCCTTGTGCGCCAGATAAAAGAGACAATCCGGGAAACCGATTCTTCTGTGGTATATGGTATCAGTCCTGCGGGAAATTTTGAAACGCTGACCAGCCGGTATGCTTATTATGTAGATATTTACCGGTGGCTGTCTTCCAATGCATATGTTGATTATATCTGTCCGCAGATTTACTGGGGATTTAAGCATCCGACGGCGTCTTTCGACCGGGTGACTGACCAATGGGTAAAGGCCTGTAAAAAAAGTCCGGTGAAATTATATCTGGGAATCGGTGTTTACCGGGCAGGCCATGATGAAGGAGACAGCCTGGAAGAACAGAAAGAATGGAAATCCGATGCAGACGTACTGAAAAACCAGGTGGAGTACGGACGAAAGAAGCAAGTGGATGGATTTGCCTTCTTTGACTACCGGGATCTGGCCGGGAAGACAGCAAAGAAAGCGGTAGAGAGATTGACAGAGGCATTGAAAACAGAATCATATTGAAAATTGACAAAAAAGTATACATATGATATTATTTAAATATAGAAAATATATGGAAAAAACAGGAAACGTTCCTTGCCGAATGTAATTTTGTGTGATAAACTATATTTATGAATTGTTCTTTTTGCATATCTAATGCATTTATTGGCGGTTCTGCCAGCATTTCAAGTTAACACACAAGAAAAAGGTATGGGACTGCCTGATATCTCTGTGGGAATCCCATATCTGCCAGACAACAGAGGAGGTAAGAAAAGTATGGGACAGCAGGATATCACAGAAAAATTGCTGGAAGATTATCCGGATGTATTTGCGGATATTATGAATGTGTTTCTCTTTCATGGGGAACAGGTCGTCAGGGAAGAGGAACTGCAGGAGACAGACGTTTTGTCGCAGTACAAGGCGGATACAACGCGGCTTCATCAGCAAGAGCGGGACATCCTGAAGCTGTGGGTCAGGAAAGATAAGACGGTTTATCTGGGAGTGGAAAATCAGACAGCATCTGATGCAGATATGCCTCTGCGGATCATCAATTACGATGGGGCATCTTATCGAAAACAGCTGCTGAAGGATTCTGGGAAACAGGAGAATGAAGCAGACGGAGGCGGAGCAGAGGGCGTAAAGCCAAAATCGGTCAGGTATCCGGTGGTGACCATTGTATTATACTTTGGGAACCGGCCCTGGAAGAAAAATAAGACTCTGCGGGAACGAGTCGGTGAAGTAGAAGGACTCTGCGGGGAAGATTACAAAATTCATGTATTTGAAATTGCACATCTTACGGATGAACAGACTGCCATGTTTCGGAGCGATTTCAGGATTATAGCAGAATATTTTGTAAAGAGACGGAGAGGAGAAGCCTATGAAGGAAACCGGCAGCCAATCCGTCATGTGGACGCAGTGCTTAAGTTTATGTCAGTATTTGCAGAAGATCAGCGTTTTCTGAATCTGCATCTGGACCAGGAGAAGGAGGAGATTAATATGTGTGTAATATTGGACCGGATAGAAAACCGGGGAATAGAAAAGGGAATAGAAAAGGGAATGGAAAAAGGAATGGAATTAGGAATGCAGTTATTGGAATGCCTCTGGAAAGAAGACCGGACAGAAGAGATTTCCCGAGTCAGGGAGGATAAAGATTACCGGAGAAAGCTCCTGAAGGAGTATGGTCTTATATAAAATGAATCTTAATACGACGACAGCCAGTTCGCAAAAATGACGGACTGGCTGTTTTTCTGTCATATTTCTTAACTTTTTAAAATCGTATTGACTTACTGTAAACAAAATTATATTATATTTCATATAGTATTAAAGAAAAAATAATATTGCGAAAAGTATAAGAAGGAGGATGCTGATGGTATTTAATACGGGAGCAGCGCTTCTGGATGCAGTTGTTCTGGCTGTCGTATCAAGAGAGGAAGAAGGGACTTACGGCTATAAGATTACCCAGGATGTACGTCAGGCACTGGATGTATCAGAATCTACGTTATATCCTGTTCTCCGGCGGCTGAAGAAAGACGGATGTCTTGAAGTCCATGATAGAGAATATCAGGGCAGGAATCGGAGATATTATACGATAACGGCGGAAGGAAGAGCTCAGCTTGGACTGTACAAAGAAGAATGGAAGACATATTCTGATCGGATATCTATGATGTTTGAGGGAGGAGAAGTATGAATCGGGAAGAATATTTAAGAAGATTGTCGTATCTTCTTCAGGATCTGCCGGAAGAAGAATATAAAGACGCATTGGAGTATTATGAAGATTATTTTGAAGAGGCGGGGCCTGACCGGGAACAGGAAGTGATCCGGGAACTGGGAAGACCGGAGCGGATTGCGGCCATGATCAGAGACTCTGTCAAGGAAAAAGACGGTGATTGGGAATATACGGAAAACGGATATTACAACAAACGATATGATGACCATAATCAGATGCCGGGGCAGACAGAGAAAAAGATGAAAGAAGGGAAAGAAAAAGAATCCTGGCATATGAAGGGCTCACGAAACCGCAATATCATCCTGCTGGTTATTATTCTGGTTCTGGCCAGCGGCGCTGTTATTCCGGCGGCATTGGGTCTTGTGCTTGGAATTGGAGGCGGCGTTCTTGGCTTAGCAGGAGGAATCCTTGGAATCGTTGCTGCTGCCTGTGCTTCCTGTATTGGACTGCTGATCGGAGGAATTGTGGTTGTCATTTCAGGAATTGTGAAAATGTTTACTGTGGCGCCGACCGGAATGCTCCTTCTTGGCTGCGGATGTCTTATGGCAGCAGCAGGACTGCTTCTCCTTATGCTGGCAGTTTGGATCATTGGGGGAGTGCTCCCTAAATTGATCCGATGGATTGTAGGAATATTTCGTAAATTATTTCACAGAGGAGGGGAAGGAGTATGAAAAGGTTTTTCAAAATATGTTCGGTCATGGTCATTTTATTCCTGGTTGCGGGAATCGGATTTCTGATTGCTGCCTGGAGAGGCGGAGCCACAATACCGGCGGTGATGGATAATGTAATAGAAAATTTTAAAGATGAGGAAACTGCTTCCCAGTACAGTTTTGGAAGTCAGGGAATCCGGAAGCTGGAAATTGATATAGGAGGCGGCAATCTTAAAATCCAGCAGGGCGCCAGTGATGAAATTTCTCTGGAAAATAACGGAAAATCCTGGGTCAGAGCGGAAGTGAAAGACAGTGGAGAGACCCTGAAGATTGATGAGGGAAGGTTCGCCTCCTGGCTGCGGCGTTTTTGGAAACCGAGAGGTACGGCCGTGCTGACTCTGCCGGAGAATATGAAGCTGGAGGAACTGGATATTGACTGCGGTTCCGGAGATATGACGGCGCAGAATATATCCGGTGATGAAATATCGGTTGACTGCGGCAGCGGCGATATCATGATTGATGCACTCAGAGGAAATGACGTTTCTATTGATTGCGGCAGCGGTGATATTGAAATCGGTCTGCTGAAAGCAGACACCATAGAGAATGATATAGGGAGCGGAAATCTAACCCTTATGCTTGCGGGAACAGAGGATGACTATCATTATGAAATTGACTGCGGCTCCGGAGATGTTCATATTGGTTCCAGAAATTATTCTGGTGTAAAATCTTCCTATCAGGGAGGCGCCGGATCAAAAAGTCTGGAATTGGATTCCGGAAGCGGGGATGTTAGAATAGACTTTAAAGAAGATAAATAAAGATCGTGAGGAAAAGAGTATGAGTAAGAAAAGATTATACAAATCAAGACAGGATAAAATTATCTGTGGCGTATGCGGAGGACTGGCAGAATATTTTGATGTGGATCCTACTCTGGTCCGGATTGCGGCCGCATTGGTATGCTGCAGTGGATATGGATTTTTTGTATACATTGTGGCAGCAATCGTTATGCCGGAAAAAGTGGAATAAACTTGAAGCAGAGATAAAAAATATGATATAATTCTTAACGAAATTTTAACACGAAAAAGGCAGATTCATTTTCTGCCCTTTTTTGTAGGGAAAAAGAGGAGGATTATATTATGAGCATACCTATTTTGATTGCTATGGTTTTATATATGGCTATGGTAATAGGAATTGGATTTATCTGCAGCAAGAAAAATCAGAATTCAGAGGACTATTTTCTGGGAGGAAGAGGCCTGGGGCCATGGGTCACGGCAATGAGTGCGGAAGCTTCGGATATGAGCAGCTGGCTGTTAATGGGGCTGCCGGGTCTTGCGTTTGCGACTGGATTCAGTCAGGCGGGATGGACGGCAATTGGACTGATTCTTGGAACTTATCTGAACTGGAAGATCATAGCGAAAAGACTGCGCCATTATACGGAAGTTTCAGAGAATTCCATCACTGTGCCGGATTTTTTCAGCAACCGGTTTAAGGACGATAAGAAAATTTTAAGCAGTATCTCAGCGATTATGATCCTGATATTTTTTACGGTTTATACGGCATCCGGATTTGCAGCCTGCGGAACACTGTTTAATTCAGTTTTTGGATTGAATTATCAGGCAAGTATGATTGTATGTGCGGCGGTTATTGTTATTTATACATCTCTGGGCGGATTTCTGGCAGCAAGTACAACCGATCTGATTCAGGGACTTTTAATGTCTTTTGCCATAGTAGTAGTTTTGATCGTGGGCATTGTGGCAGCAGGAGGCGTCGGCAGTGTGATAGAGTATGGCAGAGGACTGGAAGGTTTTTTTGATATTATGAAATATCACGATCCGGCATCCGGTCATGCGGTTTCTCAGGGGATTCTTCCGATCGTCTCAGGTCTTGCGTGGGGACTGGGGTATTTTGGAATGCCTCATATTCTTGTGCGTTTTATGGCAATCCGTGATCCGGAGGAAGTAAAGAAATCAAGAAATATCGCGATGACCTGGGTGCTGATTTCTCTTGCGGTTGCTGTATGCATAGGATTTACCGGGGCGGCATTGTATTCTGATGTGCCGGAACTTGCGGGAAACGGAAATCAGAGGATTTTTATTTATATGACAACACACCTGTTCCAGGGAATCATACCGCTCTTTATTGCCGGGATTATATTATCAGGAATTTTGGCGGCAACCATGAGTACATCAGATTCCCAGCTTCTGATTGCTTCCTCCTGTGTTTCAAAAGACCTGTTCCAGGGATTACTGAAAAAAGAAGTATCCGAAAAGCATGTTCTTATGATTTCCAGAGTGACAACAATTTTAATCGCATTGATTGGAATCGTTATTGCCATGGATGAAAATAGTTCAGTATTTGGACTGGTGGAGAATGCATGGGCAGGATTTGGAGGAGCGTTTGGTCCGCTGATGCTGTTTTCACTATTCTGGAAAAGAACAAATCTGAAAGGGGCGGCTGCCGGTATGCTGAGCGGAGGAATCATAGCGCTGGTATGGCCCTTTACTCTGGCAAAGCTTGGAGGAATTTTTGAAATTTACTGTCTTCTCCCGGCATTTATCGTTTCATCTTTGCTGATCGTCGTCGTCAGTTTATGTACGGAAGAGCCCGATGATGTGGTGAAACAGGAGTTTGATCAGGCAAAACAACTGAGTATGGAAGAATAAAATCATACAAATTTTTTAAGCTGGTTTTCTTTTTATTGAGAAAGCCGGCTTTTTTTGAAAAACTTGTCTTTTTTCCCATCGTATCTTTTTTCCGCATTCTGCACATTCTTTTATTGTTCACATAAAATGTTAGTACAGGTAAGAAAGGAGAATGATTGTGGAGAAATATATTGGGCAGAACTGCTCCTGCCGCAGAGAACGTCCTATGGATTCCAGATGTGGGTATGATTCTCATATGAAAAAAGGGGATCAGTGGCATCGGCATGAAGGCGTAGATTCCATGCAGGCAGCAATGCAGTACGTGCCGTGGCAGCACTGGGATCAGGTGTACTGCCCGGAAGAAGGATTAAACTACGGAACCATTTTTCCGGAATTAAATAAGCCGTTTTATGGGAAAGGAGCGTGCCGCCGATGAATCAGTATGATCAGAAAAAACTGCTGGATTATATCAATGCGGTGAGCTTTGCTCTGGTTGATACAACGCTTTATCTGGATACTCACCCGGAAGATCAGGAAGCAGTCCATCAGTTTCACCAGTATCAGCAGGCAAGAAATAAGGCTGTAAAAGAGTATTCCCAATACTTTGAGCCTTTAACCATTGATTCTGCAGAAATAACAGATACGTTTACGTGGGCAACAGACTCATGGCCGTGGATGAAGGAGGGATGCTGATATGTGGAATTATGAGAAGAGACTGGAATATCCGATTAAGATCAAACAAAATAATCCGGAACTTGCCAAAGTAATCATCAGTCAGTATGGCGGACCAAATGGTGAAATCGGAGCATCTATGAGATATCTGTCCCAGCGTTTTGCAATGCCGTATAAAGAAGTCTGCGGAGTTCTGACAGATATTGGAACAGAAGAACTGGCACATCTGGAAATGGTAGCAACCATCGTTCACCAGCTGACCAGCAATCTGACGCCGGAACAGATTGTAGCCGGTGGATTTGATCAGTATTATGTAGATCATACAACAGGAATCTGGCCGCAGGCAGCCAGCGGTGAGCCATTCAGTGCTTCTATGTTTCAGTCCGTCGGGGATCCGATTACGGATTTAAGTGAGGATCTGGCTGCGGAACAAAAAGCAAGGACAACGTATGACAACCTGCTCCGTCTGATCAAAGACCCGGATGTCAGGGATCCGATCGCATTTTTAAGACAGAGAGAGATTGTGCATTTCCAGAGATTTGGAGAAGCCTTAAGGCGGGTTCAGGAGAGACTGGATTCCAAGAACTTCTATGCATTCAATCCGGCGTTTGACTGTAAGTCTTAAAAAACAAAGATTTTTGAGCCGTTAAGATTTTGTAAAAAAGAGTCATTTTCATATGGCTCTTTTTGTCTTTTAGCAGAGGTTATGTTAGAATGAAAGCGAAATAATATAAAATGATAGAAAAAGTGGGGATGAGAAAAAGAAAATGGATATTATTATTGTTGGATGCGGAAGGATTGGTTCTACACTGGTGGAAGAGCTGAGTGGAGAGAATCATGATATTTCGGTCATTGATAAAAAAGCGGATATTGTACAGGAGATGGCAGATACCTATGATGTCCTGGGCGTTATAGGAAATGGGGCCAGCTACAACACTCTGGTAGAGGCAGGAATTGAGAAAGCAGATATTGTAATTGCGGTAACAAATTCCGATGAATTAAATCTTCTGTGCTGCCTGATTGCGAAGAAAGCCGGAGACTGTCAGACTGTTGCCAGAGTGAGAAATCCTCTGTATTATGATGAAATTGCATTTATTAAGGAAGAAATGGGTATTTCCATGGTCTTAAATCCTGAATTGGGGGCAGCCTATGAGATTGCAAGGCTGATGCGGTTTCCATCCGCAATGGAGGTTAATAAATTTTCAAAAGGCCGAATTGAAATGCTGAAATATCGCATCCCATCCGGATCCAGATTAGACGGTATGAATCTGAGCATGGTTGGCGAGCATTTGAATTGTGATATCCTGATCTGTGCGGTAGAGCGGGAGAAGAAATTAATAATTCCGACAGGTTCGTTTGAGTTAAAGGAAAAAGATATAATTTCATTTGTAGCAAGACCGGACAATGCCATGGAATTTTTCCGGAAGATTGGAGAAAAGAAAAACCAGATTCATGACGTTATGATTGTCGGAGGAAGCAAAATCGCGTTTTATCTTTGTAAACTGCTGGTAGCCAGCGGAATCAATGTAAAACTTGTGGATAAGAAAATGGAACGGTGTGAGGAGATGAGCGATCTTCTGCCGAAAGTTATGGTGATCAATGGAAACGGAATGGATCATGATCTTTTGATGGAAGAAGGACTGTCTGACATGGATGCGTTCCTTGCCCTTACAAATCATGATGAGGAAAACATTTTCCTTGCTCTTTATGTACAGGAACAGACAGAAGCGAAACTGGTAACAAAAGTACAGAAGATTAATTACAATGCCATGATTGAGCGCCTGGATCTGGGAAGCATGATCTATCCGGAATATCTGACAGCCCAGTATCTGGTGCAGTATGTTCGTGCAAAGCAAAATTCTATCGGAAGCAATATTGAAAACCTTTATAAACTGATGGATGGAAGGGCAGAAGCACTGGAGTTCCACATTCAAAAGGGCTCACCGGTCATCGGAACGCCGATCCAGGAACTGCCGATCATTAAAAATCTCTTGATCTGCAGTATTTATCGAAATGGAAAAGCTATGATCCCGAATGGACAAGATGTGATTCTTGAAGATGACCTTGTTGTTGTAGTTACAACGAAAAAAGGTCTGCATGACGTGAAAGATATTTTAAGAAGAGGATAATGGAGGCGTAATATTATGAATTTATCAATGATTCGCTATGTATTAGGACTGGTAATGATGTTTGAAGGCGCTTTTCTTTCTCTTCCGTGTGTTGTTGCTCTGATTTATAATGAAGGAAAAGGTGTTTCTTTCTTTATTATGATGATCGTCTGTCTCCTTTTGGGATTTCTCCTTCGGTGGAAAAAACCAAAGAATCATGTTTTTTATGTAAAAGAAGGATTTGTAACAGTGGCTGCCAGCTGGATCATCATGAGTTTTTTTGGAGGACTGCCGTTTGTATTAAATGGTGATATTCCTTCTGTGGTGGATGCTATGTTTGAGACAGTGTCTGGATTCACTACTACCGGATCCAGTATTTTATCAGATGTAGAGGCACTGGCAAAGTGCAGTCTGTTCTGGAGAAGTTTTACGCACTGGATTGGCGGAATGGGAGTGTTTGTATTTGTTCTGGCGGTGATGCCGCTGACCGGCGGTCAGAATATTCATCTGATGAGGGCGGAAAGCCCGGGGCCGTCCGTGGGAAAACTGGTGCCGAAAATAAGAAAGACATCCATGATACTTTACAAAATCTATATTGTAATGTCTGTCATTATGGTTGCTTTTTTAATGATTGGGAAAATGCCGCTGTTTGATTCCCTGCTTCTGATGTTCGGCTCTGCAGGAACCGGAGGCTTTTCAATCTTAAATACCGGATGCGCTACATATACGCCGTATGTCCAGTATGTAATTGCGATTTTTATGATGCTGTTTGGAATCAACTTTAATGTTTATTATTTTCTGCTGATCCGAAAATTTAAGGAAGCTGTGAAGTATGAAGAACTGAGATATTATCTCTTGTTTATCGCTGCGTCTACGCTGCTGATTGTGATCAATATACATAATACGTTTGATGCCCTGGAACCGGTATTTCGACATGCGTTTTTCCAGGTATCTTCCATTATCACAACGACAGGATACAGTTCCATTGATTTTAATTACTGGCCGGAATTTTCCAAAGTAATCCTGATCCTTTTGATGTTCTCCGGAGCATGCGCAGGAAGTACCGGAGGAGGAATCAAAGTATCCAGACTGATCATGATGCTGAAAACTGTAAAAAAAGAACTGTTATCTTACGCGCACCCACGAACCGTGCGAAAAGTTAAATTTAATGGAAGAGTTGTGGAACATGAGGTAATTCGTGGAATGAATGTTTATTTTGTGGCATACAGTTTTATTTTGATGTTCTCAATCCTGATCATTTCACTGGATAATTTTGATTTTCTTACGAATTTTACAGCGATTGCGTCAACACTGAATAATATAGGTCCTGGAATTGGTCTGGTGGGACCAACCGGAAATTTTGGAATGTACTCTGATCTGTCCAAGATTGTTATGGTGTTTGATATGCTGGCAGGAAGGCTGGAAATCTTCCCGATACTTGTGCTGATAAGTCCATATACATGGAAAGGACTGAAACTGCGCAGAAAAAAATAGCAGAATAAAATATATAAATGAGAAAAAGCGTCTGATAAAAAATCCCTGAGTAAGATATGTGACTCAGGGATTTTTCGACTGTGAATCTGAAGAACGAGATCTTGGCGGTTGCAGATAATCATGGAACCGGTTGATCAGTTCTTTGTAACGGTATTTGGAAATTGGAACAGTATCGCCGTTGGTCATGATAAGCGAAGTTCTCATGATCTGTTTGATGAATTTGGGATTGATCAGATAGCTTCGGTGACACTGAAGAAAATAAAAAGGTTCAAAATATTCTTTAATAGAAGAGAGGGTGCTCTTTAAAAATTCTTCGTCTTTTTCATATCTGACCCGGACTGTTTTATTGATAACTTCGAGAAATACAATATAATCCGGGGACAGCTGAATATGTCCTGCGCCAACCGGAACCAGGATTTTTCGGGACAGACAGTTGGACTGATAGTCTGCATAAAGCAGCCGTTTTAGCTTTGACCGGTCGATTGGTTTTATTAAATAATTCAGGGCTCCGATATCGTATCCGTCAAAAACATAGTCAGCAACCGAAGAGATCAGAACAATGCGCGCGGTCATATGCAGGGCATTCAGATCACGGCAGAGACTGATTGGAGCGGTATTATCCGGCGGGACATCCACGAATACAATATCGTAAAAAGCAGGATTCTCCCGGATGACCTGGATGAGTTCTTCTTCATAGCAATATGTGTCAATGCTGTACTCAAATGTCAGTTCATGCAGGATCGTATTTAACAAAAGGTTTGTGCTCTGAGAGGAATCTTTATTTCCGTCAAAAACTGCAATATAATACATTAAAAAAAACCCCCTTTATCTGCCATTCTTATTTTACCATGATATTTATATGATGGTGTGAAAGGACAAAAAACGGCGTAAATGGACTTTGCTGAAAGGAATGTGAAAGGATACTTTTCTTTTCTCCTTTTTTATTATAAAATATTGCTAAGTCAGAAATGATAGAATGGTAAAAAAATTGCAGGAGGTTGTCATGAAACGAAATACAGATTTTATGCTTCGTGAGATTGCCGGGGAAGTGGTACTTGTTCCAACAGGCCAGGCGACTCAGAATTTTAACGGAATGATAACACTCAACGAAGTGGCGGCATTTATCTGGAAGAATCTGGATGAGGCCGGATCCAAAGAAAAACTGGTTTCCATGATTCTGGATGAATTTGAGGTAGAGGAAGAGATCGCCAGAAGAGATGTGGAAGGCTTTGTCGGAGCATTAAAAGAACATGGAATGGTTGAAGAATCATGAGACTGGTAGACAACGATGAGTACATTCCGGTTCTGATTGGGCTGATGGAAGAAGGGAAGGAAGTGTCCATGATCATCAGCGGAAGCAGTATGAATCCGTTTTTGATTCATCACAGGGATTCCATTCTGATGAAAAAACCGGATGGTCCGGTCCGGCGTGGTGAAATGGTATTCTATCAGCGCCCATCGGGAGCTTATGTGATGCACCGGGTTCATCATATTGATAAGAATGGAATGTTATATATGGTGGGGGATGCGCAGACAGAGATTGAGGGTCCGCTGGATCCGGACTGCGTATTTGCCATTATCATAAAAGTAAAGAGAAAAGGAAAGTGGATCCAGCCAGGTGATTTCTGGTGGTTTTTTTTCCGCTGTATCTGGATCCGCTGTATTCCTCTGCGCCGTCTGCTGATGCGGATGTATGGCGTGGTTTCAAAAGGCGGGAAAAAATAAAAGGAGGAAGAATTTATGGGACATGTGTTTAAATTTCACAATGATGTAGATACAGACCAGATCATTGCGTCTCAGTATCTGCTGCTGCCAAACATCGAAGAGATGAAAAAATATACATTTGAATCACTTGACAGAGAGTTTGCAGAGAAAGTAAAAGAAGGGGATATTGTAGTTGCCGGAGAAAATTTTGGATGCGGCTCTTCCAGAGAGCAGGCGCCAAGCGTGCTGAAGGCGCTGGGGGTAAAAGCTGTGATTGCAAAATCTTTTGCAAGAATTTTTTATCGGAACTCCATTAACATCGGACTTCCGGTTATTATCAGTAAAGATCTCTATGATAAAGTAGAAAATGGAGATGAGATTGATATTGATCTGACAGAAGGAAAGATTATAACAGCCGGGGAAACGCTTCCGTGTACAAAACTTCCGCCGTATATGCAGAACATCCTGGATCACGGCGGACTGATCAATTTCCTGAATGAAGGAGAGGTGTAAAAAATGGGAATGACAATTGGTGAAAAAATTATCGCAAGAGCGGCGAAGGTCGATGAAGTACATGCAGGTGAGATCCATACGATCGAGGTTGACCGGCTGATGAGCAATGATGGAACAACACATCTGACCATTGATATGTATCATAATGATCTGAAGCACCCGAAAATCGCAGACAAAGATAAGATTGTATTTATTATGGATCATAACGTTCCGGCAGAGAATCCAAAGACAGCGCAGGCTCACAGGAAGATGAGAAACTTCGCAAAGGAACATGGAATTGCTTTATATGAAGGAAAGGGAGTCTGCCATCAGATCATGGTGGAAAATTATGTATGTCCGGGTGAATTTATCATGGGAGCGGATTCTCATACATGCACCTATGGAGCGCTGGGAGCCTTCGGTACGGGAATCGGATGTACGGACTTTCTGTATGCCATGGTAACGGGACAGTCCTGGGTGCTGGTTCCGGAAACCATTCGTTTTGAACTGACAGGAAAATTAAGAAAAGGTGTCTATGCCAGAGATCTGATGCTGACGATCATCGGCATGGTAGGAGCCAATGGCTGCAATTACAAAGTCATGGAATTTGCAGGAGAAGGAGCTCATAATCTGGATATCGATGAACGTCTGGTTCTTTGTAATCTGGCTGTGGAAGCAGGGGCTAAGACAGGAATTGTAGAACCGGATGAAAAAGTTGCGGAATATCTGGAAAGCCGCGGCCGCAAGGCTGAAAACATGTTTGTAAGTGATGAAGACGCGGTATTTGAAAAAGTTTACCATATTAATCTGGATGAGATTGAGCCGGTAGTGGCAAGACCGCATCAGATTGACGATGTAGTGCCGGCAGACGAAGTGGGAGATGTCAGAATCGACGAGGCCTTTCTGGGATCCTGCAACAACGGAAGAATTGAGGAATTTCGTGTGGCAGCTTCCATTCTGAAAGGGAAGAAAGTCAGCGATCATGTAAGGTTTATCATCGCTCCGGCTTCCAATGAAGTCTATATCCAGGCTCTGGATGAAGGATTGATTGATATTTTCCTGGATGCAGGAGCGATGGTCATGAACAGCAACTGCAGTGTGTGCTGGGGAAGCTGCCAGGGTGTGATCGGAGAAGGAGAAGTTCTGATTTCAACCGGAACAAGAAACTTTAAAGGACGCGCAGGCCATCCGGATTCTTTTGTATATCTGGGATCAGCTGCAACAGTGACAGCGTCAGCCATTGCAGGAAAAATTGTAACAGCTAAAGAGGATGAAGAATAAGATAAGAAAAGGATGTTGAAGATGGAACAATTCAAAGGAAAAGTATGGGTGCTGGGAGATGATATTGATACGGATATCATCATTCCAACAGAATATCTGGCCCTTCCATCTGTGGAAGATATGAAGCAGTATGGATTTTCACCGCTCCGTCCGGAGCTGGCAGGACAGATCAAAGAAGGAGATATCATTGTTGCAGGAAAGAATTTCGGCTGCGGTTCCTCCAGGGAGCAGGCGCCGGAAATTATCAAGGCACTTAAGATCAAGTGTGTTATTGCGAAATCTTTCGCAAGGATCTTCTTCCGGAATTCCATTAATAATGGCCTTCTGCTGATTGAAAATGATCAGATTCAGGATCATGTAAAAGAAGGGGATACCATTGAAGTCACTCTGGGAGAAAAGATTACCCATGAAGGAAAAGATTATGCAATTCAGTCCCTTCCGGACAATCTGATGGAAATCATCAATGCAGGCGGTCTGGTCGAGGCAATGAAAAAAAGAAATGGGGTGAAATAAATGGGACAGACAATCATTGAAAAAATCGTCAGCAGAAACATCGGTGCAGAAAGTGTAAAACCGGGAGAAATCGTGACAGTAAATGTTGACCGGGTCATGATCCATGATATTTTCATTCCGTTTGTTGCGGAAAAGTTTGAGGAAATGGGATTTACGAAGTTATGGGATCCGGACAAAGTAGTATTAATTTACGATCACATGGTGCCAGCGAGCACTGTGGATGATATCCGTCATTTCAAAATAGGAGATGCTTTTGCTGAAAAATACGGTATGAAACATGTACACCGGAGTGACGGGATCTGCCATCAGCTGATGACAGAATGCGGATATGCCAAGCCGGGAGATATTGTATTTGGAACGGATTCTCATACAACGACATATGGATGTGTCGGATGTTTTTCTTCTGGAATCGGTTATACAGAAATGGCTTCTATCCTTGGAACCGGAGAACTCTGGATTCGTGTACCGGAGACAATCAAGGTAGTGATCAATGGAAAGCTGCCGGAAAATGTAACATCAAAAGATGTCATCCTGCGTCTGATCGGGGATCTTGGCGCGGATGGAGCTACATACAAAGCCCTGGAGTTCTCAGGAAGCACTGTGGATGATATGACCGTTGCTTCCAGAATGACTATGTCTAATATGGCCATTGAAGCAGGGGCAAAGGCTGCGCTGTTTGCTCCGGATGAGAAGACGGCGGAATACTCCAAAGTAAAATTATCAGATGTTGACTGGATCTATGGGGATGAGGATGCGTCATACTGCCGGACGATTACATATCAGGCAGAGGAATTGGTTCCTGTGACTGCATGTCCGTCTCAGGTAGATAAGATTCGGGATGTAAAAGAAGTTGCCGGAACAAAGCTGGATCAGGTCTTTATCGGATCCTGCACCAACGGACGGCTGGAAGATCTGAAAGCTGCGGCCGAAATCCTGGATGGCAAGAAGGTAGCGGATTATGTGAAACTGATCGTGACGCCGGCCAGCCGCAAGATTTATAAAGAAGCGGCAGATGCAGGGTATCTGAAGATTTTAGCCAAAGCCGGAGCCATTATCACACAGCCTGGATGCGGCCTGTGCTGCGGCCGGGCAGGAGGGATCCTGACGGACGGCGAGAGAGTGCTGGCTACCAACAACCGAAATTTCCTTGGAAGAATGGGAACTTCTAAGGTAGAAATTTATCTGGCTTCACCGAAGACGGCGGCGGCATCCGCTGTTGCGGGAGAGATTACTGAGGCTTAAGAAAAGAAAAGGGATGAGAAAGACATGACAAAGTTATTGATCTCACTGTTTGTGAAAAATCCGGACAATATTACAGATGCAAAAGTCCGCAGCGCTTATGGAAGCCTGGGAGGAGCGGTAGGAATTGTCTGCAACTTATTGCTGTTTGCGGGAAAATTTTTCGCCGGGATCATTACAGGGGCTATTTCCATTACAGCGGATGCGTTCAATAATTTATCAGACGCCGCGTCTTCGATCATTACCCTGATCGGATTTTATATTGCAGGAAAACCGGCAGATGAAGATCATCCGTTTGGACATGGAAGAATGGAGTATATTTCTGGTCTGATCGTATCCCTGGCCATTATTTTGATGGGATTTGAACTGCTGAAATCTTCTGTGACGAAGATCCTCCATCCGGAAGAGATACGGTTTCAGATGATTTCTGTTGTAATATTGATTATTTCTATTCTGGTAAAATTCTGGATGGCGGCGTTTAATACAAAGATAGGAAAAAAGATCCAGTCAGAAGCCATGAGAGCAACGGCCACGGACAGTCTCAATGACTGTGTCTCTACCGCTGCAGTTCTGGCGGGAATGCTGATTTTCTATTTCATGGGGCACAATCTGGACGGAATCATCGGTGTTCTGGTAGCATGTTTTGTGCTGTGGGGCGGCTATGGTTCCATCAAGGATACATTAAATCCGCTTCTGGGAGGAGTACCGGACGAGGAACTGGTAAAAAATATTGAAGATATGGTTATGTGTCATGATATGGTCATAGGAGTTCATGATATGATCGTGCACGATTATGGCCCTGGACGCAGGATTGTATCTCTGCACGCAGAAGTACCTGCCAATGTGGATATTATGGAGGCTCATGATACGATCGATCATATTGAAATGCGTCTGATGCAGGAATACCAGTGTGAAGCAACGATCCACATGGATCCGGTAGTAACGGATGATGAACAGACAACGAAGACAAAAGAAAAAATAGAGAAACTGATAAGACAGTATAACGATAAACTTTCCATTCATGATTTTCGTATGGTAACGGGAAAAACACATACGAATGTTATTTTTGATCTTGTGATACCGTACGGAAAAGAATATCAGGTAGGGAAAATTGTAAAAGAGATCCGGAAAAAGATCCACAATGAGATGCCAAATAATTATTTTGCTGTGATCAAAGTGGATCGGACTGCGGTGATATAAAGAAAGAGAATCCTGTTGTGTGCAGTGGCTCCAAAAGTCAGGCTTTTGGAAGACGGGCGCATTGACAGGATTCTTTTATTTCTTCCTTGACAGTTCCCTTACGTCACCCTTTATGATAAGCTTATAGAAGATCAGGAGGTGCTGTCATGACCAGGGATGGATATTATACATCAGGGGAATTTGCGAAAAAAGCCAATGTGACACTGCGCACGGTGCGTTATTATGACCGGCAGGGCATACTGAAACCCAGCAAGGTAGCCGGGAATGGCTATCGCTTGTATACAGATGCGGACTTTGCAAAGCTGCAGAAGATTCTGTCTCTGAAATATCTTGGATTTTCTCTTGATGAGATTATGACCATGACGATCAATGATGATGACCGGGATGACATCAAAGAATCGATTCGTCTTCAGCTGAGTCTGGTCCAGAAGAAGATGGAACACCTGAAACTGGTGGAACAATCCCTGCAGGATATGGTCAGGAAAATGGAAGAATCCAAAGAGATAGACTGGAATGAAGTTGTGGAGCTGATCCATGTAACCAATATGGAAAAAGGACTGGTAGAACAGTATAAAAACGCGTCGAATCTGGATATCCGAATAGATCTTCACAAAAAATATTCACAGAATCCTGTTTCATGGTTTGACTGGATTTTTCAGAAACTGGAAATGAAAAAAGGAAGCCGGATCCTGGAGCTTGGCTGCGGTACCGGAGAATTATGGAGAGGACATGAGGATAAGATTCCGGAAGATGTGAAGATCGTGCTTTCCGACCAGTCTGAAGGAATGGTAGAAGACGCACAGAAGCTTTTGGGATTTGGAGGAGGTATTTTTGAATATGAGACATTTCCATGTGAGAAAATACCGAAGGAAGAGAATTCTTTTGATCTTGTAATTGCCAACCATGTCCTGTTTTATGTAAAGGATCGGAGGAAAGCGCTGAAAGAAATCCGAAGAGTGCTGAAACCTGGCGGCATTTTTTTGTGCAGCACCTACGGCAGCCGTCATATGCAGGAGATTACACAGCTGGTGCAGGAATTTGACCAGAGGATTACATTGTCAGCCAATTGTTTGTATGATGAATTCGGCCTGGAAAATGGAAAAGAACAGCTTTTGGAAATTTTTGACGATGTGAAAAAAGAAAAGTACAAAGATGAACTGCTGGTGGATCAGCCGCAGCCTCTGGTTGCGTATATTTTATCCTGCCACGGAAACCAGCATGAGTATCTGGGCAAGCGGTATCAGGAATTTAAGGAATTTATCCGCAGACGGATGGAAAGAAAAGGAAAGATCCGGATAACGAAGGACGCCGGAATCTTTCTGTGTCGATAATAAAACAACGAAGAAGTCAAAGGAGGACGCAATGAAAGTTTTAGTAACGGGTGTAAAGGGACAGCTTGGATATGATGTGGTCCGCGAGCTGGAAAAACGGCAGATCGAAGCTGTTGGAGTGGATGTAGAAGAAATGGACATTACGGACGCCGCTCAAGTGGAAACAGTCATTCGAAATGTGAATCCGGATGCAGTCATCCACTGCGCGGCTTATACAGCAGTCGATGCGGCGGAGGACAACGAAGAACTCTGCCGCAGGGTAAACGCTCAGGGAACGGAAAATGTTGCGAAAGTCTGTCAGGAAATGGATCTCAAAATGATGTACATCAGCACGGATTATGTATTCGATGGACAGGGAACAAGGCCATGGGAGCCGGATGACGAAAGAGATCCTTTAAATGTCTATGGACAGACAAAATATGAAGGGGAACTTGCAGTGGAAAAATATGTGGAGAAATTTTTTATTGTCCGCATTGCCTGGGTATTTGGTGTGAATGGAAAGAATTTTATCAAAACGATGCTGAATCTCGGAAAGACCCACGATAAACTGACGGTTGTCAACGATCAGACCGGATCACCAACTTATACCTATGATCTGGCGAGACTTCTTGCAGATATGATACAAACAGATAAATACGGAAGATATCATGCGACCAATGAGGGAATCTGTACCTGGTACGAATTTGCCTGTGAGATTTTCCGTCAGGCAGGTATGGATGTGGAAGTAGCGCCGGTAACCAGTGATGAATATCCGGCAAAAGCAAAACGTCCGGCAAACAGCAGAATGTCCAAGAAAAAACTGGACGAAAACGGATTTGAGCGTCTGCCGTCCTGGCAGGATGCCCTGAAACGGTATTTAAAGGAAATCGAAGCATAAGGAGGAAGATACAATGGGAAAGATCAAAGTAACGCCGTGTGAGATTGAGGGACTTTATGTTATTGAGCCTACGGTATTTAAAGACGAAAGAGGATATTTTGTAGAGACATATAATCAGAATGATATGAAAGAAGCAGGACTTGATATGGTGTTTGTGCAGGATAATCAGTCTATGTCCGTGCGTGGAGTGCTCCGGGGTCTGCATTTTCAGAAGCAGTATCCTCAGGGAAAATTAGTTCGTGTTGTCCGCGGGAAAGTCTTTGACGTGGCAGTGGATTTAAGAGCTGATTCCAAAACCTATGGAAAATGGTTTGGAGTAGAGCTGTCAGATGAAAATATGAAACAGTTTTATATTCCGGAAGGTTTTGCCCATGGATTTCTTGTACTTTCTGACGTAGCGGAATTCTGCTATAAATGTACCGATTTCTATCATCCGGGAGATGAAGGCGGACTGCTTTGGAATGATGAGGAAATTGGAGTTCAGTGGCCGCTGGAAGAAGGTGTGGATCTGATTATTTCAGAAAAAGACAAAAAATGGAAGGGATTAAGCGAAACATTTCATTTTTAAAAGAAATCTGCCAAAAGAGAAAGGAAGGGTGATATCCTATGAAAGGAATTATACTTGCAGGCGGTTCCGGAACCAGGCTCTATCCGCTGACAATGGTAACTTCAAAACAGCTGCTGCCGATTTATGACAAGCCGATGATCTATTATCCGATGTCAGTGCTGATGAATGCAGGGATCCGGGATATCCTGATCATTTCAACTCCGGATGATACACCGAGATTTCAGGCGCTTCTGGGAGATGGACACCAGTTTGGCATTCATCTGTCTTATGAGGTACAGCCGTCTCCGGACGGACTGGCGCAGGCCTTTATCATCGGAGAAGACTTTATCGGAGACGATAATGTAGCCATGGTGCTGGGCGACAATATTTTCCACGGCCACGGCCTTACCAAGCGGCTTCGGAGAGCTGCCAACAAAAAGCAGGGAGCGACGGTATTTGGGTATTACGTCGATGACCCGGAGCGTTTTGGAATTGTAGAATTCGATGAAAATGGAACCGCGGTTTCCATCGAGGAAAAACCGGAACATCCAAAATCCAATTACTGTGTTACCGGACTGTACTTTTATGACAACCGGGTAGTTCAGTATGCCAAAGAACTGAAACCATCCGCCAGAGGAGAACTGGAAATTACGGATCTTAACAAGATCTATCTGGAAAAAGGAGAACTGGAAGTGGAACTCCTGGGCCAGGGATTTACATGGCTGGATACGGGAACCCACGAGTCTCTGGTGGAAGCTACCAATTTTGTAAAGACCGTGGAAACTCATCAGCACAGGAAGATTGCCTGCCTGGAAGAAATCGCGTATCTGAATCACTGGATTACAAAAGATCAGATGTTAAAAGATATTGAACCATTGAAAAAGAATCAGTATGGACAATATCTGATGGATGTCATGGCAGGAAAATTTTTAGATAAGTAAGGAGAAACAGCAAATGAAAATATTAGTAACAGGAGGAGCCGGATTTATCGGAGGAAATTTTATCCATCATATGGTGAATAAATATCCGGAGGATGAGATCGTAAACCTTGATCTTCTGACCTATGCGGGAAATCTTGAGACTTTAAAACCGGTAGAGGATAAGCCAAATTACCGGTTTGTAAAAGGAGATATTGCGGACCGTCCGTTTATTATGGATTTGTTTGAAAAGGAAAAATTCGATATTGTGGTCAATTTTGCGGCGGAAAGCCATGTAGACCGTTCCATCGAAGATCCTTCTATCTTTGTAAGAACTAACGTGGAAGGAACCGTTGTGCTTCTGGATGCTTCCAGAAAATACGGAGTGAAACGGTATCATCAGGTATCAACCGATGAAGTGTACGGAGATCTTCCGCTGGACCGTCCGGATCTGTTTTTCACAGAGGAAACCCCGCTGCATACGTCCAGCCCTTACAGCAGTTCCAAAGCCAGCGCAGACTTATTTGTTCTGGCATATTACCGGACATTTGGGCTCCCGGTGACTATTTCCAGGTGCTCCAATAATTATGGACCATATCATTTTCCGGAAAAGCTGATTCCATTGATGATCAGCCGCGCTCTGGCAGATGAAGAACTGCCGGTTTATGGAAAAGGAGAAAATGTCAGAGACTGGCTGCATGTATCTGATCATTGTGAAGCCATTGATCTGATCATACACAAGGGAAGAGTGGGTGAAGTCTATAATGTAGGAGGACATAACGAACGAACCAATCTGGAAGTGGTAAAAACCATTCTTCATGCCCTGAACAAACCGGAAAGTCTGATTAAATTTGTCACAGACCGCCCGGGTCATGATATGCGCTATGCGATTGATCCGACAAAACTGGAAACTGAACTGGGATGGAAGCCAAAATATAATTTTGATACCGGAATTGCCCAGACTATCCAGTGGTATCTGGACAATAAAGAATGGTGGCAGAATATCTTATCTGGGGAGTACGCAAATTACTTTGAAAAAATGTACGGAGAACGACTTTAAAGACAGGGAAGGGAAGCGCCGGCAGTGCTTCCCTTTCTCATATGTTATGATAAAATATGCTGAAAAATAAAGGTTCCAATGCCGTCATGATCATTATCGTCTGTAATGTAATCAGCGGCATTTTTTGTCTTTTCACTTCCGTTTGCCATGGCAACGCCGACACCGGCGTTTAAGACCATGTCATAATCATTGTCCGCATCTCCAAAGACACATAAATCGTCCATGGAAAATCCGTGAAGATCCATGATCTTCTTCAGTCCGTATGTTTTTGTGATTCTCGGATCCATAAATTCATACAGAAGCTTTGTCGTCTGCAGGGAAGCAGAACGGAAATTTTCGCTCTTAAATGATTTTCCCCGCTCGATCACGGCATCCATCATTTCCGGAGCGCAGGTGATCATGACTTTCGGGTGACTGGTTTTTAAATATTCATTAAAATCAATGACTTTGTAAGGAATCTTATCTGTGGCAGAGAGATTTCGGATATTGATATCATCTTTTGGTGTATAAAGGAATCCGTCTCCGTGAATGACGAAGTTCACATCCATATCTTTATAATGGTCGATAATTTCACGAATCACATGGCCCGGAAGGGGGTAATTTTCCTCGTAGTGGTCCTGGCCAAAATCATAAATTTCCGCGCCGCCGCTTCCAACAATGGCGTCCACCATGTCAGAAAGTCCCCATTCCGGAAGAAGTTTCCGAACGTTGGTAACGGCTCTTCCAGTGGAAATACCAAACAGGATTCCCTTGTCCCGTACTTTTTGAATCGCGTCTGCCGTAAGAGGGGAGACGGTGCCGGCTGTTGTCAGTAATGTTCCATCAATGTCACACATAATTGCTTTTACTTCCATATGATGTTCCTCCTCCTGTGTTCTGTTTTCATTGTAGAAGAGAATAGGGAGAAATGCAAGGAGGGTGCGTCACAAGATATGAGATATTTTCACAAACGAAAAGACTGTTTTTTGCAGGAACATTTTTTCAATACCGGCATACTCTATCACAAGGAATTTTATAAGAGGTTTTCATATGGCAGGAGTCATTTTGGATGCGGGCCACGGAGGATATGACAACGGAGCCCAGTACAGCGGACGAAAAGAAAAAGATGATAATCTGAGGCTTGCTCTGGCAGTAGGCGAGATCCTGGCAAGAAACGGGATTCCGGTTATGTATACCAGACAGGATGATGTCTATCAGTCACCATCGGAGAAAGCAAGAATCGGGAATGCAAGCGGGGCAGATTATTTTATTTCTTTTCACCGAAATTCCAGTCCAAACGCCAATCAGTACAACGGGGTGGAAACACTGGTATTTGATGACAGCGGGATCAAGGCTCAGATGGCACGAAATGTAAACAGCCGTCTGGAAGGCGTGGGATTTCGAAATATCGGAGTAAAGGAAAGACCGGACCTTACGGTTCTTCGAAGGACCAGTATTCCTGCGATTTTGATTGAGGCAGGTTTTATCAATTCAGATCAGGATAATCAAAGATTTGAAGAACGGTTTTCGGAAATTGCCCAGGCGATTGCGGATGGTATTATGGATACTATCGGAAAAGGCCAGCCGCCGGTGACAGGGGCTTACCGCGTACAGATTGGCCTTTACAGGAATTTTTCCAATGCACAGTATGCATTGAATGAAGCACAGTCCCAGGGGTTTAGCGGAGAGATTGTGTTTGATGATCCTTATTATGCGGTGCAGATCGGAGAATCTGATACGCTGGACGAAGCAGTACAGCTGGAAAATCAGTTAAAACAGCTGGGATACGATACTCTGGTTATAAAAAAATAGGAGAGATCAAACGGCGGCAGAAGCTGCAGGCGTTATTGGAAGAAGGGGCGGAATGAAAATTCTGCCTTTTTTTTTGCTGGATGAAAAAATTTTTTTCCGGTTGATTAAAAACAGTGATTGCGGATTGCAGAGGCAGATTTTATAATAATGAAGAGGGGGATATAAGGAAGGATGGAAAAGAATATGAAGATTCGCTATAAGAATGAAATTCTGAAGGTCATCTGTATCTGTTTTGCGGCATTTATCATGGCGCTGAACATCAAATCTTTCGTCAGAACCGGAGGGCTGTATCCTGGAGGAGCGACCGGGCTCGCTCTGCTGATCCAGAGGATTTCAGAGATGTTTTTTGGAATATCGCTTCCATATACTCTGATCAATATCCTGCTGAATGCAGGGCCGGTATATCTGGGATTTCGTTTTATCGGCAGGAAATTTACCCTGTACTCCTGTCTTATGATCCTGCTGACCGGATTTTTTACAGATATTATCCCAGGTTACGTGATTACATATGATACGCTTTTGATCAGCATTTTTGGAGGACTGATTAACGGAGTGATCATCAGTGCCTGTCTGATGATGAATGCGACAACAGGAGGAACTGATTTTATAGCAATCTATTTATCAGAAAAGAAAGAAATTGACTCCTGGAATATTGTATTCGGGCTGAATGTGGTAATCCTTGGCGCGGCAGGTATTTTGTTTGGGTGGGATAAGGCATTGTATTCTATTATTTTTCAGTATGCCTCCACACAGGTGCTTCATATGATGTATAAAAAGTATCAGCAGCAGACCTTGATCGTTGTAACCAACCGGGCCAGAGAAGTCTACAGAGCTATTGCGAAGGTTACCAATCACGGAGCGACGGTTATGGATGCGATAGGTTCTTACAAAGGAAATGAGAGAAAAGTGGTATATTCTGTGGTTTCCAGCGCAGAAAGCAAGAAAGTTATTCGAATGATCCAGAGAGTGGATCCGGATGCGTTTATCAATGTTATGAAAACGGAACAGATTTCCGGGAAATTTTATTTAAAGCCTAATAAGTAAAAAATCCGTTCTATCATCTTTTCCTGTTTCATAGATTAAAGAAAAAAGACAGGATGCCCATGTTGGAAAAAGTGAAAAGATGGTCGACCCGGATTATTATCGGAATGATTTTTTGTTCCTGCGTCTTAGGCGTTTTGGGAAATGCAAAGAAAGTTTTTCAGGACAATATATATGTCTGGACGGAAGATCAGGAGAGAAAACTGCCAATTTACTGTGTAGACCGAAAGAAAAAGGTACTGGCTCTGACATTCGATGTTGCCTGGGGCAATGAAGATATGAATGAGATTTTGAAAATTCTGAAGAAAGAAAAAGTAAAAAGCACTTTCTTTTTTTCAGGAGAATGGATGGAGCATTATCCGGAAGATGTGAAAAGAATTGCCAGGGCAGGACATGACATTGGCAATCATGGGGATCATCATAAATATATGACCCGTCTGTCGGAAGAAGAACAAAGACGGGAGATTCAGGGAGCCGGTGATAAGGCAAAGGCGCTTCTGGGAGTCTCCATGGAGTTATTTCGTCCGCCATATGGAGATTATGATTCTCAGGTGGTGGAGACGGCGGAGAGTCTGGGATATTATGTGATTCAGTGGTCGGTGGACAGTCTGGACTGGATGGAGCCAGGGAAAGATGCGGTTATAGAAAAGGTGTGCGGCCATAAAAATCTGAAAAACGGGGCAATCATATTAATGCATACGGGAACAAAATGCACTAAAAAGGCATTGGAGCCTCTGATTGTCCGGTTAAAAAATCAGGAGTATGGATTCGTACCGGTTTCAGAGCTGATCTATAGAGAGGATTACCGTATCAATCCGGAAGGAATGCAGATTTCAAATGAGGTGCCGTGACACATGGATCCGGCCGCAGAAAGACAACGTACAGAATAAAAAACAAAAAAACACTTGATTTTAAGAAAGAATTATTGTATCTTATAACCAATGAAGTTACTGACAAGGGCGTCAAACAATTAGGTTCAGATTGTTTGTCGTCCATTTTTTTATTTTGCGGGAATTCATTTGAGAGTTTTTGTGAAATAAAATGTTCCATTTGGAACAAAATAGATTGGGAATGCTTCAAATGTATAAAAGAAAGGAAGAAACCTATGAAAGAAAAAACAAACGTTACTGAAATCTTTGGAATGAATGTGTTTAATGACAGTGTCATGAAAGCACGTCTCCCAAAAGCTGTGTACAAAGACCTGAAGAAGACTATCGAAGAAGGGACTGAATTGAACCCGGCAATTGCAGATGTCGTTGCAAATGAGATGAAGGAATGGGCCATTGAAAAAGGCGCAACACATTATACTCACTGGTTCCAGCCGCTGACCGGCGTTACAGCGGAGAAACATGACGCATTTATTTCTCCGACAGATGACGGAAAAGTCTTAATGGAGTTTTCCGGAAAAGAGCTGATCAAAGGAGAGCCGGATGCTTCTTCCTTCCCTTCAGGAGGATTAAGAGCGACATTTGAAGCAAGAGGATATACAGCATGGGATTGTACATCACCTGCATTTATTAAAGAAACACCGAACTCTACTGTATTATGTATCCCAACAGCATTCTGTTCTTATACAGGAGAAGCTCTGGACAAGAAAACACCGCTGCTTCGTTCTATGCAGGCACTGGATATCCAGGCAACCAGACTTCTGCATTTACTTGGAAATGATTCTGTAAAGAGCGTTACAACATCTGTTGGAGCAGAACAGGAGTATTTCCTTGTAGATAAAGAAAAATATTTACAGAGAAAAGACCTGATTTTTACAGGACGTACATTATTTGGAGCAATGCCTCCAAAAGGACAGGAAATGGATGATCATTATTTTGGAACCATCCGTGAAAGAATTGAAGGTTTCATGAAAGATCTGAACATTGAGGCATGGAAGCTTGGAATCACAGCAAAGACAGAACATAATGAAGTAGCTCCTGCACAGCATGAGCTGGCGCCAATCTATGATTCCAACAATGTGGCAACAGACCACAACCAGCTGCTGATGGAAACAATGAAACGTGTTGCGGAACGTCATGGACTGAAATGTCTGCTTCACGAAAAACCATTTGCGGGAATCAATGGTTCCGGTAAACATAATAACTGGTCTATGGTAACAAATGAAGGCAAGAACCTTCTGGATCCAGGAAAGACACCGCATGAAAACCAGCAGTTCCTGCTGATCCTTGCATCTATTATCAAGGCAGTAGATGAACATGCAGATCTTCTTCGTATGTCTGCTTCCACACCAGGAAATGACCACAGACTTGGAGCCAATGAGGCACCTCCTGCAATCATCTCCATCTTCCTTGGAGAACAGCTGGAAGACGTAGTAAAACAGCTGGTAACAAGAGGAGAAGCAACCAGATCCAAGAAGGGAGACAAACTGGCTTCCGGCGTACATTCTTTACCGGAATTTGAGAAAGACGCTACGGACAGAAACCGTACTTCACCATTTGCCTTTACAGGAAATAAGTTTGAATTCCGTATGGTAGGATCAACACAGTCTATTTCTGACCCGAATGTTATCCTGAATACGATCGTTGCAGATGTTTTTGCAGATGTATGCGATCAGCTGGAAAAAGTAGCAGATGATCCAAAAGCAGTAGAAATGGAAGCTCATGAGCTGACAAAACAGATGCTGACAGAACATCAGAGAATCATCTTCAACGGAAACGGATATTCTGAGGAATGGATTAAGGAAGCTGAAAGAAGAGGACTTCCAAACCTGAAATCCATGGTAGATGCGATCCCTACATTAGTAACAGACAAATCCATTAAGATGTTTGAAAAATTCGGCGTATTTACAAAAGCGGAACTGGAATCCCGTGCGGAAATCCTGTTCGAGCAGTATGCGCAGACAATTAACATCGAAGCGCTGGCAACACTGGATATCGCTAAGAAACAGATCGTTCCTGCAGTTATGAAATATCAGAAACAGCTTGCAGACTCTGTTGCGGTATTAAAGGAAACAGGAGTTGACACTTCTGTTCAGGAAGCTCTGTTAGGAGATATTACAGATAATCTGAAAGAGATGTATGGAGCTATCGGAGTTCTCGCAGAAGATGAAGCAAAAGCGAAAGCAATGGATGAAGATGTCGAAAAACAGGCAAGATATTATCATGATACGATTTTCGCTGATATGAGCGCTGTAAGACAGCCGGCAGATAAACTGGAAATGCTGGTTGCCAAAGAAGACTGGCCAATGCCAAGCTACGGCGATCTGATTTTCGAAGTCTAGGATTTGAACGAGGCCTTTCATATTTAAAAAATATTTTGAAAAGATACCGGATTTTGCCGGTATCTTTTTTTGTTTCCCGCACATTCTAATATCAGAACATTCGATTGACAATAAAAGTGAGGGATAAGAATGAGAAAAAGAATCATGGCGTCCATATGCCTTCTTCTGATGGCGGCAGGGTTTTTATATCAGCTCAGCTGCGAAAAGGCAGATCCTCTTGGAATTGCAAGTCAGACGGAGGGGGAAGGAGGTCTGCTGGCGAACAATGCAATGAACAAAAAGAAAGTGTATCTGACTTTTGATGACGGACCATCGGATCATACAGGAGAAATTTTGGATATCTTAAAGAAAAATAATGTAAAAGCGACTTTTTTTGTAGTTGGAAAAGAGACAGAGCAGGCGAAAAAAAGTTATCAGCGGATTGTACTGGAAGGTCATACCCTGGCCATGCATTCTTACAGTCACAATTATGATCAGATTTATTCTTCTGTGGAAGCTTTTGCAAAAGATCTGAAACATCTGCAGAATTATCTTTATGAGATAACGGAAATCAAACCGGTGATCTACCGGTTTCCGGGCGGAAGCAGCAATTCCTGTGTGAAAGATATTACGCCTTATATTCGTTTTGTCGAAAGTCAGGGGTGGCTGTACTTTGACTGGAACGCCCAGAGTGGAGATGCGCTGGATTTTAATACCAGCGCGGCAAAATTAAATCAGAACATCCTGAAAAGCGTAAGACAGCAGGATGTCAGCGTTGTGCTGATGCATGATCTGCATGAGGCAGATAACACGGTGAAAGGGCTGGACAGCCTGATCAAAACTTTGAAACAGGAGGGATATCAGATTCTGCCGATCACAAAAAATACAAAACAGATTCATCATGTATCAATTGACAAATAAGACCGGGTCACGTAGAATATCTTTTTAAGAAAAGATTCCGGGACGGCTTGTCTGAAAAAGGAAATATCCCTGGTTTCCGGCAGAAAATCATATTCTGCCGGAGCTGATATATGATGTGACTGATTTTACGTAAGGAGAAGAAAATGATAATAAAAAGTGTGAATCTAGAAACGGTATGCGGAGTTACCAGCAGACTTCCGGAGAATAAGCTTCCGGAAATTGCTTTTGCAGGGAAATCCAATGTGGGAAAATCTTCCCTGATCAATGCCCTGATGAACCGTAAATCCTATGCCAGGATTTCTGCCCAGCCGGGAAAAACCCAGACGATCAACTATTATAATATCAATGAGGAACTGTATTATGTGGATCTTCCCGGATACGGCTATGCAAAAGTGACAGAAAAAGTAAAAGAACAGTGGGGCCATATGATTGAAAATTATCTTCAGACTTCCAGACAGCTGAAGCTGGTGTTCCTTTTGATTGACATCCGGCATAAACCGTCCAAAAATGACGTCATGATGTATGACTGGATTTTACATAATGGATATCAGCCGGTGATCATTGCCACAAAGCTGGATAAATTAAAGCGAAGCCAGGTGGCAAAACATCTGAAGGAAATCCGCACAGAACTTCATATGGACCGGGAAGTCCCGATGTTTCCGTTTTCTGCCGTGTCAAAACAGGGAAGAGATGAAATATGGGATTTTATAGAAAAAAATATCCTAGGCGGAATGCCGGCCTAGGATTCGGTATCATCAAATAATAATTTCTGTATCAGTGCAGAATACACATCAGAATGCATCTGTTCCCAGTGATCGCAGATATGGACAGCCTGTTCTCTTGAAACAACGTTTAGGTTTAATTCAAGAAGCAGGGTGTCTTTTTCTTTGATCTTTAAATGGACGGTGTATTCATCTCTCTTGGCTGGGAAAAAGTCTGCTTCCAGATCGGTTTCCCTGCGCAGCTCATATTCTTTTTCATCCAGAAACTGAGAAATATCTTCCTTGATCGAATTTGGAATCTGATATTCAAACATGCTGATTGCCTCAGCCCCTTCTTCTGTCAGATAATAATGACTCATGTTGCGGATGGTTTTTATGCGAAGCATCTCTTCTTCTTCCAGTTCATGAAAAGCACGCTGCACATTAAAATAATTCGTGTAGCCTTTGTCAATGATGAATTCTGAAATCTGAGAATTGCTCAATGGAAAATCCACTTTTTGAATTAGATATAAGATCATTAATTTATATAGAGTTAACTGATTATTTTCCATGCCGAACCTCCTGAATGCTGTTTCAATCATAACATTTATGTCCTTTTCTTGCAACTTATGAATGAAATAGAGGAAACTGCAAATAATAATGCCGAGGTGATAGTGTGAAAGAAAGTAGAGGACAGCCGAAAAATGGCATACTGAAATAAGCTATTAAAAAATAGCTATTTGAAACATAGTTGATTTTGTTTAGATACGCTAAGAAGTAAGCTGGGACTCTTTTATAAGTCCCCCGGCAATCAAAAGTTTCATAGCCTGCTTGACAGCCTTTTCCTTTTGGTTGTTTTTCAAAGGTTCAGGCATATCAATCTTGTAAAGGCCGGCCGGGTTTTAGGTATCTCCCGCAGACAGCATATGGCAGATAGATGTGAGGATCATCCGGGCGGCCGCAATGATGGCACGTTTCTTACCACGGCGTTTCATGATGCGTTCATATGGGGCTTTGTAATAAGGAGATTTGTTGGATTTCACGGCTGCATGGGCAGCTTGCATCAATGCAGGTTTGAGGCAGATGCCGGCACGTGTGATCCGAACAAATTTCTTCTTAAACGAACGAAGCAGTCTGAACAGATTCCCGATCCATTTGGAATCCTTGGTATCATCCTTATTTCCTTTGTTAAAACAATTCTTAGGGTACGGTCTTGGAGAGCCGCTTATTTATGCTTGAAAGGTGAAACTTACACTGATTAATATGCTGTCTAAAACGAGAGAGTTTTTACGGCTCACCTCCCCGTGCTTTGTAGTATAGCTTATCGCTTTTAGTATAGGGCAGAACGTGGAGGAAGTCGAAACTTTCATTACTATTTGTGCCGCCAGCGGAAAGGCGGCGGAATGGAGATTAATATGAGAAAATATCAATGGATGATATGGGCGGCACTGATCCTGCTTCTTCTGGCAGGAACCTTGCTGCTGGCGGACAGACAAAAACGACAGATAGAGGATGGTACATTTGTGTTAGAAAGGACTTGGAACGATGAAAGTATATATCAAGGCAGAGGAAAGTGTGTGCGTCAATCATGCGCAGGTATATCTTTGTGATGTACTGTCGCTGTATTGCTCCGATTATGAGACAGGAGAGAAATTGAAGAAAGTCAGGCTTTATCATTTTCCGTCCAGGGAGAAACAGAGAAAAATTTTTTCTGTATTAAAGGTTGTCGAGAAGATAAAGGAAGAGGACAGTCAGATAGAAGTGGTCAACATGGGACCGGAAGATTTTGTTGTAAGTTATGAGCAGAAAAAAGAGGAAAAGAGATGGATAACTGCGGGAAAGATTATTTTTGTATGTCTGGTTGCCTTTTTTGGAGCCAGTTTTTCCATTATGTCCTACAACACAGATGTAGGCATCCAGGAACTGTTTTCCAATGTATATGGACTGATTATGGGGAAAGCGCCGGACGGTCCCAACATCCTGCATTTTTCCTATACCGCAGGGCTGGCAGCCGGGATCATCTTATTTTTTAATCATGCAGGCAAATTCAAGATCAGCGATGACCCGACGCCTTTTGAAGTACAGATGCGTTTGTATGAAAAAGATGTCAATAATACACTGATGATCGATGCCGGCCGGGAGAAGGTGGAAGAAGATGTGGATACGTAATCTGTTCCTGACCGTATATGGATTGTCTGCAGGCGCTCTGACTGCAGCGGGATTCCTGGCATTTCTGAGTATGATCGGAATCATACCAAGGCTTGCGGCAATGACAAAATCCATAAAATATGCAAGGCTCTACGAAGATTTTATTGCACTGGGAGGCGTTGCAGGAACAGCGGTTTTTTTGTACCGGATAAAAATTCCGCTGGGATATCCGATGCTTCTGATCTTTGGATTGTTTGGAGGGATTTTTATTGGGTGTCTGATTGGAGCCCTGGCGGAAGTCTTAAAAAGTCTTCCGATTTTTTCCAGGAGGATTGCCCTGCAAAAGGGAATCGCCAGTGTGATCTATGCCTTGGCGCTGGGCAAGATGTTAGGATGTTATCTTCAATTTTATTTATTTTAACCAAGGAGGGAAGACATGAAAAAGGAACCAAGTAAAGAACAATACAGTCAGATGGTAGAAGAAATGACGCCAAAACATAACAGTCTGAAAAATTGTCTGAAAGCCTTTCTGGTAGGAGGACTTTTCTGCATTCTTGGGGAATGGATCAAGCAGATGCTGATGAATCAGTGGAATATGGAAAAAAAGGATGCGCTGCTTTATGTTACCATCGGGCTGGTATTACTCAGCGTAATTCTGACTGGATGGAATCTGTATGGAAAGATTACGAAATTTGGAGGAGCCGGCGGTCTGGTTCCGATTACCGGATTTGCCAATTCTGTTGCTTCTCCGGCGATTGAATATCAGAAAGAAGGCCAGGTCTTTGGAATTGGAGTAAAGATTTTCACAATTGCAGGGCCTGTGATTCTGTATGGAATTTTTTCTTCTTTTGCAGCGGGAGTTATTTATCTGGCGGCAAAACAATGGGGGTGGATTGGATGAAAACGATGAAAGGAAAACAGAGTATTGAGTTTGATCATCCGCCATATCTTCTCGGATGGTCATCTGTAGTGGCGGACAAAGAAGGAAAAGGGCCGCTGGGAAATCGTTTTGATCAGGTGATAGAAGATCCTCTGTTCGGAGAGGAAACCTGGGAGATGGCAGAAGGGCGTTTTATGAAACAGGCGGCTATGCTGGCGATTCAGAAAGCCGGATTGAGCACCAGTGATATCAGATATGTGTTTGCAGGAGATCTGCTGGAGCAAAATACCGCGACTTCTTATGGCATTAAAGATCTGGATCTGCCGCTGTTTGGTCTGTTCGGGGCGTGTTCCACTGTAGGCGAAGCTTTGTCCCTTGCAGCAATGACAGTGGCCGGGGGCTTTGCACAGCAGGTGCTTGCTACTGCGTCCAGTCATATTGGGACAGCGGAAAAGCAGTTTCGTTTTCCTTTGGAGTATGGAAATCAAAGACCGCTGTCTGCAACATGGACTGTAACAGGCGCAGGCGCTTTTATCGTTTCGGAACAAAAAAGTCCGATAAAAATCCGGGGAATCACCACCGGAAAGATTGTGGATTATGGAATGAAAGATCCAATGAACATGGGGGCGTGCATGGCTCCGGCAGCCGCCCAGGTGATTTATCAGCATTTTCAGGATTATTCTGTATCTCCAAAGGATTATGATGCGATTTATACGGGAGATCTGGGAGAAGTGGGCAGGCAGATCCTGATTCGGCTGCTTCAGGAAAATGGCTATGATATCTCGGACGTCCATGGTGACTGCGGTCTGGAAGTATATGAAAATGAGAAACAGGATACCCATTCCGGTGGATCCGGGTGCGCCTGCAGCGCAGTGGTTTTATCTGCTCTTTTAATCCGGAAGCTTCTTCAGGGAGACTGGAATCGTATCTTGTTTGTGCCGACAGGAGCTTTGATGTCAAAGACAAGTTTTAATGAAGGAGAAAGTGTGACCGGCATTGCTCACGCAATTCTTCTGGAAAGAGAGGAAGGGTAGATGGAATATGTCAGAGCGTTTTTGGTTGGCGGACTGATCTGTGTTCTGGTGCAGATCCTGCTGGATCACACAAAACTTCAGCCGGGGCGGGTCATGGTCATCCTTGTGATTGCCGGAGTTATTCTGGGAGCTTTGGGAATATATGAAAAGATAGAGAAATTTGGCGGATGCGGAGCAACCGTGCCGCTGTCGGGCTTTGGGTACAATCTCTGGAAGGGGATGAAAGAGGCTGTAGATCAGCATGGATTTCTGGGGCTCTTTGAAGGAGGATTTACTGCAGCTTCTGTGGGCACCTCTGCGGCTTTGATTTTTTCTTATCTGGCCTCTCTGATTTTCCAGCCGAAAATGAAAGAATAAAGAGAAACCTCTGCGGGCTTGCCTGGCAGAGGTTTCTCTTTGATTATTTTGTGTGAATATGACAGGTCTCCGTCTGATATTCTTCAGGAAGAAGATACGGGGAGTCATCTGTCTCACCACGGGCGTTTTTCTGACGGACAATGTAAACTTTGCGGATTCTGTCATCTGCAGGACAATTTGAAGATGCCGGTTCATTGGATTCCCGGCATAATTCCACAGCGACATGAGTATCACAGGTCTGTGTCGGAACAGTACCTTCAGCAAAGTATTCGGTTGTTACCATACTGCCTCTTGGGTCATGATCGCATACTCCCGGAATGGCCAGTTTTCCGGATTTCTTACAAATCTGAGCCGTAGTGATGCCGTCCGGCTTGTCAAAGTCGGCAGGTTTTTCTTTTTTTGTTTTAATGATTTGATCCATAATGTCGGCCCACATTTTCTTATGAAGTTCCTTGGAATCAAACTTGGTGTTCAGGTCATATCCCATCCAGACAGACATGGTATGATACGGAGTATATCCGCTGAACCAGTAATCTGTGCGGTCTGAGGTCGTGCCGCTTTTGCCTGCCACGGCCATATCGGAAGACAGCTGGGCATCGGTGCCTGTACCGTCGGTTATAACATCTTTCATGGCGTCAGTTAACAGGAAAGATGTCGTTTTTTTCATGACTTTTTTTCCGGAAGTATCGCTGCTTAGAAGCACATTTCCGCTCTGATCCACAACTTTGGTATAAAGCTTAGGCTCGTAATAGGTGCCTCCATTGGCAATGGAAGCAAAGGCGTTGGTCAGTTCCAGGTTGGTAACGCCGTTGGTCAGCCCGCCAAGAGATAAAGACTGGTGGATATCTGTGCTGGTCGTTCCGTCGTCCAGCTCTTTGTCATCAACCAGAGTATCAAATCCGAGATCCAGAAGGTATTCATAAGACTTCTGCGGAGTTACATCGGCAATAGTTTTTGCGGCTATGATGTTCATAGAATCAGAGATTGCTTCTCTGATCGTGGAGTATCCGCGGTAGCCGTTATAAAAGTTCCGGATCGGGCGGTTAGTATCCAGGTAATTGTAAGGAGCGTCATCGTATACCGTCGCCAGTGTCATGCCTGCGGAATCAAGAGCCGGCAGGAAGGTAGAGAGAATCTTAAAATTAGATCCAGGCTGCCGCTGCAGGGCGGTGGCGCGGTCAGAACGAAGGCTGGATGATGTATCGCCTCTTCCTCCGATCAGAGCTTCTACTTCACCGGATGACTGGTTGATGATCGTAATAGAGACCTGAGGCTGGATTGGTGTGGAAATATATTCTCCAACGATCACAGCGCCTGAGTCTTCTATGGATTTTTTGAATTTTGATGCCATGGATTTCGCTTCGCTGGCATTGGAAAAGATCAGGGAATCTCCCAGATGATTTTCCTTCATATAATTTAATACATTGCTTTCAGAATATGTTACATCATTTCCGCTGGTATCACGTGTACTCAGACTGTAGATCAAAGAAGCCCGGGAGCCGGAAGGGAAATACGCGTCATTTCCGGCTGCCTGATCAGCAATTTTCTGAATCTCGGTATCCTGAGTGGAGTATATCTTCAGACCGCCGCTGTAAACTGCATTGTAAGCCTTCGTCTCGTCATATCCCAGCTGGTCCTTCAGATCGTGTACAACCTGGAGGATCAATGCATCTTCAAAATAAGAATGAGACTGGGTTTCGGAAGAGGCGTTGTTGGCGTTCTTGCTGATGCGTTCGTAAACGTCATCACGGACCGCTTTTCTGTAGTCGCTTTGTGTGATATAATGTTGTTCCAACATCTTTTTTAAAACGATCAGCCGTCTGGAAGCATTGTTCTCCGGATGCGTGATCGGATTATAACGGGATGGGTTTTCCGTAATGGCAGCGAGGACAGCGCATTCTGACAGTGTCAGATCAGAAGCTTTTTTGTTAAAGTACTTCTGGGCTGCGGCCTGCACGCCAAGGGTTCCCTCTCCGAGATTGATCGTATTGAGATATTCTTCCAGTATGAATTCTTTGGAAGCAATATTCTCCAGTTCCAGAGAAAGAGACTGCTCTTTTATCTTTCGTTCAATCCGCTCGATCAGAGTCTTTTCGGATTGAATTCCCAGTACATTATTTTTTATAAGCTGCTGCGTCAAAGTAGTGCCCCCTTGGAAGCTGGATTTATTTTTTATACCAAGGAAGGTAGCGCGCACAATGCCATACAGGTCAATTCCGTTATGTGAATAGAATCTTTCATCTTCAATTGCAATAAATGCATTCTGCAGGTTCTGCGGCATTTCGGACAGAGGGGTATCGATTTTATGGGAATCATTGTTGGAAAGTGTTTTAATCTTTGTGCCATTGTTGTCATAAATGGTTGTAATATGCCCTTTTGAATGGACGGATTCTTTCGTAATCTGCGGTGTGGTTTTTAAAACTCCGCGGACGAAACCAATCGACAGACCGAGAAATGCCGCGATCAGAGCTATAGATATGATCAGAATGTATTTAAAGAGAAAAAGAGAAATTTTGGAATGTCTCCGGATCTGACGGGAGGACAGATTATTTCTTTTTTTCATTACATTGTTTTTGGTATATTTCATAAGAAACCTCCTGCCTGCTATTATATCAGATAACAATGTGCAAATAAAGATGAAAAAGATAAAGGAAATCAGCAAAAAGAAGGAGGGAATTTATGAAAACAAAGAAAATAGAAGGAAGACGGATTTTTTTAGATGACAAGGCAAGGGAAAATGTAGTATCCTATTATCTGATGGAAGATCAGGTAAAAGGAATTTATGGTGTCGCGGTAGAAAGACACCGGGAGAATACGGATGTGATCGAATGGGATGAGGTGCCGTATCTTTCTGATTCAAGAGAGGATGCCGAAAAAGCGGCAAAACGCCTGATGGAATACAAAGTAACACCGGTTTCTTTGGCGGAAGCGGTTGATACGATTATGTGGATGGAGGAGAAAGATGACGGGACAGTCATATAAGATCGTCTACAAAGGCGGAGAAGCAGAGATAACAGAAAAAAAATCACGATTTATTGCCCATGTGGCGCCGGCAGAGACAGAGGAAGAAGCTCTGGCGTTTATTGAGGAGATCAGAAAAAAATACTGGGACGCCAGACATAACTGCACGGCCTATAGTGTGGGAATTCAGCAGCCGGTTCTTCGCTGCAGTGATGACGGAGAGCCCAGCAAGACCGCGGGGATGCCGATGATGGAAGTGATCCAGGGGGAAGAACTGCATAATATCGTTGTGGTGGTGACCAGATATTTTGGAGGGACGCTTCTTGGAACCGGAGGACTGATCCGTGCTTATACAAAGAGCGCTCAGGAGGGAATCAGAAATTCTCAGATTATCACCAAACATCCTGGGCAGAGAATGAAAGTAAAATGTGATTATACTTCATCAGGGAAAATTCAGTACATTACAGCGTCAGAGCATATACCGGTGCTGAATGTGGAATATACAGATGAGGTGGAATTTGATCTGATGGTGCCGGAAGAGCAGGTGAAGAGAATCAAAAAACAGTGTATGGAGGTTTCCGGCGGCAAGGCTTTGATCAAAGATCTGGAAAAGGCATATTTTGCAGAAATTGACGGTGAGATAAAAGTATTTTCATAGGCCGCAGGCGCGCGGCTTTCCTGAAACAGTGAAAAAGGGTCCTGCATCATTTCGATGCAGGACCCTTTTTGGATCAAATTAGATGTTCAGGCGGTTTACGGCGCTGATCAGTGCAAGAACGGAAGCAGTGATGATATCTTCATGAATTCCTGCGCCCCAGGTAATGCTGCCATTTGGCTCCTGGACTGCGACATAAGCGCAGGCCTGGGAATTTGAACCGACATTTAAAGCATGTTCCTGATAGGTAACGATGGAATAGTTCATATCACTGTGTCTCTTTAAGGCATTGCTGACTGCGTCAAGACGTCCGTTTCCTTTTCCGTGATATAATTTTGGAACGCCTGCTTTATCAAGAGAAATCTCAGCTTCGATTCCTCCGTCTTTCTGTACGAAGTGAACTTCTTTCAGACGATAAGGGGAATCAATATTAACATATACTTTTTTGAATACTTTCAGGATATCGCGTGGAACCAGTTCCTGATGGCGTTTGTCAGAGACATCTTTTACTGTATATCCGACATCTTCTCTCATCTTTCCAGGAATATGGAAACCAAAATTTTCTTCCAGGACATAACTGATGCCGCCCTTGCCGGACTGGCTGTTGATGCGGATCACATCGCTTTCGTATTCGCGTCCCACATCTTTTGGATCGATCGGAAGATAAGGAATGTCCCAATGTTCCGGATTTTTTTCTTCTCTCCAGTGCATTCCTTTGGCAATGGCATCCTGATGAGAACCGGAGAATGCGGCAAATACCAGTTTGCCGGAATAAGGCTGACGTTCGTATACTTTCATTCTGGTAAGACGCTCATAAGTCTCTGTCAGTTCCGGAAGGTTGGAGAAATCAAGTTTTGGATCCACTCCGTGAGTATACATATTCAGTGCAAGGGTAATAATATCTACGTTGCCGGTACGTTCTCCGTTTCCAAATAACGTGCCTTCCACACGGTCTGCTCCTGCCAGAAGAGCCAGTTCTGTATCTGCAATGCCGCATCCGCGGTCATTGTGCGGATGAAGGGATAAGATAACGTTGTCACGGTATTTCATGTGCTTGCTCATATATTCAATCTGGCTGGCATATACATGAGGCAGAGATAATTCCACCGTAACCGGAAGATTGATGATAACTTTCCAGTCTGGTCTTGGCTGCCAGATATCCAGGACAGCGTTGCAGACGTCCAGAGCGTAATCAACTTCTGTGCCGGTAAAGCTTTCCGGAGAATATTCAAACTGGAAATTTCCATCTGTCTCATCGGCAAGGCGTTTTAACAATTCGGCTCCGTCAGTGGCGATCTTCATGATCTCTTCTTTGGATTTCTTGAATACCTGTTCTCTCTGAGCAACAGAAGTAGAATTATATACATGAACGATTGCTTTCTTTGCGCCTTCCAAAGCGGCAAAGGTCTTTTTGATGATATGTTCCCTTGCCTGAGTTAAAACCTGGATTGTAACATCGTCCGGGATCAGATCCTGTTCGATCAATGTACGAAGGAAAGTATATTCTGTTTCAGAAGCGGCAGGGAAACCAACCTCGATTTCCTTAAAACCGACTTTTACAAGCTGTTTAAAAAATTCAATTTTTTCATCCAGACTCATCGGGATGATCAGAGCCTGGTTGCCGTCTCTTAAATCAACGCTGCACCAGGATGGCGCTTTTGTGATATATTCTTTGGAAGCCCAGTCAAGACAGGTCTCCGGCGGCATAAAATATTGTCTTTGATATTTTTTTGGATTCATCAATGGAATCTCTCCTTTCTGATTATTTATGCAATCGATGATGGCAAAACAGCAGATATTCAGTCATTCAGAATGTGATATGAAATATTGTGTGATCCATCAGCAGTCAGAACAGTTTGGCAAAAAAAAACTTCGAATCTATTCCTTCACAGGATAGAGACGAAGATAATTCCGCGGTACCACTCTAATTCGCACCCGAAAGATGCGCGCTTATCACTGATACGGGCTGATCATCAGCCGATATCGCTCCATGATAACGGTTGGAATCCGGCAATGCCTACTGTTAGTTCAACATGCTACTCAAAGGCGAGTTCAAATATGGTCAACAACTGCTTCACACCAGCCAGCAGCTCTCTGAATGTCTAAAATATTCTACTGCTCCTCATCAATGTATTTGGATTAATTACGTTAATGACAATCTATCATACTTCATTGTATGTTGTCAACCGGAAAAATATGAAAATATTCTTTTTTCCGAAAACAATCTGTGATAAGGTAAGAAAAAAAGAAATCAGGAAGAGCGTATGAAATTTTGGAATTATTTAAAAAAACAGGAGGATTCTCCGGAATATCGGGAAGCAAAACAAAGAATCATGAAACTCCACGACCCGGAAAAAAATATGGCTTACATTGAATGGATGAGCCGGCTGGAAAAAGAAACAGGAGAAATGCAGGTAGAATTTGTTCATGGCAGTCTGAAAACAGGAGAGGAGATCTGTTTTTATGACTGCTGCGGAAAAGAAAGCGGCAGGGCTGTCATAGCAGAGTTATATGTAGGAAAAAATGAAGACTTTTCTGAAACTTCTGAAAGCGGAGAAAAAGGAAGGATTGTCTTTAAGGAAAAAGAAGAAGAATCCGGAGAATTTTGGAGGAGTCAGTATGTCTGTGAAGAAAAAAATAAAAAAATTGAAAAAAAGTGTTGACATATCTTATATCTCCATGGTAGTATAAATGAGCTGTCAAGCGATGGGGTATCGCCAAGTGGTAAGGCCCAGGATTCTGACTCCTGTACCGCTGGTTCGAATCCAGCTACCCCAGGTTTGGGTGTGTAGCTCAGGTGGTAGAGCACTTGACTTTTAATCAAGTTGTCCGGGGTTCGAATCCCCGCACGCTCACTGGATTGTAAGATCCGAAAAAAATAAGTTGACATGAATATCTGCTTATGATATAATACAAAAGTTGTGACATGATTAATGGGGTATCGCCAAGTGGTAAGGCCCAGGATTCTGACTCCTGTACCGCTGGTTCGAATCCAGCTACCCCAGTTTCGGGTGTGTAGCTCAGGTGGTAGAGCACTTGACTTTTAATCAAGTTGTCCGGGGTTCGAATCCCCGCACGCTCAGGCAAAGGCTGTGGTACTGATGACAGACATCGGTATTGTGGCTTTTTTTTCTTTAAAAAATAAATCCTGCAGGAATC
>NZ_BLYI01000025.1 GCF_016586355.1 Anaerostipes butyraticus
ATTGAATATTTCCGGTGGCGATGCGCGTCGGGGAAACACCCGTACCCATCCCGAACACGATGGTTAAGACTGACGCGGCCGACAATACTTGGCTGGAGACGGCCCGGGAAGATAGGTGGCTGCCGGATCATGGGGGATTAGCTCAGTTGGGAGAGCGCCTGCCTTGCAAGCAGGAGGTCACGAGTTCGAATCTCGTATTCTCCACTCAGGCGAGAGCCTGGAATTGAAGAGAGGGTCGTGGAAGCGGCCAGCCAGAATGGGCTTGTAGCTCAGGTGGTTAGAGCGCACGCCTGATAAGCGTGAGGTCGGTGGTTCGAGTCCACTCAAGCCCATAGGGAAGAGACAAACAGTCTGATCCCAGTCAGCGTAAAGGATATAGATCATTTACGCGGATGTACCTTGAAAACTTCATACAAAACCAGAAAAGAGTCATTCTTTAAAAAAGAATGAGTCAAGACATCAGATTTCATCGAGAATTAACAACGAAGAAAGAAAACACAAAGCCCGCTGATGTAACGCTATGCATCAGTGAGGAATGAGAGGATCGAAAGATCGAACCGTTCCAACTACGGTCAAAGTAGGAAGGGC
>NZ_BLYI01000026.1 GCF_016586355.1 Anaerostipes butyraticus
CCTGGTTGAATGGTGTTCCGCCCCATAAGTCTACCATGATCAGAACCTGGTCAGGGTCGTCAAAAGAAGCAACGGCTTCTTCCATCTTGGCACGGATATCCGCCGGTCCTTCACTCGGCTGTAATGTAACAGCCGCAACATTCGGCTGGTCACCGAAGATCATGGATCCTGACTGAAGGATTCCCTTGGCGAAATCACCATGTGTAGCAAGAATAATTCCTACCATTTTTCATATTCCTCCTTTTCTTTGTTTATTAAGCTTTTTATGTATTACACAGGCAGGTGCCTGCAAATAAAAAAAACCTGATCTGAACAAAAGGTTCTATCGTCCCGCTTTCCGTATCACAAAAGCAGGATTCCGAAGAATCCGGGTTCAAATCAAGTTTAGCCTGCATTACCAGTAACAATCCTGATATAATTCTATATAAACTTTTTATTTTGTTGTGACCCGCTTAACATGCACGGTCAGATACATCATCTCTTCATCCGTTACATCATGATTGCACGTCTCTTTAATATAAGCCTTGATTTTCTCTACACAATCAATGCAGTCCTGATATTTATTGCGGATGATTTCCTGAAATTCAGTATCATCACTCTCAACTTCTTTTCCCGCAAAAATCCTCTGGGCAAAGAATTTTAAATGTGTAACAAATCTTTCATAGAAAACAGATTCCTTATCAATCCGATCTCCGAAACATTCGTCAACGATATCCAGAATATGATTCACAAATTTCGTCATGGAAACCATGGACGTCATATCCAGATCCAGTTCCGCATTCACAATATGGAGCGCAATAAACGCCGCCTCGTCCTGCGGGAGGGTAACCTTCAGCTTCTTTTCAATCATTCCGATCGCTGCTTTTCCGATCAGATACTCCTGATAATAAAACTTCTTTATCTCCCATAGGAAAGGATTCTGAAACGGAACCCCCATCTTCACTCTCTCAATAGCAAAATTGATATGATCTGTCAGGGAAATATAGATGTTATCATTGATGTTCTTCTGAAGCCGGTCTTTGGCATACTGAATAATCTCATTGCATACTTTCAGGCGTTCAATCGGTATATTGGCTGCCATCTCCTGAAACCGGTGCGTCATCCCATGATCCTTCATGATATATGTCTTCTCTATCTTTTTAGGATCTATAGTCTGCCCCGCATGCTTCTGGAAACCCAGGCCCTTTCCCATCAAAACAACTTCTCGCTGGCTGTCATCTCTTGAAACTACAATATTATTGTTGATAACTTTTGTAATTTTCACAAGACCACCTCATACACTTACGATATTTTTAAGAATAGAAAAATCGGCATAAAAAATAGACCTTGCCCTTCGACTTCTATTCCCAAAATCTCCCAGCTGGTCTAGCCTGCATTACCAGTAACAATCCGCCTGTTGTTCCCTCTTAACTTAGTTCTAATTCTAATAGATAGATAATTCTTTGTCAAGAAGTTTTTAGATTTTGTTTATTGTTTTTTTATATATGAACTAATGCGGTTTTTAAGATTTTATCCAAGCGCCACATCTAAAATCATCATGATCACAAACCCTGCGGCGAACCCTATGGTTCCCGCATTCGAGTGTTTCCCCTGAGAAGATTCGGGAATCAGTTCTTCCACAACCACATAGATCATTGCCCCTGCGGCAAAGGACAGAAAATATGGAAGAAACGGCGTCAGCGCTGACGCAAAAAGTATCATAAGAAATGCTCCTGCAGGTTCTACGATTCCTGAAAGCATCCCATACAGAAATGCCTTTCCCTTTTTCATGCCGGTTCCAAGAAGCGGCATGGAAATGATCGCTCCTTCCGGGAAATTCTGAATGGCAATTCCTGCTGACAGCGCAATGGCTCCCGCAGCCGAAACATCCTGATTTCCTGCCAGGACTCCTGCATACACAACTCCTACGGCCATCCCTTCCGGAATATTATGCATCGTAACTGCCAGAATCAGCATGGTGGATCTTGCCAGAGATTTTTTCGGACCTTCCGGCTCTTTCTGATCCAAATGGAGATGCGGCACCAGATGATCCATAAGAAACAGGAAGAAAATACCCAGCAAAAATCCGGCAGCGGCCGGAAAAAATGCCAGATTGCCCATGGGCTCTGACATGTCCATTGCCGGTATCAGCAGTGACCAGACAGAAGCCGCCACCATGACGCCGGAAGCAAATCCAAGCAGAAGTTTCTGCGCCAGAGGATGAATGCCGTCCTTTAGAAAAAATACACCAGCCGCTCCTGCAGCAGTTCCAAGAAAAGGAATCATGATTCCTGTTATAGTATTCGTATTCATTGATTCTTTCACCTTTCTTACGATTATTTCCTTCTTTTTTGGTAATATCTTATTATATATCCTGTCCCTTTTCCATGCAAATCTGTCTCTGTCTCTCATAATCTTGTACTTTCTTTTCAATTATGATACTATTAACAGGTTAAGGACGAGCTCGTTTATCAGAGGTATTTGTTATGTTAAAATTAATTTCTATGATCGAATCCATTATTGATAAAGCGCAGAAAGATCATATTACGGCGTTTTCCGCTCAGGCGGCTTTCTTTACCATTCTTTCCTTTTTTCCATTTTTAATCGTGGTGCTGAGCCTTATGCGTTTTTTCCCGATTACACCTGAGGACATGATCGAACTGGTAAAGACTTATCTGCCGGAACAATACAGCGGAGCGGTCATTCCTATTATAAATTCACTAAACGGAAAACTTACAACCACATATATGTCTCTTACAATTCTGACCTTATTATGGTCTGCATCCAAAGGAATTCTGTCGATGATGACCGGACTGAATACAATTCATGAAATCGAAGAAAAAAGAAACTATTTTGTTCTTCGTTTCATTTCCAGCATTTATATTGCCTTAATGGCTGTTGCCGTCCTGTTCGGCATGGTTCTGCTTCTATTTGGAAATTCCCTGCTGCAGCAGCTGTATCGATTCCAGCCGGTTCTGGAAAATCAGCATCTGGTATTTGCCATGATTCGTTTTATTGTAGCCTTTTTAGTCTTTATGATCGTATTCATTATCATGTTCCGCTTTCTCCCAAGCGACAACTTTAAAACAAGGGAGATCCTTCCGGGAGCACTGCTCGCCTCTATTGGCTGGCTGGTTCTTTCCTTCCTGTTTTCTATGTATTTTGATAATTTTACGATTTACAATATTATGTATGGAGGACTTACCAGTATCCTGCTGACTTTATTATGGCTCTATTTCTGCATGATGATACTTTTTATCGGTGCGGAAATTAATCAATATTTTCTGAAATCCAGAAAACATGTCAGTTTCCTCAGCAGGCATAAACCAGAACAAAAAAAAGAATTTAAATAAAAAACAAAGCAAACCGCAGAAGCAGCACATACTGCCGCCTCTGCGGTTTCTTTTTCTCCTACAGCACAAAATGTTTTGGAATTCCATTCTCGTAAGGGATTTCTACTTCGCCCTGGATCAGCGGCGTCAGATATTCAACCAGTTCATCTGTGATATCATTTCCTTCTTCCGTAATCCATTCAACCGGCACTGTTTTTTCATAATTAGCAATTCCGGATAAATCCGCCAGACTGATTTTTACATGATATGGATGGTTGGAAATTCTTTCCAGAACGGACATCTTTCCACTCTCACCGCGAATTGCACTGATCGCCGCATAAGCCCCCAGGTTTCTGGATTCCATAATATCTGTCCTGCTCAGCATATATCCGGCACATCTCTGCAGAACATTTAACTCTACAGAACGCACCTTACATCCGATCTGCTCTCCCACAAGGCCTTCCAGATATTTTCCAATGCCTGACAGATATTTGTGCCCAAACGCATCTTCTTTTCCAGACTTGATTTCTTCTCCAACATACTTTCCGCTGGCATCTTTTACTCCTTCGCTGACCGCAATGATAATGTTATTTTCCTTTTTCAGAGCATCTTTCACGTCCTGGATAAATCTTTCTTCATCAAAAGTTTTCTCACACAGATAGATCAGCTGAGGAACCCGTCTCTTTTCTGTTCTTGCCAGTGCCGCGCTGGCTGTCAGCCAGCCTGCATTACGCCCCATAATCTCTACGATCGTAACCGATGGAACATCATACACAAAACTGTCACAGGCAATTTCCGTAAATGCGGTGGCTATAAATTTTGCCGCAGACCCAAACCCCGGACAGTGATCTGTCTCTCCAAGATCATTGTCAATGGTTTTCGGAGCTCCCATTATCTTAATGTCATCCACGCCATGTTCTTTGCAGTATTGAGATAACTTATACACAGTATCCATGGAATCATTCCCGCCGGTGTAAATAAAATATCCAATCTCATTCTTCCTCAAAACCTGTATGATCTTCTCAAATTCTTCTGCATTTTCTTTCGGATCTTTCAGTTTCCACCTGCAGGATCCCAGCGCTGCCGCCGGAGTCATTGCCAGCAAATCTCTTTTTTCCTTGGATCTGCAGATTTCATCCAGCATAACGAAATTTTCATTTAAAACTCCTTTAATTCCATTTAACGCTCCATAAACATGCCGGATTTCTTCGCTCTCCAGTCCTGCATCAATCACGCCTGTGATCGTCGCATTGATTGCCGCAGACGGTCCGCCGGACTGGGCAACTAACATATTCTTCATATAAACCTCCTTCAGTATCCGATAAATATCTTTATCAATTATACAACATTTTGTCAAGACGTTCTGAACAATTGGGTGAAACGCTGCACAAATTTACCGGTCTTCCTTTCACCGCCTCCCGCTCTTTTGCTGGACGTATTTTCACAATTCATGTATACTTAAAATAATAAGACTTGTCATGATTTTACCGATGATCCTAAAGAGGGAGGTTTCCAAATGAAAACAAATTTATCAAAACTTCAGACTGTATTAAAAGAGAATAAAATTACATACTATTTGATTCCAAGTGAAGACCCTCATCAGTCTGAATATGTCGATGATTCATTCAAATTCAGAGAATATATTTCAGGATTTACCGGTTCCGCCGGCACCCTTCTGGTGTCGCCTCGTGACTGCTGGCTGTGGACGGACGGCCGTTATTTTACCCAGGCGGAAGAACAAATTGATTCTTCCCATATTCAGCTGATGCGCCAGGGTGTAGACGGTGTTCCTACTGTCCTGGAGTTTTTAGACGAGCATCTGAAACCGGATGATATTCTTGGCACCAACGGTCTGTATCTTTCCGCCAATTACGGAAAAAAGCTGGCCCGAACCGCCAAAAAGCATAAAGCTGTCTTCCGGACAAAATATCGTTTTGTAGAGGAAATGTGGGCAGACCGCCCGGCTCTTACCAAAAACAGCGTATACCTGCACGACCTGAAATTTGCAGGAGAGGACTTTCCATCCAAGCTGTCCAAAATACGGGAACGCATGAAAGAGGAGGGCGCCAACGGATATTTTCTTTCTTCTCTTCCTGATATTGCCTGGCTTTTTAATCTGAGAGGTGACGACATTAAATGCACCCCTGTATTTTACAGCTATGTATGGATATCAGAAGATAAGTGTTTTCTTTTTGTCCGGGAAAACTGTCTGTCAGCTACCGTTATCCCTTATCTGAAAGACCATGGAGTCATTATCATGGATTATGCGGAAGCAACATCTTTTGTCGAAGAACAGCACGGAACAGTTATGCTGGATCCTGACTGCGTCAATTATCTTCACTATCAGCAGCTGTTTAAATGCAAGATCATTCCTCTTAAAAACCCTACGGAATCATTAAAGGCGGTAAAAAATGAAACCCAGATCAAAAACCTCAGACAGTATCATATCTATGACGGTGCGGCAATGACCAAATTCATTTACTGGCTGAAAACAAAGATTGGTACAACAGCGATGACTGAACTTTCCGTAAGCCGGAAACTGGAAGAAGAGAGAATGAAGCAGCCGGATTACATGGGCCCTAGCTTTGATACGATCTGTGCCTACAAAGAGCATGCTGCCATGATGCACTATCAGGCAACGGAAGAATCCGACGTACCGTTAAAACCGGAAGGCATGCTTTTGATCGACTCCGGAGCTCAGTATCCGGGCGGTACAACAGACGTCACAAGAACTTTTATTCTCGGACCGATCTCAGAAGAAGAGAAAAAAAGTTATACCCTGGTCTGCAAATCCATGCTTTTGCTGGCAGACGTCAAATTTCTCGCAGGATGCCGCGGAAGCAATCTGGACATTATAGCCAGGGAGCCGTTATGGGAATGCGGACTGGATTACCGATGCGGCACCGGCCATGGAGTCGGATATTTTCTGGGAGTTCACGAAGGGCCGAATGCTTTCCGATGGAGAAGCAATCCGGAAAATCTTGATGCGGTGCTGCTGCCCGGAATGGTTACAACCGATGAACCGGGAGTGTACGTTCCTGGAAAATATGGCATCCGCACAGAGAACATGCTTTTGTGCAGGAAACAGCGTCAGAATGAATATGGCTCTTTCCTGGAATTCGAACCGCTTACTTTGGTTCCGATTGATCTGGACGGCATTGATTTTTCACTTCTCAGCGAAAAAGAAAAGAGACTGCTGTCACAATACCAGCAAAAGGTATATGACGCAATCTCTCCTTATCTGACTGAAGATGAGGCCGCCTGGCTAAAACAGCAGCTGTGCTAAATAAATCATTGCAGGCATGGTAACAGCCGCGCATACAGTTGATTCCGCAAACAATTCTGCCGCATAGCCGACATCTCTATGATATTTTACAGCGAACATCGTTGAAATTGCTGCTGTCGGAGCCGATATCCCCATGGCCGTGACCAGACGGATCTCTTCCGGCACCGGCACAAAAGACAATAATATAATAACAACCGCAGGCACTGCGATCAGACGAAGGAACAGCATCCAGTACATCCTTGGTCTGCGCAGTGCTTTTCCAATATGAGTCTGAGCTATGGCAGTTCCGGATACCAGCATGGCCAGCGGCGTGTTCATTGACCCCACAGATTCCAGGGATTCTTCCAGCATTCCCGGAATCCGGATGTTAAGGACAAAACAGATCATTCCCAGCGTCAGCGCAAGAATGACCGGAGCTTTCAGGACCTGTATGAGAGATTCCTTTCGAAATCCCCCTCCTTTCATGGAAGTCACTCCATGAGACCAGATCAGAAAATTCTGGGCACACATAAATGCTGTAATATAGATCACTCCATTTCCCCCAAACATCGCCTGAGCAATCGGCACTCCCATAAATCCGCAGTTAGGATATATAACGTGAAACCGTTCCAGAATCCTTTGTTCCTGTTTTCCTCCGCGAACCAAAAGATATGCGGCCCCCATCGCAACGATATGGGCCGCAGCTGCCAGAACAAAAGAAACAATGATTCCATACAGAATCTGTCTGTCATATTCTATTTGAAACGAAGTGAAAATAACACAGGGAAGCACAATAAACAGCGCCGTATCTGACAGCACCTGACTTCCCTTTGTCGTAAAGAAACGGATTTTATAACATCCGAATCCAATTCCCATCATCAGAAACATTTTCAGAATCTGTCGAAAAACAATATACGTAATCTCCACGGCCGGCTCCTAGTCGCTTACACCGATCCAGCGGTCTTTGATCTCCTGATATTCACCGTCTGTATTCAATACCTGAAGCGCTACATTAAACTGATCCAGATATTTATATCCTTTGGCAAACATGATTCCATAGTTGCTCTGTTCAGAATTCAGTTTCTCACTCAAAGCCGTAACATTGGTTTTTTTATGATTCTGAAGGTAATAATCGACTCCTGTCGTATCATACAATGTCACATCGATCTTTCCCGCTTCCAGATCTTTAAACACTTCTTTCATAGAAGAATAATATTTCACTGTATTATCTTCTTTCATATAATCTTCTACATACTGGGCATTGGACGTCTCTTCCTCGACTCCTATGATCTTGCCCTGAATATCTTTACGATCCTCAATTCCGGAATTTTTATTGACCGCCATGGAAATCGTATTGTCATAATAGGAATCCGTAAAATCAAATTCTTCCTGTCGGGCATCTGTAATTGAAATACCGGCAATCGCAAAATCCAGTTCCTTATTCTTAATCTTTTTCTCAATCTCTCTCATGGGCATAGCCTGGGTTTCATATTCAAACCCAAGATAATCGCTGATGCTCTTCAAAATATCAATGTCGAATCCTCTCAGCTCTTTCTTATCTTCATCATAGAAAGAAAATGGCGCCATCTCATTGGAAACCCCGACTTTCAACTTCATTCCTTTCATACTTCCTTTCACTTCGGAAGACTCTATCGTCTGAGGTTTTTCTGTCGTTTCCGCTGTCTGCTTCTGCCATGGCAGATCACATCCTCCAAGACATAACGCAAAAGCAATCATCAAAATTGAAGTTAATATTTTTTTCATGAAAAATCTCCTTTTTATTTCTTTTGCTTCGTTTATCATATCACCGCAAAATATAGAAGTCAATTTTCCTGGCAATTTTTTCAACGTATAAAGGAAGCCGCATTTGTAAATGATTTTATTAGAACGATTTACAATGGAGGAATCAATTATGGCACTGAACAAAGTTGAAATATGCGGCGTAAATACTTCAACCCTGCCGCTTCTGAGCAACGAAGAAAAAGAAGAATTATTTGAACGGATTGAACAGGGTGACTTAGACGCCAGAGAACAGTATATTAAGGGAAACTTAAGACTTGTGCTGAGCGTCATCCAGCGTTTTTCCGGAAGCAGTGAAAATGCCGATGATCTGTTTCAGGTCGGCTGCATTGGCTTAATAAAAGCCATCGACAACTTTGATCGAAGTCTCAACGTAAAGTTTTCTACCTATGCGGTTCCTATGATCATCGGAGAAGTAAAACGTTATCTGAGAGACAATAATGCCATGAGAGTCAGCCGCTCCCTCCGGGACACTGCCTATAAAGCAATCAACGCAAAAGAAACCCTCACAAAAAAATATAACAAAGAGCCTTCCCTGGAAGCAATTTCTAAGGAAATCGGAATCAAAAAAGAGGACGTTTTATTTGCTCTGGACGCAATCGCAACTCCTCTTTCCCTTTACGAACCGGTGTATCAGGACGGCGGAGACGCCCTCTATCTGATGGATCAGGTTAAAGATAAAAAGAATAAAGAAGATCTGTGGGTCGAATCCATCTCTTTAAAAGAAGCCATGGACCGGCTGCCAGACCGGGAGTACAATATTATCCGGCTTCGCTTTTTTGAAGGAAAAACCCAGACCGAAGTCGCTGACGAAATCAGCATCTCCCAGGCACAGGTCAGCCGCCTGGAAAAGAATGCCCTGCGGCATATGAAACACTATTTAGATTAAAATCAAAACCTGCTATGAACAATTCCGCCGGCAGCTGCCGTTTTCTTCATAGCAGGTTTTTTACAGTAAATTTTTCTTTTTTAATATGCAGACCGCAATCAGACAGACAACAACGGAAAAAGCCGTGATCACAGCAAACCCATAGGCATTCTGGGCAAATGGCATGCCCGACAGCTTTACGTTCATTCCGTACAGCCCGGATATCATCGTTGGAAGTTCTACGATGATCGTTACCGCCGCAAGGAACTTCATAACATGATTCAGATTGTTATCAATGATGGAACCGAATAAAGACATGGTGCTGCGCAGGATATTATGATAAATATAAGTCATCTCCATAGCCTGTTTGTTCTCTATGATAACATCTTCCAGCAGTTCCTGATCTTCCTCATAATGACGAAGTCCGATATGTTTCCTTAACTTCTCCAGAACGACCTCATTGGACTTTAAGGAAGTCGTAAAATATACCAGACATTTTTCCAGATCATACAGCTGGATCAGATCGCTGTTTTTTGAAGTCTCCAGCAGAACTTCCTCGACCTGATTTGCTCTCTGATCAATGATTCTCAGGTAATAGAGGAACAGGGCCGCATTGTTATAAAGGATCTGATATACAAACCGTGTTTTCATGTATGTATAAAAATCCGGAACCAGTCCATCCACAAACTGACGCAGGATATTGGTCTCTTCCAGGCACACAGTAAATACGATTTTTTTCGTAATATAAATACCAAGCGGGATCGTTTCATACCATTTCTTCCCGTTTTCTTCTTCTACCACCGGAATATTAACAAGAATCATCGTATAGTCTTCTTCGTTTTCCAGACGGGAGCGTTCTTCTGCGTCCAGAGCAGCCTTCAGATCAGCCATATCAATCTTATAGGTCTCAGAAATACGATAAAGCTCATCATGCGTCGGATCTGTAAGCATCACCCAGGATTCTCTTTCGATTTCTTTGAGCTCACAAAGTCTGGTCTCGCCTTCATAAGTTTTAAAAATCCGGATCATCCATCCCTTTCCTCCTTTTCCACTTATCTTAACCAGTATACCCCATCCTTGCAGGTCCGTCCAGCCTAAAGAAGCAGGATGCGGATATGATTTTTATTCCGCCCCCTGCTTTTTCTGCCTTTTCTTCTATTCAAATGGATATTTCATTCCCCACTGGGTTTTAACACTTGTAAGGATTTTCATAACGTCCCTTGTTATTTCCTGACAGTCATCTTCATAATCACCAGCTGCGCATCCTTCCATAGCTTCCACTTCATATTTTAAAGCGTCTTCTGTTTTTCCTGCCTCCACGGTCTCTACCTCACCGGTTTCCGTATTCGTTATGGCTGCCCTGCACGCTCTTGGGTATTCATATACCTCAATATATCCTTTGTCTCCGCTCACAACACCTCTTTTCGGCTGTTTTGCCCGCAGAGTCAGACACATAACAGCCATCTCCCCTTTGGTATTCTTCATAATGATGCCTGACTGTTCATCCGCTCCGGTCTCCAGAAATTCCACCGTTGTAAGAATGGTATTCGGAGCTTCACTTAAAAACGTTCTGGCAAATGATGCAGCATACACACCAATATCCAGCAGTGCGCCTCCGGCTGCTTCCAGGGCAAAAAAACGACTGGCGGAATCATATCCTTTGTTGCTGCCGAAATTTACCTGAACCATTTTCAGTTTTCCGATCGCTCCTTCCCGGATCCTTTCTTTTAATTTCTTATAGAGAGGCATATGAGAAATCGTCATGGCTTCTCTTACAACGACTCCTTTTTCCTCTGCCAGTGCCATAACTTCGTTTAACTGCGCCTCATTGACCGTGATTGCTTTCTCACACAGTACATGTTTCCCGGCTTTTACCGCTTTTATCATATTTTCATAATGCATACTGTGCGGTGTTGCAATATAGACAATGTCAATCTTTTCATCTTCCAGCATTTCTTCATATGTCTGATACACATGCTTTATACCGTATTTTTCTGCAAATTTTACTGTTTTCTCCGGCGTCCGGCTGCTGACTCCGTAAATTACGCGCCCCATTTTCTGAAATGTCTCTGCCATTTCATTTGCGATCGTTCCGCATCCTAAAATTCCCCAAGTATTCATTTTCTTTCTCCTGTTTTTTCTATGACTCTGACTCCATCTTTTCCTGCAATTAAAGCCTTCGCGGCAATCTGATAAAACAACGAAGTTTCAATGACTCCGGTCATTGCTTTTAATCTTCGATCCAGCTCCCCAAGGGGAGGATTCCCTTCAAATTCTGTTTCCAGAAGATGTTCGTTCCTCTGTCGAACGCGTCCTCCCATTGTCTGAATTTCTCTTCTGACATATCCCAACGCTTCCGGAACAATATCCAGAACGATCGGAATATCATACCCGAGTTCTTTTACTATCTTTGTCTCATCCGCCAAAAGTACATATTCTTCTGCCATTCGCGCAATGATCTTTTCCTTCGTATGGATTCCTCCCGCGCTTTTATAAGCATTTAATCTCTGATCTACCTGATCGCATCCGTCAAAAGCTATTTTCAGTCCGGATGTCTCTCCAGTCTCCTCTACCGTCAGCCCTAATTCCAGGCATTTTTTCCTTGTGGTTTCTGACGGAGTAATTACAGTCACATGCTTACCTGCTTCTTTTATATTCTCCGCAAGATATCCTATGGTCTCTCCTCCTCCGAGGCCGATCTTTCCCTGATCTGGGACAAATTTCAACGCTTCTTTCGCACATAAACGCTTCAAACCGTTCCTCCTTCCTGTGTATAAAATTAATTTTCGTTTATTATTTTATCAAGAAATTTTATTTTGTCAATACTTCGTTGCTTTTTCTTTTATTTCATATTACAATGAAAGCAGAAAAAACGAAAGGGGTCTTTTTATGAGAAAAAAATTTAAAACTTTATGTAAGTTTCTTACTGCTCTGATCACCATCGGCGGCATTCTCTATATCGCCCGTGACCAGATCAAGGCCATCTTTGAAAAGATCAAGGAACTGACAGGAAAAGAAGAAGAACCTGAAGACGAGGATTTTGACGATGATGACATCTTCGACGATGACGACATTTTCCCTGAACCGTCAGAAGATGACAGAGATTATGTCTCTATCCATATTACCGGAGATGATGACGATGATGCTTCTTCCACGGAGGAAAAGGAAGAAAAAAGCGAAGAATAAGACTCTGACACGGACACATACTAAAAAAGGATGCCGGTCTTTCCTGCGAAAGACCGGCATCCTTTTTTAATGAGCAGCTTCTTTTAACATCCTCTTCAGATCATCTACCGTATATTCATAGTTTGTATTGCAGAAATGACAGTTGACCTCGATCGGCTTCCCTTCATCGATCATAGACTGAATTTCTTTTCTGCCTACGCTGATCACCGCCTGCTCCACTCTTTCTTTTGAGCAGTTGCAGTGGAATCTGGTCGGCATGGTTCCATATACTTTCATATCCATATCTCCAAGAAGCTGTTCCATCATCTCTTCCGGAGTATGTCCCGCATCCAGGCAGGAAGTTACGGATTGAAACTGAGCGATCTTCTGTTCCAGCGCGCTGATAGTCTCTTCTGTTGCAAACGGCATCAGCTGAATGATAAATCCCCCGGCATGACGGACCGTATTATCCTTATTCATCAAAACGCCCAGGGCAACGGACGTTGGAATCTGTTCACTGGTTGCGAAATAATAAGTCAGATCTTCCGCAATCTCACCGGATACAAGATGGGTCTGTCCGGAATACGGTTCCTTTAATCCAATATCCTTAATCACTGTAAGAACACCGAGATCTACTGCTTTCCCTACATCAAGCTTCCCTTCTTTGCTTGGCGGAAGCATAACATCCGGATGGTTCACATATCCTTTTACATTTGCCTTGGAGTCTGCTGTCACTGTAAGCCCGCCGATCGGACCGCTGCACTGAATCTGAAGCGTCAGAATATCACTGTCATTTTTACACATGCTTCCCATCATGGCTCCTGCTGTCAGCAGACGCCCCAGGGCTGCCGTGGCAACCGGACTCGTATTATGTCTCTGTCTTGCTTCCTCCACAACTCCTTTTGTATATGCCGCAAAAAATCGAACCTCATCGTTGGCGGCCGTACCTCTTACAATATAATCTTTCATTTTTCTTCCTTTCTGATCTCTCCCATATGGCTTTATCCTGCAATATAATAAAGACGCTCTGTTTTTTCATCAGGCTTCCGCATTGTTTCTGCATCCAGTATATCAATTTCCGTAAATCCCGCTCTCTTCAGCAGTTCCCGGACTTCTTCCTGTTCATATGCTTTCTGAAGATGAACCTCCTCATATTTATTGTAGGTTCCTTCCTGATTGCGGATAAACAGACTTAGCTGATATTCGTTGATCCGCTGTTTTTCATCATAAAAATTATCCCAGATAAAACTGGCGTCTTCTCTGTCTTCTGCAAATGTATTCTGTGCCAGCAGATGTTCATATTTATATTTTGAATTCATATCAAACATAAAAATTCCATGAGGATTTAAATATTTTTTCACTTTTTGAAAAGCCGAAAACAGTTCTTCTTCCTCCAGCAGATAATTCATACAGTCACACACGCTGACGGCAGCATCCACTTTCCGCGGCAGTTCTAAATCTGCCATATCCTGAAGTACATATAATATTCCATCCTTATCACTGCTGCCGGCAATCTCCAGCATTTCCAGGGAATTATCAACTGCTGTTATATCATATCCGCTGGACGCAAGCCTGCGGGTCATTTTCCCGGTTCCGCATCCAAGCTCCAGAATCTTTCCCTGAGAAGGCACATCATACTTCTTAAAAATATCCAGAATATTCTGATGCCAGGCATCATATGGTGTCTGATCCATAAATTCATCATACACCATCGCAAAACTTGTATAACTTTCCATTTGCCCAAACTCCTATAATAAAGGCGCTAAAATTCTCAACATACTTTGAGCCAGCCGCTTTGGCAGTGTGCCTTCACACATTTCTTTGGTAATGAGCTGGCTTTCTTCAAATGTCCGGAGCATATCCTCCTTCAGCTGCGGCAAAGCTTCACTTTTATACATAAACACACCATTTTCAAAATGAAGATACAGACTCCGAAAATCCATATTGATCGTTCCTACTGTCCCGATCTTATCATCACACAGGAAACATTTTGCATGAATAAAACCAGGCGTATACTGATAAATCCGGATTCCTGCATCCACCAGCTGACTATAGTAAGACTGCGTCAGCAAAAAGACCGCTTTCTTGTCCGGAATCGCCGGCGTAACAATTCTTACATCCACACCGCGTTTTGCCGCAAGACACAATGCTGTGATCATCTCATTATCAATGATCAGATACGGTGTATACATATAGACATAATGAACCGCGGAATTAATAATATTCAGATATACATTCTCTCCTACAGTCTCCCGGTCCAGAGGGTTATCGGCATAAGGCTGGATATAGCCTTTTCCCTTAAAATCCGCCTGGTGATGTTTGTGCGGAAGGAACATGCCAAATCCTTCATCGGTCTTACGCATGGCATTCCACACCTGCAGAAACATTACTGTAAAATTCCATACAGCATCGCCCGTTACCTTAAGCCCTGCGTCTTTCCAATATCCAAACCTCTCGATCCGGTTAATATATTCATCCGCCAGATTCAGCCCGCCGGTATAAGCGGTATGTCCGTCCACTACGACAACTTTTCTGTGATCCCGGTTGTTCCATGCAGTGGAAATCAGCGGTTTGATCCGGTTAAAGGCCACTGTCATAATCCCATACTTTTCCAGTTCTTTATAGTATTTATACGGCAGAAGATCAACACATCCTACGTCATCATACATAAAACGAACTTCCACTCCATCATTGACGCGCTCTTTTAAGATTTCCAGAATTGTTTCCCACATATAACCTTGTGAAACAATAAAGAATTCCATAAAAATATAATGCTTTGCACTGCGCAGAGATTCCAGAAGATCTCCAAACATCTCCTCTCCGGAAGCATAATACTTTGTATTGGAATTCTGATAAATCGGATATCCGCCGTATTTTTCTATATAAACTGCCTGCGTTGCAGCCTGGAAATCTGCCTTTTTCAAGTTCTCGATCACTTCATATTCCTGTCCCAGCAGAAAATCGGTTTCAGAAATCGATTCTTCCAGCGCCTTCCTCAGCTTTCTCGCCGGCTGCTTATTCCCCAGGACCAGATACGCAAATCCTCCAAACAAAGGGAAAATCAGAATCGGTATGGTCCATGCGAGCTTGTAGGCCGGGTTATCTTCTTTGTTTACCAGATAAATCACGACAATCAGGCTGAACAATTCCAGCAGCTTCTGCAGTATCTCGGAATTCTCACCTATGATTGCTACAATATAGGTCATCCAGACCACCTGAATCACGATCAGGAGAACTACCATGACCAGCCGCCGCTGAAGAAATTTTAAAATTTTTGAAATAACTTTTGCCAGATTTTTTGTTATTTTCATGACTCTCTCCTTTACGTACTTCTTCCAATCATAACATAAAGCCCGCAGTGAGTAAAGCCAGATTTCCCGCTATTTCATAAATTCCGACATCATACAGATTCCTGCCGCTCCGGCATCCAGAACCTGCTGATAATTATTCTCATGAATGCCTCCAATGCCGTATACCGGAATTCTGGCATTCTCCAGAACCTTTTTTAAAAAGCCCAGACCTCTGGGCGCCAGCCCTTTTTTGCAGTCTGTCTCAAAAATATGACCTGCAAACACAAAATCCGCTCCCAGCTCCTGGGCATGAAGGACTTCTTCCGGTTTGTGGATGGATGTGCTGACGGAATCAAAATCCCCCAGCGTATCAGCTTCTTTCAAAAATACAGAATAAGGAAGATGGATTTTTTTTACTCCCAGATTCCTGGCTGCTGATATAAAATTATGAATCGTCAGATCTGCTCCTGTTTTTTGGCAGATTTCCAGGCACCGGCCCGCCAGTTTTTCATATTCTTTTTCTGGCAGATCCTTCTCCCTCAGCACAATCGTCTTTAGTTCTTTCTGCGCCAGTTCTTCCATCACCTGCAGGAACGGCCGTGTGCATAAATTTCGATTGGTTACTGCTATGATTTGTTTTCCTTCCATATATATTCCTTCCTTTCTACACGTCAGTTTCACCCAGGAGCAGCCGAACAGCCATATTAGCTTCATGTCCCGCACAGATGGAGACCCGCGCAGCAGTCAGAGATTCTTCATCAGACACACCGTAGGTTTCATCTCCGCACAGATACAGCCGTTGCATCACTTTCCTTGTTTTGATCAGATTGGAACTATAGGCTCCTGCCATGCCGCTGCCGGAAATCACGACAGAATCCGGAAGCTGCTCCAGCACGGTATTCACCAGCATGGCTTTCTCTTCTGCTCCGTCAAATGCCTCACAGATAACCGGATATCCTTTGAAAATACTGGCTGCGTTTTCTCTGGTCACCTTCCCCTGAAAAAATTCCAGTTCGATCCATGGATTGATCTGACTGATCCTCTGTTTCATGGCCTCCGTTTTCGGCATTCCAATCTGATCGATCGTGTATGCCTGACGATTCAGGTTCGAAACATCCACCTGATCAAAATCCACCAGCAGAAGCCTGCGGATTCCTGTCCTTGCCAGCATCAGGGCAATATGTGACCCAAGTCCGCCCAGACCTGCCACGGCCACGCACCCTTCCCTTAATTTTTCTCTTACTTCTCTTGTCTGACGCTCTTCCAGAGCTTTCTCAAATTGTTCTTTCGTTATCATGCCATGCTCCTTCCCGTTGTTATGGCTATTATAACAGGAAGGCAGGAAAAGGAAAAGCCGGATATGCTTCCGCATACCCGGCCTGATCTTATCTTTTGTTATTGTCCTTCATCTTTCGGTTCATCAGTCCGCCGATCTTCCCTGTCTCGCTGGCTGATAATGATTTCCATCCGTTCTTCATCAGACGGTCAGCCAGCCCCAGTTCCTTGGCAGTCTCAAATTTTAAGCGCTCCTTTTCGTCCATTTCATCAAATGATTTCTCGGTAAATTCTTTGTCCTTTGACATATTCCATATCCTTTCTGCTCTGCTAAAACAATGGTTACCTGTCTTAGCATTCCCGAAAAAGGCCTAATCATTCATCTGCTGAATGACAATCGTTCCGTGATCACTTTCTTTTACCTGAATCTTATCCTTGATTACGGAAATATTGGATGTACCTGCAATTAAAGTCGCTGCTAATGCAAATTGAAGACTCTTTTTCATCAATTCGTCAATCGTTATATGATTCTTGTGTTCCATGTAGGTATCACTCCTTTCTGATGGTTTTATCTTACCAGAAATTTGTGACTTGTGTATGTTTTGTTCCTTAAAAATATATGACAAATTGTTAAATCTTTATAAAACCAGCGCTTCCTTCAGAAATACTGAGTAAATATAACATTCTTTTACCTTTTTCCCCGTCATCTGTTCTAAGGCTCTGCGGTAATAGTCAAGCTGGACTTTATACCGTCTGACAAGAATAGAGCTGTCCTGATCCTTGATCCGGTCTGTCTTATAGTCTACCAGAACAAGTCCGTCCTCCTCCTCAAAATACAAATCGATGATTCCCTGAACGACAACATAAGAACTGCTTTCCTCATCCTCTGACATTTCTGAAAACGGAACGCCCATCACAAACTGCTTTTCTTTCCAGACTTTTTTTTGGGACGCAGCCTTACGCACTCTTTTTCCAAGATCTGATTCCAGAAATGCCAGAATATCCTTTCGCCATATCACTTTGTCATACTCTTCGCCAATCGCCCCCTGGCTGATCCAGAGGCGGATCTGTTCATCCAGCTCGCCATAAGAATAGGTCCTGCCCAGATCCAGAAGTTCAAATACTTTGTGAACCGCAGTTCCCCGTGAAACCGCAGAAATTTTCTTTTCCTGACTGATAAACTTCGGAATTCTTTTTTCCGGTTCCCGTGCAGGAAACATAGTTTCCTCTTCTTCGTCTGCTGTCTGGCTCATCCTCTTAATCTCTGAAACCGAATACTTAAGCTGTCCTCTCGTTTCCGCCTGATTTACATACTGATAGGCAAATGTTTCTCTAAGCCGCCGTATTTCTTCCTGCCGGCTTTCTTCTTCTCCTGCAATTCTGGCAAGAAAAATCTGTTTGTCCAGCTGGCACTCTATTTCTTCTTTCTCCTGCTGCCAGGCAAAATCTTCCAGATGATAGATCTGCAGCTGAAAATCTTCTGTCGGAACATGCACAAGCGCTTTGCTGATCCAGTCATAATAAGAATTTGATTCCAACAGATCAATATAAGATATCTCTTTTTTCCGGTTCCAGTCAATTTCCTTTGTCTTAATTCCGGTCAGGATCAGTTTCTCTTTTGCTCTGGTCATGGCTACATATAGAACTCTCAGTTCTTCTCCAAGAGCTTCTTTTTTCATCTGACGGCAGATCATACTTTTCAAAATCGTCGTCCTTCGGATCCGGTGCACCGGATCGATCATATCCGCGCCGACAAAATAATCCGGATGGAAAATTATTTTTCCACTGCTGTCCTGCTGATTAAATCTCTTGTGAAGATTCGATACAAATACAACAGGATATTCCAGTCCCTTGCTTTTATGAATGCTGGATATCCGCACCAGATCCTGATCTTCTCCCAGAACACTGGCTTCTCCAAAATCCATATTATATTCCCTGCGCTGTTTCATATACCGTACAAAATGGAACAAACCCTTTACCTGATTGTTTTCAAACGCTTTCGCCTGTTCAATCAGCATTAAAATATTTCCCTGACGTTTCTTTCCCTGCGGCATGGAGCCGGCATAGTAAAAATAACCGCTTTCATCCAGGGCAAGCCATATCAGTTCATTTAACGGAAGACAGGTCTTCTCCTCTCTTAAATGTTCAAGATAGTTTAATGCCTTTTTGGCCAGCGGCATCTGATCCTGAACCGCGGTCAGACAGCCATATAAATGTTCCGATTTTCCTTTAATCTTCAGCCATCCCAGATCTTCTTCTGTCATTCCGATGATCGGGGAACGAAGAACCGCCGCCAGATCAATATCCTGATACATATTGTCTACAACAGATAAAAGGCTTAACAGCGTTCGGATCTCTACCGTATCAAAATATCCGGTCTGATTGTCACAGAAAGCCGGAATTCCCGCGTCCATCAGTTCTTTCTGAAATACTTCCGCCTTTCCTTTCATGGACCGCAGCAAGATTACAATGTCCTTATAGCAGACATTCCTTAAAACCCGGTTTCCCTGTTCATCTTCTCCCGTCACCATCAAAGGATCCTCTCCATCTACCATTTCCTTTATTTTTCCGGCAATCATCCGGGCCTCCAGCGCCAGCGCGTTTTCTTCCGACTGACTGACCTCTTCCTGATCGATCAGCAGAATTTCTGCGGTCATACCGCTGCTTTCCGGGAATTCCATAGTCGGAACCAGCGCTGCTTCTTTTGTATACTCAATATTCCCCAAAGACTCGTGCATGATCTGATAAAAAATATCATTAGTAAACTGCAGCACTTCTCTTCGACTCCTGAAATTGTTGCGGAGTTCGATCAGCTGATATTCTTTTTCCGGACCCTGATACCGGTGATATTTCTCCAGGAACAATTCCGGTCTTGCCAGACGGAAACTGTAAATGCTTTGTTTCACATCTCCCACCATAAACATATTATGTCCGTCTTCCGCTTCCCTGGACACACTGCGCAGAATCGCATCCTGAATAAAATTGCTGTCCTGATACTCATCAATGTAAATTTCTTCAAAATCCATGGATTTCTCCAAAGCAATCTGGCTTGGCACCGGATTATCATTCTCATCCCAGTGATCGATCAGAAGCCTCAGGGCAAAATGTTCCATATCATCATAGTCCATAAGATTTTCTCTTATTTTTCTCTGAGAATATCGTTCCATGAATTCTTCTGTCAGTCCGATCAGCGCTTCCAGCGGGCGTCTTACGATTTTCAGTTCTCTCAGGATATCTCCCATACTGAGATAAAAATAAGCGCCTCTCATCTCTTCAACCAGATTATACGCATGATCCCTCATCCCTTTGCATCGTTCCTGAAGTTTTGGATCGATCACATCTGTTTTCTTTCTGCGTCCATTCAGCCTTGGTTTTTCAAATGTCTCAAACAGCTGACAGCATTCTCCAAATGACTCTGCTTCCGCAAATCCATTTAATATTTCTTCATCCTGTTTTAACTGTTTCAGATAAAAATATGGTCCTCCTTCTGCCTCAGCTGTTTCCAGGGCTTCCTTCAGAATGGCAAGGGCGTTCTCAAAAATTCCAGATGCATCCTTCCAGATCATCTTCACCATAGGAGACTTTTCCAGATCCTCCAAGGTTTCTACCTGAAGATTCTCCCTGGCATCCTGAAGCCATGCTTCCGGCTGTACATGACTTCTCGCTTTCTCATAAAGATTTAAGATATACTGACCCAGTTCTTTGTCATTCCGGCCCGGAGAATAAGATTCTACCAGCTCGATAAACTCCGGATCCCTTTTTTCATACGCTTCTTCCAGGATTTCATCCAGTATCTGCTCTCTCATGAGCGATAGCTGACCTTCCTCGCCCGGAGCGATATTGGGATCGATCCCCAGAACATAAAAATAATCACGAATCAGACTCATACAGAAACTATGGATAGTTGTGATCTGAGTTTTATGAATCAGAGAAAGCTGACGGACAAAATGCTGATTCTGCGGGGATTCCTGTACCTTTTTATCCAGAGCCGCCGCAATTCTTTCTCTCATTTCTCCTGCCGCCGCTTTGGTAAACGTCACCACCAGAAGCCGGTCCACATCCAGAGGATGCTCCTCATCTGTTATTTTTTGTATGATTCGTTCCACCAGGACCGCTGTTTTCCCAGAACCCGCTGCCGCAGATACCAGGATATCCGCGTCTCTCTGATCAATGACTTTTTGCTGTTCCTTCGTCCAAGGCATGTTTTCCCTCCTCCAATGATATGCTTTTGATCCTTTTTACCGGGTCGACTCCGTTTTCATATGCGCATATATGACGGAAACTGCAGTAATTACACGGCATCCCATTTTGGTACTCATAAGGGCGGATGGATATATCTCCCTTCATCAGCGCGTTGCCCAGCTCTATGATCTTCTCTTCCACCATCGTTCCAAGCTTCAGCATCTGACTGGTATCCATAATGGAAGAACGCTTGTCCAATCCCTTTGTTGTTACGGCCACAGGCATCGAAAGAATTCCCTCTTTCCCTGAATGCTCCATTTTTGAAATCAGATCAAAATCACTGTTTGCCACCCCGCTCATCTTCATTTCCTTCAAAAGTTCTGTCTCTGCATCATCCTGTTTTTTCTTTTTATCTTTCACAATCGGATCGTTTATATGAAAATAAAACATCCCGGCCGGAAGCACTCGTTTTTCTCCCTTTTTCTCATACAGTTCCAGCATGGCGTTCATATAGATGATCAGCTGCATCTGAAGTCCATGAAAAACTTTCGCAAAATCAAATTTTACATCTCCCGATTTATAGTCAATGATTCGGATGTATTTATTTTCCTCATCTTCTATACTGTCCATCCGGTCCACGACGCCGGAAAATACCATTTTCTCTCCGTTCTCCAGAGAAAAGTTCATAGATTTCAGCTGATTTTCTTCGGAAAACGCAATTTCATACTCTTCCGGAGTAAAATCTCCTCTCCGGATATACTGTTCCATGGCCCATACAGCCCGTCTGGAAATCCTCTTCATCCGATCCATCAGATAATGATTTCTGCTGCTGCTTTCCAGTATCTCCTGCTGGACTTCGGAAACCGCCTCTTCCACCGTCTGGTCTACAAAAGAATCCCTGGATTCGTCATCAGTGAACTTCCAGTCTGTACGTTTTCCGACCAGTTCCATGGTCTTATGGAAGACCTGCCCCATGTCCATGGGAAGAAGCTGATGTTCCATCCGTTCTTTCAGCTTCAGGCCATATTTCATAAAATGAGAAAACGCACAGCCGGCAAACTGTTCCATCCTTGTTACGCTCCCCCGCAGAGTATCTCCATATAGTTCCTTCACTAAATCTCTGCTGATCGGAGAAGCCTGATTTTGGTAAAATTTCCCGTCAATGCATCTGGCCGCCGGTAAATATCCTTCCAGTCCATAAAAAAGAACCGCCAGCTGCCGCCATTGTTCTTCACTAAGCGTTTCTTCTTCCAAAAGAGAAACCACCTGATTCATAGCCGCTTCCGGTGTATATCCCTGTATCTCAAGATCCTTTTCTTCCCGGATTTTTAACTCTGGAAAAACAGACCGGATCCGTTCCAGAAAATAAGAAGGCTTCTGGTTGTCTCCGGACGCCGTCATCACACTGTAGGATACATACAGCTTATCTTCCGGTTTTGCGCTTGTAAGATAAAGATAAAACTGTTCCATATAGGACGCTGCCTTGGCAGTCGGCGCCATCACAATTCCTTCTTCTTCCAGCATTTCCTTCTGGGAATCACTGATCACATTCCCTTTCGGATTCTGTTTCGGTATGACATTGTCACTGACTCCTGCGAAAAAGAGTACTTTAACTCCTTCCGTCCTGGTCCTTTCCATATCTCCGATCACTACCTGATCCAGACTTGGAGGTATGACTCCCATGGTCATCTCTTCCATTCCTGTTTCCAGAACGCTTAAAAAATCATCATAGGACAATTTTTCTTCTCCAAGAATATCCGCCATCTGCTCCATCAGATCCAAAACCTGTCCATAAACTCTGCCATAAGTTTTTGCCTGGGCCGGATCACCTGCTTCCTCAAATTTCTGCTTCTTATCTTCCATTTTCTGTTCAATGTTCAGACGCTCTAAAAACTCATAAAGACAGGTCAGTTTCCCAAGCACGGTCTCTCCCCTCTTTTTCAGTCCTTCTTTCAGCGGGCGTATCTCATCCATAAAACGGATTCTCAGCGGCTCGATCCGTTCCTGTTCTTCTTTTGAAAAAATTTCCGTCTCAAAAGGCCGGTTCCACCGGCTGTATCCCCGAATCCCCATGGCAATCACATAGTTCTCCAGCAGGTCCGCCTCTTCCTGATTCAGACAGGAAAATCCCGATTTCAGATACCGGAAGACCATATCATAGGAAAAATCCTTCTGTATCATTTTAAGGGCCGAAAGAATCGTCTCAATGCACGGATTATTCTTCAATTTGCGGTTCGCGTCCACAAAATACGGAATGTGAAAATCCTGAAAGCTCCGTTCCAGTTCACTTCCATAACTTTCCAGATCCGCCGTCAGCACAACGATACCTTTATACTGATATCCATGCTTTCTGACCAGAGTCTCGATCCGGCCCGCTATGATCTGACTTTCCGTCCGCGGATTCATTGCCTGAAACACACAGATATCCTGGCATTCTCCTTTCCAGGCTCGGTATGGATACCGGAACAGATTCCGTTCCAGATGTCTCAGCTGTGCAGATCCTCTGTCATCCGGTCTGCAGAAAATATCTTTTTCCACCTTTACTCCCAGTTCCATGGCATCCCGCATCAAAATCATCCGCTCTTTTTTCGGCAGGGCAAACAATTCATATTCTCTATACTCTTTTGAAACTGCCGCCTCATCCACTGTCATGGAAATAAAGACTTTCTGCCCGATTTTCATCAGCTTCTGAATGACCTTTCTCTGAATTGGAGTAAATCCGGTAAACCCATCCAGATAAAAGACCGCATTCTTTAGTTTCCGGGATTCTTCCATCTTCCCTGCCAGAACATCCAGAAGCTGCTCTGATATCAGATATCTCTCCTGGATATAATCTTCAAATTCTGTCATAACCAGAAGAATATCATCCATCTTTGCCCTCAAGGCAGGATGCTTCATATGTTCAGCGGCGTCTTCCAGATCCTTTCTGGAAACATCATACTGATACATTTCTGCAAAAAAAGACTTTAACTCTTCGATAAAGCCAGGCTTTTTCATACTGGATCCGAAAATCTTCAGATTTTTCCTGTTTTTTTCCATGACTTTCCGAATCACCATGGATTTTCCTTCATCTTCCAGCAGATTTTTCGGAACATAAGACAGCTCTTCGAAAATCCGGTAAGCCAGGCGAAAAAATCCTACCACGTCAATATTCATAGTGCCATGGGCCGGATGTCTCGTCACCAGTTCCTTCTGCGCATTTAATGTTGACTGATCCGGCACCAGAAGGAAAAACTCCTGATCCGGCTTTTCCATGGATTCCCGGATGATACGGTCATAAATATAAGTTGTTTTTCCGGACCTTGCCGGTCCTAAAATAAATTGTAATGCCATAATTCATCTCCTTATCCCCCAGTATACCTTATCTGGCAAAAAAACTCTACCTTGCATGATCGGATTCTTTGTGTCATATCTTTCTGTTTTGACTCATATACTAAAATAGAATCTTTTTGGGAGGAAGTTATGTCATCTAAAACGAAAATTGTCGTCTTCAAGGCGAAAGAACTGATCTATACCGGTATTTTCATCCTGCTGGGAATCCTTTTGATCCTTCTGCTTATTTTTATGTTCGCCCCGTCTAAAGAATCGACGGAAAAGTCAGAACAAACTTCCGGCTACATAGAAGGAGTCTATTCTTCTCCTCTGACACTGGGAGACAGCGAACTGGAACTTCAGGTAACTGTAAAAAACGGAAAACCTCAGTCTGCCGCCCTGAAGCATTTAGATAAAACCGTAAAAACCATGTATCCTCTTGTAGAACCGTCTCTGAAAGAAATCAACAAACAGCTCCCTAAAGTTGAGTCCATTGATGATATCAAGTTTGACGATCAAAGCCAGTACACAAACACGATCCTAAAACAGGCCATAAAAAACGCACTGAAAAAGGCTCAGAAATAAAAAACAGAGCTGCTGTCTCACAGATCACATCTTCTGCTGACAGCAGCTCTCCAGGTGCTGATTTCTTTTTTCTTTTATACAAGCAGGTCTTCCATACTCTTTAATCCAATGGCTAAAGTTGACATATTGTGGAACAATGCCGATGTTGTCGGCTGAATGATTCCGCCGACTCCCAGCAGGATCAGTGCTGTATTGATTCCCACGATCATCCGGTAATTTTTATGAATTCTCTTCATTAGCAGACTGCTCAGTTTTTTCAAAGTAACAAGTTCATTCAGATTGTCGGCTCCGATGGTAACATCCGCGATTTCTCTCGCGATTTCCGCGCCGTCACTGATGGCGATTCCCACATCCGCAGCTGATAAAGCCGGAGAATCGTTGATTCCGTCTCCAATCATAATGACCTTATGTCCCTGTCTCTTTTCTCTTTCTACAAACTCTGCCTTATCTTCCGGAAGTACTTCTGAAAAATACTCATCAACCCCGACTCTGCGGGCAATGGATCCTGCCGTTCTTTCACTGTCACCCGTCATCATCACAACTTTTTTTATGCCCGCTTCTTTTAAGTCCTTGACCACGTCCGCCGCTTCTTCCCTCAGCGGATCTTCAATACAGATCACCGCCGCCAGGCTATGTTCGACCGCCAGATACAGGTGGGAATGTTCCGGGCACAGCTGGTCGAAAGTTTCCTGCATTCCCTCCGGAATCCTGCATCCTTCATCTTCAAATACAAAATGATAGCTTCCGATCACAGCTTTTTTCCCATCGATCGTTGTCGAAATCCCATGTGCCACGATATATTCCACTTTCGAATGATTTTCCTCATGGATCAGATTCTTTTTCTTTGCCGCATCTACGACAGCCTTCGCCATGGAATGAGGAAAATGTTCTTCCATACATGCCGCCATTCTGAGAAGTTCATCCTTGTCTTCTCCGTTAAATGAAATTACATCCACGACCGCCGGCCGGGCTTTTGTAAGCGTCCCTGTCTTATCAAAGACAATGGTATCCGCTTCTGCCGCCGCTTCCAGGAATTTCCCTCCTTTTACGGTAATATCATAAAAACCCGCTTCCCGAATTGCCGACAGTACAGAAATCGGCATTGCAAGTTTCAAAGCACAGGAAAAGTCCACCATAAGAACAGACAGTGCCTTTGTGGTATTTCTTGTAATAAGATAAGTAAGAGCAGTTCCCGCCAGAGTATATGGCACCAGCTGATCCGCCAGATGTTCCGCCTTTCCTTCCATGGAAGATTTCAGCTTCTCAGACTCTTCGATCATTGTTGCAATTTTTTCAAATTTGGTAGAGCCACTGGTTTCTTTTACACAGATGGTCAGTTCTCCTTCTTCCACTACAGTTCCGGCATAAACGTATCCGTCCGCTGTTTTTCTTACAGGAACAGACTCTCCTGTCAGCGAGGACTGGTTTACCATGGCCTCGCCTTCCGATACAATCCCGTCAAATGGGATCACATTTCCCATATATACCACGATCTGATCTTCTTCCCGAATGTCGGAAGCGGAAACCAGGATCTGCTGCCCGTCTTTCATCATCCAGACTTTGCTTACATTCAGAGACATACTCCTTGCCAGATCATCTACTGACTTCTTATGGGTCCACTCCTCCAGAATTTCACCGATTCCCAGAAGGAACATTACGGAACCTGCCGTATCCATATCCCTGCGGATCACAGACATACCGATCGCCGCTCCATCCAGTACCGGAACCTCCAGCTTTCCAGCTGCAAGAGTTTTCACTCCCTCTTTCAGATATTTTACAGATTTTACCGCTGTAATCGCCGCCCTCAGAGGATATGGCAGAAACAGCCGGCTTCCCGCCCAGCGTACAATATGCATGATCAGTTTCTGACGGTATTCCTCATTTAACTCTCTCCCGGAATTTGCCAGAAAAGACTCCGGAACTTTCACATCTTTATAACAAAACCGGCGAAGCAGCTGTATCATCTCTTCTCTGCCGGAAGTATAGGATATGGTAATATCCTGCGTCTGCTGCCGCACTTTCGCAGCAGTTACCGATTTTCGGCTCATCAGATAATAATATAACGTATCCGCTTCACGGCAGGTCATTGTCTTCTGCACTGCGTGAATCCGAATACGTCCCTTTATTTCATGCTTTATAACAAATCTCATATCTTATTCTGCCGCTTCCTCTTCTTCAAATACGGCACCTGTTTCTCCCTCTGCGGTTTCTTCTTCAATTACCGCTTCACGGGAAGCTCTTTCCTCATTGATCTGCTGCGCCTCCGCATAGATGTCCTCTGCATTTTCCTGCACTGTTGTTGCAGTCTTCATTACACACTCTTTTGCCCGAAGCGCTGCGGCTGTACAGTTCGTATATACTTTCTTTGCATCCCTGCTGGACAGAATTTTAATTCCTGCGGTGCCAAACAAAACACCAGCAGCAAAAATCCCTCCTTTTTTTAAATCAAATTTCTTTAAGATATCTAACATAATTCTGCCTCCTGTTGTTATTTGTGCTTATACCCGGTATAGACAGTCATCATCAGACAGATGATCATCGCCCATGCCCAGAACTTGTGATTTTTCATTGGAAAAATCCTCCATTCTTAAAAAAACCTTTTATTAGATACCTTTTTATTATAACATAACTGCCCTCCTGATTATCGAGAAAAACTCTCATTAAACAGGAGGGCAGACGCTTATTTCAGTACTTTTTTCAGCACTTCTTCCACGGTCTTGACCGGTATGATTTTCAGTTTTTCTTTTACTTCATCAGCAACCTCATCCAGGTCATCGACATTCTCCGCCGGGATCAGCACCCTGGATATGCCGGCTCTCTGAGCCGCCATCAGCTTCTCCGGAAGTCCTCCGATCGGCATCACTCTGCCTCTTAAAGAAACTTCTCCCGTCATGGCGTATTCTGGAGAAACCGCTTTTCCCGTTACAAGAGAAGCGATTGCTGTTGTCAGGGTAATACCTGCAGACGGTCCGTCTTTCGGAACCGCCCCCGCCGGAACATGGACATGCAGATCATTTTTTTCAAACAAGTCTGCTTTCTCCGGATATCTTGATTTCACTAATGTCACCGCAATCTGAACAGATTCTTTCATAACATCTCCGAGCTGTCCTGTGATCTGGATTTTTCCGCTTCCCTTGGTAAACATCGTTTCAATAAAGAGGATTTCGCCTCCTGCCTGAGTCCATGCAAGGCCAGTCACAATTCCCGGCTGTTTTTCTTCCAGAATATTTTCATGATGGATCGGCTTCTGATCCAGAAATTCCTGCAGCCGTCTCGGACTTACGGTAAGGCTCTTTTGTTCTCCTTTTACCAGTTTGACTGCCGCGAATCTGCACAAAGTATCCAGCTGCTTTTTCAGTCCCCGGACTCCGGATTCCATCGTATAATCACTGATGATCTTTTCAAGAGCTTCATCTGTTACCTTCAGATTCTGAGCCTTGATTCCCATGGCTTTCATGGCTTTTGGCAGCAGATGTCTGCGTGCGATCTGGAATTTCTCCACTGCTGTATATCCCGGGAACTGAATGACTTCCATACGGTTCAGCAGCGGTTCTGGTATTGTATCCATGGTGTTTGCCGTACATACAAACAACACATCAGACAGATCATATGGAACATTCATATAATGATCTGTAAAGCTGTTATTTTGCTCCGGATCCAGTACTTCCAGCAGAGCGCTTGCCGGATCTCCGCTGAAATCCTTGGAAAGCTTATCCACTTCATCCAGTACCATGACCGGATTTGACGCGCCGCATCGTTTCATGCCGTCCATGATCCTTCCCGGCATCGCTCCCACATAGGTTCTCCGGTGTCCCCGGATTTCTGCTTCATCACGGACACCTCCCAGGCTGACCCGGACATATTTTCTATGCAGGGCGTCCGCAATGCTCTGTCCAATGCTTGTCTTTCCGGTTCCGGGAGCCCCAACGAACAGCAGAATGGATCCTGACTGCTTTTTATTCAGCGCCATTACCGCCAGCTGCTGGATGATCCTGCGTTTTACCTTTTTCAGACCATAATGCTCTTTATCCAGAATTTTCTCTGCTTCTGTAAGATCCACATCTGTCAATTCCTCTTTTTTCCATGACAGTCCGGTCACAAAATCGAGATAATCATAGAGCATGCCATATTCATGGCTGTCTTTTCCTTCCTGCTTCATCCGGTTTAAAATCTTCTCAGCTTCCCGTCTGGCCGTCTCATTCATTCCGGATTCTCTGATCTTATTTTCAAATTTGCGAACATCTGAGACATTCTCCGGATGCATCTCATCCAACTGCCTCTGCAGAAAATCAATCTGCTTTTTGATCGCATCTTCCCGATAAACCTTTTCATGGCTTTCCACCTGTTCATTCTCGGCTTCCTGACCCACTCTGGTCATCTCAATGAACTCATAGATTGCTTTTTCCATCAGTTCTGTTCGGACAGAGGTATGATCCGCTGCCAGAATCTCATATTTTTCCTCACTGCTTAAATTTAAATATCCTGCCAGAGAAGATACGGTCTCTTCCATGCTCTTCCAGTGCAGGATATAACCTCTCGCCATAACGCCCCACTGAAAGCCCTGGACAAATTTTAAGAGAGAATCTCTCATTCTGCCGTACCGCTCCTTGCGCTCCTCATCTGAAAGATCTTCAATATCTTCCCTTAACGTTACGGAAGCGACAATCTCATCCGCAGTTACATTCACCTGGAGGACATTGACACGATTAGTTGTTCGTACACTGATCACACCATTGTCATCCCGTGACTGGAATTTTCCTGAAATACCGATCGGATAAAAATCATCTGCCGTCATCTCAGATCTGGCTTTATCCTCCTTCAGCATTAAAAATAGTACTTCGTCATCTTTCCTGACATCTTCTATATTTAATTCCTGAAATACATCACTTTTAAAATAATACACGATGTCAGGCAAAATAATCATATCATATACAGGTATCGTAATCATATGGGTTCCTCCTTTGCTGCTATTGTTAGCACTCTCGTTAGTTGAGTGCTAATTCAAGGTTAGAATACCATACTTTTTTTCATTTGTAAAGAAAAAAGGTTCTGTTTCTTTCTCGAAACAGAACCCTGATCCATTATTTTTTATACTCTTCAATTTTTTTGGTATCGGTGTTTTTCTGATAAATCTTACCCGTATCCTTATCGACATAAAAGTCTCCATATTTTTTTCCGGAATCATCTTTGGTATCATATACTTCAAAATGATATCCCTCAGATCCATCCTGATACTCGGTGGTTTCCTCGCTCTTATTTTTCACCACATATCTTCCGTCTTCCTCACTGTTTCCAAGCTGATTCAGCAGATAGTCATGGGCATCATCATAATTATCAAATCCATTGGCTATATCATCCACTGCATCTTCTGCTCCGTCAGCGATATCATCTGCCGCGTCTTCCACATCATCCGCAAGACTGTCATCTTCTGTTGACGCCTTCCCGGCCGTTGTTTTTTCTGTCGTGTCATCATTAGAACGATTGGAACATCCGGCAAAGAGGAGGGACGTTCCTAAAACCACTGCCATACATAAGATCCATATTGTCTTTTTCATGTAAACTCTCCTTTTCTTCTCAACATTTTATACTCCTATTGTTTCCAAAGAAAAGAAAAATATGAATCCTTTCTTAATTTTATTTTTTCAGACTTTTATTTTCTTGTAAATGCCATTGCGATCCGGTCTCCGATCCACTGACCCAGCTGTACGATAACGATCAGAACTACCACCGTCACAAATAAAACGCCTGTCTGGTAACGATTATATCCATACATAATCGCGAGGTTTCCGATTCCTCCGCCGCCTACGGCCCCTGCCATTGCCGAATATCCAATGATACTGACAAATGTTACCGTCAGAGCCCGGATCAGCGCAGGCATCGCCTCCACAAACAAAACTTTACGGATAATCAGTAATGTTCCTGCTCCGGCAGCAACCGCTGCCTCAATTACTCCTTTGTCCACTTCACTGAAAGCGCCCTCTACTAACCGTGCAAAAAAGGCAATGGACGCAATGGAAAGGGATACAGAAGCCGCAAGTGCTCCAATAGATGTTCCTACCAGAAGTCTTGTCACAGGGATCAGAACAATGATCAATATGATAAACGGCATAGATCGAATGATATTTACGATCGTTCCTGCAATTCCGTTGATGATCCGGTTTTTAAAGAACAGCGGACTGGATGTCAGATGGAGAATCAGTCCTAAAACTGTTCCCACAACAGCCGCCGCGATCATGGAAATCAGAACCATCTCAAAAGTCTCAAAAGATGCCTGGGCAAATTCTGACTGTATGATTTCGAGTGTTTCATTCATCTTATTTTCCTCCTAATCTTTCCAGCTTATATACATTCTTTTCTATATATTCCAAAGCTTTTTCCCGTTCGGATCCGGCTCCTCTTAAGATAACGATCATAACTCCAAACGGTTTGTTATGAATATAATCTACTTTTCCACTGATAATATCAATGGTGATATCATAATTTTTTGAAGCCATACTGATCACCGGATCGTAAGAATCATCTCCGGTATAGCTAAGCCGCAGCAGCTCCTCATCCTCTTTCACTGTAAGGGCTTCCGGTACCGTTACATTAAGCACCCGTTCCACCAGTCGTTTTGCGATCGGCTCCTTCGGCTCAGTAAATGCCGTATAGATATCAGATATTTCTTTTAGTTTTCCTTGTTCCATAAAAGCGATTCTGTCAAACAGCTTTTTGGCTACTTCCATTTCATGGGTAATAAAGACAATGGTAATCCCGGTCTTTTGATTGATCTCTTTTAACAGCGCAACAATCTCTTCTGTATTCTCAAGGTCCAGCGCGGACGTCGCTTCATCACAAAGTAAAATTTCCGGATTATTTGCCAGAGCCCTGGCAATGGCAACCCGCTGCTTCTGTCCGCCGCTCAGGTTTGCCGGATAAGCATCTGCTTTTTCCGGAAGATGCACCAGTTCCAGCAGTTCCTTTACCCTTCCCGGGATCTTATCCTTTGGATATTTATTTGCATAAAGAGAAAACGCGACATTTTCCGCAATGGTGGAACCGCTGATCAGATTAAAATGCTGAAAGATCATTCCTATATTCAGACGGACCTTCCTCAATTCCCTGCGGTTAAGCTTTGTGATATCTCTGCCATCGATCAGCACCTGTCCTCTGGTCGGAGGCTGAAGCATATTGATCACACGGACCAGGGTACTCTTTCCGGCACCGCTTGGACCTACAATCCCAAACACTTCTCCATCCTGAATGGTAAGACTGACATCATTAACTGCCTTAAACGCATTTCCTCCATGTCCGAATTCCACATCTATGTTCTTTAATTCAATCACGTTTTTCCATCCTTTCTCATAGTATAAAATCCTGCATAGCATTCCAATCATAGCAATTCCAAAGGATTTTTTCAATCTTTTTATGAGTCTGCGGGCATTTTTCCTCTATTTTCCTTAAAAAAGCGCAACAACAGCTCCTTTATACTCTTTCTGGATAAAGTCCTTTACCTCATCGCTTTTTAATGCTTCCACCAAAGCCTTTATGGCCGCACTGTTTTCTTCTCCTTTTTTCACTGCCACAACATTTCCATATGTCTTTGCTCCCAAAGACTCTGCGTCTTCTACCGCCAGTGCATCCTTATCAACTTCCAGCCCAGCTTCCAACGCATAATTTCCATTGATAACTGCAATATCCACGTCCTGCAGGGATCTTGGAATCTGTGCCGCTTCCAGTTCCTTGATATTCAGATTCTTCTTATTTTCCACAATATCCTTTTTTGTCGCTGTCAATGACGCTCCGTCTTTTAATTTGATCAGACCCTGAGCCTCCAGAAGAAGCAGCGCTCTGGCTTCGTTTGTTGCATCGTTTGGCACGGCTACATCGGCTCCGTTTTTTAAATCTTTAAGAGATTTTGTCTTTCCCGGGAAAATCCCAAATGGTTCATAGTGAATCACTCCGGCCGATACCAGATCTGTTCCCTTTTCTTTATTGAAATTATCCAGGTATGGTTTATGCTGAAAATAATTAGCGTCCAGATCCCCTGCTTCCAAGGCAGTATTTGGCTGGACATAATCAGAGTATTCCTTAATTTCCAGTTCATATCCTTTTTCTTTTAGTACTTTTTTAGCCGCACGCAGGATCTCCGCATGAGGAGAAGGGCTGGCTCCCACTATAATTTTTTTGGAATCTTTTTTTGTACTGGATCCGCCGGTTCCACACCCGGCAGCCCCTGTCACCATGATCACTCCCGTCAGCACTGCAGCAAATAATTTTTTCCATAATTTTTTCATTTGTTCCACCTCTTTCTTTTTTTATCGAAATTTTCTTTATCATATCAGATCTTTTATTCGCTGTATAATATCTATCTTCTTGAATCTATTATAGGGAAAACTTATAACAGCATTTTGCAGCGTCTTCCCTTCTGCCGCAGCGCAATCCTCGCGGAGCCGCAGTGCGATCCTCGCGGAGCGTTTTTTATTTCATAGGAACGCAGTTCCCTATGAAACTTTCATGCCGTGGCCACTTGGCACCACCATCAATGAAACATAGCTATAACTTTTCAGTTACTTGCCATGGTTTCAGGTGTATACTAAAGATAACGGCAAAGTTCGATTTTTATTTGAGCCAACAGCTCGCCTATGAAACTGAAT